>JAWVFT010000027.1:0-7842 GCA_033855775.1 Blastocatellia bacterium | reverse complement strand
AAGGCACGTCGCGCAGGATGTTGACATCTGTGACGCGAAGGTCGCCGGTCGCGCTGATGGCCGTCCCCGTCTGCCGACGCCACATCGCGGCGTACGTCCCGCCGCGATACAAGAGTCCTTTGTGCGCGCCCTCTTCGATAATCTGTCCTTCCTTGAAGACGAAGATGCGCTCGTAGTCAACGACGGATTTCAGGCGATGCGTGACGGCGATGACGGTGCGGCCAACGCTGACGCGCTTGAGCGTTTCGTTGATGGCGGCCTCTGTGCTTGGGTCGAGCGCGGAGGTCGCTTCGTCCAGGATGATGAGCGAGGGATTGCGCACCAGCGCGCGGGCAATCGCAATCCGCTGGCGCTGGCCGCCGGAGAGACGCCCGCCGCGCTCGCCGACAATCGTTTCGTAGCCGTCGGGCATCGAGACGATGATGTCGTGCAGCTCGGCAGCCCTGGCCGCCGCCTCGACTTCGGCGTCCGTGGCTCCCAGTTGGCCCAGACGAATGTTTTCGCGGACGCTCGTGTTGAAGAGAAAGCTCTCCTGAAAGACGATGCCGATCTGAGAGTAGAGCGAATCGAGCGCGGCTTCGCGCAGGTCTATGCCGTCGAACAGGACGCGGCCCGCCTGCGGGTCGTAGAAGCGCATGATGAGGTTGAGATTGGTGCTCTTGCCGCAACCGCTGTGGCCGACGAAGGCGATGCGCGCTCCCTTCGGCAGTTCCATGCTGACGCCTGAGAGATTGTTCTGCTCAGGCGTATAACCGAAGGTCACGTCCTCGAAGCGAATGCCCGTAGAGAGCGTGGGCAGCGTTCGCGCGTTCGGCTGCTCGGAGACGCTCGGTTGCTCGTCAAGCAGTTCGCGCACGCGCTGCATGCCGCCCGTGGCTTGAAGGAGCGTCGGCGTCACGGCGGTCAGGCCCATGACGGAAGAACTGACCATGATGAACAAGGCGTTGAAGGAGACGAGCGAGCCGATGGAGAGCGAACCCGTGTAGGCGAGGTAGGAGCCGCCGCTGATGAGCAGAACGTTGAAGAGCAGCATGCCGATGTTGGGGCTGCGCTCGGTGATGTAGCTGAGAAAGTTGAAGCGCGTGGCAAGGCGGACGACCTTCGCCGCCTGTCGCTCGAAGCCCGCGAGGACTGAACGCTTCAAGCTGAAGGCTTTGACAATCTGCTGCGCGCTCAAATTCTCCTGAATCGTGTTTGCGAGCGCGGCTTGCTCGCCGCGCAATTCGTAGCCAACACGAAGAGCGCGCGGCCCCAGAAACTTCGGGCCGACGACGCCGAACGGCAAGCCCACCATCGCGCACAGCGCGAGCCGCCAGTCAATGGCGAACAGCACACACGCGCTGAACAGAATGTTGATAACGCACAGCAACGCTCCCGGCACGCCGAGCACGACGGCGTTCTCGATGGCGGCTAAGTCGGTCGAAAAGCGCGACAGCAAATCGCCCATCCGCGAACGCGCATAGAAGGCCAGCGACAAACGCTGGAAGTGTCCGAACATCTCGCGGCGGATGTCGTTGAGGATGCGCGCGCCGAGCCAAGCGTAGAGATAATCGCGCATCACCTGCGAGGCGGCAGTGAGCAGAAAGCCGACGCCGAGGCTACAGAGAATCAGCGTCAAGACCCTCGCGTTGCGCGGCGTGATGGCGAAGTCAATGAGAAATTTCAGACTCAACGCCAGCAGGATATTGAACGCGCCCTCGATGACGAGCGTGACGACGAGAAGGACGCCGCGCGCCGTGTAAGGCCGAACGTAGCCGAGCAGAATCTTCAAGAGCCGCGCCGGACTCATCATCGCCCCTGCGCCGCCCGACTGTTCCACACTCGCGCTCGACATTGACTCTCTCTCGCCCTTCGTCAATCACTCACGTCTCATTGCTCATTGCTTATCGCTCGTTGCTCATCGCTCGTTGCTTATCACTCGTCGTTACATCACGTGCGGCTCATCGTTTATAGCTCACGACCCATCGCTCGTTGCTTGTTCCTGCTCGTCACTTGCTGCTTGTCACTTGTCACTGCTTTTCCACCTCTTCCATCACGCGCAGCATATTGCCGCCGAGAATCTTGTCTATGTCGGCTTCGGTGTAGCCGCGCCGCATGAGTTCGACGGTCAGGTTCGGCAGGTCTGCGACCGTGGAGAGGTCTGTGGGCGTGGCTTGAATGCCGTCGAAGTCGGAGCCGATGCCAACGTGGTCTATGCCGACGAGCTTGACGATGTAGTCTATGTGGTCGGCGACGCGCGCGATGGAGACGGGCGGCAGGCGCGCTGCGTATTCGCGGATGCGAACGCGGTCGCGCGCCATCTTCTTCTGCGCCGGGCCGCCTGCCTGCGCGTCGTTGGCCCGCTGCACGAGCGGCGCAATCTGCGCGTCAACGCGTTTCTTCTCTTCGCTCCAACCCGGCTCTAAAAATTCCGGGTAGAAGAGGACGGAGCAGACACCGCCCGTCTTCGCCAGAGCGCGCAGCATGTCGTCGTCCAGATTGCGCGCGACGTGCGCGATTGCTCGCGCCCCGGAATGTGTGGCGATGACGGGGCGCGTCGAAGTGTTGATGATGTCCCAGAAAGTCTTGTCCGAGACGTGCGAGACATCGACCATCATGCCGAGGCGATTCATCTCGCGGACGACCTGCTTGCCAAACTCGTTCAAGCCGCGCGCCTTGCCAATCTCGTCGCCGGAGGAACCGGCCCAACTCGTCGAGACGCTCCATGCGGGCGACATATAGCGCACGCCCATTTGATAATAACGCTCGACCATTTCGAGCCGCTCGTCAATCGCGTAGCCGCCTTCGAGTCCCATCAGGGCGGCGAGTTTGCCTTCGCCGCTGATGCGGCGTATGTCCGCGGCGGTGGTGGCGAGTTGCCACGTCTCAGGATGTTTTTCGGCGAGGGCTTGGACGGCGCGAATCTGCGCGTCGGCGCGTTCGATGGCGCGCTCTCCGCCGCCGCCGTAAAGCTGCGGCTCGACCCAGATGGAGAAGAACTGCGCGTCGAGTCCGCCCTCCTTCATGCGCGGGGCGTCTAGATGCCCGTCGGTCAACCGTTGGTTGATGTCGAGGTGTTCGTCAACGAGCCGCTGCGCGGTGTCTGCGTGCATGTCAATGCTGATGGCGCGGCGATGAACGTCGAGCGCGTCGCTCGGATTGTTGGACGAAACGGGCGGCGAATTTTGGGCCGTGGTGTTGGCGTTATTTTCAGGGTTCATGCGACAGTTCGCGCAAAGGAGCGCGCAGATGAGCGTCAGGGCCAATGCAGGCGCAGGGCGAGAGCAGGTGCGATGAGTCATCCGAAAGGTTGCAAAGGAGTCCGAACGCGGGGCGCGGACTTTTCGTAGTCAGTGTTATTGAAAGCGTCCTGATGGTACGCCGCCGGTTGCGGATGAGGCAAGCCGTGCCTTGCCAACGGGCGCGGCTTTACGGTATTGTGCCGTATCTCAATCAGCGCTGAGAACGAGGGGAACGGCGGCGGCGTTGTCAGGCCGAATTGTTTCTGCGGATTGCTCTTTATTATGAGTTTATATCGCCCTAATATCGGATTCTAATCAAGCCTCAAAGGAGTTCAATAGATGTTTCCAACGAACGGCCAAACCAAAGACATCGTGACCCCTCGCATCTGCCCGGAAATCTGGCACAACGGCCAGTTCATCAAATGGACGGACGCGCGCGTGCATGTCATGTCGCACGTGCTGCACTACGGTTCGAGCGTCTTTGAGGGCATTCGTTGCTACAAAACGAAGCGCGGCCCCGCTGTCTTTCGTCTGCGCGAACACATGCAGCGGCTCCTGAACTCGGCGAAGATTTACCGGATGGATCACAATTGGGGCCTCGACGAGTTATCCGAAGCGACCATCGAACTCGTCGGGCGCAACACGCTTGATTCCTGCTATATCAGGCCCATCATCTTTCGCAGTCTGGACGAAGAGCATCCGGCCTTTGGCGTCAATCCGTTTCCGAATCCGCTGGCCTGCTACATCGGCGCCTGGGACTGGGGCAAATATCTGGGGCCGGAAGCGATTGAGCAAGGCGTCGATGTCTGCGTCTCGACGTGGAACCGGCTGACGCCGAACTCTATGCCCGCGATGGCGAAGTCTGGCGCCAACTACATGAACTCGCAGTTGATTAAGATGGAAGCCTTGCTCAACGGCTATGCCGAGGGCATCGCGCTCGACGACCGCGGCTTCGTCTCCGAAGGCTCCGGCGAAAACATCTTCATGGTGCACGATGGCCGCGTCATTACGCCGCCCCTTTCGTCTTCCATCCTGCCCGGCATCACGCGCGATAGCGTCATCCAGATTTGCCGCGAACTGGAAATTCCCGTCGCCGAAAGCGGCATCCAGCGCGCCGCGCTCTACGTCGGTGACGAACTCTTCTTCACCGGCACGGCAGCCGAAGTGACGCCCATCCGCTCCGTTGACCGCATCAAGGTCGGGGCCGGGGCGCGCGGCGAAATCACACGCCGCATTCAGGAAACCTTCTTCCAGATTACCTCCGGCGAACGCCCCGCTCCCGGCCCCTGGCTCACCTTCGTCAACGAAGCGCGCCAGAGCAGCGAGCCCGGCAACAACGGCCACAACGCCGCCCAACTCGAAGGCTCAAGCGTCACGCCCCCGGACACAGACAACCCCATCGCCAGCTTCCACGCGGCAGCCACCGATTAAGCCTTAGCGCGCAAGCGACGAAAGAAACAAACGGGCCGGAGATTAAGCAGCAACTAATCCCCGGCCCTTTCTATATCTCTCGCCCCGCTCCGCCGTCTAGTCCTCAACGCGGGCAATCATTGACAGCATAGAGTAGTTGCGAGATTCTGGTTTTACACGGAGAGCGTCAGCCTTTGCCAACGCCACGATGCTCGCTGTCAACGTGTAGCTTTTCATCAACTACTGGAATGCGCGCTCGATAGGAGGAACGCCGGTGTCTGGCTTTACCTTCGACGTTTTTATCAGTTACAGCCACCACGACGCTGATTGGGTTCGCTCGTGGTTGCTTCCGCGACTTGAAGCAGCGGGTTTGCGCGCCTGCATAGATGTCCGCGACTTCAAAGTTGGCGGGCCGAGTCTCGACAACATGGAAAGCGCGGTCGAGCACAGCCGCAAGACGCTGCTCGTCATAACGCCCAACTGGTTACAGAGCGAGTGGGCAAAGTTTGAGGCGCTTTTATCGCAAGTTGAAGACCCAAGCGGAGCGCGCCGCCGGACGTTGCCGCTCTTGCTCGAACCATGCCAGCTTCCCAAACGCCTCGGCATTCTCACCTACGCAGATTTCACCGATTCGACAAACCATGACAACCAACTCCGGCGCGTTATCGAAGAGATACGCGAATCGCCCACGACCAAATCCGAACAGCCAATCACTCAACTGACGCCCAACCTCGTCCACCCCTACGCCATGCAAGCCAACTTCACGGGGCGCGTCAAAGAGCGCGAAGAGCTAACGGCGTGGCTCGCAGACGATGAGCATCCGATTTGCGCTTTGATTGCGATGGGCGGCATGGGCAAATCCGCGCTCGCCTGGCACTGGATGCAGCATGACGTGCTGCCCGCCGCGTCATCCGCTGTTGCCGCAGTTGCGTCCGCTGCCGCTGCCGCCGCCGTCGAGGGCGTCATGTGGTGGTCGTTCTACGAAGGCGAATCCTCCTTCGCCAAGTTCATTGACGAAGCCCTCAAGTACACCAGCGGCCAGCCGATTGACGCCGCGCTCTTTCCCACCCCTTACGACCGCGCGCAGGAACTACGCAAGCAACTACAACACAAGCGCGTCCTCTTCATCCTCGACGGCTTCGAGCGACAACTACGCGCCTACGCCCGTCTCGACGCAGCCTACCAGCAAGACGACACAGCCAACCTCACCAACGACGAGCGAGCCTGCGTTGACCCCATCGCCGCCCGCCTGCTCAAAGACCTCGCCGCAGGCTCGACGCGCGCCAAGCTGCTCATCACGACACGCCTCATGGTGCGCGACCTCGAAGACCGCGCAGTCGGCGCGCTCGCCGGAGTCCTCAAGCAAGAACTGAAAGAAATGTCGCGCCCCGACGCCCTAGCCTTCATGCACGCGCAGGGCGTCACCAAAGGAACGCCCGCCGAGATTGCCGCCGCCTGCGCCGCCTACGGCTATCACCCCTTGAGCCTGCGCCTGCTCTCTGGCTTGATTGCGAACGACACGCGCACCCCCGGCGACATCGCCGCCGCGCCCCGCCACGACGTTCACGCCGACCTCATCCAGAGCCAGCATCACGTCCTCCAACAATCCTATGACGCCCTGCCCAAACGAGAACGCACGCTCCTCTCCCGCATCGCCGCCTTCCGCAGCCCGATGACCTACGATGCGCTCGTAACTTTCAACGAGT
This sequence comes from Blastocatellia bacterium, assembly GCA_033855775.1. Taxonomy (GTDB): domain Bacteria; phylum Acidobacteriota; class Blastocatellia; order Pyrinomonadales; family Pyrinomonadaceae; genus DASVTR01. The sequence continues at coordinate 1,505 of JAWVFT010000027.1, read as the reverse complement.
TCGGATTTCTTAAGCGTCTCAACATAAAGAAATTCGACGCCGCGCTGGAAGATTTACTGGCACGCGGCCTGTTGCAGCGAGACATGAAGAGCAACCGCTACGACCTGCACCCCATTGTGCGACGCTATGCCTACGACCGCCTGACCGACAAGACGGGCGCACACACGCGCCTGCGCGACTATTTTGCGGCCATCCCCGCGCCCGACGAGGACAAGGTGCGGAGCATTGAAGACCTACTGCCCGTCATCGAACTCTACCACCACACCGCCCGCGCGGGGCGATATGATGAGGCGCGCAAATTGTTCGGCGACCGGCTCCGTGATCCGCTCTACTATCGCTTTGGGGCATATCAAATCTGCATCGAACTCGAGCACTCTCTATTTCCCGACAGCGAAGAACGCCCGCAACGATTAAAGAATGAGGACGCACAGGCGTGGACGCTGACCGTGCTGGCGAACTCATACAGTCGCTCCGGTCAGCCGCGCCGGGCCGTGCGCGCTTTTCAAGTTGGAAATGCAATCGCTGAAAAACTTGGCGAGAAAGAAAACCTCGCCATCGGATTGGGGAACATTGCTGACGACCAAATCAAACTAGGCGAACTGGCAGCAGCGGAGCGTAATTTGCGGAAGCGCATAGAATTGAGCCGCGAGATCAAGAACGAAGCACGCGAAGCTATAGGTCATCATGAATTGGGATGGCTGCTCGTTTATCGTGGCGCGTCTGACGAGGCGGCAGGGGAACTGGAGATAGCTCTTGGATTATTTGAGAAGCAAAGTAACCCCCAAGCCCTTTGCGTTGGGTGGGCCACTCGCGCCTTCCGCGCCTTGCTGATGAACGACGCGCGAGCCGCGCTGGAGGCGGCGCAACTGGCACTCGGATTTTGGAAGAAAGTTGCTGAAGAAAGATTCCCGGTCGAACTTGACCTTGTTCGTGTTGAATGGCTGTGGGGCGCGGCTCTGGTCATGGAAGGCAAAGACTTGAGGGCTGCCGATGAACATCTCAGCGAGGCGCTCGCGCGCTGCCGTCGCATCAATCTGGTTGACCACGAGCCGGATATATTGCTGGCGTGGGCGCGGTTGTTCCGTGCGCGGGGCGAGATGGAAGAGGCGTTGAAGTATGCGGGGGAGGCGTTGGCGATTGCAGATAGGTGCGAGTACAGGCTGAAGCAGGCGGAGATTCATATGTTTTTGGCGGAGGTGGCGTTGGAGGCGGGGGAGCGGGAGGTGGCGAAGAAGGAGGCGGAGGTGGCCAGGGAGCGGGCTTGGTGTGATGGGCCGCCGTATTGTTATAAGCCTGTGTTGGATGAGGCGTTGGGGTTGTTGAGGGAGTTGGGGGTGGAGGTTTAGAGGAAGGGGCGGGGAGTAAGAGGGAGTTGGGGTGAGATGCCCCCGAACTATTTACCTGCCGTCAGATTAGATTCTCACGGTTGTTAATGTCATGGCTCTTTGTTTGTGCACGGCCTAGAACTCACTCGGCGTTCGATAGTCCAGGCTGCTGTGCGGTCG
>JAWVFT010000026.1:0-13658 GCA_033855775.1 Blastocatellia bacterium | reverse complement strand
GCTCAAGATGGTCGCACGGCATCATCTTCGGCACGTTGATTCGCGTCGTCTACTTTGCTCTTGTGCTGGCCATCATTGTCACGGGCGCGGTCTACTTGCGCGCGGCCATCGTAGGCGGCGCGTTGCCGGGGTTCGACGAACTGGCGGCGGCCCGGCGCGCGATTGAAGAAGGCGTCAGGCGAAACGTCGGCAATCATGCGGTGTGGGCTGTCCTGGCCGGACTGTGGTGGGGAGCGGCGAGCCACACGCTGACGGATGTCGGGTGGTCTGTGCTGCGAAAGGGGTCGGAGATTTTTTAAAGAGTCGCGCCAGCGAGCCGCGCGAAGACCGTTGACGACCGCCAGCTTGAGCGGTCGTCAACGGTCTTCGCGCTTGATAGCCGATGGACGCGAAAGGCCGGCAGTCCGGCTCAGATTTCAGACGCGTTTTCTGCCGGCGATGAGATGATAAATCGCCAGCAGGATAATGGCGCCGAGGATGGCGAAGGCCAGAGCGATGAAAAAGTGATTGTCGAAGAGCGGTTCACCTTCTCTGCCGCCGAGGCCGAGCATGCGCGCGATAAAGCCGCCGAGAATCGCGCCCGCGATGCCAATCAGCATCGTGACGATACAGCCGCCGGGGTCGCGGCCCGGCGTCAGGAGCTTGGCGATGGCGCCGGCGATTAAGCCGAAGATTAACCATGTAATTAAGTGTTTAGGCATCGCGTTCCCTTTCCAAGTTGAGCGCGCCGGAATCCGTGCGCGCATGGTTTAGCTGTTGAGCATTCGCCTCATCTCCGGCTGTTGCGGCAAGCGAGAGAGAAGCGAGCGCGCCGGAAAGCGAGCCGCAGGAGTTCGCTTTCAGTTGATTGTTTCAAAGGGGGAATCAGTCGCGCGAATTCTACGGAGATGCGCGCCTCTGTGTCAATGGATTCTCAACGACCTGTGCGCGTGGCGAGCAGACGAAAAGCCTGCCGCCGGACGGCTTCGGAGACGTTGCGGTTTTGCGTTATCTGTTGGAGGTCTTTGGTGCGGATGCGCGGCAGGATGCCGATGGCGCTCGCAATGGGCGTGCGCGAGTTGCGCGCGAGGTTGTGAATAATCGGATAGGAACGCGCCCACGCGCGGTTGAGCGCGATGATACGCAGGACTTCATCCGAGACTGTGCGCATCGCCGCGACCGCTTCGACTTCGTTCTCCGTGATGCGCGGATTGTGCAGCACAGCCGCGGCGACGACCTTGTTGGAATCGCGTATGAGAATGGCGCGGGCCTCGCGGTCGCCCTTCATGCCGAGCTTAACTCTGTCCTTGACGCTCATCAACATGATGCGACGGATGAGGGCGACGCGCTCCGGCGGCAGTCCTTTGCTTTCCAGTTGCGTCTCGTTGATGACGCGCTCGGCGTTGGCGACGCGCTGCTCGTAGCTCTCCTCGAAAAATTCTTCGAGCCGGTCAAGCCCCAACCAGGAGTCGTCTATGTCTGCGTCGGAGACTTCGATGTGCTCGGCGATGAGCCATGCGTCTTCGACCGTGAAGCTTTCATCGGAGTTGACCGTCTCCGAAGTTTCGACAAACTCGGCGGCAGCCGAAAGGCCGCGCGCTCGCAACTCTTCGGCGACCTGCTGCGCTCCGCGTTCCTTCTCGAAAAACTCGCGCCGCGTTTCGCGCGCCTTGCGCTCGGCATCGGGCGTGCGCGCTGGATTGTTGATAACGGCGTCAATGATGGCGGGCGATCGAATGAGCCTTTGCTGGTTGATGAGAATGAGTTCGAGCAGCGAGCCGTCGGTCGTCGCTCCGGCGAGCAGGGCGATGCCTTCGTCGGGCGTGTTGGCGTTCAGTGTCACGGCTTCGTGGACTGCGCGCCCCGCGGTCTGGCGCGCGGCCAGATAGCCGAGGACGGACGGAGCCGTTTCGATAGCCGTCGCCACGCTCAGCAGCGACTCAGGCGTCTGCGACTCAAGCGTCGCCGCCGCCTGAGTCGCAACCTCTGCTTCATTGCTGTTGCGCAAAGCCACGAGCACTTCCAGCAAGTCTGCCTGCGCCAGCGGCAACAGCCCGCGCGCCGCCGCCATCCGCGCCTGCGGCGGAGCCTTGCCAGCGATAATCGCCTGCACGACCGGGTTGTTGGATGTGACGTTTGCGCTCATCTCAGAGAAACCATCCGGCGAAGACAACTAAGAGACATCATCGGACGAAGATAGTTGATTCAAGCGACAAAGCTGCTGTCGCACAAACTGCGAAGGCGCGCGAAGGAAGCCGCCCGCGCGTTCAGTAAACGTGGAAGTTGTATTCAAGCTGGATGGCTTGAGAAACGGGCGCGCCGTCCACGGTCGCCGGAATAAATTTAATCTGTCGCGCCGCGCTGACTGCCTTTATCGTCAACCCGTAGGGCAGCGTTCGGATTGGCCTGATGGCTCTGACCTGCCCATCGGCGGCGAGGACGGCTCTGATTATCACAGTCCCTCCAATCCGATGCTCGCGCGCTGCTTCAGTGTACTGCGGTTCCGGCCTGCTTAATATCTTGGCTTTGGTGGTGACATCTCTCGTCGACCAGATCTTGGCCGCGCCAGCCAGATTGTCGTGTCCCATCAGCGAAGCCATGTCGCGCAGAAATCCCGCCCGCTCCTGCCATTCAGACACTTTCTTCTTAGATAGATTGGAACTCAATTGAAGATACTGGTCGGCGCTGTCAGCCGCCGCATCAAGCAACGGCTTGAGTTCAGCTTGTCGCCCCAAAATATAATCGAGGGGAGCCGTCTCGTATTGCGCGAGCAGAAATTGCTCGCCGATTTTCGCGGCCCTTTCATGAGCCTTGCGGGCGTCGCCCAGTTTGCCCAGACGACCGTAGGCCAAGCCGAGAACGCGCCACGCCACCAAGTCGTTCTTGTCCCGCTTGACGGCGAGGCGCAGAGCCGCAATTGCTCCGGCGTCATCGCCCTGCCTGTAGAGTTCGATGCCGCTCGCGCGCGTGGCGGGCGCGCGATTGGCTTCAGGCTGCGCGCTCGTTTGAGCTTCGACGCGCGCGCCCGAAAGCAGTGAGCATGAAAGCGCTGCGACACAGAGAATGGCCGCGGCGCTGTTGCGAGGTTTAATCATCTGGCTCTCCCTCAAAAACCTGCGCGCGTTTTATGCGCCGCAGCATTTCTTGTGCTTCTTGCCGGAGCCGCACGGGCAAGGCTCGTTGCGCCCGACCTTGGGCTGGTCGCGCGTCACGGTCTTGACCTTGCCCGCTTCTTCCCCGGCTGCCGCCGCCGATTGGTTCGGGCCGGTGAAGGTCAAGCTGGACGGGCGACGCGACGGACGCCGCTGTTGCAACTGTTCGGGCGCTTGCTCGGAGACGACCTGAAGGTTGAAGAGCGAGCGAATCGTGTGCCGGTCAACGCGGTCGAGCAATTCCTGAAAGAGGTCGAACGACTGCTTTTTATACTCGACGAGCGGGTCTTTCTGCCCGTAGCCGACAAGGCCGATGCCCTGCTTGAGATGGTCAATCGAGAGCAGGTGGTCTTTCCACTGCGCGTCTATGATGTTGAGCATGATGATGCGCTCGTAGGTGCGCATCGCCTCGACGCCGATCTGCTGCTCCTTCTCCGCGTATCTCGCTTTGAGCCTGTCCCAGATGGCCTCTTCGATGGCTTCGGAACCCCAATCCTCGAAATCTATCTCTTCGGCGTCAACGTCGAAGTCGTAGATGGAGTTCATCTGGACGGCGTAGTTTTCCACGTCCCAATCGTCGGGCGCGACTTCCGGGTTCAAGTACTGCTTCGTCAAATCCGCGAGCAGGTCGCGGGCCACGCCTTTTTCGCCGAGCAGATAGTCGCGCTGGTCAGGCTCTTCCAAAAGCTGGCGGCGCAGGCCGTAGATTGTCTCGCGCTGCTTGTTCATCACGTCGTCGTATTCAAGCAGGTGCTTGCGCGATTCAAAGTTGCGGCCTTCGACAGACTTCTGCGCTCCCTCGATGCGCTTCGAAACCATCTTCGATTCGATGGCGACGCCCTTCTCCATGCCGAGCCGTTCCATCAGAGCGCGCACTTTGTCACCCGCGAAGATGCGCATCAAGTCGTCTTCGAGCGAGAGGAAAAAGCGGCTCGCTCCGGGGTCGCCCTGACGACCGGCGCGACCACGCAACTGATTATCAATGCGACGAGATTCGTGGCGCTCCGTGCCGATGATGTAAAGGCCGCCCGCCGTGACCACTTCCTTGTGCTCCGCTTCGACAATCTGTTTGGCAGAGGTTGTGGCCTCTTCCCATTGCTCGTCGGTCACGTCGTCCGGGTCAATCTCCTCTTTCTTGAGAGCCTCGCGGGCGAGAAATTCCGGGTTGCCGCCGAGCAGAATGTCCGTGCCGCGACCGGCCATGTTGGTGGCGATGGTGACGGAACCCTTGCGCCCTGCCTGCGCGACAATCTCCGCTTCGCGCTCGTGATACTTCGCGTTCAGGACGTTGTGCGGGATGCCTTCCTTCTGTAGCTTGCGCGCGATGAGTTCGGAGTTTTCGACCGACACCGTGCCGACCAAAGTGGGCTGTCCCTTCTCGTGACACTCCTTAATCTCTTCGACAACGGCGTCCCACTTTTCGGGCAGCGTGCGATAGATAATGTCCGAGTGGTCTTCGCGCACCATCGGCATGTTGGTCGGGATGGTCGCCACGTCGAGCTTGTAGGTCGAATGAAATTCGGCGGCTTCGGTTTCCGCCGTGCCGGTCATGCCGGAGAGTTTTTCGTAGAGGCGGAAATAGTTTTGCAGCGTGATGGTCGCAAGCGTCTGATTCTCCTTCTCAATCTTGACGCCCTCTTTGGCTTCGACCGCCTGATGCAAGCCGTCAGACCAGCGGCGGCCCTTCATCAAACGTCCCGTGAAGTCGTCAACGATGATGACTTCGCCGTCCTGCACGACGTATTGATGGTCCAGACGATAGAGCGTGTGGGCTTTCAAAGCCTGCTCGACGCAATGCAGCATCTCCATGTTCGAAGGGTCGTAGAGATTGCCGACGCCGAGCAATCGTTCGGCCTTGTCCACGCCGTCTTCGGTCAGGACGGCGGTGTGCTGCTTTTCGTCAACGATGTAGTCGCCGGTCTTCTTGCCGTCAATCTCCTCGCCCTTCTTGAGTTGAGGAATGATGAGGTCGGCTTTGTAATACTTGTCGGTCGCTTCATCGCTTGCGCCGGAGATGATGAGCGGCGTGCGCGCCTCGTCAATCAGGATAGAGTCAACTTCGTCAACGACGGCGAAGTAGTGGCCGCGCTGCACGCAGGTGGCGAGGTCAAACTTCATATTGTCGCGCAGGTAGTCGAAGCCGAACTCGTTGTTGGTGCCGTAGGTGATGTCGGCGGCGTAGGCGGCCTGCCGCTCGAAGTCGTCCATGTCGTTTTGAATGCAGCCGACTTCGAGGCCGAGGAAGCGGTGAATCTGTCCCATCCATTCGGCGTCGCGCGAGGCCAAGTAGTCGTTGACGGTGACGACGTGGACGCCGCCCCGGCCCGTCAGGGCGTTGAGATAAGCGGGCAGAGTGGCGACGAGGGTTTTGCCTTCGCCCGTTCGCATCTCTGCAATCTTGCCTTGATGCAGGACGAGTCCGCCGATGAGTTGCACGTCGAAGTGGCGCATGCCGGTCGAGCGCACGCTTGCCTCGCGGACGGTCGCAAAGGCTTCGGGCAGCAACTCGTCAAGAATCACTCGCTCCTTTCGCTTGCGCTCTTCCTTGTCGGTCGTGTCGCCGACGGCCTGCGCCACGCGCTCTTTGAACTCCGCCGTGCGAGCGCGCAGTTCAGCGTCCGAGAGACGTTTGACGCTCGGCTCAAGCTCGTTGATGCGAGCGACGATGGGCTGCGTGGTCTTGATGTAACGCTGGTTGCTGCTGCCGAAAACTTTGGTTAAAAACTTATCTATCATCTTCTTTTCGTCCTAACGGAAAACGAACCCGTACAGGTTCGGACACCTATTTATTGCGCTTGCGGCGCAACGTGCGATTGTAATTGAGCGAGCGAGAGAGTGGCAAGCGAGTCGCCGGAAGGCGTCCCCGCTGTGCGCGTTGGCAGTCAGCTTAAGGAAAGATATTTCGAGAGCAGGGCGCAGAAAGTCTCGCGCAGGAGAGGCGCGGCGGCGACCATCGGCGCGTCGCCGGAGAAGCGTTTGATGCTCTGCTGCGGAGCTTGTTCGGCGGGGCGTTCGGCCTGCGCCGTGGCGAGCGAGCGAGCGGCAGGCTTCAAGCCTTTCTTAGTTTGCGATTGAACGGTCACGACCGCCGCGGACTTCTGCGCCAACGCCTGCACGTTCGCCGTCGCCAGCAGGCACACGAAGACGCTCATCGTCAGGACGAGCAAAGGAACGGTTGTGAAACGAGACGTAAACATTAAAAGTTGAAAGTTAAACTCGACAGCCCTCGCGCCGTTGTCTCCCGTAGACCAGCGCAGCCGGGCCTTCATCATACTACACAATCTCAAGTCGCCGGGAGTTGCTTTTTCAACATCTCTCCGGCGGTCTCGCGCGACATGGAAAATTTGACGACTACATTTTTGCCGCTCGAAGAGGTTCGCGTGTTCTGGTAAATGACTGCCTCGTCGCGCCCGCTCTTCGCCAGTTTCCCGCCGAACAGCATCGCGCCGTAGACAGACGCCAACTTCTGCGCCTGCTCGACCGATGCGACTTCGGCGGCGACCGTGGCCGTCACGACGGATTGATTCAACATCACGTCGAAGCGCACCTCGCCCTCGCCGCTGTCTTCAAGAAAGTAGAGCACGTTGCTATCGCTGATGGCGCCGACCAAATCTTTGGCGACGGCGACCAACGCCGCGTCGCCCGACTTAGACCTGACCTGCGCGTTGTACAGCCTGCCCTTCTTGTCGCGCCGCGCGACGATGACCAGACTGACCGTGCCGCTCAAATCGAGCTTGCCGTCCTTCTTCAAATCGTTGGCATGGGCGAGCCAGTCTCTCAAGGGCCGCTTGTTAATCTTGCCTTCGTCCGGGCGAATGACGTTGTTCTTCTTCGCTATTTCGTCAATGGCCTTCTCGGCTTCCTCTTTCGTCTGCGGGTTGCCGATGTCGGCCACGGCGGCTGCTTTCTCGCCGTCGGTCGGAGAAGGCTTGGGGCTTGGCGAAGGCTGCGGCTTGGGCGTCCGCTTTGGTTTCGGCGTGGGCTGTGGCTGCGGCTTGACTGCCGCGACCGGCGGCGCAGCAGGTTGCTGCTTCGTCCCGAAATATCCGGGCGGGTAATTCAGTTTCCCGTCGGGCGAAACCTTAATCAAATCCGCTCGCTCGCCGATAATCGTCTTGTCGTAATCCTCGTCCACATACTGCGCGCCGGAAATCAGACGAGCGACATCAATCACGTCGCGCAACGCGGGAATAAAAATCATGCCCGCCAGAGCCGCCGCGTGCAGCACGAGCGAAAGCGCCGCCAATCGCGTCAGCATGCGCCAGCGCGACGCCTTGTTAATCTCAAAGTTTGTGAACAGTTCAGCCACTCTTGATACTCCGCCCGCGCCCGCGCCCAAAAGCCCTCGCGCCAGTTACCTTAGACGCTTTTCGCGCCTTCAAAGTTGCGGGGTCGGCGCGTAATAAGTTAGCACTCTTCGGCGCGCTTTCTCAAAGAATCTACGGCGATTTTGCCGTCGTCGTCGTGACGCTCGCGCGTTTTCACCGGCGGCATCTGGCGTCCGGCATCAGCCTTCTATAGAATGACGCTATGCCACGCTCAGATGTTAGCAAGCGCCGACGCAAACATGTCGCGGAGGATAAAAAGCGCAAGGACGCAGGGCGCGTTAAAGAGACAGAGCGAGCGCGCCTGTCATCCACGCGCGAGGAAGAGACGCGGGCCAGCGCGCCGCGCAACGTTGCCAACCCGCGCGAATTGCGACGGCTGCTCGAAGGCATCGGAACGCCCGCCGCCGCTCCCTTCCAGCCGGACCCCTTTCAACTCGAAGCTCTCTCCGCGCTCGAACACGAAGACGTGCTGGTGACGGCCCCGACCGGCAGCGGCAAGACATGGATTGCGCGCGAGGAGATACGCCGCCTGCTCGACGCGGGCCGCCGCGCCTGGTACACCAGCCCGCTCAAGGCTCTGACCAACTCCAAGTATCAGGAGTTTACGGAAGAGTTCGGCAGCGAGCGCGTCGGCATCCTGACCGGCGACCGCAAGGAGAACGGCGACGCGCCGCTCATCGTCGGCACGACCGAAATCTATCGCAACCAGTTGTTCGACTCGCTGCGCAGCGGCGTCAACATCGCGGCTGACCTCGTTGTCCTTGACGAAGCGCACTATCTGGCCGACGAAGAGCGCGGCCACGTTTGGGAGGAAGCGATTATCCTGTCGCCGCCGCGCGTGCGCCTGCTGTTGTTGTCTGCGACCATCGGCAACGCGGCGGAGTTTGCCGGTTGGATTTCGGAAGTGCGCGGCGTGCCGTGCGGCGTGGTGGCGCGTCCGGGCGCGCGGCCCGTCCCGCTGCGCGCCGCGTTCATGTTGCCGGATGGGCAACTGCTGCCACTGCTCGACGAAGCGGGCGGGCTAAATTCAGAGATAGCGCGTTTGGGCGAGCGCGCCAGACAGGAACGGCGCGACCGGCCATCGCGTCCCTTCTGGCGTTCGAGAAAGGGCGGCCCGCGTTGAAATTGAACATGCCTGAGATGCCGCCCGCGCAACTGCTCGCGGCCCTGAAGTCTTACGACTTGCTGCCCGCGATTGTCTTTCTGCCGACGCGCAGGCGTTGCGACGAGGCCGCGTCGGAAGCCGCGCTGGCCAGGCGCGACGACCGCGCCGAGAGACGCGACGCGCGACGCGAAATCTTGAGGGCGTTTCTCAACGAACACCCGGAAGTGCGCGGGCATCGTCACTGGGAAACGATTATCAAGGGCGGCGTCGCCGCTCATCACGCAGGGCATATTCCCGCCTGGAAATTGGTCATCGAACGCTTGATGACGAAGGGGTTGCTCGACGCCATCTTTGCGACGGCGACGGTCGCGGCGGGAGTCGATTTTCCGGCGCGCACGGTCGTCATCACCAACGTTGACGCGCGCACGGGCAACGGTTGGCGGCTGCTCTCCGCCTCTGAGTTGCAGCAGATGACGGGGCGCGCAGGGCGACGCGGGCGCGACCGCGTTGGCTTCATCGTCGCCGCGCCGGGGCTGCATCAAGACCCTGAGCGCATCGCTCATCTGCTGTCATCTCCGCCCGACGCTTTGCAGAGCCAATTTCGCGCCACCTATTCCACCTTGCTCAATCTGCTCGATGCCTACAAGGGCTTTGCCGACGTGCGCGAGATTGCCGAGCGCAGCTTCGCTTACCGCGACACGGCGCGGCGCATCACGCGCCTTGAGCGCGAGCTAGACGAGGCCGAGCGGCGCATTCGTCTGCGACTGGACGAGGCCGGATGTCGTCTGCCCGTCTCTGTGGCGCGCGGGCTTGAAAGATTGGCGAGCGCGCGTCAACGCCTGCTCGAAACTCTGCCGCAGACGCGCGCCGAAGTCTTTCATCGCTGGCTCGATGAAGCGGTTGTGCCGGGGCGCATCGTCGGCATCGGGCGCAACGGTCGCCGCTTGCTACTCGTCATGCGCAGGCGCGGCGCGAATCTCACGGGGATGCGCGAAGACGGTCGCGGCGCGAATCTGGCGTTGGGGCGCGTCGGCAGAGTTTATGAAAAAATCTATCCGCTGACGGAAGACGCCATCGAAGCGGCCTTCGATGAAGTGCGCGCCAGAGGCTCCGAACTGGCTCTGGCCGAGCCGCGCTTGAGCGACGCGCGGGCCGAAGAAGACGACGCGCTCGAAGTTATCAACGACATGATTGAACGCCTCGCGCCCGGCCATTTGACCGAGGACGAGAAAGCCACCTGCGGCGAAGCTTTGTGGTCTGTCATCGAAGACGCCGAGGCAGTCGAACGCAGCGAGCGGCGCATCGAGGCTCTTCGCTCCGAAGTCTGGCAACCGTTTGAGCGCAGAGCGCGCGTGCTCGACCGCTTCGGCTATCTGGACTTCGCTGCGGAGCGCGTGACGGAGCGCGGCGCGTGGCTCGCGGACCTGCACGTTGACCGCCCGCTCCTCGTCGGCGAGGCTTTGGAAAACGGGCTCTTCGCTTCGCTCGATGTGACGAGAACGGCGGCCTTGATGGCTGCCCTTGCGTCCGACTCCGACCGCGACTACGGCGAGATTGCGCTCGACGACGCGCTCGTCTCGGCGTTGGCGCGCTTCGAAGAGATTGCTTATAAAGTTGCGACCGAAGAGTGGCAGCAGGGCGTTGAGCCGGGGCCGGAGATTAACTTTTCGGCGGCGGCGGCGACCGCGCTGTGGGCCGCCGGCGCGGAGTGGGCGGAGCTTGTGAAGGAGACGCGCGCCGAAGAGGGCGACCTCGTGCGGATGCTCTCGCGCACGGGCGAATCGCTGCTCCAGGTCGCGGGGCTGAGGACGGCTCAACCGGCAGCGGCTCGCACGGCGGCCCGCGCCGCCGAAGCAATCCTGCGCGAGCCTGTGCGTTAGACGGGCCGTAGATGAAGCTGCAAGCGCAGGGATGAACGACAAGCGGGAAGGATGAACAAGGCGGCGATGAACGACAGACAAGCGATGAATGACAGGCAAGCTCGTTTCGCTTTATCGCTGATAGCGCGGCGTTCATCGCTCATCGTTTCGCCTTCAGCGCGCAACGTTTCGCGCAGCGTTCCGCCTTCAGCCGTTCGCTCTCATCGTCGCTTCATCATCGCCGCGCTGCTCTCGCTCATGCTCGCGATTGTCGCCTGCGGCCCTCGCGCCTCTTCAAACATACGGGACAACAACAACACAATGACGAACGATAACAAAGATGCTCAAATCATCTACGTGGCCGTCGGAGACTCGACGGGCGTGGGCGTCGGGGCGCGCGACGGCGGCTATCCGGCGCGGCTCTTAAAGCGCATCACGCAGGAACACAGGCAGGCGCGGCTTATCAATCTCTGCGTCAGCGGCGCGACGACCGAAGACTTGCTCCGCGACCAACTCAAGCAAGCCACGGCAGCGCGCCCGACGCTCGTCACCGTCGGCATCGGCATCAACGACATCGGCCACAACGTCAACATAGAGACGTTCGCGCGCAACCTTGAAGAGATTGTCAAACGATTGAAAGCCGAGACGAGCGCGAGCATCGTCGTCAGTAATCTGCCGGACATCTCTTTCGCTCCGGTCGTGCCGGTCGGCCTGCGCGAGCAGACGCGCCGTCAGGTCAATCTCTTCAACGAGCGCATCGCGGAGATTGTCGCGCGCCACAATGTTGCGCCCGTTGACGCTTACACGGAGACGCACGCCGTCATGCCGACGCACCCGGAGTTCTTCTCCGAAGACGGCTTTCATCCGTCCGACGCGGGCTACGAGTACTGGGCCAAGACGATGTGGCCGACCGTCAAAGCAGCCATCGGCGAATAGCCGTTCGCTGATTGCGCGAATAATCAAAAGCAATCCGCGTAGATATGTTTGCGGCAACCGTAGTGGGTGAAGATAAAGCGACAGGCTTTCGATAGCAGACTACTTTGCGCTTGCTGTACAATCACGGCTGAACGCGGAACGCTTCTTCGGCGAGCTTCCAACAGCCGCCCTGACTTCAACCTGAAAAAGTACGGAGAACGAGAGCCTGTGAAATCCCCCGCTTTTGTCATCGTGGCGGCCCTGCTCTTTCTCTTGGCCGCGCCGCCCGCATCGCGCGCTGCCAGCGACGATTGGATAAAGGTTCGTTCCAGAAATTTCCTGCTCGTCGGCAACGCCAGCGAGCGCGAGATTCGTCTGGTCGCCACGCGCCTCGAACAGTTCCGCGAAGTCTTCCAACGACTGCTCGCCTCAACAGAGCGGTTCGACTCGATTGTCCCGACCACCATCGTCGTCTTCCGCGACGACTTTGCCTACCGCCCATTCGAGCCGCTCTATCAGGGACAGCCAAACGACGTGGCCGGATATTTTCAATCGAGTCACGATGTCAACTACATCACGCTCTCGGCGGACGCGCGCCACGTCAGAAGCGCTTACGCGCTCGCCTTTCACGAATACGTTCACCTGCTCGTCAAAAATAATTTCACGCGCGCGCCGCTCTGGTTCAACGAAGGGCTGGCCGAATACTACAGCACGTTTGAGATGACGGACGGCAATCGCAAGGTGAAGCTTGGGCTTCCGCTCGCGGGCCGCGTCATGACGCTGCGCCGCCGGCCGCTCTTGCCGCTCTCGACGCTCTTCGCCGTTGACGAGCAATCGCCCTACTACAACGAGCCGGGCAAGCGCGAGATTTTCTACGCAGAGTCGTGGGCCTTCGTTCATTGCCTGCTCAACGGGCGCAACCCTGAACGTCGCCCGCAGCTTCTGCGCTACCTGGACCTGGTGGCCGCGGGCCAGCCGCACGAAGAGGCTGTTCGTCAGGCTTTCCAGATGGACGTGGGCGCGCTGGAGAACGAGTTGCGGCAGCAAGTCCAACTCGAACGCTATGCAGAGCAGCCCGTCACCTTCAACGCTCCGCTGGCATTCAACACGGAGATGACGAGCGCGCCGCTCGCCCCTGCCGAGACGCAGTTTTATCTGGGCGACTTGCTGCTCCACACGTCGCGCATCGAAGCCGCCGAAGCTTACTTGCTCAAGGCCGTCGAGTTGGATGAAAAATTCGCTCCGGCTCATGCCGCGCTCGGCCAGCTTCGCTTGCGGCAGAACCGTTTCGACGAAGCCATCAAATCCTTGCGACTCGCCGTCGCGCTCGACGCGCAGAATTATCTGGCGCATTACTATTACGCCGACGCGCTCAGCCACGAAGGACTGAGTTCGGACAGCCCGCTCGAAGGCTCTTTCACGCCGGAGCGCTTCAATCTCATCCGCGCCGAGTTGCGGAAGGCGATTGAGTTGGCCCCGCGTTTCATCGAATCCTATCGCTTGCTCGCATTCGTCAATCTGGTCATGAACGAGCAACTCGAAGAGGCCGAGACGCTCCTGCAACAAGCCATCAAGCTCGCGCCGCAACGCTTGGAACTCTCCTTCCTGCTGGCGCAAGCGCAACTGCGCCGCGATGATTTTCAATCGGCGCGCAGCCTGCTCTCGACGCTCGCGCAGAAGACCGGCAACGCGCCCTTGCGCCAGCAGGCTCAAGCCTTGCTTGAAACCGTCGCGTCGCGCGAAGAGACGGCTCTTCGTCTCAAAGCCGCCGCCGCGCAGGCTGCTTTGGAAGAGCATCCCACCGGAGTAGTGATGCCCTGCGATGCGCCGCAGCCGGGGCCGCAGAAAAAACCTCTGCGCTTTAGCGGCGAACAGATTTGCGGAATGCTCGTGCGCGTCGAGTGCGACGAAGGCAGCGTCGTGCTGGTGGTCGAAGTCGGAGGACGAACGCTCAAGCTGCGCAATCAAGCTCTCAATCGCATCCGCTTCGTCACTTACACTTCGGATGTCAGAGGCCAGATGACCTGCGGGCAGCGGCAACCGGCGACGCCCGTGCTCGTCACCTATCGAGCGGCCACAGCGGACGCGCACGCGCAGGTTGACGGCGAAGTCCTCGCCGTCGAATTTATCCCGAAGGAATGGAACCCGCAGCCGCCCGCGACGCCCGCGCCCTAGAGCTTAACGTTTCATCAATCATGCGAATCAAGAGTAGAAAGCAGACGGCAGAAGAGGCGTAGAATTGAGTTTGTGGAACAACAACTCATCGCTCTCTACCTGCACGTCTGCCGGGCTTACGATAACCAGCCCGACTTGAAATATC
>JAWVFT010000025.1:0-24220 GCA_033855775.1 Blastocatellia bacterium | reverse complement strand
GACAGCCCGCCGTCGCCTGACTCATGGTGCTCTGGCAACCGGAACTCTTATTGTCACGCAAGCCTAAGAAGTGGCCGATTTCGTGTTCGATGAGACGGGCCACTTCGTCCGCCGGCAAGCTCTCGATGACGCTCCGCTTGATGGAGATGTAGCCCTTTTTGACCGAGCCGTCCGGGTTGTAAATCACTTGTGTCCCCATGCAGGCATTTTTATGGCCCGCAATATCATCAACCAGCATGATTCCCAGGTTGGCCTTGTTGGGCGAGTCGTTCTGCGACGACGCGAAATGATAGGGCGTCCGGTGCCCGTTCTCATCGAAGGTGAGCGTCCAATTCGTCGTCGCAGTAAACAACGCCGACCTGACCTTATCGGCGTTATCGCCGGTGAAGCCATTGTTGCCCGTGTCATTGAAACGGTAGTTGACCATGCGCGTGTCGCCCGTGCTGCCCTCGCCTCCCGGAAACGCCGTCTCGCCTTTGTAGCAATTGACGCACGCGCCTTTGACGGGCGCAGAGCTTGAGAGCGAATAGACGACAACGCCCATCGAATAAATGCCGAGCACGATACAAATCAGAGCCTTCATAGCTCACTCTCCTTGTCGGATGAGTGTGGCTTTACCAATCGGCCACACAACCTCTCTCAGGCAGTTGCCGGAAGCCACGCAGCCCGCGCGCAAGCGTCTGCGTGGCCGCCCGGCGCCGCGCCTAATAGCAGTTCCAGGGGTATGACGCGCAGGGGTCAGGCTCGATGCAATAGCAACTGCCCGAATCCCAACTGCCGCCACGGTTATAGCAATCCTGCTCCTGCGCCGGGTCGCACGTCGGCGGCGGCGGCGGCCCGCTCGTCAACGACAACTGCCATTTCTGATGCGGAGCAAAGTCGTAGTACCACTGCAACACCTTCGCCCCGTTGGCATATGAAACGCCTGCTATCGAAGGAACCCTGCCGCTGTTTCTGGCCACGAGGACGTTGAAGCCGCCATCCTCTGCGTTCAGTATCCACTGCTGGTTAGTCCCGCCGTGACAGTCATACTGCATAATCTGCGCGCCATCAGCCGTCGAACCCTGATTCACGTCGAGACACTTGCCGCTGTTGGCGGAAATGATTTCGTAGAAGCCGTCGCTCATCGGCACGAAGCGCCATTTTTGATTGAGGCCGTCGTGGCAATCGTATTGCATAACCGGCGCGCCGTTGGCGTACGACGCGTTTTGAACGTCCATACATTTGCCGCTGTGTTGGACGACCATGCGGTAATAAGCGTTGGGGTCAATCGAGACGGGATTGAGCGCGGCCCGGAAGCGAAAGATGCTGTTGCCGTAACGGGCGGCGATGGCATCCACCAGCGGATTCTCGCCGGGGTCTTCCTCCGTCACAGGCGTCAGCGTGCCGTCGGCGTTGACCATAAAGACGCCGCCCGGCCCAAGCTTCGCCGACCCTGCTCTTTTCGTCGCGTCGAAATCCATGAAGATTAGATATTTTTGATTAAACATGAAGTCTGGAAATTCGTCTTCATGCGCAAAGAGCGTGACGCCTTCAACGATTTGCGAGGCCGTGCCGTGCAGCAGCACAAACTCGTCTGAGTTGAGCGGCAGCATGTCTGCGGGCGGGTCTGCGACGCTTGAGCAGGTCGGGCATTGAGGCAACGGCTTTTGCGTCAGGACGGCGTTGATTTTAAACTTGTTCCAGGTGCCGATGGCCGTCGCGTCAAGGATGTAGCTCCGCTTGTCAATGACGGTCGCCTCCATGATGGTGTAACGATCAAGAGCCTGATCGAAATTGTCCACGCCTTCGTACATCGGATGCACAGAATAGTGAACCTCTGTCTCGCCCGACGCGGCGGCTCCCGCTGCGATGTCGTGCAGTGTGCCAAACTCGGATGGGTCAACCGTCGCCTGCGACAGAACGCCGCGATTGTATAAACCTATTGCTATAGCAATGAGGGTGCAAACGACCGCTAAGGCGATGAATCTTCGTACCATTACGCTACCTCCTCTATCCCGAATCGCGCGTCACTCGAAAGAACGCAGACGGATAGCCTCAACTGAGATAACCCCGGTCAAATCAGTGTTGTTAGTTTCTTGCGACGAGGCGAGCTTGACTGCGGGAAGAGGAAGCGCACCTTGAGAAAAACAGTTATCGGCTCTTTCGTATCAAGCGCCTGCTATCGCTTCGATGTCGGCACGCGCTTGAGCAAATTTCTGCGACGGTAACATCCGTTTGAGACGCGCGCCACCTGCGACTAAGGGAGAGAGGTTTTCAGGTCTGCGCTGCCAATGAAGCCGGTAAGCGTTACGTTGGCGTCTCGTTCGGTTAAGCTGGAAAATTTGGGGGCTTGTTTTGATTACTGCTCTTGCAGGAACAGGCGAGAGGATGCAAGTTATCTTGCGAAATGTCAACCTACAAATTCAATGCGAAATTATTGCAATCAGCTTACAAGATTTGAGGCGTCGAGGGGCGTGATTTGCGTTTCATTTTCGGCCTTGCATGCTCATGATATACTCGCTGCAAGTTGGACGGGCAGGCTCGAAGAAACAGGACGCGAGAGAAGAGCTTTATGGACAACGAAGTTGAAGATAACGCCGAAGCCTCCGTCGCGCTTCCGCCTGATTTCTCGGAAGAGGAGAGGCGGATTTGCGAGGCCGTCGCCCCCTTCACTATGACGAGCGTCGAGCGCATCGTCTCGCTGGCGCAGGCGACGAAGTATGTGGCGGAGAATAATATTCGAGGTGACATCGTTGAATGCGGAGTGTGGAAGGGCGGCAGCATGATGGTCGTCGCTTACACGCTGCAAAGCTTAGGCGACACTTCACGCAAGCTCTATCTCTACGACACCTTCGCGGGCATGTCCGCGCCAACAGAGAGGGACCGTCGCTACGACGGAGAGTATGCAGACAACCTGCTCAGCGAAATGGAGAAGAACACATGGCTGTGGTGTTATGCGAGCAAGGATGAAGTCGCCGCTAATCTTCAATCGACGGGTTATCCGGCTGAGAACGTTATCCTGATTGAAGGAAAGGTGGAGGAAACCATTCCGCAGACGTTGCCAGACAGCATCGCTCTGCTCAGGCTCGACACGGATTGGTATGAATCAACCAAGCATGAGTTGACCCATTTGTATCCGCGTCTGGCGCGCTCAGGGGTGTTGATTATTGACGACTACGGATACTGGCAGGGAGCGAAAGAGGCGACCGATGAGTATTTCAGTCAACTCAAGATGAAGCCGCTCTTGCAGCGGATTGACGACACAGGCAGGCTGGCGATTAAGATAGAAGAGTGAAGGCAGAGAGCATGAAGGCCATCGTTTCCACAGAGCGGCAATCTTCCTTTCAGTTTGTGCTTGACGAGCTACAGTCGCTTCGTCCCGTCATCAAGCGGCTGTTCGGTTTCACTTACGTCTATCTGGACGAGCGGTTGTTGCTCTCGCTGCGTGAGAGCAGCAAGCAGCCGCACGAAGAGTCGCAGAGCCGCGCCCGAGGGCTTTGATAGCCGGTTTGAATTATCTTAAATGTCCTTCTTGCGTTATTCTGTATGAAACGAATGATTCCGTGAGGGAGCGACGATATGTATATCTATACGGTGCAGGCCATGCCGGGGCAGAAGGCGAAGTTTGAGGGCGACCCCGCGATTAAATACCGCGTGAAGCGTGTGAACACTTCCATCCCTGCGACGAAAAAAGGGCGCAGTGAGATTATCAGAACGAATCTGGAATACGAGGCGGCGATGGAACTCATCAAGGGCTTCAACAGCATGGAAGAGAAATCGCAGGTTCGCAGAGACGAAGAGTTGAAACGGAGAAACGCCCTGTCTTGAATGGCCTGCGATTCAAGCTTGAGCGTCAAAGCTGTTTGCCGTCAGCCTGAATGTTTTGAGCGCGCCGGACAACTTCAGCCGCCCGGCCGGCAAATTAAAAATCATCGCTCGAAAGATTTCTACAGCCCTCCCGCTTGCTAAGTCTTCGCCCGCGCCGCGACTCTTTCTCTCAAGCGATGCCTTGCCTTTCGGCTAAGCTTTTTCGTCTTCGGATGTGATGCCCATCTGCTCTGTGTTGGGCTCGCGCAGAGATTGAAGTTTGGCTGAGACTTGACTGCTCAATCTTTCCGCCCTGCCCTTCGTCTCCACTTTCGATTCAAAGAAATCGTCGAACCAGGACTTGTTCGCGGCGTCTTCGTCTTTAGACTCTTCTTCCTTAGCGCTCTCTTCTTGATTAGACAACTGTGAGACGAGCGGCTGCACTTCCTGCTCATAATAGTCGCGCAGGTTCTGCATCTCGTCAGCGATATTCAAGGCCGTCAGGACAGCAATCTTGACGACATCGTGCGTCGTAATCTGCTCTGAAATCTGGCGCATTCTCTCGTCAACCAGATTCGCTATCCGGCGAACATGCTCTGTGTCCGTCTTCGAGCGCAGCCTGTAGGTCTGATTAAAGATGGTCACGTCCACGGCTTCGGGCGCAAGGTTGTCCATGTCGGGGTCGCTCATATTGATTTAAGCATAACTTAGTTGCCGCCCGATTCGCCAGCCTCGATTGGTCGGCATAAAAGCGGAAAGTCCGGCGCGCTTGAGATGCCACGGGCAAGGCGTTGAGATATACTTCCGGCACGGCTCAGCCGCTTGGAATGTCCAGAAGCAACGAAGAGAATCCTTCATGAGCGAGAGCAAGACGCGCTTCACTTTCATAGATTTGTTCGCAGGCATCGGCGGCATCCGCATCCCTTTCCAGAAGCTTGGCGGCGAGTGCTTGTTCACGTCGGAGATTGACGAGGAATGTCGCCGGACGTATGAAGCCAACTTCGGCGATAAGCCGTTCGGCGACATCAGGCAGGCAGACGCCGCGGACGTGCCGGAGCACAACGTGCTGCTCGGCGGCTTTCCCTGTCAGGCGTTCTCCATCATAGGGCGGATGCGCGGCTTTGAGGACACGCGCGGGACGCTCTTTTACGACATAGAGCGCATCCTCAGAGCCAAAAGGCCGCGCGCTTTTCTGCTTGAGAACGTCAAGATGCTGGTCGGGCATAAGGGCGGCGAGACGTTTAGAATCATCTTGGAGCGCCTGCGCGCTCTTGGCTACTTCGTTCACTGGAAAGTTTTGAACGCGCTCGATTTTGGAGTCCCGCAGAAGCGCGAGCGCGTGATTATCGTCGGCTTTCAAGATGACTACGACTTCGAGTTTCCAGACGGCTCGGAGATGCCGCGCCGGAGCCTCTCGGAGATTCTGGAAAAGGACGTGCCGCAAAAGTATTACGCCTCGGAGCACATACGGCGCAGGCGTCGGGCGGCCCACACGCCAAGGACGACGCCGAGCATCTGGCACGAAAACAAGGCGGGCCACATTAGCTCTTATCCCTACTCTTGCGCTCTGCGCGCGGGAGCTTCGTATAACTATTTGCTGTTGAACGGAGAGCGGCGCCTGACGCCCAGAGAGCACCTGCGCTTGCAGGGATTTCCCGAAGACTACAAGATTGTGGGGACAGACCATCAAGTCCGCAAGCAGGCGGGCAACTCCGTCGCCGTCCCCGTCATTGAAGCCGTCGCCAAACGTCTGGTCGCTTGCCTGCGCGGCGAAGTCGCTTTACGTTCCACACTCTCGCAACGCGAGCGGGTTCCTTTGCCTGTCTTTGAGGGCATGGAAGACTTGCGCGCGGCGAGCCCGCAAATTTCCCTGAAAGCGCAAATCCAAAATGGCACGCCCTGATGTCAATCGTGAGACACGCTCGCGCATCATGGCCGCCGTCAAAGGCACGGGCAGCAAGTCAACGGAGTGGCGTGTGCGCGCCGCTTTGATGAGGGCGGGCATCGCCGGTTGGCGGATGAACGTCCGCGAGGTATTGGGCAAGCCCGACTTCCTGTTCGCCGGGCAACGGCTCCTGGTCTTCGTTGACGGCTGTTTCTGGCACGGCTGCCCGCGCCACTATCGCAGGCCGAGCACGTCGCAAACCTACTGGGACGCGAAGGTCGCGCGCAACATGGCCCGCGACAAGCGGAACAGGGCGCAACTCCGGCGCGAAGGCTGGCGCGTCCTGCGTCTCTGGGAGCACGACGTGAAACTCTCGCCCGCCGCCTGCGCCCGCAAAATCAAATCCCTACTAGACCTCCCAAGCGGGAGCCGTGGATGAGCAACCCTACAGCGACAATCACGGAAGCGTAGACACTTCTGGATTCAATCATCGAGCCTTGCGACTTCTTAACGCGGGCCTCAATCTTCCGGTTGCTTCTTCGCTAGCAGCTTCTTCGATTCATCTTTGCCGCTGAGCAGCGGCAGACGCTTGTATGATTCGATTATCAGCGTGACGTAGCTTTTATCCGATAACTGCTTGTCATTTTTCAATTGATGCGCGCCGAGCATGCCGTAGCCGAGCAATCCGCCGATGAGGACAAAGGGCATAATCGCTGCGGTCGTCCAGGAGATGCCGTATTTGTTGAGCACAATGATAGCCGCCACGATGGTGGCGACCACGACCACAAAAGAGAACAGGAAGAAGGAACCGGACATCCACGGATTATTCCTTTGAGGCGCGGCTGGCCGGTGGGGTTTGGGTTGTGTCTCTTCAGGCATGTGTGTGGGAACTCTCCTTTTGTCCAAGTCGCGCTCGCGGCGCTGGATGCGTGCGCTCAACTCTTCAACGCCGTCGAGCAATTCTTTGACCGGAAACTTTGCGCGCAGTTCAGGAACGACAATCTCCTGCAAGTTCATCTCTTCATGAACGAGCAATTCCTGATACGAAATCATCACCTGCGGAAATCCGGGAGCGGGAATCTTCTGGTCAATCTTGATTTTGAAGTTGCTGTTGATTTCGTCAAAGGCCGAGCGGATGACGGCGAGAAAGGCGCGGCGCGTCTGTTCTTTGCCGATGACGGAGATGAAGATTTTGCGGTCTACGAGGTCGGCTTTAATCTTGGCGCGGTTCCCGCCATCGTGCAGGAAGACGCCGTTCTTCCAGTAATACTGCTTGGTGATGTACTGGTTCATGCGGACGATGAAGCGCGAGATAACGGCGTCGGGCAGCGTCTCCGCGTAGTGGTATTGAAACTTCAGGGCGTCTGCGTCGTCCCATGGGATGTCCAGTTCGTTGTCGTGCAGGTGACGCGGAATCAGATAATGGCCCGCGCGGTCTGTGAACTCAAAGCAGAGTTCGAAGTGCTGCATCACTTTAATCAACCGCTCGTGCGTGTGCGCAGGGTAATGAGCCTGAGCATCGGGCAATCCGGCGAGGATGTTGCCCACGTCTTTCAGGTCGAACTGCCCCTGGTCTTTGACGAGTTGCGCTGAGGTGAGCAACCCGTAGACGCCTTGCGTCACCCAACGCGGGTTGAGCACCTGCGTGTCGCCGGGAAAGCGTATCACCACGCCTAAATCGTGGAGCAGTCCGAGCAAAGATTTCTGTAGGTCTTCGTCGTTCAAGCTCTCTTCGCCGCAGATTTCCAGATACTTCTCGACGGGGATGTAATCGGCGTGCATGTCTTTCAGCCGTCGTTTGATGGCGAGCCATTCGCGCGGCCAGATGTCGCGCACGTGCTTCATGTGTTCGACCTCGCGCGCAATCGCTTCCTTCAACTTCGGGATGCCTTCGCCCGTCGCGCAGGATGTTTCGACGAACTCGCGTATGTTGTACTTCTCCTGCAAAGCCTTGCGGTCAAGATTGAGCGGGCGTTGGCCCTGCAACTGGTCAATCTGGTTGATGACGACGATGATGGGCGAAGAGCCGCCGAAGCTTTCAATCAGCTTCAGCCAGTATTCGACGTTGTTGAGTTGTTCGCCTTTGCGCGCATCCAGCGCCAGCAGGTAGAGGCTGCGCGTGGTCAGAAAGAATTGATGCGTCGAATGCTGAATCTCCTGCCCGCCAAAGTCCCAGATGTTCAGCTTGACCGGCTCGCCCTCGCCCTTCACTTCGCTCTGCACGACCTTCATCTCGTCGTTAATCTCAACACCGAGCGTCGTCTCTTTCTGCGGATTGAAAGGGCGATTAAGCAACTGCTCAACCACAGAGCTTTTGCCGACCTTGCCGTCTCCGACCACCAGCATCTTCGCCTCGTTCAACCGCTCTCCGCCCACCATTCCAGTCAGCGCGGCAAGGATTGCTTTTACGTCCTTCGGGTCGGCTAACGCTTCAGGCGGAATAGGCAGTTGATTTCTGCGGAGGTCGAGGTATGTCAGGTTGGTCAGCTTAGCAATCTCCGGCGGCAAACTCGTCAATTGATTTCCGTTGAGGTTAAGGTCGGTCAGATTGGCCAGCTTGGTAATCTCCGGTGGCAAACTCGTCAGTTGATTGCTGTTGAGGTTGAGGCTGGTCAGATTGGACAGCTTAGCAATCTCCGGCGGCAGGCTCGTCAGTTGGTTATCAGAAAGGTAGAGGCTGGTCAGGTTGGTCAGCTTAGCAATCTCCGGCGGCAAACTCGCCAGTTGATTTCCATTGAGTTCGAGGCTAATCAGGTTGGTCAGCTTAGTGATTTCCGGTAGCAGGCTCGTCAGTCGATTTCTATCGAGATCGAGGCGAATCAAGTTGGTCAACTTAGCGAACTCCGATGGCAAACTCGTCAGTTCATTTTGCCAGAGGCTGAGATTGGTCAGGATGGTCAGCTTCATAATCTCCGGTGGCAAACTTGTTAGTTGATTCCCGCCGAGGTAGAGGTAGGTCAGATTGGTCAGCTTCGTAATCTCCGATGGCAAACTCGTCAATTGATTTCCGTTGAGGTTGAGGCTGGTCAGGTTGGTCAGCTTGGTAATCTCCGGTGGCAGGCTCGTCAGTTGATTATAGCTGATGTCGAGTGTCGTCCGACCGTCCTTTGCCGCTTGTTTGATGAGTTGGAGAACTTTCCGATAGTTGTCGTTCATGGTGTCCTCTCCGGGTGAAGGGTGGGGGGATAGTAGCTTGGGGTGGCGCGAGATGACAATGTTTTGTGTGGGTGGAGCGAGAGGGGCATCAGGGAAGCGGGGCGTTGTTGTTGGTGCGGTTGGCGCCGCTTCCCTGATGGGATTGAGTTGTGGAGCGCGCGCCCCTTTGAGACTGTGGTGAGTCTCAAAGGGGGTAGTTCGCGCTTCCGCGTGTGTGTTAACTACTTGGGTGGTGTCTCTCGCTTGCGTTTGGGGGCGCGTTCGACGTGGCGGGCGCGGTTCCAGCCGGCGAGTTTGGCGGGTTGGTCGCGGAGGATGTTGTAGACGATGGCGTCGAGGCGGCGGACGATTTGCATGCCGCGAGAGATAACGTCGTCGATGGCGGCGGTGGCGACGGCGCTGTCGCGCTTGCCCGTCTCCTGAATGTCGGCGGCGGCGACGAAGGCTTGGATGTCGTCTTCGAGGTCTTCGAGGAAGTCTGTGGGCATGCCGTATTCGATGAATGTGGCTTTCATGGGCAGGGCGTCGGCGAGGAAGGCGCGGGCAGCGGCGAGCAACTCCTGGTCGTTGGCGCGACCGCGCGGGAGGCGAAACTTGTCTTCGAGTCCGGGCGTCACTTCGCCGATGGCGCGGGCGGTGCGGCTCATGGCTTCGAGGTCGTCCCGGAGGTTGTCGCGCGAGGCGCCTTTGGTGGTCGTGCCTTGCTCGGCGGTGTTCCTGCCGGAAGATTGTTTGGCGGCATGGGCGTCGAGTTCGGCGTTGATGGCTCGCAAGTCCGCGAACAGCCCGCCGCCCAAACTGGCCGCCGGAAACGAAGGGGCTTCGGCATCGCCGAACGACTCGCAGCGGCCTAACATTTCGGCTTTGAATCTTTCTACATCTCTCATGGCAGATTCTCCTATTGATGGGAATGAGGAAGGAAACGGTGGAACGAGTGTCCTTCCTGTGAGTTAAAAGGAAGGAAGCGCCGCGCGGCGCTCCGCTAAGGTTCAAGGGTTAACGCTAAAGCTCAAACGAGAACGCGCGGATTATACACTTGCTAGGCCCGGCCGGGCAATAATCTTTTTAACGTTTGCAGCCACGCGGGGCTTTGCGCAAATATTCAGATGGAATGAATAAATGCGCGTGAATCAGGCAGAGTCTTCTAAATAAATGAGCGAGGCTTTTATCTTTTGGCAAATCTTAAAATAAGCAATAGCTAATTCAAATCTTTAGGCTCCTCGGCTCTGATGTCGCCACCGAGAAGCATCCCGCGTATATTTCCCAGATTGGATATTATTCCGAGCAATGCCCCGAAGATGGAGTCATTTTCCGGGATGGTTAGCTCGCCAATCTTTTCAGTTTTGACCGGTTTATCGTCTGGATAAGTATCCTCCGCTCTATAAAGGTGTGCCACTGCTATGAAAACTGCTGAACAGAACTCGTCCAAAGCATCACGGTCTTCATCGTCTGTTCTCTCGCGCAGAAGTTCACGGAGCGGGCTTGGTAGGAGGTCGTCCAAAACATCACGGTCTTCGTCGTCCGTTTCAACAGCCTCGTCAAACCGGCTCTGCCATTCCTTTATCTTAGCCTTCCTGATGAGGCTAACAACTGCTTGTGTATATAAATCCTGTTCAGAAAGGCCGCCGAACTTGCCTTCAATTGTAATCTTCAGTCCAAGATGCTTAACAGTAATTTCCGCCATGCTCCTATCTCCTTAAACTGAAATGTTACTTAACGCAATCAATACGAGTCGTCAGCGCGAGTGTTTCGACCTGGCTGGCAACTTGGCGGGCAAGTCCACTTCATCATCTATCAAGTCATCTGTACAGACATTCGCCGCGCGAGCGTAGAGTAGCAGAATCGGCAAAGGCGGCTCACCCTTGCCTGTCTCATATTCTGAAATTCTGTTTTGAGTAAGGTCAACGCCTAGCTTTCTGATTAGCTCGTTTTGGGAAAGTCCTAACCCTGTCCTTATCTGGACAAGCTTCTCGGCAAGACGTTTCGGTTTTAGACGTGCGCCCCTCGCCATTAGAAGTTACCTCCTAATGGATACAGGTTGCTGCTAACCGAAATTTCGGTTAGAACGTGGTTGCGTATGTTTCCCGCCGTGAGTATGAACCTTTCATGCTCAACAGCGATGCTCATTTACTCCACTCTTGGGATTGAGCTACGCATGACCGTTGCTTAAATTATCAATAACAAACCATGCACATGATAGCAGACGAAGCGAACTATTATCACCTCGCAGCTTTGTATCGTCGCCTCTCGGCTCGCCCCTGCCGCGTCCTCTATGTCGGGCTGGATTGCGAGTTGTTGAAGTATCTGGAAGACGAGTTGGATGATTGCTGGATAGTGCGCGCTCCGGCTGCCTGTGTGGCGCGTTGCTTCATCGAGCATCTGAACTATTCGCTGCTCTTGTTCGATGAAGTGTTGATGGATGCGACGGCGCGGGAACTGGCAGCCTTTACCAGAGGGTTGACGCACAGGCAGAGCGTGCCGATTGTCATCGTGAAGAAGGAGGATGAATTTGCGTGGCTGGCGAGCGACATTGACCATTTACTGGCGGAGAGCAGGGAAGAAGCGCGACGCATGGCGGCGGCTTGGCGCGAGATGGGGATGTGGCGGAGTCGTTTAACATCTTTGGAGTGTTTTGGGTGGTGAGAGCAACATTTGCATGAAAAGCATACGACTTTAGGGGATGCAAGGGGTCGTACACGCGGTACGCGCCGTCGTACGAGTGATATTATTCGTCGTACGACTGATATTATCCGTCGTACGAGTGTTCCACTGCGTCGTACGACTGATATTCTCTGGCGTACGCGTGTTCCAGTCCGTCGTACGCATGTTCCACTCTGGCGTACGAGTGATATTCTCCGGCGTTCACATGTTCCACTCAATCGTACGCATGTTCCACTTGAACGTACACGTGTTCCACTCGTTCGTGCGCGTGTTCCACTGCGCCGTACGAGTGTTCCACGTCGGCGTGTGCCTGCTGCACAGTGGCGTACGCGGGTTGCGCGCCGCCGTGTGAGTGTTCCACTGCGGGGTTGATGTGCTGCAAGGCGTTGCCGCGGCGGCGCCCGCGAACTCTGACACGGCACGCGCGGGCTTTGACTTGGCGCGCAGAAACTCCGGGGCGGCGCGCGTGGGCGGCAGTGCGGGATGGAGCGGGGTTGGCGCGGCCTGCGCGTGCTTTGAGTTGGGCTGCGGGCGGTTGTCTTGGTTTCTGACGGATGAAGATTGACATCCGAGACGCGCTGCGAATATTCTCCGTGAGTCGTTGCCGGGTATCCTCTGAGACGGCCTTTAATTCTTAGACGAGGATTTGAGATGTTTGCGGATGAGGGGTAGAGCCTGACTGCCTCCGCCCTTTCCGGCTGCAATCAAAGTCAGACGCTCTTTCCATCTCTCGACAGCAATCTTCCGAGGACAAAGAAGGGACAAATTATGCGCGCTTCGATTATCGCGTTGATGGTCTGCGCTGTGCTGTGCGTCGCCGTGTTGACGGCGGCACGGACGCCTGAGCCAATCGTCAGGAAAGACGGAGCCGTCGCGGCTGCGCAGAGACGACCGAGCGTCACGCTCAAAGCTTCTGCCACGGAGGTTTTAATCCCATGCCCGGAGGGAAGGTATTCCGACATACCCGCCTGTGACCCAAATAATGCCAATCTGAGCGTCGAACTTGAGGCCACGGCGAAGGGGTTCAGAGGGCGCACGTCGTATCTTTACTCAACGAGCGGCGGGCGGATTGAAGACGAAGGCCCGAAGGTGAAATGGGACTTGCTCGGCGCCATGCCGGGAACATACACGGCCTCCGTGGAGGTCAGGGACGAGCGCGGCAATACAGCCACCGCTTCCGTCAACGTCACCATCAAAGTCTGCCAGTGTAGGGGGCCAGCCTGCCCCGTCATAGTTATTAGCGGTCCCACGAACGTCGTGCAGCGGGGAGCCGAAGCTACTGTGACTGTCAATATCAATCACGCGCCCCGGCAAGCGACGTTCAACTGGGCTGTCTCCGCCGGAACGATCTCGCGCGGGCAGGGAACAATGGCTATCACGATTGACACGCGCGGCGTCACCGATGATAGCGTGACCGCCACCCTTGAGGTAGGCGGTCTCTCGCCGGAATGCGAGCGCACCGGCAGCAGCACGTTTGCGGTTGGGCCGTAAGCCCTCGCTCTCTCTCGCGGCTCCCTGAGATTGAGAGAGCCGCGAGCGCTTCTCTCAACCTCAGCCCGGCGAAACGGGAATGGCGAAGGAGACTTTAATGCGACAGTCGGACGCGCGCGCACGCGGCAATGAAACTTTCCACGCGCTGGCTCTCTCTGATGTCCATCCGGCCGGCGAGACAGCTAAACAGCCCGCGCGTTGGCGCGCAATGCTCGACGCCCTGACAAACGCGGTGCGCCATCCGCTGGCCCTGCTGCTCATCAGCAGCGCCGTCATCCCTGCCGTCGTTTACATGCTCAACGCTCGCAGAACCCTGGCGGAAGACAGGCAGAAGAAGGCCGTCGAGATTGTCAAGCAGAACGCCGACTTCGAGGGACAACTCTACTCGCTCTACGCAGACCTCAGCCTCTTTCACCAAAACAACAAGCAGACCCTCGCCGCGTCGCTTCCGTCCGACAAGACAGGCGATGAACTGGAAAAGCTGCGGCGGGCTGAAATCGGTCGCCGTCAGGTGGAGTTGGCGAAGACGTTCGGCGCTCGCTACGCGGAGTTTAGCAAGAACTATTCTGACCAACACCTGTGGGTTGACTCCCTCTACGTGCAGGGAATAATTCTCAAACTCTTCACCGCCGAGGATGTCAGGAAACTCAGAGAGCTACAGCCCGAACAGCCTGTGTCCGGCCTCTCCGCCAACCTGCTCAAACTGAGAGACGATATAGAGAGCTACAAGCAGAACTTTATAGACAGCGCAGGCTTGATTGGAACTTACTCCGCGCTGCTGCTCAAGAAAGATTATGACCCGCTGACGCAATCAATCTCGGACAGCATCAGCGGCGCAAAGGGCATCACCGGACAGTACAACAACCTGCGCCGGGAACGCTCCATCATCATAGACAATCTGGTTCACGACTTCACGCCCTAGGCTCCCAAAAAAAGGCGAGAGCGGGGAACCGAATCGTTCCCCGCTCTCGCTCATTTTGAGTTGCCGTCTTGCTACTTCGGGTCGCTTAGTAACCCTGATAGCCGTCAGCGTATCCGTGCTCGAAGGCTTCGCGGAAATACCTGCGATAGGTTTCGCGGTCGCCAAGGTTTGAGCTGTAATCCTTCGTCGCCTTCTGATAGGCGCCTTCGTCTGAGTAGTCATAGCGCTCGCCACGGCTGCGGTCCTTGCGACCAGCCTTGTTGCCTTCGTTCGCGCCCGCGTTCAGAGCGGTCTGGCGAAGCTGCATGGAACCACCGTAGTTGCCATAGCCGTCGCCGCCGTTGCCGTTGCGTCCACGACGATTGCGTCTCCAATCACGGTCACGACGGTCTTGGCCCTGGTTTTGACGATAGCCGTCGTTGCTATACTGCGCCTGCGCCGACGTGCTCGACATAATGCCGATACCGAACAGCAATGCAAACCCTAAGAAAACTTTTCCCACTGTGCCTTTTAAGTTAGTTGTTGTCATCTTCTCTAGCCTCCCTGAGCCGTTTGTATTACAACTCCCGTGCCGCGAGGTTGACGGCGCAACATTGGCGAGATTAAGGGCAAATTACAGGCTTTTGGGGCGGCGAACAACACCATATCGTATCAACTTTAGACGACATCGGTGAGTAAACGTATGAAGGCGCAACGACTGCGCGGGCCGCGGAAAGCTACGGCTGCGAGTCTCGTCGGCTCGTCCGGCCCGCGCGGCGCGCACGCGAAGGGGAAAGGGCGCGAGCTTATTGCTACTCGACCGTCACGGACTTCGCCAGATTGCGTGGTTGGTCTACGTCGCAGCCGCGCCGCACGGCTATGTGATAGGCCAGCAGTTGCAGCGGGATGACCGCGAGGATGGGCGAGAGCAAATCGCTTGAGGGCGGCAAGGTGATGATGTGGTCTGAGACGAGCGAAGACATCTCGTCGCCTTCGGTCAGGATGGAGACGACGACGCCTTCGCGCGCTTTGACCTCGACGATGTTCGAGTGCGTCTTTTCATAACGAAGCTCGGAGGCGCGGTTGCCTTCCTCGCGCGTGTTGATGATGACGACGGGCAGGCGTTCGTCTATCAAGGCGTTGGGGCCGTGCTTCATCTCGCCCGCCGGATAGCCTTCGGCGTGGATGTAGGAAATCTCCTTGAGCTTGAGCGCGCCTTCGAGGGCGACCGGAAAGTTGATGCCGCGCCCAAGGTATAGAAAGTCAGTCGAGCGGAAAAACTCCTTGGCGAGTTCCTCTATGTCGTCCGATTCGTTTAAGAGATGTTCGAGCTTGACCGGAAGCTCCGCGAGTTGCTGCGCGTGATAACGCGCGTCGTCCTGCGTCAGCGTGCCGCGCAGTTGGCCAAGGTAAAGGCCGAAGAGATAGAGCGCAATCATCTGCGCCGTGAAAGCCTTGGTCGAAGCGACGCCGATTTCCGGCCCCGCGTGCGTGAGAATTGCGCCGTCGGCCTCGCGCATAATCATGGAGCCTTGCACGTTGCAGACGGCCAGGGCTTTCGCCCCGCGCTCCTTCGCTTCCCTGAGCGCGGCGATGGTGTCGGCTGTCTCGCCCGATTGCGAGATGACAAGCGTTAAAGTCTCCTCGTTGAGCACCGGGTCGCGGTAGCGAAACTCTGAGGCGTAGTCAACCTCGACGGGGATGCGCGCCAGTTGCTCTATCATGTACTTGCCCGCGAGCCCCGCGTGCCAGCTTGTGCCGCAGGCGGCAATCTTAATCGAAGTGAAACGTTTGAAGTCGGCCTCCGTGATGTTCTTCATCTCGTCAAGGAAGACGCGGCCCGTCTCCAGGGAGATGCGCCCCTGCACAGTGTCGCGGACGGCTCGCGGCTGCTCGTAGATTTCCTTGAGCATGAAATGCTTGAAGCCGCCCTTCTCCGCCATGATGGGATCCCATGTGATGCGCTGCTGCACGGGTTCGACCGCGTTGCCCTCAAAGTCCGTGACGCGCACGGCGTCGCGCGTCAAGACGGCAATCTCGCCGTCGCCGAGGAAGAAGATGTCGCGCGTGTGTTGGAGAATGGGCGGAATGTCGGAGGCGACGAAGTATTCGCCGTCGCCGAGGCCGATGACGACGGGCGGGCCTTGCCTGACGGCGATAATCGTGTCCGGCTCATCAGCCGAGATAATCGAGAGCGCGAAGATGCCTTGCAAGTCGCCGACGGCGCGACGCACGGCCACCTCAAACGAGCGCTCGGTCTTCATGTACTCTTCGATGAGATGAGCGACAATCTCCGTGTCCGTCTCCGTCACGAAGCGATGGTCGGAAGCGCGCAGGCGGTCTTTCAAGCGCAGGTAGTTTTCGATGATGCCGTTATGCACGACGACAAAGCGGCCTGTGCAATCGCGGTGCGGGTGCGCGTTCTCTTCCGTCGGGCGCCCGTGCGTGGCCCAACGCGTGTGGCCGATGCCGTATGTCCCGTCGAGCGGCGAAAGGCGAATCGCCTCTTCCAGATTCCTCAGCTTGCCTTCGGCCCGCCGTATCTCCAACTCATGCCCTTCGTCAACGACCGCGATGCCCGCCGAATCGTAGCCGCGATATTCCAACTTTCGCAGCCCGTCGATAATCACCGGCACCACCTGCTTGTTTCCGACGTACCCAACAATTCCACACATAACTTCTCCTTAAAACAGTGACGAGTGACAAGTGACAAGTTAGTAATGAGTAATGAGTTAAAGACAAAAAGCTTTTCTCTTATCACTTATCACCTATCACTTGCTCACGGGTTCTTTGATGCGCTTTTTGATAGAGGCCGGAACGCCCGCGACGAGCGTGTCGGGCGGCACGTCTTTCGTGACGACCGCGCCCGCCGCCGTCATAGAGCCGCGCCCGACGCGCACGGGCGCGACGAGCATCGTGTCCGAGCCGATTTTCACGTTGTCTTCGATGACGGTCGGGTGCTTGTTCTGGCCGTCGTAGTTGCAGGTGATGGTGCCTGCGCCGATGTTGGTCTTCTCGCCGACGGTCGCGTCGCCAAGGTAGGTCAGGTGCATAGACTTTGAGCCGCGCCCCAAGCGCGACTTTTTCATCTCGACGAAATTGCCGACCGCCGCGCGCTCTTCCATTTGCGAGTTCATGCGCAGGTGCGCGAACGGGCCGACAGAGCAGTTGTCCCCGACCTCGCTGTCTAAGATGACGCAGTGGTCTTTAATCGTCACGCCGTTGCCGATGCGCGAGTTTGAGATGCGCGTGCCGGAGCGGATTTCGCATTCGTCGCCGATGACGGTGTGGCCTTCGATATGCACGTCCGGGTAGATAACGCAGTCGCGGCCAAGCTGCGCGTCGGAACTGACGTAGGTGTGCGAAGGGTCAACGAAGGTGACGCCGCTGTCGAGCATCAAACGGCGCAGCGTGCGGCGGCGCAGCAGGTTTTCAAACTCGGCCAACTCGACGCGCGTGTTGATGCCCGAAACTTCGCGCGCGTCCGTGTGTTGATAGATGCCCACGTCTTCGCCGTCGGCGCGCAGGATGCCGGGAACGTCCGTCAGATAATATTCGCCCTGCGCGTTGGCGGGCTGCACGCGCGAGAGCGCGTCAAACAGCGTGCGCGTCTCAAAGCAGTAGATGCCCGCGTTAATCTCTTTGATTTGTCGTTCCTCGGCGGTGGCGTCGCGTTGCTCTACGATTTTGAGAAAGCGACCGTCTTCGTCGCGGACGATGCGACCGTAGCCGGTCGGGTCTTCAAGCCGGACGGTCAACATCGTGCAGGCCGCGCCGCGCCCGCGATGCGTGCGATGTTGATGAACAAGCGCGCCCAACGTCTCTGCGCGAACCAGCGGCAAATCGCCGTAGAGCGTGAGCAGCGTGGAAGAGGCTTCGGCCAGACTCGCGCGCGCGGCCATGACGGCATCGCCCGTCCCGCGTTGCTCCTGCTGCTTGACGTAAACCGCGCCGCTGTCGCCCAACTCTTCGCTCACAGCCGTCTTCACCGCGTCGGCCTGATGCCCGACGATGACGTAGATGGAACGCGGGCTAAGCGCAGTCGCGGCGCGGCAGACGTGCGCGATGAGTGGACGCCCGTCGAGACGGTGTAGCACCTTGGCCGTTTGCGAGCGCATGCGTGTGCCGAGTCCTGCCGCCAGAATAAGTATGTCGAGCGGCGCGGGCGTTTCGTGTGTGCTCGTTGGTGTCTGTTTTTCCATAGGCTCGTTCTAACTTTGGATGGCGGTGGTGAAGCGCGCGCGCGCCTGCTCACAACAAGTCACTATAACACGCGCCAGCTTTTCAGGACTGTGCCGCACCTTCTCGCCTTCGTCCAACAAATCCGCGCGGATGATGTTCGTCTGCTCGCCAAACTCTTTTTCCAGCATGTGATCCTGCATCCCGATTTGATGAGCACCGTCGGCAGCGTAGAGCGCGGCCTGCTTTTCGCTAATCGGGCGATTGTTGGCGATAACGTAGTCGAAGGAGATTTGCGGCGCGTACGCGCGGACGGCTTCCAGATGTTGGCGCGCAGTGTAGCCGTCGGTTTCGCCGGGCTGCGTCATCAGGTTGCAGATGAAAATTTTGACGGCTTGCGCGCTGCCGATGGCGTCCGCGACGCGCGCCACCAGAAGGTTCGGAAGGATGCTGGTGTAGAGCGAGCCGGGGCCGATGGTGATGGCATCGGCGGCGCGAATCGCAAGGAGAGCTTCGGGCAGCGGCAAGCATTGTTCAGGCTCAAGTCGCAGCCGTCGTATCGCCGCCTTCGAGGCCGTAATCTGCGTCTCGCCTTTGACCTCCGAGCCGTCTTCCAACTCGGCGACGAGCCGCACATCGTTAATAGTCGCAGGGTAGATGCGCCCTTTGCTGGCGAGGACTTCGGACGACAGCCGCACGGCTTCGACGAAATCCCCTGTCACTTCCGTCAGGGCCGCGAGGAACAGATTGCCGAAGCTGTGGCCACCAAGCTCGCCGTCGCCGCGAAAGCGATGACGAAAGAGACGCGACAGCAGCGTGGAATCTTCCGACAGCGCGACCATGCAGTTGCGTATGTCGCCGGGCGGCAGCATCTGCAACTCGTCACGCAGACGGCCCGAACTTCCGCCGTCATCCGACACCGTGACGATGGCCGAAAGCGTGTCGAGCCACACGTCGCGGCCCTCGCTCGCGCCGACCATTAGTTTGAGTCCGGCCAGCAGCGTCGAAAGTCCTGTGCCGCCGCCGATGGCAACGAGCTTTAAGCCGTGATTCGTTTCCGAGGATGTCAAAGCGCGCTTGTCTCCTTCGGGGCTGATTGGCCGTCAAACGCCAATGTCGGAATGATACCTAAAAGACGCGGGCATTGAAACTTGATGCGCGGGAAAAGGGATAATGGTCTTGGTCGGCTGACACAGAGGAGAGAATTAGAAGCGAGGGGCAAAGACCAGCCGTTCAAACTCAGGGTCGTTTCTGAGCGTCGTCAAGTCAGGGTCATGCTGTGCGCGGATGCGCAGGCTCGGCTGAATCTCAAGCGCGTGCTGTAGGGATTCGAGAGCCAGGTCAATGGAGCCGAGGCGGGCGCGCGTCGCCGCCAAGCCGTAATGAATATGCGCGGCGGAGTGTTCGCGCTTGAGAGCGCGCTCGAATAATTCCTGCGCCGCCACGTAGTCGCCGCGATTCAACTCTATGACGCCGCGGTCGTAGAGCGAATCTGCATCGCGCGGAAGCTGTGGCTCGGAGCGCAGCCGCGCCTCCGCGATATTCAGATAGGTGCGCGCCCGCGCCGTCACTTCCGAGACGCCAGCGTGCTTTTCCACCAACGCGCGGAACAGTTGCCGCGCTTCGCCAAAATGTCCGCGCACGAACTCCTTGTGCGCTCGCTCAAAGGCGCGCAAGGCAGCCGCTTCATCCTGCGTCGGCTGGCGCGGCGTCGTCACAGGCGCAGCGGATTTGCGCGGCGGCGCAGTAGCCCTGGCTCCCTGTTTCAATGGAGCCTTGGCGGATTTTGCCGGAGCGACTTTTGCTGTCGCAGTCCTGGCCGGAGTCGTTTTGGTCGGAGCGGCTTTGGCAGTTTTCGACGAAGGCGTCGCAGCCTTCGACAAAGGCGGCGCGGCGCGCTTCTGCGTGGCCTTGACCGGCGCGGGCTTGCGCGCCGCGGTCTTGGTCACAGCCTTGGCCGCGCTTCTGGCTTTTGCAGGAATAGCTTTAGAAACTGCTTTGGACTTGACCGGAGCGGCTTTCGGCGCGGCTTTGACAGCGGATTTCTTGACGGGAGCAGCTTTGGCAGTCTTCGTGCTCTTGGCTTTGGCCGCAACGGGCGCAGGCGATTTGGCGATTGTCTTGGGAGCTTTGAGCGCGGGAGCTTTATCCGCCGCGGAGCGTTTCTTCAAAGGCTGCGTGGGGGCCGTCTTGCCCGCTGTCGTTCGGTTCTTAGCAGAAGACGTGCTCGAACTGTGACGCGAGGCGGCAGGGCGGGAAGGGGATCGTTTCACACCCTTGATTACGGGATCGCTCATGCGAAGCACCTGATTTCCAATAAGCGGCTCAATTCAAAGTGGAGCAGCCATACACGCGGCAAAGCTTAACACAGCTTGGCGGCTAAATCAACGAGTCATGCGGGTTTGCGGGGATTGAAGAGGCTCGCGGTTGAACCATGCTAGGCTGAAAATAAACATCGAAAAACACTTGAAGTCAATTTGTCCGGCGTGGTAGAGTGTTTGTGGTTGCGGCGTCTTGCCCCGCAAGATCGGCCAACAACCATCGCGCGCTTGTGCGGACGGGCGAAAACCTTCTGAATCTTTGGGTTTAATTGACCCAAGTGGGCATTCTCAGGCAGCCGCCGAGCCGCCTTCCCGCCTCGCCTGCTTCTAACCCGTAAAAGAGAGCTGTACTAATGGCAGACACTCCCATCGTAATGCGTGAACAGCATTACCATCAGATTAAAGCCGTGCTGGCTAAGCTGCGTCTGGACTCTGCGGCCCGCGTGGCTTTTCTCGTCGATAAAGACGGACAGCAAATCGCCGTGCATGGCGAGGTTGGGAATTTGGACACGACCAGCCTCGCCTCGCTCGCCGCCGGAAACGTGGCGACGACCGGCGGCATGGCTCAGTTAATCGGCGAGAAAGAGTTTCCGACCCTCTCGCACGAAGGCGAGCGCGAAAGCATTTATATTTGCATCATCGGACGCGTGCTGCTGGTCGTGATTTTCGACGAGCGTTCGAGCCTCGGTCTGGTCAAACTGCGCGTCAAGCAGTCTTCGCGCGAGTTGGCCACCATTTTCGAGGCCGTCATCCGCGAGTCGAAGGAGAAGAGAGAAGACGAGCATTCGCTCTTTGCGGAAATCACGGACGAAGACATAGACAGTCTGTTTGGTTAGTCTCAGGCGACAATTGACGACAGGCGGCGAGAGCCATCCAAACCGCGCCGCTTTCGTCAAGATGGTCGCCCGTTTACCCGTTACACGATTTTTCCATGACATTCATCAATTACGCTTCACGCGAGATCAACTGCAAGATTGTTTATTACGGGCCGGGGCTGTGCGGCAAGACGACTAACTTGCAGTACATCTTTGATTCGACCGCGCCGCAGTCGAAGGGCAAGCTGATTAGCCTTGCGACCGAAACCGACCGCACGCTCTTCTTCGATTTCATGCCGCTTGAACTCGGCACGGTGCGCGGCTTCAAGACGCGCTTTCATCTCTACACGGTTCCGGGCCAGGTCTTTTACGACGCCTCGCGCAAGCTGATTTTGAAGGGCGTTGACGGCGTGGTCTTCGTCGCCGACTCGCAGGAAGAGCGCATGGATGCCAACATCGAATCGCTCCACAATCTGGAAGAGAATTTGCGGACGCAAGGGTACGAACTGATGAACCTGCCTTACGTCCTGCAACTCAACAAGCGGGATTTGCCAAACGTCGTCCCCGTCGAAGACATGGCGGGCGAACTGCATCGCAAGGACGAGCCGGTCGTCGAAGCTGTGGCCGCCACGGGCGTCGGCGTCTTCGACACGCTCAAGGCCGTCGCCAAGCAGGTCTTGACGGAGTTGCGTAAAAGTTAAGCTCAAGGGCTGCGGCCACAAAGAGAGAGAGCCGCTTCGTTCTCATCTCACAAGACAAGTCACAAGACAAGGTTTCGTTTAGTTCTCCCCGACGCTGCTTAAACAACCGCACGGACGCCCTTCGCGGCGAATGATTGCGTTAGACGATTGCGCCGCCGCCGCTCGCTTTCCAGCTTTCCGGCGGCGGTCATCACGAAAGTCACACTCACATGCTTCGACTCATGCGTTGCTTCTATTTGTGCGCTCTGTTGAGCCTCGTGCTGCTGCCCTCGTCGGCGGCTTTCGCGCAGGCTCCTGAGCGCAACATGACAAAAGAGAAAGCTATCTGGAGCGAGTTGGAAGCCGTCTCGCCGCAGGCTCTGCCCGCCTTCAAGGCCGCGACGGAAGCCTTCGACAAAGAAAACTATCAGGAGGCCGCGCGACTTTATCAGGAAGCACTGAAGACGGCGCCGGAGTTTGACCCGCTCTACAGGCGATTGGGGACAGCCCTCGTTTTGACTGGCAGCGAGAAGGAAGGAATGGCCTTGCTGGAAAAGGCCGTGCAGTTGAACCGCTCGCCGGAGAATTTGATTACGCTGGCCGGGATGCTGGCTTATCCCGCGCCGGGAAAGCAGGCCGCGCGAGCCGCGCTGGAACGCGCGCTCAATCTGGCGATTGAAGCCAACACGCGGAACAAGGACACAGGCGACCCTTCGTATCCCGGCCTGGTGGCCGAACTCTCTCTGGACTTAGACCGCGTGCAGAGCTTTCGTGATGCGACAAAGCAGATGGCCGCGCGCCATCCTGACTTGATGCAGACGCATTACTTCAAAGCCATCCTCGCCGCGACCGACGAAGATTGGGTGACTGCCGAAGATGAAATCAAGCGCGCCGAAGCCCTCGGCCTGGACCCGCAGGCGGTCAAGCAGTTTCTCGATTCGGGCATTCACACGAAGGCTCTGGTCTGGCGTTATTTCCATTACGCGCTCTATCTGGTCGGAGTTTGGCTGGCCGGGTTGCTGGCGCTTTTTATCCTCGGCAAGAAGCTTTCAAACGCCACGCTGCGTTCGCTGGAACAGTCAGACCCGAACGACTTGACGAGCAGCCGCCAGGCCTCGCTGCGCAAGTTTTATAAAATGGTCATCAACGTCGCGGGCCTTTACTATTACATCTCGATTCCCGTCGTCATCTTCCTCGTCCTCGCCATCTCCGGCTCTATCATCTACGGCTTCATCTCGTTGGGGAGCATCCCAATCAAGTTGGTGTTGCTGCTCGCGTGCTGCGCCGTCGTCACCATCTTTCAGATGATTCGCTCGCTGTTCATCAAGCAGAAGGAGGAAGACCCCGGCAGAAGTTTGCGCCTGGACGAAGCTCCGGGGCTGTGGGCTTTGACGCGCGAGGTGGCCGAGAGCGTTCGCACGCGACCGATTGACGAAATTCGCGTCACGCCCGGAACAGACCTCGCCGTCTACGAGCGCGGCAGTTTCCGCCAGCGGCGGCAGGACGCAGCCGAGCGCGTTTTGATTCTCGGCGTCGGCGTCTTGAATGGTTTCAGCCAGAACGCTTTTCGCGCCGTGCTGGCGCACGAGTACGGCCATTTCACGCACCGCGACACGGCTGGCGGCGACGTGGCCCTGCGCGTCAACAAAGACATGATGAAGTTTGCGCGAGCGATGGCCAGGAGCGGGCAGGCGACTTGGTGGAACATCGCCTTTCAATTCCTGCGCGTCTACCATTTCATCTTTCGCCGCATCAGCCACGGCGCGACGCGCTTGCAGGAAACGCTGGCCGACCGCGTAGCCGTCCACATCTACGGCGCGAAGGCTTTCAAAGAAGGCTTGGGCCACGTCGTCCGCCGCGCCATAGAGTTTGACCACCTGGCTTCCAGAGAGATAGACAAGGCGGTCGCGGCGCGGCGCGTCGTGCAGAATCTATACGAGTTGCCGGAGGCCGAGAGCGATGAAGT
Organism: Blastocatellia bacterium; assembly: GCA_033855775.1. Classification (GTDB taxonomy): domain Bacteria; phylum Acidobacteriota; class Blastocatellia; order Pyrinomonadales; family Pyrinomonadaceae; genus DASVTR01. The sequence goes on along the minus strand of JAWVFT010000025.1, from coordinate 376 downwards.
CGTCAAGTCTATCGAGGCCGAAGTGAGCAAGGCTATCAATCGCCAGACGACGGAAGACGACACGCATCCGAGTCCCGTCCGTCGCTTCAGCCTCGCCACGCGCATCACCTCAAGAAACGAGCCGCCCGCCGCCGGAATGGTCTGGGAACTCTTCACCAGCAAGGAAACACTAACCACAGAGATGAGCCACTTGATAGACAAGCGCGTGCAGGCCGCCGCGTTCTGAGGCTTCAGACGCGATGAGCGAAGCCAGCGAAGCATAAGTGAAGCATGAGCAAAGCATGAGCGAATTTGGCAAGACTCTTTTCAGCGGCAGCCGCTTTATCTTCTGGTCGCTCGCGCCCGTGCTGCTGTTGTTTGCGGCGGGGCTGCCGTT
>JAWVFT010000024.1:0-22037 GCA_033855775.1 Blastocatellia bacterium | reverse complement strand
ACATGTCTTTCACGTCGAGCCATTCGTTGACGGTGTGGATGGCGCGCATGCCTGTGCCGAGGTTGGCGCATTCGATGCCACGGCGGTTGAAGATGTTGGCGTCGCAGCCGCCGCCCGAAGCCATCGTCTCGACCTTCAGGCCCATGCGCGAGGCGGCTTCGATGACGAGCTTGACGACGCGCGAATCGTCCGGCACATCCATCGCGTAGTATTCCGGCTCGACCGTTGATTCCACGCGAGCCTTCGTCGTCTTGCCTTCGACCGTCACTTCGTATTTGGCGGCGGCGTCTTCGAAACACTTGACCATGTGGTCGCATTGCGCCTTCAGCTTCTCTTCGTTGAGCGAGCGGGCTTCGCCTTTGAGATAGACTAGGTTGGTGATGATGTTGGTCGCTTCGCCGCCGCGAATGACGCCGATGTTGGCGGTCGTCTCTTCGTCTATGCGAAAGAGCTTCATGTTGTTGATGGCTTCCGCCGCAATCTTGATGGCGGAGATGCCTTGTTCGGGCGCGACTCCGGCATGCGATTCGAGGCCGTAAACTTTGAACTCAAGATGATTGGCCGAGGGGCCTTTGGTGAAGAGAAAGCCGGGGTCGTCCGAATCGAAGACGATGCCGTATTTCGCTTTGAGCTTCGAGACATCAACGTTCTTCGCGCCGAGCAAGCCCACTTCTTCGCAGATGGAGAAGACGGCTTCGATGTCCGTGTGCGGGATGTTCTGTTCCTTGAGGCAGCGGATGGTTTCGATGATGACGGCGCAGCCGGATTTGTCGTCGCCGCCGAGCACGGTCGTGCCGTCTGTGCGAATGATGTCGCCTTCGACGACGGGCTTGACGCCTTCGCCGGGAACAACCGTGTCCATGTGCGCCGACATCATGATTGGCTCGGCATCTGGAATCGTGCCATGGAAACGCGCGATGACGTTGCCCGAATTGCCGCCGACTTTCTCACCGGCGTCGTCTATCTCAACCTCTGCTCCCAACTCTTCGCAATATTTCTTAATGCGCTCGGCCACGTCGCGCTCTTTGCGCGAATGGCTGTCAATCTGGACGAGTTCGAGCAGCAGATTTTTGATGCGCTCCTGATTAATCATTTGGCCTCCGAGAAAGTGATAGATGATAGGTGATAAGTGATAAGTGATAAGAAACTATCTTCTCCTATCACCCATCACCTATCACTTTTTACTGTTTCAGCAATCCTACTACACGCGCCCGCGAGCGCGCTATGAAATTGAAGCGCGCCATTGGTCGCCGCGCCGGTTCAAATCGTCGAGGGCGCGTTGCAGTTCATCGCGCTTGGCTTCGAGCGCGGCTTCGTCGGCGTCAGCCGCGACGTAGATGGGCGGGGCGACGTAGACCTTTGCGCGCGTGAAGGGCTTGGGAATCTGGAAGCTGTCCCAACTCGGCACAGTCCAGTAATGATGAAGCGTCATCGTGACGGGCAGCACGGGCTGGCCCGTCTTTTTGGCGAGCAGCACGGAACCCATCTTGGCGATGCGCGGCGGCCCCTTCGGCCCGTCAATCGTGAAGGCTGTCGTGCAGCCCGCGCGCATCAAGCGCGCCATCTCGACGACCGCCCCGACGCCGCCGCGCGTCGAAGAGCCGCGCGCCGCCCCGTAGCCGAATCTTTGAATGAAGCGCGCGATGTATTCGCCGTCGAAGCTCTGCGAAGTCATGACGACGATGCGACGACGCCGCCACCAGTATGTGGTCAGAAAGATGCGCTCGTGCCAGAAGTTATAAATCGGCAGGCCGTTGCTTTGTGTGACTTGCTCGTGATGTTGCCAGCCTTCGACCTCGAAGCGCGCGGTGCGCCCGATGATGCTGATGAGCAGGTAGAAGACCAAATCGGCGGCGCGAATCATCAGCCGTTTCTTCAGCGGATACGCCGCGAGCGAGGCGAAGCTGTAAGCTCGCTCGACGCTCTCCGCCGCGCGCTCGTTCGCGTTTCGTGCGCCGCTCAACTCTTTTCTTTGTCCGGTCGAAGCCTGCATGAACAAGGCAAAAGGTAGAAGAAAGAGAGTCCAAAGTCCAACGTTGAATGTCCACAGTCGCGCCCCGCGCGCACGAGACTGGAAATTGGACTGTTGACTTTGGGCTTAATTTTTAGCGCGGCTCGGTGATATTATGCGGAACGTGGGACGCGGCTCCTTCGTATAGCGCAAGCGGAAAGCGCCTATCGTGCGCCTCTCTCCTGCCTCAGTTGGATCTATGTTTAGCGCTGTGAACTCCGGGGTTCGATGGAAAAACGACGAATCCTCATCGTTGACAACAACGATGAGTTACGCGCCATGCTCGAACAGGTTCTGCGCGAACTCGGCCACGATGTAGTGGCGACGGGTGATCGCTCAATCGCGCTTGCGCGCGAGGACCTGGAAGAGTTTGACCTCATCATCAGCGACCTCACGGAAGACGCCGACGCGGGCGTCCAACTCGTCAGCGAACTCAAACGCAAACGGCTGCTCGTGCCTGTCGTCGTCTCTTCGGACGAAGCGCAGCAGCCCGGCCTCGTCAAAGCCTTCAAGATGGGCGCGGCCAATTTCCTGCGCCAGCCTTACAACAAAGAAGAGCTTCGCAGCATCGTTGACAAGACGCTCTCCTACAAGCTGCGCTTCGTTGACGACCTCAAAGTCCTGCCTTACGTCCGCGAGAAAATTGATTTTGAGTTGCCGTCGGACGTGACCTTGATGAACGGCGTGCTGCAATACTTAGTCGAACGTCTGGCCAAGCTCGGCGTCATCAAGCCCGAACGCTCCAACCTCTTCGTCGCCCTCGACGAAGCCTTCGTCAACGCCGTCAAGCACGGCAACAAGAACGACCCCGGCAAACTCGTCCGCATTACCGCGGAGCTTTCCACCAAAGAAGCGCGCTTCACTATCGAAGACGAAGGCGACGGCTTTAACGTGCAGGAAATCCCGGACCCGCGCGACCCCGAAAACCTGTTCAAGACATCGGGGCGCGGCGTGCTCCTTATCTACAACATCATGGACGAGGTTTACTACAACGAGCGCGGCAATCGCCTGACGATGGTCAAGCGACCGGAAGAATCGCTCGAAACCGAAATGATAGAATCCCTCACGCCCGACAACGCCAAGCCGACGCACAATTAGCTCGCCCGTCATCCGTCCCGCGCCAGTTCAAATCATCAAAGCAATCCGGTTCGACCTTCATCGTTTTCTCTGCTGGCCCGCGTGTGTTATTAGTTGGGCGCACGGTTGAAAGAAAAGCTCCGGCGAACCCGAACTTTGATGCAAGAGATTAAATCAGCCCGCAGTTCTCAAGCCAGATTCATCGGGCTGGTGCTGCTCTTAATTCTGGCTCTCGGCGCGGCCCTGAGGCTCGTCAATCTAGGCTCGGACAGCATCTGGCTCGACGAAGCTTACTCGATTCAATTCGCGCATCTTCCATTGCCGCAACTCCTCGCCGAGACGGCTTCGAGCGACGTTCATCCGCCGCTCTACTATCTACTGCTGCACTTCTGGATAAAGCTCTTCGGCGACTCCGAAGCCGGGGCGCGACTGCTCTCCGCGCTCTTCGGCCTGCTGGCAATCATGATGATTTATCTCGTCGCCGCTCTGCTCTTCGACCGCGCTACCGGACTCCTGAGCGCGCTCCTGCTCGCGCTCTCGCTCTTTCACATAGAGTTTGCGCAGGAGGCCAGAATGTACAGCCTGCTCGCCCTGCTGTCGCTCTGCTCGCTCTACTTTTTTCTCAAACTGTTTGACGAGACGAAGGAGCGGCGCGCGCTCAGACTCGCCGGCTATGTCCTGACGACGAGCCTCCTGATGCACACTCATGTTTACGGCTTCTTCATCATCATCGCCGAAAATATTTTCTTCTTCGCGCTCTACTTCAGCCGCGCCGATTTCAAGCGCGCTCTGCTTGCGCGCTGGCTAATTTTGCAGGCGGCGCTGGTCGCGCTCTTTCTGCCTTGGCTCTCCGTCATGCTGCGGCAGTTCGAGCGCGTGCAGCAAGGCTTCTGGATTCCGCAGCCGACGCTCGACTTTCTGCGCCAGACGTGGATGCTCTACTCAGGCTCGACGCTGCTCGCGTTGCTGTTCATCCCGCTCGTCGCGCTCGGCCTCTTTGCGCGGCGCGACGCGAGCGACGCGCACAGCACCGAAGAGCGCGCCTTTCATCCCGCGACGATCGCGCGCAGCAGGCTGCCCTTTAGCGCGCGCGAGAAGATGCTGTTGATGTTGCTCTGGTTTCTCTCGCCCATCCTGATTCCGTTCGTGCTGTCGCAAAAGCTCGCCTCCATCTATCTGCCGAAGTACACCATCGCGGCCTCGACGGCCTTCCTCGTGCTGGCGGCCAGAGGCATCATGAGCGTTCGCTTTGACCGCGCGCGCGTCGTGCTGGTGGCGGTTGTGCTCGGCCTTTCGTTCGCGCAGATGCGCGGCTATTGGAGCGCGCCGCACAAAGATTTCTGGCGCGAGTCGGCCAGCTATTTCGAGCACACGGCGCAGGCCGGCGACCTCGTGATTTTTCATCAAGGCAACGGGCAGGTTCCTTTTCAGTACTACTCGAAACGCGGCGACACGAAGCAACTGCGCTTCCCAAGCGACGCGCCGCAGTTGACGCTCGCAGAAGTCGGCGCAGCGCTTCAACCTCTGGTCGAAGGACACAATCGCGTCTGGCTCGTCGCCTCGCATCAAACCGAAGTCACGGAGTTAATCAAGAAGCAACTCGGCGAGTGGAACAAGGTGACGGAGCATCGCATTGACCCCGGAGTCGAACTCTATCTTTTTGAAAAAGGAACGACGCCGCAGTGAGCCGCGCGAGCCGGAAGACGAGCCGCCGCGACGACGATGACAGCCGGGCGATGATTGATGTAGCCGGAGCGGAGAGCTTCTGGCGGGCGTGGCGTTGGTGGCTCGGCCCCGCCGCGCTCGTCCTCCTGCTGGCCCTGCTTTATCAAGACCCTTTCATCGGCGATTGGGACGCGCTCGACTACACGGTCAACTCCGTGCAGGGCCATCCTTCGACGATGGCCCTGGGCCGCACGCTCTTCATCTTCCTCAACCACGCGCTCTATCTCGTCGCGCATGCTCTCTTCAAACTCTCGCCCGCGCGAGCCTTCCTGCTCTTCAAGTATGCCGTCGTCGCGCAAGCCCCGCTCGTCGTCGTCGCCTGCTGGCAACTGGCGCGCGACCTGACGCGCAACGTTCGAGCCGCCACGATTGCCGCTTTGCTGGTCGCGCTCTCGCCAGCGTTTGTCATCTACAGCGGGCAGGTGATGACGGAGATTCCGTCGCTGTTGTGGCTCGTGTCGGCTCTGATTGTTTACACGCGCGGCGCGCGGCAGCGGCGGATGTGGTTGATGCTGGCGGGCGCGATGTTGCTCGGCTCGGGCGTCAACCTGCGCGAGACGACGACGTTTTATGCTCCGTGGCTCGTCATCGCGCCGTTTGTCTGCGGCTGGAAATTAGGACGCCGCGAACTCCTGCAAGTAGCCTTCTGCTGTCTGGTCTTTCTACTCTTCGCGTTCGGCGGTTTCGCGTTCTGGTACGTGTCGGACATCGGCGGCTATCGCGCAGGGTGGAGCGGCTGGCGCGAGTCTATGCGGCAGGAGACGGCGCGGCATCCAATCGCCGCGCGCAACTTGCTGGCCCTGTTCGTCTATTTTTTTCTGGTCGCGCCGCTCGTGCTCATCGCGCTGCCCTTGGCCGCTTGGCAGGAGTGGCGACGACGCGGATTATCCTTGCTGCTGGCGCTCGCGCTCCTTGGACTGTGCGCGAACCTGTTGCTCTTTTTCAACTACAGCACGACGATTAACTGGCGTTATCTTTTGACCGGACTGCCCGCGCTCGCGCCGCTCGTCGCAGACTATTTCGTTCGCTCGCAAACCATCAAACTCGGCAACGAGCGTCGCGCTTTTTGGAGCGCGGTCGCCGGAGTCTTGCTCATCGCGCTCACGCTCGGCCTCGTGCTCAAGCCGTCGCGCGACAAGTTTGTCTTGAAGCACGGCCTGACGCTCGCTTACCTTTCGCGCCTCGAACTCTTGCCGCGCGACGGCGTGCTGCTGGCGGGCGGGCAAGCGGTCGCCGTCACCTACTGGCGCGGCCTCGGTCAAGGCCGTTGGGAAGCGATTGGCACGGGCGGCGGCTGGCCGGGCGAACGCCTCGCGCCGTTGCTTGAAGATTATCTGCGCGCGGGACGCCGCGTCTTTCTGGACACAGACCCGGCCTTGTGGTCGCCTTGCGGTTGGCAGACGGAAGAGACGCGCGCCATCGTCTCGTTAACCGCGCGCTTTCATTTCCGGCGCATCTCGGAAACCATCTACGAACTCAGGCCCAATGATGATGAGACGGCGCGCGATGCGCCCGACCTGCAAACGCTGCTGCCGGAACGGCGTCCCGCCGAACTCAAAAAATGCGCGGGCCAGCAAGCTTTGAACTGAAGGATGAAGCAAGCCGAGTCATCGGATGAAGGACGCGCGATGGTGAGGCTTTAGTAGAGACAGCAAGGCTTTAATAAAGATGGCGGCAATAAAGATGGCGGCGCTTCGACTAAGCATCGCGCATCCGTCGTCGTATCTCTTCACGCGGTCGCTCCAGGTCACGCAGTCGTTCCAGGTCACGCGGTCGTTCTAAGATAGTTCTGATGCCCTACGAACTTTTTCTCGCGCTGCGTTATCTGTACGCGCGCCGCAGGCGAAGGCTGGCGCGCGTGACGACGGTTTCCGCCATCGTCGGCATCGCCGTCGGCGTCGCGGCGTTGATAGTCGCGCTGTCTCTCTCGAACGGCTTCCGCGACGAGATGCGCGACAAGATTCTGAAAGGCACGGCGCACATCACGCTGATGCGCCGCGACGGGCGGATGATGACGGACTGGCGCGAGCAGCTTGAGCGCGTGCGTCTGGTCGAGGGCGTCAGCGACGCGGCGGCGACGACTTACGAAGGCGCGCTCTTGAGCGGCCCGCGCGGTTCGGCCTACGCCGTGCTGCGCGGGCTTGACCGCGAATCCGCCCGCGCCACAACGCAACTGCGCCGCACGATGATTGCCGGAACCATTGAGCCTCTGCTTCATGACGCGCCGCCCGCTGAAACCGGCTCATCAGCTTCGCCCGCCGCCAATGACGCAAGCAAGCAGAACGACAACACAAGGACTGAAGACAAGCCATCGCCCGCCATCACTTCGTTCGATGAAGCTCCGAGCGAGGCAGCGATGCCCGCCGTCGTCCTCGGCGCGGAGTTGGCCGAACGCGCAGGCTTGAGGACGAACGATGTCGGGCAAATTATTTCCGGCGAGACGACGCTGACGCCGCTCGGCCCGGCTCCGCGTTATCGCCGCGTGCGCGTCGCGGGCATCTTTCGCTCCGGCCTTTACGAATACGACACGGCCTGGGTTTACGTCTCGCTCCAGACCGCCGCCAGCTTCGCCGGACAAACCGCTCCCGCCGCCTCCGTCATCAGCATCGAAGTCGCTGACATCTATGCCGTCAGCCTCGTCAACGCGCGCGTGCGCGAACGGATGGGCGACGAGTTCACGACCGTTGACTGGCAGGAAGCCAATCGCCAACTCTTCACCGCGCTCGCCCTTGAGAGACGCATGGGACTCATCATCCTCGCGCTCATCATCCTCATCGCCGCGCTCAACATCACGACCACGCTCGTCCTCGTCGTCGTCGAGCGGCGCGCGGACATCGCCATCCTGAGCGCGATGGGCGCGCGCGCTCGCAGCATCATGTGCGTCTTCATCATCGAAGGCGCGTGCGTCGGATTGATTGGCGCGCTCTTTGGCGTCCTGCTCGGCCTCGCGGCGTGTTTCGCCGGGGACCGTTACCGTCTGGTCAGTCTCCCGCCGGATGTCTACTCGCTCAGCAGCGTCCCCTTTCACACGGAGGCGCGCGATGTCGCGCTCGCGGCTCTCGTCGCTTTTCTGCTGAGCCTGCTGGCGACCATCTATCCGGCGCGGGCGGCGGCGCGCGTGCGCCCTGCGGAAGCTTTGCGCGATACGAACTAAGTCTAAAGTCCAAGGTCCAAAGTCCAGGGTCAAAACCAGTTCTTGACTACGAACTTTGAGCCTTGGCTTTTCCTGACATTGGACTTTCGACTTTCGACTTTCGACTTTTCCTGACCCTGGACTTTGGACCTTGGACTTTGGACTTAAGATTTCGGACTTGGAGAAATCGTTTCTGACGCCCGCGGGCGCGCGGCTTGAGGTGTTGCGCGGGGCTGCGCTCGTGGTTGCGCCGGGAGAGATGTTGGCGATTGTGGGCGCGAGCGGCTCCGGCAAGTCAACGTTGCTGCACATCCTCGGCGGGCTTGAGGCGGCGGACGCAGGCGAAGTTAAGTTCGGAGAGTTCAGTTTAACTGAGGCTGGCGTCGCGGAGTTGACGCGCTTTCGTGAACGCGAGGTGGGCTTCGTCTTCCAGTCGCATCACCTGCTGCCGGATTTGACCGCCGCCGAGAACGTCGCGTTGCCGCTCTTCATCAATCGCCAGCCGCGCGCTGAAAGTTTGCGACGCGCGCTTGAGGCTTTGAAAGAGACGGGACTGTCGGAGCGCGCGACGCACAACGTCGGCCAACTTTCCGGCGGCGAGCAACAACGTGTCGCCGTCGCGCGCGCCCTCGTCAAGCAGCCGCGCCTTGTGCTGGCCGACGAGCCGACAGGAAATCTGGACGCGACGCACGGCGATGAAATCGGCGCGATGCTCGCCAATTACTGTCGCGCGCAGAGCGCGGTTGTCATCGTCGCCACGCATAACGAACGGCTCGCGCGGCTCTGCGACCGCGCGCTGCTGCTGCAAGACGGACGCCTCGTTGAGCAATGATTCGAAGAGGAAAGCGCGGCGGCCTGTGCGTCAAACTTCAAGCGCGGTTGACGGTCGAAGCAAAGCGCGTTGATGGTTGAAGCGAAGCGCGCTTGCGAGTCGCGCACGGCTCGCGCGTGTTCATGAAAGTTTAGCTCGCGCTCTTGAAAACGCTGCCCGCGCGTTCATGAAAGATTGGCTCGCGCGCTGTTAAGAGTTGGGGCGCGAGCCGTTTCGGGCGGCGGGCGTGTCGGCCCGGCGCGGGGCCGCGCGAGTCTCGAAGAAAGCGTCCTCGAAACTTTTATCAAATAAGTCGCTTCTGCCTTTCGTATCATTAGGTTATAATGCTGGCGGACTGAAGCGCACGGAAAATTCAGTCGCCCGAATCTTCGGTCAGCCAGCATTACAAAAGTTACCCGGCGGTAAAGGCCCATACATGTTCGAACGCTACACGGAAAAAGCGCGGCGCGTCATTTTCTTCGCGCGCTACGAAGCATCACAGTTCGGAGCGCCAGCCATCGAGCCAGAGCACTTGCTTCTGGGCTTGATGCGTGAAGACAAAACCCTCACCAGTCGCTTCTTTCCCCGCGCGCAGGTTTCGATTGAAGCCGTGCGCAAGGAGATTGAAGGACGCACGCTGCTGCGGGAAAAAATCTCGACCTCTGTAGAGTTGCCACTCGCGCCTGAGACGAAGCGCGTGCTGGCCTACGCGCACGAAGAGTCAGACCGCCTGCAACACAGACACATCGGCACGGAGCACTTGCTCCTTGGACTCCTGCGCGAAGAACGCTCGATGGCCGCCGAGATTCTTTACGAGCGCGGCTTGCGCTTGAACGCCGTCCGCGATGAGATAGCCAGACAGACCGGCGCCGACGCCCGCGCTTCGCAGAAGAAGGACACGCCGCACCTCGTCGAATTTTCGCGCGACCTGACGGACGATGCCGCCTCTGACAAGCTAGACCCGCTCGTCGGGCGCGAGGCGGAGATTGAGCGCGTTATCCAAATTCTCTGCCGCCGCACAAAGAATAATCCAGTCTTGATTGGCGAGCCGGGTGTCGGCAAAACGGCCATCGTCGAAGGTCTGGCTCAACGCATCGTGTCGGGCGATGTCCCTTCGTTTCTTGAGAACAAGCGCATCCTCTCGCTCGATTTATCTTTGATTGTCGCGGGCACGAAGTATCGCGGGCAGTTTGAAGAACGCCTCAAGCAAATCATGCGCGAGTTGGTCGAGAACCCGCACTACATCGTCTTCATTGACGAACTGCACACGCTGGTCGGGGCGGGCAGCGCGGAAGGCTCGCTCGATGCCGCCAACATTTTGAAGCCCGCTCTCTCGCGCGGCGAAATCCAGTGTATCGGCGCGACGACGCCCGCGGAGTTTCGCAAGTCCATCGAGAAAGACCGCTCGCTTGAGCGACGCTTTCAGGCCGTCAAGGTTCCGCCGCCGTCCGAAGCCGAAACCGTGCAAATCCTGGACGGCGTGCGCGAACGCTACGAGAGCTTTCATCAAGTGCGCTACACGGACGACGCGCTCGAAGCCGCCGTCTATCAATCGAACCGCTACATCCCTGACCGCTTTCTGCCCGACAAAGCCATTGACGTGATTGACGAAGCGGGGGCGCGCGTCAAGCTGCGCGTGCGCCGCGAGCAGGGAAACCTCGAAGCCGAATGGCCGCCCGCCGCCGATTGGCCGCGCGCCTCCTTCTCGCCTGAGAAACCTCTGGGCAGCGGCCTGCGCATCCACGAAGCAGACGAAGATTCAATCGTCGCCGCCAGCGTGACCAGGGATGACATCGAAGAGGTCATCGCGCGCTGGACGGGCATTCCCATCATGTCGCTCAAGGAGGAAGAGACGCAGAAGCTCTTGCGGATAGAGATTAGCCTGCACCAGCGTGTCATCTCGCAGCGTCCGGCCATCTCCGCTTTGTCGCGCGCTATCAGGCGTTCGCGCGCCGGACTGAAGAACCCGCAAAGGCCCGTCGGCTCGTTTCTCTTCCTCGGCCCGACCGGCGTCGGCAAGACGGAAGTGGCGCGCTCGCTGGCGGAGTTTCTCTTCGGCTCGGAACGCGCGCTGATTCGCTTCGACATGTCAGAGTTTATGGAGAAGCATTCGGTTTCGAAACTCATCGGCAGCCCTCCCGGCTACGTCGGCCATGAGGAAGGCGGGCAACTGACAGAGCGCATCAAACGCTCGCCCTATGCCGTCCTGCTCTTTGACGAAATCGAAAAAGCGCACCCGGACATCTTCAACGTCCTGCTCCAAGTCTTCGAGGACGGAATCCTGACGGACGCGCTCGGCAACACCGTTGACTTCAAGAACGCCATCATCATCATGACCTCCAACATCGGCGCCCGCTTCATTCAAAAGAAGGGCACGATGGGCTTTCAAGCCACGACCGATTCGTCGCGCGAGAAGCTGGAAGAGATGGTGATGTCGGCTGTGCGCCAGACGTTCAATCCTGAGTTTATCAATCGCCTCGACGAGATTATTATCTTCGACCAACTAACGGACGAAGACTTGCTCGAAGTCGTGCAACTGCAAATCGAGCAGATGAACAAGACGCTCAACAATCGCGGCCTCGAAGTCAAACTGACGGACGAAGCCAAACGCTGGCTCGTGCAAAAGACCTGCGCCGACCGCTCTTACGGAGCGCGCCCCTTGCGCCGCGCCCTGCAAAAGCACGTCGAAGACCCGCTTTCCGAAGCCTTGATTCAAGGCCATCTCGGCGAAGCGACGCTCATCGAAGTCTTTTTAGACGGCAATGAGTTGACCTATCGCTCGGCGGGCGTCGAAGAGCCGGGCGATGCGCTCTTGATTCATTAAGCTTTAACCGTCAGTGCTTCTAGGCGTCCGAAGGTTCGCGCCGTTTTAAGTTCGCATAAGCTGAGATGACGGCTTCCGGCTCCTGTGGCCGGAGGGCGGAAAGTTTGGGGCCGCGCTGCCAACCTTTCCCTGCTTTCCGGTGTCAATGTAAAGGTCAGGGGACTGGAATCGCTGCTCGAAGTTGCGCCACCGAATTAGTAGTCCAAAGTCCAATGTCCAAAGTCCAAAGTCGGAAGTCTAGCCTTTGACTTTGGACTTTGGACTTTAGACTGATTTTGCTTGTATAATGCGCAACTTTGCTGGACGGGAATTTGGCAACGGGGCGGTTGCAGCTTGAATCCAAGCGTTTCTCGGAATCTCCGGCTTCATAAAGAGCGGCAAATTTCTGCCCGGCGCCTTTATACTTTAATCTTTAATTTTTCGCTCCCTAAAGTCTGTTCACAAAACGCTGAGGGAAAATAGCACTTATGCACACTCGTCGTGCCTCATGGCTCATCTTTTTGAGCGGCATCATCGGAATCAGCGCTCTGCTCTTCAACCCCGCGCGGGCGCACGCGCAGCAAACCGGACAGCGCCTCGTCGAGTCGGTTGACATTCAGGGCAACCGGCGGCTGCGTGACGAAGACATCCTGTACTGGGTGCAGACGCGCGCCGGCGACCCATACAATCCAGACCAGGTGCAGCGCGACCTGCTCGCCATTCTGGCCCTCGGCTTTTTCGACAAAACGGAAACGAGCGTGCTGACGGAAGAGGGAGCGCGCGGCGGCGTCAACGTTATCTTTCAAGTCAAAGAGTTGCCGATTATCCGCGACATTCAATTCGAGGGCTTGAAGTCAGTTCCCGAATCCGACGTGCTCAAGGCTTTCCGCGAACAGCGCATCGGCGTCTCGAAGGAATCCATCTTCGACCCCGTTAAGATTCGCAACGCCACGCGCGTGATACGCGAACAGCTCGCCTCGCGCGGGCGACCCAACGCCACCGTCGAAGTGCGCAACGATGAAGTCTCGGCCACCTCGACCGCGATTACCTTCGTCGTCAACGAAGGCGAGCGCGTGCGCGTCGTCGAAATACAGTTCACCGGCAACGATGTCTTCAGCGACGGCAAGCTGCGCTCGCAGATGAAGTACGTCCGCGAGGCCGGATTGATTACGCGCTTTCGCGGGCAGGACATTTTAGACCGCGAGAAGCTTGAGGTTGACCTCCGGCGCGTCACTTTCTACATGCGCTCGAAGGGCTACCTGCAAGCGCGCACGGGCGAACCCGTGGTCGAAGGCCTGGGGCGGCGCACGACCGGCTTCTTCATTCCGCTGCCGTTTCTCTCTTCGACCGACGAAGCCCTGCGCGTCACGATTCCCGTCTCGGAAGGCAAGGTTTATCGCATCGGAGAATTGAAGGTCGAAGGCAACTCCATCTTTTCCGAACAGCAGATTCAGGCCATCATCGGTCTTAAGCCGGGCGACGTGGCCAACGGCGAGCGCATCGGCAAAGCCTTGCAGGAAGATTTGCGTAAGTATTATGGGTCGCAGGGCTTCATCCAGTATGAATACGAAGTGAACCCGACCTTCAAGGATAGTCCGACCAACCCGAAAGAGGGCATCGCCGATTTCAACTTCATCATTATAGAGGGCAAGCAGTTTACGCTTCGTCGTCTCGAATTTTTGGGCAACACGTTTACGCGCGACAAAGTTTTGCGCCGCGAAGTTCTGCTTAACGAAGGCGACATCTACAACCAGCGCGCGTTTGATGTCTCCGTGCTGCGCTTGAACCAACTCGGATTCTTCGAGCCGATTGACGCCGAAAAGGACGCGGACTTTCGCACCAACGAAGAAGAAGCTCTGGTTGACATCAACCTGAAAGTGAACGAGCGCGGGCGACAGCAAATCTCCTTCAACGGCGGGCTGTCCGGCGTCGGCGGCTCCTTCTTCGGTCTTGAATATTCGACCAACAATCTGCTCGGGCGCGGCGAAACCTTGTCGTTCAATCTGGCCGCGGGCAATCGCCAACGCTCGTTCCAGTTCTCTTTCACCGAGCCGTATTTCCGCGACCGGCCCATCAACGTCGGCTTCTCGATTTTCGCCTACACGCAGAAGTTCTTCGGCGAAGGCACGTTCCTCTCGCAGAACCTCAACGCGCAACAGGGACTCTTCGGCTCGACGCTCGACTTCTTAAGCGTCAACGACGAAAACCTGTTCACGCGCAACTCAATCGGCGCGTCCATCTTCGCCAGCGCGCAACTCTCTGAGTTCTATCGCAAGCGCGCCTTCACGCAGTTAACGCGCGTCGGCCTCTCTTATCAGGCTTCGCAGACGAACGTTAAAGACCCGGCGGTCAACAGCGACCCGGCCAACCCGACGCAGTTCATTCCGGTCATTTACGCGCAGCCAGACATTTTGACCAGCCGCATCACAGGCTCGTTCGTCTACGACTCGCGCGGCTTCGCCAAAGACCCGACAGACCCCGTGCGCGGCAGGCAGATTAGCTCTTCGGTGGCCTTGTCCGGCCTCCTCGGCGACGTTCGCACTTACGCTCCGAGCCTCTCCTATATCCAGTTTATTCCGGTGCGCCGCAAGGGGCGTGACCAGCAGCCCGAAGTCTTCGGCTTTCGCTTCGTGATGGGCCACACCGGCAGCTTTGCGACCAGTTCGAAGGTCAAAGATTCCGGCTCGCTCGCCTTCATCAACGGCGTGCCGATTTACGAGCGCTTCTTCCTCGGCGACGAATTTACGATTCGCGGTTATAACGTCCGCTCGATTAGTCCCATCGCTCCGCTCGACACCTTCTTCACGTCGCGCAACGTCGTGGTGGCGAGCAACCAGACGGGCACGCCCGCGCTCGTTCCCGGCTTGCAGAGCTTGGCGGCGGTCGGCACCTTTACCGGCCCGACCGGAAACAATCAGGTGCAGTTGGCGCGCAACTTCACGTCCATCGGCGGCGACACGCAGCTTCTCGGCAACTTTGAATACCGCATCCCGATCTTCGGCCCGGTCAGCATCGCGGCCTTTGCCGATGTCGGCTCGGCCTTCAACCTGAGCGGCGGCGCAGACCAGATTTTTTCAAGCAACTTTCTGGACACCAGCACCTTCTTACCCACCGTCGGAACCATCGCCTGTCGCGGCGGCAGCGCGACCGTGACGCTGGACACGCTGGCCGCCTGCAATTCGCAACTCGCCCTTTCGCCCTTCCTCGGCCTCGTGGCCCGCGACAATCGTCTTGTCACGCAGGAGGAATTGTCCGCCGCTTCGCGCACCGGCCCGCTTGACCCGAACACGCTCTTGCCGGTCGGCTTTCAGCAAGTCTTCCTGCGCGGCGAAGCGCAGACCAACACGGTCGTGCGCGTCAGCGAATCGTTGTTTTCCAAGTTCAGTGATATTCGTTCCAGCATCGGCGCTGAATTGCGCTTTCAGGTTCCGGTCATCAACGTGCCGTTTCGCATCATTTACGCGTATAATCCGAACGCGCGCGGCAATCAAGTGATTGATGGTTTCCCGTTCAACTTTAACGAGAAGAAGAGCGTCTTCCGCTTTAGCGTCGGTCGCACTTTTTAAAATCTCAGGGTCAACTATATCGGCGACGCGCACATCTATTAAAGGCATCGCCATTTACCGCAAGGAGCATTAGCAAGAAGTCATGAGAATATTACGTCTGATCGCCGCGTCAGCCATTTTGGCGGCCATCACGGCCTTGTCAGCCTTCGCGCAAGGCACGGCTCGTCCCACTACTACTCCGGCCAGACCGGCTGCCACCGCGCCCGCTGGCGCTCCGGCCAACGTGCCTGACAGCAAGATTGCTTTCATCAACACCGAAGCCTTCGGCGATGATAAGGTCGGCATCACGCGCTACATCAACGCGGTCAAGTCGCTGGAGAAAGAGTTTCTGCCGCGCCAGACCGAACTCAACAACATGAACACGCGCCTGAAATCCCTGGCCGATGAAATCACGAAACTGACCGGCGCAGCCGTCGTCAGCGCCGAGACCATCCGCACCAAGCAGGATGAAGCCGAAGCCTTGCAGCGCGACATGAAGCGCAAGAAAGAGGACGCGGACGCCGCTTTTCAAAAGCGCTACGAAGCGGTCGTCAGCCCGATCTCGACAGACATCGGCAACTCTCTGACCTCGTTCGCCAACGCGCGCGGCATCACGATGATTCTGGACATCAGCAAGCTGGCGCCCGCCGTCCTGACCGTTAATCCCGCGATGGATGTGACGCAGGCTTTCATCACCGAATACAACAGCACGCATCCGGCGACCGCTTCAGCACAGTAGTAAGGCCGTCAAGAGCGTTTCTTTCGACAGGTGCGGAGCGCGGAAGCCTTTTGAGCTTGGCTTCCACGCTCCGCACTCTGCATTTGCAGCAACAGAGCCGGTCTGGACAAAGCACGCCTCGACTCGCTCTTTCTCGCTCTTTCGTTTTCCTGCCGCCAGATTCTTTGAGAGAAGCTATGGAGACCGTCCTCGACGCCCGCGCGATTCAAAAAATTCTGCCGCATCGTTATCCCTTCCTGCTCGTTGACCGCATCGTCGAGTTGACGCCCGGCGAGCGCATCGTCGGCATCAAGCAGGTGACGATTAACGAGCATTTCTTTCAGGGCCACTATCCCGAAATGCCCGTCATGCCGGGAGTCTTGATTCTTGAAGCGATGGCTCAGGTCGGCGCCGTCTACGCTCTCTCGCAGATGAAGGACGGCGCAGACAAGCTGCCGCTCTTTAGCGGCATAGACCACGCGCGCTTTCGTCGTCCCGTCGTCCCCGGCGACACGCTCGTCATCGAAGTGACGCCGTTGCGCGTCGGCTCGCGCGTCCAGCGCATGCAGGGGCGAGCCAGCGTTGACGGCCAACTGGCCGCCGAAGCCGAAATCATGAGCGTCATCGCCGACCGGAAAGATGCGAAGTAAACAGGCGCAGGGGCGGCGCAACCGATTTTATTAAACTCCATTTCGCCGCCTGCCTTTGCCTTCTCTTTTAAATGCAGAACATTCATCCTTCGTCAATCGTCAGCCCGCAGGCGCAGATTGGCCGCGACTGCTACGTCGGCCCCTACTCAATCGTCGGAGCCGAAGCAGCGTTGGGCGACGGCGTGCGCCTCGAAGCCCATTGCGTCGTTGACGGGCGCACGGAGATTGGCGCGGAGACGCACATCTATCCCTTCGTCTCCATCGGTCTGGCCTCGCAGGATTTGAAGTACAAGGGCGAGCCTGCGCTGACGCGCATCGGGCGGCGTTGCGCGATACGCGAGTTCGTCACCATCCATCGCGGCACGGAAGGCGGCGGGATGCTGACCCAACTCGGCGATGATTGCCTGATTATGGCGCAGGCCCACATCGCGCACGATTGCTTCATCGGCAACAACGTGATTATGGCTAACGGCGCGACGCTCGCCGGTCATG
Source organism: Blastocatellia bacterium (assembly GCA_033855775.1). GTDB lineage: Bacteria > Acidobacteriota > Blastocatellia > Pyrinomonadales > Pyrinomonadaceae > DASVTR01. The sequence continues at coordinate 5,072 of JAWVFT010000024.1, read as the reverse complement.
TAGAGGTCGAGGACGGAGCCAACATCGGCGCGTATTCCGGCGTTCACCAGTTCTGCCGCGTCGGGCGCGAAGCCTACGTCGGCGGCTATTCGGTCGTCGTCAAAGACGCTCTGCCCTTCGCGCTCTCGGTCGGCAACCACGCCAGTTGCTACGGGCTGAACATCACGGGCATGAAGCGGCGCGGCTACGCTCAGGAAGTAATCGAAGCTCTTCATCATGCCTTTCATCTGCTGCTCAGTTCGCGCCTCAACACATCGCAAGCTCTCCAAGCCATCCGGGAAGAGATTACCGGTTCAAACGAAGTTGACGAACTCGTCCGCTTCATCGAAACCTCCAAGCGTGGAGTGATTAAGAAGCGGGGGTAAGGGGTCGGGGGTTCGGGGTTGGGGATAAGAGCAACCTTCATTCTTAAGAAGTAACCTGTTCGCAATTCAACCTTACTGCTTTTCCCTAACCCCTAACCCCCATCCCCTATTCCCCATCCCATATGAGATACGGATTGATTGCAGGCAACGGGCGGTTTCCTTTTCTGGTGCTCGAAGGCGCGCGCCGCGCAGGGGTGTCGCTGTCGGTCGCGGCCATCCGAGAGGAGACAGACCCCGCGATTGAGAGCGTGGCGGAGCGCCTCGTGTGGGTCGGCATAGGGCAGTTGGGAAAGATGATTCGCTTCTTCAAGCGCGAGGGCGTGGAGAAAGCAATCATGGCCGGGCAGGTCAAGCACGCGCAGATATTCAGCGGCGCGCTGCCCGACATGCGAATGTTGAAGATGCTGCTCAGGCTGCCACGTCGCAACACGGACGCGCTGATTGGCGGCGTCGCGCAGGAACTCTCCGATGAAGGCATCGAGTTGATTGATTCGACCTTCTTCCTGCAAGACTTGCTGCCGCAACCTGGACAGCTTTCGCGCCGCGCGCCGGACGCGCGCGAGCGCGGCGATATTGAATACGGCCTCGAAGTTGCGCATGAAATCGCGCGGCTCGACCTTGGACAAACCATCGTCGTGCGCGCTCGCGCCTGCGTCGCTATCGAAGCAATGGAAGGCACGGACGCGACCGTCCGTCGCGCGGGCGAGTTGGCGCGCGGACGTCTGACGGTCGTGAAGGTCGCCAAGCCCGGACAGGACATGCGCTTCGATGTCCCTGTGGTTGGCGCTCCGACGATTCAAGCGATGATTGAAGCGGGCGCGACTTGCCTGTGCATCACGGCGGGCAAGACCTTGATGTTCGACCGCGAAGAGATGCTGCGACTGGCCGGCGAGAAACGCATCGCCGTCGTCGCCGTCGCGCCCGCCTGACGCGCTCACAAGTCCGGACACGAAGGCAAACGAAAAAGGCGGCGCGCTTCATGAAGCGCGCCGCCTTTCGCGTGTCTGCGATGAAAGACTGGCTCTGTCTTACCGTCTCGGAGTGCCGCCCTGCGACGTGACTTGCATCGTCTGCGGGTTCTTCGGGTCAAAGGGCGTGGCGAGAAATTGCTTGGCCGCCGCTTGCGCGTTGTCGTAAGAGATGCCAGTGTCAACGGCCTTGTTGTATTCGCTGACGGCGCGGGCGCGGTCGCCCTTGGCGTCGTAGGTGTTGCCGCGACGGATGTGCGCCCACGCTTCAATCCATGACGGCTTCAAGCTGCCGTCGAGGGCTGCGGCGAAGTTGTCGAGCGCGAGGTTCCAATTGCGCTGTTCGAGAAAGAGCAGTCCGAGGTTGTAGTAGACCCACGAGTTTGACTTGTCGAGCTTGAGCGCGGCTTCGAGTTGCTGCTGCGCTTCGGCATACTGCCCTTCCTTAAACTGCTCGATGCCGCGACGAGCCACGACGGCGACGCGCAGTTCATCGGACATGCGCAGGATTTTGTTATTCGGGTCAACGATGACTTCGAGCGGCGTGCCGCCCGATTCAAAGTCGAAATCCTCGCTCCTGTCTTCCATCCGAATCGTCTTCGTCTGATTGCCGCCTTCCGAACGGAGCATCACTTCGACGGGCATCCGCAACGTTTCAAAGTTCTGTTTGACGGTTCCGCGCGACTTGAATTTGCCGCTGCGCGTGCGGATGATTTGATATTCGACGGTGAACTCCGGCGCGCCCGTGCCTTCGACCCACTGCGCGAAAAAGTAGCGCATGTTCTGGCCGACCATCTGGCTCGTCAATTTCTCAAAGTCGTCAATCGAAGCGCTCTTGCCGCGATACTGCTCAAAGAACGTGTGCAGCAGTTCGTTGAAGCGTTGCGCGCCCAACGTCTCGCGCAGCATGCGAAAGACCATCGCGCCTTTGTAGAAAACGATTGACTGGTAGGCCGCCGATTGGTCGTCGAGCGCGGAAGGCGCGCGGGCAATCGAAGCCGTCTGCTCAAAGGTCAGGGCGCGTTCCTGCATCTCGCGCTGCGCGAGGTCAAGCTGGCCGCCCGTCAACGTCTGCTCGCGCAAAGCGAAGCCGCTCCATTCGGCCAAGCCTTGTGAAACCCATGCGTCGTCAAAAGACTTGAGGCCAACCGTCTGTCCCCACCATTGGTAGGCCACCTCGCGTTGAAGGCGGTCTTCCGGCGTGTAACGCTGCGGGTCGAACATCTTCGATGCGAGAAACTCCATGCCGTAGGCGCTGTAGGCGTCGAGGCTCTCGTCGTCAATCTGCGCGACGACGAACTTCGTGCCGAACGCTGGCTGGCCGTATTGCTGCGTGTAGAACTGCAAGGCGTTGCCCATCAACTCGGCGAAGGATTCGATGCGTCCCTCGCTGCCGGGCTTGGCGTAAAACTGTATCTCGTAATTGCCGAAGCGAAGATTCTTGATGATGTACGGCCCGGCGGCGAGGTTGCCGATGAGCGCGGGCTGCTTGTAGACGAAGCGATAGCGCGTCGCGCCGTCTTTGCCGCTGGTCTGCGCCGAGACTGCTTCGTCGCTGTAGCCCGCGACCTGCGTTCCCGTCGGAACGGTGACGGTGATGTCGCCAGTGGCGCGGTCAGCCGCATAGTCATGAAACGGATACCAGCGCGCGGCATACATCAGGTAAGAGCCTTCCATGCCGACGTAGGCCAGGCGCTTGGTCGCGAGCGGGCCGCCTTCGGGCGATTGCAGCGCGCCGCTCCAACGAAAGCGCAACGTGACGGGCTGGCCGACCGGAACCACTTCGCCGAGGTCAATGCGGACGCTCGGTCCCAGTTCGCCGACGCCGACCGAATCCTGCACAAAGTTGGTCAAGGGCTTGCCGTTGCGTTCAATGCCGTCCACCTTGAGCGAGCCGTTCAACTCGAAGACGACCGAGCGCGTCGCGTCAATGGGCGTGAAGGTCACGTCGGCGGCGGCGCGCAGCATGTGCTCGGCAGGAAAGAGTTGGGCCTCGATGCGATAGTTGGTGACATCGAAGCGCGTGCGGCCCGCTTGCTGCGCGGAGGCCGTCGTCAAGCAGCAGAAAATCGCAAGGCTCAATAGCGCGATTTTCAGGGAGATGCGAAGTCTGGTTTTCATCTTAAACCTTCCGGTCGGAAAAACTGTTGTAGTTAGTTGTGTTGATTATACACATCGCCCGGCGGTCTCTACAGAGGATGCGCGGGCGCGCTTAAACTCGACAAAAAAAGCGCGCGGTCGGGTTGCCACTGCCAAACCTCTATCCTGCAACGGCGCGCACGCGACCGTGCGAGAAGTATCCGGCTTAAGCTTCCTGTGCGGTCGAGTTTTTGATGACTGATGAGGCGGGTCGGTTGCAAGACAAAGCGTTCAAAGTTTCAAGTTTCAGGTTAAAAGGCGCGCGGCTTTAACCTGAAACTTGAGACTCGAAACCTGACTTGAAAGATGCGCTTCGCTTATTTGACCGTGACCGTAATCCGCTTCGTCCCGCAGGGCGATTTGAAGACGACGGTGAAGGTTCCGGCGCGTTTGCTGACGGAGGTAATCGAGTAGTTAAAGACGCCGCTTTCGATGTTGGTTTTCGGCTCGGCGAAGACGGCGATGTCGGCCCAGTTGGGCGTGGTCGCTTCGATGGTGGCTGCGCCGCCCGTGCCGTTGAAGTTGACGGGAATGATAACGGAGCCGCCGTTGCTACGCAGCGTCAAAGGCTCTTCGCTGACGTTGAAAACGCATTGGCCGCTCTCTGGCGTCGCGGCCCTGACGCTGCGTTGCCGCTGTTTAGGCGTCGGGTCAGATGACGGCTCAGGCGTCGGCGTGGGCTGCGGCTCAGACTGAGCGGGCTGCGGCGTCGGGTCTGTGACGGCGGTCTTCTCCTGCGCGCTGCTTGCGGAGGGCTGAGGTTCGGATGCGGCGGGCGTCGCGTCTGGCGCGGGCGTGGGCGTCGCGGTTGCGACGGGCGCGGGCTCGGGAGAGCTTTGAGCAGTCGCCGTTGTCTCCGCGACGGGCGTTGCGTTGGTGGACGAAGGAGCCGGAGTCGTGCTCGGAGTCGTATTCGATGCGACGCTCGGAGCGGCGAGAGCGTTGCTGCCAAGCACAGCTTCCAGCCCTTCGAGCGAGCCGTTGACCTTACGATAAATAACTTCGATGACGGCGCGGCGAACGGGGTCGGGCGCGGCGCGGTCGTAGCTTCTGAGGTAAGCGGCGAGGGCTTCCGCTTGATTGCCGCTCGCGCTGTAGGCCGCGCCGAGATGCCACTGGGCCGCGCGCCAGTAGGCGGAGTTTTCCGGCAGTACGCCGACGGCGCGGCGCAAGTGAACGATGGCCTCCGTGTGCTTGTCTTGATTATAGAGAGCGACGCCCGCCGTGTCTTCGATGCGCCCGCGCAAGATGGTGTTGAGGATATTGCGCGGCACATCGGGCAGCGTCAAATCGCCGCCGTAGTTGATGGAGCGTGCGCGCGCGTCTCTCAGTTCGTCCGCCATCACGGCGACGGTCGGCGTCGGAATATCAAGCGCGTCATCAAGGCTCGCGCTTCTGGCGGCCTCGCTCAAATCCAGAGCCGTCTGCGCCGCGACCCGTTGCTGGTTCAAGCGACTGGCCGCATAGAGTTGCCTGTAGAGTCGCATCGCGTCTTGTCCGGCCGTCAACTCGCGCGCGGCGTTTGTGGCCGTAGACTCTTTAATTGCTGCGCGTCCTTCCGCCGGATTCAGGGCGTTGCGAAAAGCGAGCAGAGACTTGA
>JAWVFT010000023.1:0-150485 GCA_033855775.1 Blastocatellia bacterium | reverse complement strand
TGGCGGCGAGGGCTTGCCGTATGAGTTTGCCTTCGTAAAGCCTGACCTCTTCGTCCAGATGGCAACCAGACCACACGTTGGCCAGCGTGTCCGGCATCGTTTGCCGCAACGCCAGCGTCTCGATAGCCGCGCTCGTGATGACTGTTCCCGCCGTCGTCAGAGCTATTTGTTCAATCAGCGCGCGAAGCTCGTGCGCGTTGCCCGGAAGCGGCAACTGCTGCATGGCTGCGATGGCTTCGGGAGCAAACTCGACGCGCTCGCCCTGATGCCCCGCAGCTTCTTTGATGAAATGCTCGGCCAGCGCAGGAATATCCGCCGGACGTTCTCTGAGCGGCGGGATGCTGACGTGAAAGGCTTGCAGTCTATAAAACAAATCCTCGCGGAAAAGCTTGTGTGCCAACTTTTCATGAAGCTGAGAGTTGGCGGTGGCGACGATTCTCAAGTCAATGCTCTCCGGCTGCGACGCGCCGAGCGGATGAATCTCGCCGTATTCAATCAAGCGCAAGAGCTTCGTCTGCTCTGTGATGCTCAGTTCGCCAATGTCGTCGAGCAGGAGCGTGCCGCCCGCCGCTTCGCGCGCCGCCCCCGCCACGTCTCCGGTGGCTCCCGCAAAGCTTCCTTTACGATGGCCGAAGAGACGCGACGGCGTTTCGGAAATAGTCGCGCAAGCGATTTCAACAAACTTTCCAGAGCGACCGCTCCAACGATGAATCAAGCGCGCGAGCAGATTCTTGCCCGTTCCAGTCTCGCCTGTAATCAGAGCCGCGTGCGGCGTTCCGGCAATCCTGTGCGCATGGCGCAGCAGTTGCGCGCTCTCATCCGAAGCGTAAATAAACGTCTCCGTGCTCGGCTCCGGGCGTTCAGTCGAGCGTTGCTCCGCCGCCAACACGCGGCGCGCGGCATGACGCAAGCGTTGAAGCGTTCCGGCATGTTGCGTGCCCGCTAGAAACTCGTCTGCGCGCTCGTAAAGCTCGCGCCGCTCTTCACTCTTAAGGGCCGCGCTCAACTCTTCGAGCATCGTCACGGCTGCCAGCCCCGCGCTGTTTTGCGCGCCCGCCTGCTGCGCCACCTTGACGGCGCGCTCGAAGAAAGCTCGCGCCTGCTCGTGCTGGCCCAGACGCGCGAGAGCCGTTCCCAAAGTCGTCAAAGCCTCGGCCAAAGCCGCGTTCTCATCGCCGCGCTCGAAGGCGCGAACAGCCGCCCGCGCAGCCCTTTCGGCTTCCATGTTGCGCCCCTGCGCGAGAAAGGCGCGAGCGCGCGTCTCATCAACGTGCGCGACGGTGCCGCTCTCCTTCAGCGAGAAAAAGAGACGACGGGCGCGGTCCAGATGCTCATGCGCTTCGGCGCAGCGTCCAATGGTGAGAAAGAGCAAGCCCAGATTGTTCTCGCTGCGCGCGCGATAGCCCGTATGCCCCGCCTGCTCGAAATGAAAGTTGGCCGCCGCATACTCGACCAGCGCGCGGTCTATGTAGTCTTCCCGCTGCTCCGCCGGGCCTAGAATCTCGAACATGTTGGCAAGCTCACCATGAAACTTGCCCTTCAGCATGTGGCTGCGACTCGCTTCAAACAGCGGCGCGGCTTCCATCAAGATTGACAGCGCGTCCTGATAGCGCGTGGCCGCTATCTCGAAGGATGCCGCCCGCAGCAGCACCAGAGCCTTGACATCCGTGTCTTCATCCGTCAGCCGTCGCAATGCGTCTTGAAGGATGACGCGGGCTTCGTCAAAAGCTCCCTCGCGCCAGTAGCAGAGAGCCAGATAGCTGCTCGCCTCCGCTACTTTCGCCGTTTCCCGTAGCGCGTCAAAGATTGTGATGCTCTCGCCGATTAAATCTTTAGCGCTTTCCTGCGCCCCTTCGATTTGAGTGGCGCTGCCGATGAAACCGGACAAGGCTCCGGCCCGCAACAACACCTCCGCGGCGGCGCTTCGTTCCAGCATCTCGACGCGCGGGCGAGCGCCGATTCGCTGCCACCACTCGCTAATCGCCTCCCGCGCCGCCTCGTACTTGCCGGACTCCTCCAACCGCCTTGCCAGTTCACATTGCTGTAGCGCGCGCCCCGTCTGGTCGAATTGCAAATCCGCCATCCGGCCTGTGAGCGAGGTCTGAAATTTCATGTGAGCCTTTCCTTCCTGTGGGGCGGCAAGCATGCTCGGAGCGGATTTGATGCTATTATGCGCCTGCTTCGAGGCTTGAAAGTTTCCTTGCAAGTATTGCTAAGCGCAATTATTTTGTAGTTTAACTTAAAATTCCCAGGAGAAAATCGAATGAAGAATAGCCTGCGACGCTGGTCTGCGGTCGTTATTCTGGTCGTGATGCTGTGTGCTTCAACCTTTGCCGGACAACTGCCTTTTCCGGTTAAAGACGACCCGCTGCCGCCGCCGCCGAGCCAGTCCATAACCGTGACGGGAGACGGGACGGACACTCCAGTTAACGGCTCCGGCGTCAACCAGATGCCTGATGAGACGACGACCGACCCGGTGGCAGAAATCGTTTTGACTATCATGCAGAGCGTATTGCCATTGATCTAAGCAGTCCCAAGCCTCAGTGTAGCGATGGTCTCCTGCGGCGCTCAGGCGTGGGGGAAGTCTTCGTGTGTGCTAAGGAGAGCCGCCGAAAAGTTTGTCTCAGCGGAAGCAACGAGATGGCACCCACGTGTGGGCAGATTAACCTTTCGGAGGCGCGAAAAGCAATCGTTTTCATTGTCTTCGGAATGGTTTTAGCGCTCCTGCTTTAAGCTATGCGCCATGCGCGCGCCGCGCAGCGTGTGCGTCACGACGGCGGCAACGATGATGGCTCCGCCGACGAGCGCCCAGACGGACGGCTTCTCGCCTAGAACCAGAAAGACCCAGACGGGATTCAACACCGGCTCGATATAGCCGATGATGCCGGCGTCGAGCGACCTGACGCCGCGCGCCATTCCGAGCGTGAAGAGCGTGTAGGCGACGCCGATTTGAAAGACGCCAAGGAAGAAAACGCTGAAGATGTCGGTAGCGGACATCTTTGGAAGAGCCGCCAGACCGGCGGGCGCGGTGATGAGCACAATCAGCAGATTGCCGTAGATGACGGAAGAAGCGCGATTGACCTGTTGGGCGCGCGGGTGACGGAGCAGTAGAAAGTAGAGAGCGAAACAGAGGCCGGAGGCGAGCGCCGTGAGATTGCCGGAGACATCCTGCGGCCTTAGTTTCCCGACAAAGAAGAGCGACATTCCTGCGAGGCAGGCTCCGACGGTCAGCAGGTCGCTGCGGCGAAAGCGTTCTTTGTAGAAGAGCGGTTCGAGCAGCAGCACGTAGATGGGCCCGGTGTATTGGAGGAAGATGGCGTTGGCGGCGGTCGTCAGCTTGGTGGCGATAACGAAGAGCAGCAGGAGCGCGGCGTAGAGCAAGGCGGCCAGCGCGGACACGGCGTTGAGTCCGAAGCCTTCGCGTCGTGTAAAGAAAGCGACGGTCAGGGCGGCGAGCAGCGAGCGACAAAAGCTTAGCTCAAAGGCGCTCAGCGACGTGGCCTTGATGAAGAGTCCGCCCGTGCTCCACAGCAGGGACGCGAGGAGCACGAGGAGAATCGGCGAGTCGAGCAGCAAACTGTTGCCGCCCGTTGTCTGTTCTGCGCGACGCTTCGACAAGGGATGTTTAGTTGCTTAAGTCCTGCGCGTTCTGGCTGCCCGTCTCGCTTGCTCCCGGCAACGCGGGGGCTGCTGCTTCTTGCGCCTGCTCGTCAAGCGAGCGCAGGTATGTGCCGAAGACGCCGTTCCATGGCGGGATGACGACGGAGACTGCGCCGGAGGCTTGAGCCATGCAGGCGAGGCGGATGATGGGATGCGGTTCGTTGGTTTCGATGTAGCCGAACTCTTTAATCTTCTTGCCTTCGCGCGCGCTGACATCGGAAAGTTTTTCCGCGCCGCCGAGCACGCCGACCCAACACGTCCCGCACGAAGCCGAGCGACACTCGACGGGAATCGGCCCTTCGATGCAGCGCGGGTCAAGAGCGCGCCAGTCGCGCGCAGTGTCGCGCGCCGCGCCCGCCGCGAGGTCTTCCATGTGGATGACTTTGTAACGAGCCTTCGCGTCGTTTTCGTCGAAGGTGACAGTCCATTCCTTGTCCACCGTCTTGAGGAAACCGAGCAAACCCTGGCCGTCATCCTTCGCGCGTTCTTTAAGAATGTGCTCCGGCGATTTTTTGGCGACTTTTGAACTGAGTCGAATCGCGCCCGGAGACGCCTTGACGGCCTCAAGTCCGGTTTGCTGGACGGTCATGAAGGCGACAGCCGTGATGCCGGTGAGCAATGCTTCGTCAGTTTTGAGTTCGGCGGCGACGCTGCGCGCGACGCTCAGGATTTGCGCGGCGAGGTCTGCCTGCGGCATCTCGCCGAAGGCTGCGGCGTGTTTGATGACGGCTTTCTTCACGGCGGGCCAGAAGCGATGGCCGTAGAGAAAGTCGTGCGAAGAATCAATCTGCTCTGTGAGCGTGTAGCGGCCCTGCATCAAGAGCTTTCGGGCGAGGGCGGCGGGGTCTTCCGCCTTCCGCAGCGCGCGATGAAGCGAGAGCGGGTAGAAGGCGAACCAGATTTGCGTGGCCGTCTTGTCCACCTCATGAACGGAGCGCAGCAGCGTCGTCATCGCTCCAGACCACAACTCTTCGTCCTGCTGATTTAAGAAATTCTCGAAACGTGTTTCGCCTTGACTGCTCATAACGGATGACCTCGGATGTTTTTCTTCCTGACAATCGAAACCCGACACTTTAACAGCATCGGAGCGCAGGCTCAAATCTGGAACAAGGCGGCGGCGTGATTGAACGATGGCCACGATGGCTGCGACAGCCTTATCGCTCTGTTGTCGCTCTGCGAGCGAGACGGGCGACAGACTTGTCGCTGCGGGCGCGGCTGTGATAACTTGCGCTCATTGATTGGCTGGTTAATGCTTCTTCCGGCGCGTTCGCGCCCATTCCATGAATCGCTATTTTACAGAGTCCGAAGAACGATGGAGGAACAGAATGGCTATGGAAGTTAAGAGACCTGAAGCTGTGCGCGCCGGACGAACGGCTGACCCTGCTTTCGGATTTTCAATCGCAATCGGGCTAGGGCTGCTGCTCTTTATAGCGGGCCTCGTCGTCAGTTTGACTCTGGGCGAGGGAACGGGCGTCGGGCTGCTCTTCGGCATTCCGCTGATGATGGCCGGAGTCATCTTGCCGCTCTTTATGATGCGCCAGAATTTCACTAGTCAAGCGGTCGAAGCAGAGTGTCCGAACTGCGGCACGGCCATCAAGACCAGCGACGGGACGCGCAAAATCGAATGCCCGTCGTGCCGGAAAATCCTGCTGGCGCGCGATTCGAAATTGTCGCTCGCCGAATAAACGCCGGAGCCGATTCACGCGGCCCGCGCTGAAGCTCAAAAACAGTTTGACGCGGCGAAGTCGTTTAACTTCGCCGCGCCCGCGCTATCGTTTTATCCCGCCTCTTCCGGTCAAGCCATGTGATGTCGCGTCACTGGGATTCGACGATGGGCTTAATCCACCAACTCCTGCTCAAGTAGTCGCTCATCGTCAAAACGAAGAGAATCCCAAGCCAGAAGAAGCCCGCCACGACGACCACCCAGATGAGCCGCGTGCTGTAGCGGACGTGCATGAAGTAAAGGACGACGAGCGTCGCTTTGATGACGGCGATGGTCAGGGCGACGACCGTGTTCGCTCCGTGAAAGAAGTGGTCTAAGTCAACCTTGGCGGCGATGACGGTCAAGGCCGTGCCGACCATCAGCGCGCCGAAAATCAGAAAGTACGTGTTCTTTTGGACGATGTGTTCGGACATGATTTCAAGCCTCCGTCAATGCGCCGCTTCCAAATGTCTGCCGAGGAGGTAGAGCAGCGGGAAGAGGAAAATCCAAACGATGTCTACGAAGTGCCAGTAGAGTCCGGTCAGTTCGACGGGCGCGTGATATTCGGGCGTGTAGCGTCCGCGATAAGCGTAGTAGACGAGGAAAGCGATGAGGCCCAAACCGATAATCATGTGCAGGGCGTGCAGTCCCGTCATCGCAAAGTAAATCCAGTAGAACATCTGCACTTGCTGCGTCGTCGTGCCGTGCGGCAGTTGCGCTTCCCAACGAAAGCCCGTGCTCGGAAAGAGGTGGTCTCTGAACTTCTCCGCGTACTCAAAGCCCTTGATGACGAGGAAGGCCGCGCCGAGAATCATCGTCATGACGAGAAAGAGAATCTGGTTGCGCCGCTTGCCGGTCTGCGCGAAGTAGACGGCGAGGGCCATCGTCAAGCTGCTGCAAATCAGGACGACGGTGTTGATGCTGCCGAGCACGATGTCAAGGTGATTGCTGCCCGCGACGAACCCGCCCGGATACTTGTAGCGATACAGCAGGTAGGCCATGAAGAGGCCGCCGAAGAACATAATCTCCGTGACCAGAAAGACCCACATCCCAATCGAGCCTGCTTCGCGCTGCTGCTCAAGATTGTCGAAGTGATGCTGTAGCGCTCTGTGATGCGTTGCTTCAGCGTGACTTGTAGCCAAAACTTTTACTCCCCAAGAAAAGATAACTACGGATGCCGCGACGATGAGCGACGAATGACGGGCCGACTATTTTTTAGCTCTCGCTTCATCATTCTATTTTTAGCTCTCGCTTCATCTCACAATCGTCCACGGTTATGAGCCGAGGGCTTCGCCTGCGATGGGCGGCGTCTCAATCGGATGGTCCGGCCTGTCGTTCGCCTCAAACTTGCCGATGATGCGCAACTCTTCGGGCGGCGCAAACTCGTAAGCTTCCCATGTGACGACCGGAGTGGCGACGAAATTCTCCGTCGGCGGCGGGCTGGACGTGCGCCATTCGAGGCCGGGCAGCATCCACGGATTCGCCGGAGCGACGCGCCCGTAGCGCATAGACCAAATCAGATACACGACCGGCAGAATCATGCCCGTGCCGAGCACCGAAGCTCCCGCGGTCGAAAGCACGTTCAGGACTTGAAACTCATCGGCGTAGGCATGGTAGCGACGCGGCATCCCAAGATAACCGACGATGAACTGCGGGAAGAACGTCAGGTTGAAGCCGACGAAGATGACGAGGGCCGCAAAGCGCGCCCATGATTCCGGGTACATCCGGCCCGTTATCTTCGGCCACCAGTAATGAAGCCCGCCGAGATAGCCCATCAGGGTTCCGCCGACCATCACGTAGTGAAAGTGCGCGACGACGAAGTAAGTGTCGTGAACGTGAACGTCTAAGCCGAGGGCCGCGAGAAACAGTCCCGTCATGCCGCCGATGAGAAACAGCCCGATGAAGAAGAGGCCGTAAAGCATCGGCGTGTCCCATGAGATAGAGCCGCGATAGAGCGTCGCCGTCCAGTTAAAAACCTTGACCGCGGAGGGAATCGCCACGGCGTAAGAGATGATGGAAAAAATCATGCCCGCGTAGACCGATTGGCCGCTGACGAACATGTGATGGCCCCAGACCAGAAAGCCGAAGACCGCGATGGCGATTGAAGAGAAAGCGACGAACGAATAGCCGAAAATATTCTTGCGTGAAAAGTTGGCAATCAACTCACTGACGACGCCCATCGAAGGCAGAATCATGATGTAGACAGCCGGGTGCGAGTAGAACCAGAAGAGATGCTGGAAGAGCACTGGATCGCCGCCGAGGGCCGGGTCGAAAATTCCTATGTGCATCAAGCGCTCGAAGGCCAGCAGCAGGATAGTGATGGCGATGACGGGCGTGCCGAGAATCATAATCAGGCTGGTCGCGTAGTGCGACCAGACGAAGAGCGGCAGCCGAAACCAGGTCATGCCGGGAGCGCGCATCGTGTGAATCGTGACGATGAAGTTTAAGCCCGTCAGGATGGAAGAGAAGCCCGTGATAAAGATGCCTAGTCCGGTGGCGACGACGTAGGTGTTGGAAAAAGTGGTCGAGTAGGGCGCGTAGAAAGTCCAGCCTGTGTCCACGCCGCCGTTAATCAAGGCCCAGAGCGTGAAGAGTCCGCCCGCCATGTAGAGATACCAACTGAGCAGGTTAATCTTCGGGAAGGCCAAATCCTTGGCCCCAATCATAATCGGGATGAGGAAGTTTCCGAGCACGGCTGGAATGCTTGGAATCAGGAAGAAGAAGACCATGATGATGCCGTGCTGCGTGAACATCTTGTTGTAGGTCTGCGCCTGCACGAGGTCGCCCTTCGGCGTCAGGAGTTCAAGCCGAATCGCCAGCGCGTAGATGCCGCCGAGCAGGAAGAAGACCGAGATGGACGCCAGATACAGCAGGGCGATGCGCTTGTGGTCTTTCGTCAGTAGCCACGACTTGATGCCGTACTTGGCGTTGAGATAGTTGACGCGCGAATCAATCGGCGTCACCGGCTCGAATTGTTCAACTTGTGTGTCCATAACCTTATTGTCTTGCTACCTAGGGCTGTTTTGATTGCTGCTCGGACTGCTTTGATTGCCGCGCGGCGGCGTAGAGCCGATTGGGTTCGAGCGTTGTTCGTCAGGGTTGCCGCTGCTGCTACTCTGCGTCGCGGGCGTCGCCGCGCCTCCTGTGCTCTGGTTGTTCGAGCGCGCCGGGGCGGTCGTCGAGATGCCGGAAGTCTGGCTCGGGCTGAGCGACTTGATATAGCTGATGAGCAGCAACATCTGCTCTTCCGTGACCTGCCCCTTGAAGGTCGGCATGATGTTTTGATAACCGGCGACGATTTGTTCCGACGGGTTCAGGATAGAGTTGCGAATGTAGGCTTCGTCGGCCTCGACCGTTTGCCCGCCTTCAAGCTGCGTCTTGCTGTTCAAGAGTCCGGTGAAGGTCGGCCCGCGCCCGCCCTCGCCGTTCTGCCCGTGACACGAAGCGCAGCCGAGCGTCTGGAAGATTTTCTGCCCGGCGGCGACGGGCGATTCCTGATTGGCGTTGCCGCTCAGCCAGTTGTCGTAGTCGGTCGGATCCATGACGACTATCCAGCCGCCCATGCCCGAATGGTTGGTGCCGCAGTACTCGGCGCAGAACAAGTGATAACGGCCCGGCTGTGTGGCCTCGAACCAGTAGTATGTGTAGCGGCCCGGAATCACGTCGGCCTTGAGACGAAAGGCCGGGACGAAGAAGCTGTGGATGACATCTTCGGTCGTCATCGTCAGCTTTACTTTGCGACCGACGGGAACGTGCAGTTCGTTAATCTCGCGCTGGCCCGTCTGGTGCTGAAACTTCCACATCCATTGTTTGCCGACGACGTAAATCTCCATCGCGTTCGCGGGCGGGCGATACTGCGCGAAGTAGACGCTCGCGCCCCAGACGAACATGCTCATCGCAATGATGAAGGGGACGACCGTCCACATCGTTTCCAGCTTGACGGAACCGGCGATGGGCTGCGGTATCTCGTAGGCCACGCGGCGGCGATACTTGAGCACGAAGTAGATGAGCACGCCGACGATGAGCACGGTGAAAAAAGCCGTGATTGCGACCATGTAGAGATAGAGCGCGTCCACGCGCCGCGCCAGAGTCGATGCCGCCTCCGGCAAGAATGGTAGCCATGATTGCATCTTACGCCGTTCCTCCCTGGCTGAGCCGCGCCCCCATCATGCTTTTGCGCCGCAGGAGCAGGATTAAAGAAGCTATCCCGACGATGGTGAGGATTCCTGCGATGCGCATGATGTTGATGACTATCGCATACTTGCCGGTCGCCGGGTCGTAGTGATAGCAGTAGAGCAGCAGTTGGTCTACGGGCGAGCCGATTCTGTTTTCCGAAGCTTCTATCAGGCCGAAGCGCAAGTCGCGCGGGGCGTAATCAATGCCGTAAAAGTAGCGCGCGATTTTGCCCTGCGGCGTCAGCACGATGATGCCTGAAGCATGCGCAAATTGATTCGTCGCGTTGTCGTAATAATAGTTAAAGCCGACGGCTTTCGTCAGCGCGGCGATTGAAGGCGCATCACCCGTCAGAAAATGCCAGCCCTGCTCCGTCCCCGGTCGCTGGTAGCGCACCATGTAGGAATCCTTCTTCGCGCGGGCCACCTCCGGCCCCTCGCGCGGGTCGAAGCTGACGGTCAAAACCTCAAACTCTTTCCCGGCGGAAAAGGTGAGCGTCTTGATGCTGCTGACGAGTCCGTTCAGGACTTGATTGCAGAGCATCGGGCATTCGTAGAAGACGAGCGACAGCACGACGGGCCGTCCCTTTTGAAAATATTCTGCGAGCTTGACCTCGCGCCCCGTCTCGTCGCGGAACGTGAGGTCGAGCGGAACCTGCTCGTTCAAACGCTGGTCTAGGCTCACCTTCTGCAAAGCGGGCGGCAGCCCGGCTGAAGGCTCGCCCATTTCGGGTCGCTGCCCGTAGAGCGGCGAATTGACGCGCGGCACGCCGGGTTGCGCCGCCGCCGTCAGGCACAAAGCGCAGAGCAACAAGAGTCCAAGAGGAAGCGAAAGAAGTCCTAACGACGCAGGCCACGGCCTCAATGACGCGGGCCACAACTTTGACAGCGCAAGCCTCGGCTTTAACGACGCAGGCCGTGGCCCGCGCGACCAACTTCGCGCTCGCTTTAACTGAACATCAAATGCTGACTGCCGACTGCTCGCTTGCTTCATTGATCTCTCTTTTCCATCATCCGCCCGGAGCTTTCAGCCGAAGGCACGTCCGCACCTTGAGCGGCGTTCGGCTGTCCGGCCTTCGCGGCTCTGGCGGGCAAGCTCTGTTCGACGAGCTTGCGCTTCGCTTCTTCGATGGGCAGTCCGACGGTTTTTCCGGTCTGCGGGTCAATCGTTCCCTTTTCCATCTGCGCTTTCCAGAGTTCGTTCAAGACTTCCATCTCGGCCTGCGGCTTGTTCAATTCAAGGCTGACCTTGCCCGTCTTCTCGTCGTAGGCTCCAATCTTCCCAATCTCTTCGGCGTTGACCGGCGTGTTCTTCTCCACCTGCACGCCGAAGCCGGGCGCAGACTGCAAGCGCGGCTCAGGCGGCAACTTCTCGGCGCCTTCCTTGAATGCCATCGGGCCAGGCGGTTGCCGCTTTTCGAGTTGCGCCTCGCGCGCCTCGAAATATTTGAAGAGCAACGCCATCAACATCGCGACGATGATGCCGAAGGCCAGCAGCCCGCCGACGAATTGCAGGATGGCTTTGACGTTGACATCGCTCTCCTCGTGCGCGACATCCGGGTTCTGAACGTGCGACACGTCCGGCGTCTTATGTATATCGTCGTCGTGACGAGATTTCTTCATCGGCTCAAACCTCTTTCGAAAAGCTAACCCTTCGCGTCCGCGCTCCCGACAGCTTAATGATGATGGCTCTGCTCCAACGTCTGTCCGAGGTACGGGTCGTTGATGGGCAGCAGCGGTCGTTGCTTCAGTTGCCAGACGAAGAAGGCCACCCACAGCCCGCCCATGGCCAGCGGCGCTGTGATGTCCAGCCAACTCAGGACCAGATGCTCGTGGCGAAACGTCGGCGCGATAATCCACAGGAGGTCTATGAAGCGCATCAGGAAAACGACGATGGCGACGACGGCCAGCCGCCGCGCGTTGCGCTTCAAATCACGCGAGAGCAGCATCAGGAACGGCAGCGCGAAGTGGAAGATGACGACGGCGATGGCAATCCAGCCCCAACCGCCGCGCGTCCGGTGCAGATACCACTTCGTCTCTTCCGGGATGTTGCCCGACCAGATAATCAAGTACTGCGAAAAGTTGAAGTAGGCCCACAGCATGACGAAGGCCAGCAAGAGCTTGCCGAGGTCTTGAAAATGGTTCGGGCGGAGAACTGTGTCCATCGGCTTATGTCCGGCCAGCAAGACCATCACCGCGATGACCAGCGCGAAGGCCGTCAAGACCCAACCGATGACGAAGATGAGGCCGAAGATGGTCGAGAACCATTCCGGCTCTAAAGACATCACCCAGTCAACGGACGCGAACGTGACGGTCAACACGAAGAGCGCCAGCCCCGGCCCGCTCAACATGCGAAACTGGCGCGACAATCGCCGGTTCGCCGTTCTGTCCTGCTCGCCGGACCACTTGTTCAAGAGAAAGGTCAGCGCGGCCCAGACGGCAAAGTAGATGGCGGCGCGAATCATGAAGAACGTCACGTTGAGATACTTGACTTTGGATTCGACGAGCGTGCGCGCCGCCGTCTCCGCTATCTGTTCCGGATGAACCCACTCGTAAATGTGGCTCAGGCCGAAGACGAGCGGGACGAAGAGAATAATCAGGAGCGGAAGGGTTCGCGTCGCCGCTTCGAGCACGCGCCGGATGACCATGCCCCACGCGCCGCCCGTCAGATGTTGCAGCATCAGGAGGGCCAGCGAGCCGGCGCAGATGCCGACCCAGAAGACGAAGGCCAACAGGTAAGAGCGGAAGAACTGGGCCGCGCCGCCGCCCGTCTCCGGCGGCAGAAAGATGCCGGCTATCGTCAGGACGGCGAAGACGACGCCGACAATCAGCGCCCGCTGCTGGTAGCGATTCGCCACCGTTGGAACTGTATAGGTCGCGTCCAAGATTATTTTGTCCCTCCGGTGTTCGGCGCTTGCGCTCCGGGTTGCTGCGCGCCGGCCACGCCCTGCTGTGAAAGCTGCAACGCGCGGATGTAAGCGATGATGGCCCAGCGGTCGCGCGCGGGGATTTGCGTGTTGTAGCTCGGCATAGAGCCCCAACCGTTCGTTATCACGTCGAAGAAGTGGCCGACGCGCGCCGCGCGCAACTCGTCCGTGTGATACGAAGGCGGCTGGCGAAAGCCGCGCCGGACAATCATCCCGTCGCCGTAGCCCGTCTGGCCGTGGCACATCCCACAAAAAATCTTGTAACGCTCTTGTCCGCGATTGACGACTTCCTCCGTGACCGGAAACGGAAAGGTCGAGACATCATTCGGGTCGCCCTGCGTCGTCGCGGCGGCTGAGCCGTTCGTCGGCATGACCGCGCGCGACGAGGCGTTGGGCTGTGCGGAGTTGGGCGTCGCCGTGTTGCCCTGCATGTTCGCGCCTTGCGCGTCGAGTGCGCCAGTGGTCGTGGTTCGACCTGCGGCTTGCGCGCCGTCATCGCCGGACATGCGCTCGCCTGCGTTCTGTGTTGACGGCGTTGTCGCTCCTCCGTTCGTCGCCGTCTGGCTGCGATTAATCTTGCCGGTGAAGAACTCGGTGTCGTCTCTCAAGTAGCCGCGCGGCACGGTTCCTTCGACGAGCGGGCGCGAGCTGAGCCCGTCCTTGAAAAACGCGCTCGCCTCGTAGACTTCATAGCGCGGCTGGTCCTGCATATCCATCCGACATCCGGCGGCGCAGAGCAGGCAGGCAAAGACGAAGATGACACGGAGACGCGGAGACGCGGAGACGCGGCGATAGAAGGACGCCACAAAGCCGTTCGTGCTGCTGCTTCTCTCCGCGTCTCCGCGTCCCCGCGTCTCCGCGTCCAGTCTTAAGGCCGCGTCTTGTCTTGAATTAGACTTCAACATCAACCACCTCGCGCGCGTTCAGCGATTTCATGAACCGCAAAGTCTTGTCGTACTCGAAGAGCGGGTCTTTGGCTTCGATGGCGAGAAAGAAGCGGTCGCGGCTCGCCATCTCGAAGTTAGGGGCGTTGAAGACCGGATGATACGGCTGCGGCAGATTGTTTAAAGCGAGCATGCCGAAGACCGCCGCCAGCCCCGCGCAGAGCACGGTCATCTCGAACGTAATCGGAACGAACGACGGCCAGCTATGAAAGGGCCGCCCGCCGACGTTGAGCGGATAGTCTATGACCGACAGGTAATACTGCATCCCGTAACCGAGAATCGCGCCGACGACGCCGCCAATCAACACGATGAGCGGCATCCCCGTCTTATGAAACCCGATGGCTTCCTGTAGCTCTTCAATCGGAAACGGCGAATAGCCGTTAATCTTGCGATAGCCCGCCTCGTAAGCTTCGCGCGCCGCCGCCACCAAATCGGTCGGATTGTCGAACTCAGCCATCAAGCCGTAGAGCGGCGGCGTCCTGACGTTCAATGATGCGGTCGTGTCTTTATCCATCTCTTAACCTCAGTGACGAGTGATGAGCAGCGAGTGACGAGTTAAAAGCTCAAAGCCTCAAAGCTCGCTGCTCAGTCCTGCTCATTTATCGTCACGACCTGATTCTTTATCGCTCATCATTCATCCCTTAAAGCGCTTCTCACTTCTTGCTCCTGCTCGTCACTCGCTGCTCATCACTTGTCACTGTTCTTAAGCCGGCTCTTCTTCGACTTCCGCCTGCGGCAGAATCGTCCGCATCTCGAAAATCGAGATGATGGGCAGGAAGCGGATGAAGAGAAACATCAGGCAGAAGAACATGCCAATCGTGCCGATGAACATTGACCAGTCCCAGATGGTCGGCGAGTACATGCCCCACGATGACGGCAGAAAGTCGCGGTGCAAGCTGGTGACGACGATGACGAAGCGTTCGAGCCACATCCCGATGCTGACGATAATCGAAATGATGAAAATCAGCGGGACGCTGTTTCTGACTCGCTTGAACCAGAGCAACTGCGGCGTCACGCCATTGCAGAAAATCAGCGCCCAGTAGAAGGGCGCATACGGCCCGCGCATGCGATTGAGAATCATGTAAGATTCGTAGGCGTTGCCGCTGTACCATGCGAAGAAGACTTCCATGATGTAACCGTAGAAGACTATCAAGCCGGTCGCCAGCATAATCTTCGCCATGTTCTGAAGATGGCGCATCGTGATGAAGTCTTCGAGGTTGTAAAACTTCCTGAGCGGAATCGAGAGAAAGAGCACCATCGCAAAGCCTGCGTAGATGGCGCCCGCGACGAAGTAAGGCGGAAAAATCGTCGCGTGCCAGCCGGGAACCTGCGAGACGGCGAAGTCGAAACTGACGATAGTGTGAACCGACAACACGAGCGGCGTCGCCAGTCCGGCCAGCAACAAATACGTCGCTTCATAGCGCGCCCAGTGGCGCGTCGAGCCGCGCCAGCCCATCGCCAGCAGCCCGTACGCAATCTTCCAGGGCTTGCTGCGCGCCCTGTCGCGCAAGGTCGCAAAGTCTGGAATCAAGCCGATGAACCAGAAGAGGGCCGAGATGGTCGCATAGGTCGAGACGGCGAACACGTCCCACATCAGAGGGCTTCTGAACTGCGGCCAGATGCCCATCGTGTTCGGGTAAGGGAAGAGCCAGTAAGCGAGCCACGGGCGGCCCGTGTGCAACAGCGGATAGAGTCCGGCGCAGGCGACCGCAAAGAGCGTCATCGCTTCGGCGAAGCGATTAATCGAAGTGCGCCATTCCTGACGGAGCAGGAGCAGGATGGCGGAGATGAGCGTTCCGGCGTGGCCGATGCCAATCCACCAGACGAAGTTGATAATCGGAAAGGCCCAACCGACGGGAATGTTCGTGCCCCAGATGCCGATGCCGGTCGTGACCAGATAAGCGATGGTGACCAGCAGCACCTGCGTTATCAGAAAGGAGATGCCGAAGCCGATGTACCAACCGAGCGGCGTCTTGCGCTTCAAGGTCAGCGCGCTAATCTTGTCCGTCACAGAGCCGAACGTGTGGCCCGGCTCAATCACCGGCACGGTCTTGTGAATGCCAACTTCGTGATGCGGTTGTTCGTCCTTTTCCATACGCTTCTAAGCCTTCTCCCCGATTTCAGGATTGGGGTTCCGCAGAGCCGACAGGTAGGTCGTGCGCGGCTGCGTGTTGAGGTCGGCCAGCAAAGAATAGTTGCGCTGCTCGCGCTTCAGTTGCGAGACGCGGCTCTGCGGGTCGTTGATGTCGCCGAAGATGATGGCGTCGGTCGGGCAGACCGATTGGCAGGCCGTCACGACTTCGCCGTCGCGGATGTGGCGTCCCTCTTTCTCCGATTCAATCTTGGCCGACTGGATGCGCTGGATGCAGTAGGTGCACTTCTCCATCACGCCGCGACTGCGAACGCTGACCTCCGGGTTGCGCATCAGTTGATATGTCGGCGTCGTGAAATCCTGATAGAGCAGGAAGTTGAAATGGCGCACTTTGTACGGGCAGTTGTTCGAGCAGTAGCGCGTGCCGACGCAGCGGTTGTAGACCATGTTGTTGACGCCTTCGGTGTCGTGGACGGTGGCGTGAACGGGGCAGACCGGCTCGCACGGGGCTTGCTCGCAGTGCATGCAGGGCACGGGCATGAAGTACGGCCCTTCCGTGTTGTTCTCGTCCTCGCCGCCGAAGTAGCTGTCAACTCTGAGCCAGTGCATCTCGCGGCTCCGCATCACCTGCTCACGCCCGACTACGGGGATGTTGTTCTCGCTCTGGCAAGCGACGACGCACGCGCTGCAACCGACGCAACTGCTCACGTCAATCGCCATGCCCCAGGCGTAGCCGTTGCCCTGATTCTTGTAGTCGTAGGGCGGATACATCGAATTATCGTAACCGCTCTCTTCTTCCTTCTCCTCTTCGTGCGCCTGCTCAGGATTTTTCAGATACTCGGCCAGCGTGCTGGTGTGAACCACGTCGCGGTTCTCCATGTTGAAGTGGAGTTGCGTGGCGGCCAGTTCAACTTGCGCGCCGGTCGGCGTGACCTTCGCGTTGACTCCAAACCAAGGCGTGTCGGCGGCCCTGATTTCGTAAGCGTTGAAGCCCAGGTTGCTGCCGACGCGGCCCGCTAGAGCGCGGCCATAGCCCAGATGAACGGTGATAACGTCGTCCGGGTGTCCGGGCTGCACCCAGACGGGGACGGGCTTGCTGACTGTGCGGCCACCGTATTCGAGCGTCACGGCGTCCGCGAAAACATTGCCGCCGTGCCAGCCGATGTTCTTCGACAAGCCCAGACGTTTGGCCGTCGCGGGGCTGACCAACGCAGCGTTGTCCCAAGTCAACTTGGTCAAGGGCTTCGGCAATTCCTGCATCCAGCCGTTGTTGGCAAAGCGCCCGTCGTAAATGGTCGGGTCAGTGCGGAAGACGATTTCCAACTGGCCGGGCTGCGACGCGGCGGGAGGCGGGCTTTGAGACGGGACTTGAGCCTTGAGTCCTTGCTTCGCGGGCAGAGCCGTGTTGGCGATGAAGCCGTCGTGGACGGCCTTGCGCCATGCGGCCTCGAAGTCCGCGGGCGAGGCCAGACGTTCAGCGATGAGAGGCGCGCGATTGCCGTTGCCGCCGCCGTTGGCGCTGCCGCCGCTGTTGCCGTTGGCGCTCGCGTTGTTGCCTGCGTTGCCGCCGTTGTTGTTGGCTGTCGCGTTGGCCGTTGGTTGCGCGTTCGAGCCTGCGGCTTGAGGCGTGGCGGCGGGCGTCGCCGGATTGCTTGCGGGTCGTTGTTGCTGCGATGGCGCGGGCGTCGTTCCGGCTGGCGGCACGGCTGCGCCGCGAGCGTTGGAGCTGCCGCCTCCGGTCATTTGCCCTTGCCAGAAATCGCGCACGATGTCGTAGCCCTTGCGGTCGAACTGGTTCGAGAAGATGGCGAGCAGTTCGTGCGCCGTGCGTCCTTCGTAGAGCGGGGCGATGAGCGGTTGGATAATCGAGACGGTGCCGTCGTAGGCGCGCGCGTCGCCCCACGATTCGAGGTAGTGCGCCGCAGGAATATGCCAGTGTGAATACTCTGAAGTCTCGTCCTTGTGCATGCTCAGATGAGCGCGCAACTTCGCTTTCTGAAAATTTTTGAGAAAGTCCAAATCGGCGGGCGCGTTGTAGACCGGATTGCCGCCGACGACGACGAGCAGTTCGACCGCGTTATTGTTTAAGTCCTCGGCCAGTTCGCGCAGCGATTGGGCTTGGCCGACGAAGTTGGCCGGAGTGAACTCAACCGGGTCTGTATGGATAACGGTCTGGCCGACGTTGCCGAGCGCTTCATTCATCGCATGGGCAAGGGCATGAACGGCGGGCGCGCTCTCGTCGCCCGCGATGACGATGCTGCGCCCGCGCGACTGTTGCAGGTCGCGCACTAAGGCTCCAATCCAGTTGGCGTGCGGGCCTCCTGCGGCGGGCGCGCTCTCGCCGCCGACGTTGACGCCTAGCCCTGAGGCGACGGCGCGCGCGAAGCCTTCTATCTCGCTTGGGCGGAGTCCGATTTTGTGGTCGGCCTTCGCGCCCGTCAACGTCGCCGTGCTCTCGACGACGTAGAGGCGATTCATGTCCGTCTTGCCTTCGCCGATGCGCCGCTTCGAGGCGAAGTCGCGCGCGTGCCAGAGATTGCCGGGGCCGCACGAAAGGAAATCCGAGTCAATCGCAAAGATGCGGTCTGCCTTCTCGAAACGATAGACGGTGTTGACGGGTTGGCCGAAAGCCATCATCGCTCCGGCCCGCGCGCCGTCGCGCCCCGCTGGCTCGTACTGATGCCACTTGGCCGCCGGATATTCTTTGAGAATCGTGTCCAACTGAAAAGCGAGCGTGGGCGACGTGACCGTCTCGGTCAGAAAGCGCAGGCCCGCGCCGTTTGTGCCGCGCCGCTTCATGTCTTCGAGCACGGTTCGCATCTCCCCGACGAAGGCTGTCCAGGGGCGTATCTCTTCGCGGAAGGTCAGGGTTTGTGAGCGGTCCGGGTCGTAGAGATCGAGCAGCGAAGCTTGCGCGAAAAGGTCTGTCGCGCTTGAGCCGGAAGCTTCGGGTTTGTCAGGATAACGACTGTTCGGATGGTCTGGATTGCCCTCGACTTTGGTCGGGCGGCCTTCGTTGCTTCTGACCAATAATGATGACGCCACGCCGCCGAGTTGAAAGGCTGTGGCGAAGAAGAGCGGCTTGCCCGGAACCATCTCTTCCGGCGAGTTGACGTAAGGGACAATCTTCTCCGGCGGTTGATAGACGCAGCCGGAGAGCCCGGCCAAAGCCAAGGACGCTCCCATCAATTTCAGGAAGGTGCGGCGGCCCACTGGGTCGTCCCACTCTTCGGCGTGCTGCGGGTATTCGCGCTCCACGAATTCGCGGAAGTCGTCCGTGTCCGCCAACTCTTCAAGGCTGCGCCAGTAGTCCTTGCCCTGCCGCTCCTGATTGGCCAACACGCGCTCGCGGATCAAAGCAAAATTGGTCTGACTATCTTGACTAGGCATCTAAAATTTATCCTTCAATCTAGCGGTGACAGGTCGAGCAACTGGTCAGAATGTTGGGAGCCTGCACTTTGTATTGCTTGGCCCACTGGCGTCCCTGTTCAATCTCTTCGGCGCTCGTGTTCTGCGGCCTCCACTTCATATTGAAGACCTCTTCCTTCGGCCTGACGAACCGCTCCGGGTTGCGATGGCAGGCCAGACACCACTCCATCTGCAACGACGAGGCTTGATAAATGAGCGGCATCTCGTCAACGCGCCCGTGGCAGGTCGAGCAGCCGACGCCTTTGTTGACGTGTATGCTGTGGTTGAAATAGGCGTAGTCGGGCAGGTCGTGAACGCGCGTCCATTGAATGGGCTTGCCCGTGCGCCAGCTTTCGCGGACGGGTTCGAGATACGGGCTGTCGGCCCAAATCTGCGAGTGGCAGTTCATGCAGGTCCTGGTCGGCGGCATCCCGGCTGAGGCCGCCGTCTCGACCGACGTGTGGCAGTAGCGACAATCAATGCCGTCGTCGCCCGAATGATGCTTGTGGCTGAACTGCACGGGTTGTTCGCGCTCGACGAAGGCTCCTGTGTTCCACGACGAGCGATTGATTTCGGCCAGCACCCAGAGCGCGGCCAGCAGAATAAAGACGGCTCCGAAGATACTCAGCTTGGCCAGCACGTTAGTGCTGTGATGGAAAATTTGCGGCATCGCGGGCGGCCCTTTCCCTGCTAACCTTTCATCCAGACGCTGTTCAAGACAGAACTACGGACGAGCAACGGGCGACACGCAGACACAGCGCTTGCGCACAATCCTCTAACGGTTGTGCTCCACATGGCCGGTCGGTACACGTGCGCCTTGTTCTCCCCCTCGGTTTTCCATACTGCTTTGAATTTTCTAGGTGATACTACCTACTTTTTAATCTGATGTGCAAGTTTTCACTTAATTAAAGTCATGAAAAGTTTTGACTATCTGGCGCCGCTCTTTCTTATCTGGTTCTGACGGGGCGGAGCCGCGAGCATGTTTGAGAGCGATGGAATCTTTGGCGCGCTGCGGGTATAACGTGGAAGGGTTTTGAATTTCCGGCAACGAACATTCGACAAAGGGAGGGAAGCATGAGCACAAAACCAAAGCAGGGAAAGCAGCAGAGCAGCGGCGGCAGCAGTAGCAGTAGCAGCGGCGAGCGACGCGCGCGTCGCGTGAGCAAGAAGGAACAGATAATCGCGCTCTACGTTTCGGGGATGAGCGAGGTCGAAGACCTTGCGATTATCACAGGCTCAAGGCCGAGCTACGTCGGCTCCGTGTTGCAGGAAGCTGGATTGATTAACAGCTACTTCGACCTCTACACCTCGTCCAATCATCCGATGAACGTCTATTCCAAGTTCTTCGCTGGAAAGCTTGGCTTCAAGGACGAAGCGGCGGCGCAGGCCAGTGTCGAGTTGATTGACAAACTCTACGGGCAATTCGAATTTGCCGAAGACCGCGCGGGCCAGCACCACGCCTTGATGATGGCTCTCGTCATGTTCGACCGCGCCCGCTGGACGGGCAAAGGCCGCGAGGCCGACATCTTTCGCCGCTGGCTCACGCTCCGGCTCGAAGAAGCAGACCTGACGAGCAACAGCGAAACCGACGCGGGCGACGATGAAGCGAGCGATGATGCCAATAATGAAGCGAGCGATGAAAGCGAGGCTCAGGGAAGCGACGGGCCGGGCGGCGCGGGAGAGCAAGCATGAGAGCGTAGCTCAAGCATGAGAAGCGTAGCTGAAGGCTAAGGCTTGCGGTGATAAAAATCTGCGACGCCGACGGTCAGCCCCGCGAAGACGCCGACGCGCGGCGCGTCATGTGTGAGGCCGAAGCGCAGTCCTGTATCGAAGAC
Organism: Blastocatellia bacterium; assembly: GCA_033855775.1. Taxonomy (GTDB): domain Bacteria; phylum Acidobacteriota; class Blastocatellia; order Pyrinomonadales; family Pyrinomonadaceae; genus DASVTR01. The sequence goes on along the minus strand of JAWVFT010000023.1, from coordinate 129,745 downwards.
GACGCGGCGGTTGGCTTTGTAAGTCAGCGCGCCGAGCGCGTAGAGTCCGGGCGGCAGCGAGTCGTCCTTCGTTTGTCCTGACAGTTCGGCTTCAAGGCCGAAGCGATTTTCGTATTCGTGCGCGACGGAGACGGCTGCTTGCCCGCCCGTCACCCATCCGTCTTCGTCCTCGCGCCCGACAATCAAATACGCGCCGTTAACGTCAACGTCCGTCTCGCCGAATTTGCGGCTCAGCAACAGCACGATTTTATGGTCAACGCGCCCCGTGCCGAGTCCTTTCGCGGAACTGGCCGAGGGCAGCTTGGCGTAGTAAGCGAAGGCGAGCGCGGGCTGCGCTTCCGTCTCTTTGAGGGCGACGACTTGAAAGCCGACGCGCGTGTCGCCGACTCCGGTTTCGCGCCCCCCGCCGTCGCTGGTCTGCGACTTCAGAACGTCCACGTCAACTTCCAGCAGCAACCGTGTGGCGGCGGCGAAACGCAGGGCCAGCGGCAAAGATTGGTCTGCGCGAACATCGAGCGCGCGAAAGTTTCCTTCGTAGCCGAACTCAAGCTGAAGCACGCCGGGACGTTGAAACTCAGCCGGATTGGTGACACCGGGCCGCGTCGGTTTGATGAACTCTTCATCTTCGTCCGCTTCCTTGTCGGACTGCGCCGCCATCGCCGGCAAGCTATCCGTCGTCCGCGCCGCAAACTGCTGCGCCCGCGTCTCCACGGCAGCCGTCGTGATGAACAGCAACGCCAGCAGCAGCGGCAGCAGGCTTAAAAAATTCTGTCGCTGCTCTTGCTTCTCAATCTGCGTTTGATGGGTTGACGGCTTGAGTTTCATCCTTGTTCTCCTTGATGGTTAACGCGCCTGCGCGGAGCGCGCTTCGTCCGCTTCAGCGAGCGCGTGCCTGCTGGCTCCTGTCGCTTGCTTAAGAAGATCGGGGCGGCTCTCTCTCTGAAACTTAGCCGAGGGATGTATTGGCGTCGCGCGCCAGCATCGCCGCGCCGATGGAGACGGCATCCGTGCCGAGGGCTGCGACGGCGATTTGCGTGGCTTCAAAGCAGGGTTGGAAGGCGCGGCGTCCGGCTTCGCGGATAATCGGGTTGAGAATCAATTCGCCCGCTTCCATCACGCCGCCGCCGAGGACTATGCGCTCGATGTTCAAGAGGTTGATGACGGAGGCGACCGCCGCGCCGATGTACTTGCCCGTGCGCTCAATCATCAGGAGGGCGAAGTCGTCGCCGTTGAGGGCTTCGCGCGCCACATCAGCGGCGGTGAAGTTTTCATCCAGCGCCAGTTTCGAGAGCGAAGAGGTGTTGTCGCGGTAGAGCCGTTCTTTGGTGCGGCGGACGATGTTGGGAGCGGAGGCGACCGTCTCAAGACAGCCACGGTTGCCGCACATGCACTCGTCGCCTTCGGCGTCAATCGTGATGTGTCCAAACTCGCCCGCGAAACCGCTGGCTCCGAGCCAGAGCTTGCCGTCCAGGATAATCGCGCCGCCGATGCCCGTGCCGATGGTGGCGAAAAACATGTCGCGGCTGCCGCGTCCCGCGCCCACTTTATACTCGCCGTAGGCGGCGGCATTGGCGTCGTTCTCCAACTCGACGCGCAGGCCCGTGGCCTTCATCAACTCGGAATGTATGTCGCCGCGCACGACCGAAGGCAAATCGGTCGAAACCAGCACGCGGTCGGTCTGGCGATTGACGAGGCCCGGAATCCCGACGCCGACCGCCGCGATGTTCGGAGCCAAATCGCGCAACTCCGAGACGGCCCGCGCCACTTGCCCCGCAATCGCTTCTCTCTCCAGAACGGCTTCGCGGCGTTCGACGACCTCGCCGTTCTCCGTCACCAGCGCAGCGTGAAGCTTTGCGCCTGAGACATCAACGCCGATGTAATGTGTCGCCGATTTCATTGAACTCGCCATTTTTTTGGAGCGTGTCGCACGCCGTCAACCGAAACAAATTGCGCCGGGGCAGGAAGCGCGGGCATTGTAATAACGATTGACGGGGCTGTCAAACAAGGCTCTCTCCGTGTACAATGACCGCTGCGGTTTTGGATTTTAGATTTCGGATTTTGGATTCATGAGTTACTGATGTTGAAAGCCTTTGCGGGCCAGGCTCAGGTTTCCGAACCGCCAACCTTTCGTCTAAAATTCTAAAATTCAGAATCTAAAATTTTATCGTGAAAATACGTTCCATTCTGCTGCCGACCGATTTCAGCGAGTGCGCCAATTACGCTCTCTCGTATGCGTCGGGGTTTGCGCGCGATGCCGGAGCCTCGATTATCTGCGTCCACGTCATCGAGTCGGTCGTGCCGACCGTCGGCTATTCGGGCGTCACGGAGCCTTTGCCGATGGCCGACATCAGCGACCAACTCGAAGACTCGGCGACGCGCGAGTTGCCGAAGATAGCGCAGCATGAAGAATGCGCCGGCCTCGCGGTTGAGGAAGTGATTGTGCATGGCGACGCGGCCTCGGAGATTGTGCGCGTCGCAAGGGAACGACAGGTTGATTTGATTGTGATTGCCTCGCATGGCCGCACGGGCCTTGGACGGATGCTGTTTGGCTCGACCGCCGAACAGGTCGTCCGCCACGCGCCCTGCCCCGTGCTCGTCGTCAAGCCACCACAGGAAGAAAGTAGTCAGTAGCCCGACTTCAAGCGTCAATCGGTTTTCAGACCAAAGCTTTTGACCGGATGACTGCTCGCGGACGGCTACTGACCGCTGTTTATGGACATCAACGAACTTATCAAGGACTACGGTTTCTACGCCATCTTCTTCCTGACCATGTGGGAGGGAGACATCACGCTCCTGCTGGCGGGCGTGTTGGCTCATCACGGAGCGTTCGGCGATTACGGCTTTGCGCAGGTCTTCATCGTCGGCACGCTCGGCGGCATGGCCGGAGATAGTCTGGCTTACAGCGGCGGGCGCGGCTTTGAGATGAGCGTCCGCAAGTTTCGCTTTTATCGCATGGCGGCCCCGCGCATCCAGCGGCTCGTGGATAAGTTTGGCACGCTCTCCATCTTCATCGTCAAATATATCTACGGCCTGCGAATCGCGGCCTGCGTCTTTTACGGCGTCGGACGGATGCGCGTGCCGCGCTTTCTGCTGCTGACGTTTGCCAGTTGCGCCGCGTGGGTTCTGGTCCTGAGCGGGGCGGGCTATTTTTTCAGCGGGGCGATTACGAAGTTCATCGGAGACTTTCAGGACATCGGCAAGTACCTGCTGGTGATTCTGATTGTCGGCGTCGTCGGCTTTTACCTCGTCGAGCGTTTCTGGCTCTCGAAGAAGGTCGAAGAGGCAGACCCCGAACGCTTACAGGAGTTCGAGCACGCGGCGCAGGAAAAGCTGCACACCATCAGTCAGGAAATCCGCGAGTCGATGCACTTGCCGCCACTTCAGCGTCGCCAGGAGACGCCCAAGCCGAAAGGTCAGCCCTCGAAGAGCAGCGAGTCCGGCGGCGATTAGGACAGTGATAGGTGATAGGTGATAGGTGATAAGAGAAAACGTCTTAGCTTTTTCCTATCACCCATCACCTATCACCCATCACTGCTTTACTTTTTTTGAAAGGATACTTTTTCCCTAAGTGATAATTGACTCATCCGCGCCGACGCGCGTTGATTTGGCCGGTGGCACGATTGACATCTGGCCGCTCTATCTTTTTCATCCCGGCGCGACGACCGTTAACTTCGCCATCAGCCTGCGGGCCCACTGCCGCATCGAGACGCGCAACGATGACCGCATCATCCTCGAATCGCGCGACCGCAAAGTCGCTTTTGAGACCACACTCGCGGCCATCGAAGATTTGATTCGCGAAGAGCGGCTGGAACTCATCGCCAAGCTCGTCCATTTCTTCAAGCCTGAGACGGGCTTTCACCTGACGGCTGACAGTCAGGCTCCGGCGGGCGCGGGGCTGGCCGGCTCTTCCGCCCTGAACATCGCCTGCATCGGCGCGCTCAATCGTCTCGTCGGCAATCGCTACGACGAGCACAAGTATGTCACCATCGCCGCCAACATAGAGACGACTGTGATTCGCGTTCCCGCTGGCTTTCAGGATTACTACTCGGCCCTGCACGGCGGCATCAGTTGCATGCACTTTCGCCCCGACGGCATTCGCCGCGAAACTCTACAGGTTGACGAAGCGACGCTGGAACGACGCATCGCCATCTGCTACACGGGCGAGCCGCGCCTCTCCGGCACGAACAACTGGGACATCACCAAGCGACACATTGACGGCGACCCCGAACTCTTCCGTCTCTTCGACGGCATACGCGATTCTTCCGCGCGGATGCGCGACGCGCTGCTCAAAGACGACTGGCAGGAAGTGAGCCGGACGATGCGCGAGGCGCATCCGAATCGCAAGCTGCTGGCTCCGGGCGTGACGACGCCGCAGATGGACATGCTGGTCGAGCAAGCGATGGCGAACGGGGCGGAGGCGGCGAAGGTCTGCGGGGCGGGCGGCGGCGGCTGCATCGCTTTCCTCTGCGCCGAAGGACGCCGCGCAGATGTCGAGCGCGCGCTGGCGGCGCAGGCTGGCGTCGAAGTCCTCGATTGGAAACTTGAGCGCGAAGGCCTGGTCGTCAGCGAGAGCTAAGAGCTTTTCAAGCGAGTTGAAAAGTCGAATCTTTTCAAGCGAGAGTCCAAATTCCGTTCAGTCTTAAAATCTTTCTCCAATAGCGATGACGACATTGGATGAGCGATACGGCGACAACTACGAAGCGCGCTAACTACGGCATTGATGCTCCGGCTGTGCTGCGCAATCTGCTCCTCTGCGGCGTCGGGGCCATCTTGCTCGGCAGCGTCGTCTATGCCCTGCGCGAAAGGTTGCCGCGCGGCCTGAGCACGAGCCTCGCCAATACGGGTTGGTGGGCGGGCGGCTCTTTGGTCTTGACGGCGCTCGTCATGCTCTGGGGCAGTCGCGTCGGGAAATTGCGCTTGCGCGATAAGCTGCTCGACTCGCTGGCTCTAGATGGCGGCGAGCAAGTGCTCGACGTGGGTTGCGGCCACGGCTTGATGCTCATCGGGGCGGCGAAGCGTTTGACCACGGGCAAGGCCACGGGCGTTGACATCTGGCAGAAGGAAGACCAGGCGGGCAATAGCCCGAAGGCGACGCTTGCGAACGCGCTCGCCGAAGGCGTCGCCGACCGCGTTGAACTGAAACACGCGGACGCGCGAGAGTTGCCCTTTGCCGATGACACGTTCGACCGCATCGTTTCCAGTTGGGCGTTGCATAATATTTACGACCCGGAGGAGCGCGGCAGGGCTTTGCGCGAAATCGCTCGCGTCCTCAAGCCGTCGGGTCGCGTCCTCATCGTTGACATCAAACACACGAACGAATACGCGCGCGTCCTCGGCGAGAGCGGGCTCAGCGATGTCGAAAGACACGGGCCGAGCTTTCTCTTCGTCACGCCGACACACTGGCTGACGGCTGTGAAGAGACGCGCTCTCTAGCTTTATCAACGAAGCGCGCTAGCAAAGTTTGGCGAGAGCAATAGAGACAAGATGAGCGGACGCACCATCGTCGTCGGTGACATACACGGCTGCTATGATGAGTTGACGGCGTTGCTCGACAAGGCTACGTTCGGGGCGCAAGACCGCGTTGTCTCGGTCGGTGACCTCGTGGTCAAGGGCCGCAAGAATCGTCAGGTGCTGGATCTCTTCATCGCGGACGAGCGTTTCCGCGCCGTGCTCGGCAATCACGACCGCGCTCTGTGTCGTTACTGGAACGGCGAGCAAGTCTCTTTGAAAGATTCGCAGGAGCGAGCGCGCATTGAACTCGCCGCGGACGAAGCGCGCTACGCCGCTTACCTGCAATCGCTGCCGCTGATGATAGACCTCGGCTCGCATCTGGTCGTGCACGCGGGCGTGCGCCCCGGCGTGGCTTTGGCCGAGCAGGCCGTGGAAGATTTGACGGAACTGCGCACGCTTGGGCCGGACAGAACGAACCGCGAAGGCGTGCCTTGGTATGACGAGTACGACGGCGACAAGACGGTTCTCTTCGGCCACTGGCCCGCGCCCGCGCCGCGTCGTGGGCCGCGCGCCCTCGGCCTCGACACGGGTTGCGTCTACGGCTTTCAACTGACGGCTTACATCATCGAGACGGCCGAGCTATTGAGCGTCGAAGCCCTGCGCGCTTACGAGATTCCCAAGCGCCGTATGAGTTGAGCCGGAGCGGCGAGGCGAGAACCGATTGCCGCTTCTGCCCGGACAGGATAAGATTGCGCTCTCGTCTCGAAGAGCATAAAATCCTTGCCGTCACCAGCGGCCATCAAACAGCGGCTCTCTCCCGCCAATCGCCACCAAGGCAAACAGGGCGTGGCCCTTTGAGCAACGAACGGGACGGCCCTTCGCGAGCGCTTCACCTTGAAGCCTGAGCGATTGAGCGTCTTAGGCTCTCCCGGAAAGTTTTAGTAGAATCATGGCCCAATCTCTTCAGCCGAAGGTGTCCGGCACAATCGGATGGCGACAAGTAAAGGCGAAAAATCTATCTTGAAAGAAAATCTATCTTGAAAGAGAAGCAACAAAGCGAAGCCGAAGGAGCAGCGCCGGCGGCGACTGTGAGCGCGCAGCCGTTGACTCTGCCGCCGACCCTGCCGCGCTCCAAAGACTTTCTGATCAACCGCGATTTGAGCCTGCTGGAATTTCATCATCGCGTCCTCGAAGAAGCGCTCGACGAGACGCAGCCCTTGCTTGAGCGGCTCAAATTTCTCTCCATCTTCCAGACCAATCTGGACGAGTTTTTCATGATTCGCGTGTCGGGCTTGAAAGAGACGCTTGACGAAGACCCGACCGCTCTGTCGCCCGAAGGCATGACGCCAGCCGAGCAACTCGCCGCCGTCAAGACGCGGCTGCTGCCGCTGTTGGCCGAGCAGATGCGCTGCCTGCGCGAAGAGATTATCCCGCAACTCAAAGCGCAGGGCATCGAGGTTGCTCCATATGATTCGCTCTCAAACAGCGAGCGCCGCTATCTGGAAGCCTACTTCGATGAAGACATCTTTCCAGTGCTGACGCCGCAGGCGGTTGATTCGGCGCACCCGTTTCCCTACATCTCCGGCCTCAACCTCAATATCGGCCTGAGAGTCGCGCCCATCCCGGAGCACGGCATCACGCAATCTTTGACCGGCAAGGTCGCGTCGCGTTTCGCGCGCATCAAGGTTCCGCCGCTCGTGCCGCGCCTTGTCAGGGTTGACGTTGAAGGTAAAAAGTTCGCGCTGATTGAGGAAGTGATTGCGGCCAACGCCAACAAGCTGTTTCCGAGAATGCACATCGGCCAATGCCACTTCTTCCGCGTCACGCGCGACGCCGACATAGAGGTCAGAGAAGACAAGGCCGCCGATTTGTTGAAGGCTTTGGAGCAGACTCTTCGCAAGCGACGCTTCGGCACCGCCGTGCGCCTCGAAGTCTCAAAGGAGATGCCGGAAGAGATGACGCGTTACCTTGTCGCGGAGCACGAACTCGCGCCCGAAGATGTCTACGTCGTTGACGGCCCGCTCAACGTCCACACGCTGATGCAGCTTTACAAACTGGACCGGCCGGAGTTGAAAGACAAGGCCGTGAAGATTACCGTTCCGGCTCTGCTCAAAAACAAGCAGTCCATCTTCGAGGTCATCAAAGAGCAGGACGTGCTCCTGCATCATCCCTACACTTCCTATTCGACCGTGGTTGATTTCATTGACGCGGCGGCCCACGACCCGAACGTCCTCGCCATCAAGATGTGCCTCTATCGCACGGGCCAAAATTCGCCGATTCCGAAGTCGCTGATTGCCGCCTGCGAGGCGGGCAAGCAGGTGACGGCGATTGTCGAACTCAAGGCGCGCTTCGATGAAGAATACAATATCGAGTGGGCGAAGAAGTTGGAGGAAGCGGGCGTGCATGTCGTCTACGGCGTGGTCGGCTTGAAGACGCATTGCAAGGTCGCGCTCGTCATCCGCCGCGAAGCGGACGACGACCTGCGCCGCTACGTTCACATCGCCACCGGCAACTACAATCCGGTCACTTCCAACTTCTACACAGACCTCGGACTGCTCACCGCCGACGAAGAAATCGGCGCGGACGCTTCCGAGTTGTTCAACTTCCTGACCGGCTATTCGCGCCAGAAAGAGTATCGCCAGTTGATGGTCGCGCCCGTCAATTTGCGCGACCGCATGATTGCCCTCATTCGCCGCGAAGCCGAGCACGGGCGGGCCGGTCGCCCCGCGCGCATCATCGTCAAGATTAACCGGCTCGCCGACCTCGACGTTATCCACGCGCTCTACGAAGCCTCGCAGGCCGGAGTCGAGATTGACTTAATCGTGCGCGGCATCTGCATGCTGCGGCCCAACGTGCCGGGCCTCTCCGAGACTATCAACGTTCGCTCAATCGTCGGTCGCCTGCTTGAGCACAGCCGCGTCTACTACTTCGCCAACGGCGGCGACGAAGAACTCTACACGGGCAGCGCCGATTGGATGCCGCGCAACTTCGACCGTCGCGTCGAAGTCATCACGCCCGTCTATTCTCCGAAGTTGAAACGGCACCTGAAGGACGTTGTGCTGGCCGCTTATCTGAAGGACAACGTGAAGGCTCGCCGCCTCTTGCCGGACGGCAGCTATGAGCGCGTGCGACCCGCGCAGGACGAGGAACCGTTCGACGGCCAGACGCGCTTTGAAAACAACTACGCCGCGGACGCTTGAGCTTCCGCCAATCAAATCCGAAGACGCTGGATGACTTGAACAGCGTAGTTGGAGGTAATCGTATGTGGAGAAGAGGTTGGGGAGCGATTTTAATCGTGGCCTTCCTCGCGGCCCTGTTCGGGTTCGCGCTGGTCTCTTATCTTGTGTCCGAGAGGAAAGCGGCGACGCCGCCCGCGCAGAGCCGTAGCTCTAACACTGCGGCGCAGCCCGTTCAACCGGCAACGCCGCCCACAGACAACAACGCGCAGGACTCGCAGGCGACATCCATTGAGAGCAACGACGACTCGTTTATGTCGCGCGTCTTCGGCAACGGTCGCGCCTTTTCCGACCACCCGCGCGGCGAAGACTGGACGATAGTTGTCCCGCGCATCCTCGCGCGTCTGACGCTGGCCGCGTTGCTCGCGGCGATGCTGGCCTTTCGCCCGCGCCGCGAATCGCCCGTTCCCCAACGCACGCTCTACGTCGCGCAGACGCAAATCTTGCTGGCGGTCGTCGCCAGCGCTTTGATGATGATTGTGGGCGACAACGCGGCGCGGGCTTTCGGCATCTTCGCCGCCGTCTCGCTCGTCCGCTTTCGCACGAACATACGCGACCCGAAGGAGATTACGGTGCTGCTCATCAGTCTCTCTTTGGGATTGGCGACGGGCGTGGGCCGTTGGGACTTGGCCGTGATTCTCGGCCTCTTCGTCTTGCCTCTCTTGTGGCTGCTCGAATCCAAGGAGCACGAGCAGGTCTTGCGCTCGATGGAGTTGACGGTCAAGACCTACAACACGGACAGGATGCAGGAGACGCTCAAGCGTGTCTTCGAGCGGCACGGGTTCAACACCGAGTTGCGGCAGATTGACCCGCCCGACGAGGAAGACCCGATGGGCTGCATTATGTATTCCATCAGCATGAGCCTGAGCATCAGCACAGACCGCATCAGCGAAGAGATACGCGCCGCCGACCCGCAGAACGTTGACTCCATCGAATGGGAACCGACGAAGGAAAGCTCTTACATTTATCAATAACGACGAAGGGAAACGTCCGCGCCCTTTGGCGCTATGACACTGAAGACACTGAAGACACTGAGAAACGAAAAGGCCGCTTCAATAGTTGAAGCGGCCTTTGTCGTTACGGGATGAATCTTGTGTTGCCCTTGAAGGTTATCTTCCGGCGGCGGAAACGTTGTCGCCCTGAATGCGTTTCCAGTAGTCCTCGACGTACTTCTTCATGTCGCCGTGTCCCCAACTGGTGTAGAAGTCGTAGTCCTTCATCTCCTTGTAAACCTGCTCAAAGTTCCAGTGATATTTATCGAAGCGATAAACCGCGCCCATCACGCCCGTGCGATGACGACCGCCCGCGCAGTGAACATAAAACTTGCCCGTCGCGGGGTCTTCCGCGAGTTTGAGAAACGCCTTAATCTGCGCGTCGTCTGGATAGTCTTTGTCGCTCATCGGAATGTTGACGTAGCGCATGCCCAGAGCCTCGACCGCAGCCTTTTCGTAATCCTTCGGTTTGTCCTGCAAGTCAACCACGGTCTTGATGCCGAGGTCTGCGAGGGCTTGATAATCTTTCTCTTTCGGCTGCGCTCCGCGATAGAAGCGCTCGTCCATCTGACCGAAGTTCTTAATCTTGACGTTCGCGGCAAAGGGTTGCTGCGACGTTTGGGCTGCTGCCGCCACGGCCAGAACCAGCATGGCCACCAGCGCGCCCATGCTCTGACGCAAACTCTTTTGATTCACACGCATTCGATATCCTCCAAAAGTAAACACCATGCCCATCCGGGTCACTTCATTAAAAGGGTTAATGTTTACGGGGGTCGCTTGTTACTTGCTCCGAAAGCGGCCGGTCTGTCCTTAACTTGAACTCTCTTGCCGGTTCAGTCACGAGAAGCTGCCACACGCGGCGCTTTTTCGTCGCAGACTAAGGCGTCTTCAGAACACCAAATTGAGTGTACTACGTTAGTGCGATTTGATTGACTTTCGCTCCGTGCCATTTTACAGGGCGAATGTCAATCGTGGAGTTAAGATTCGGTGACAACACGCAGGGTTGCACACAATCTTATGCTCAAAAGTGACTTGAGGCGCGTCCCGTTTTTGCCTTTGCCATCAACTTTATTCTCCGCCTGAGAGAGCCTTGCGCCGTTTGGCTTCGGCGACGACGGCCTTGAGGCGCGCTATCTTCTCTTCGGGCGTCTCGCCGGGGACGGGGCCGCTGGCTCCGGCTATCGGGCCTAAGTCGCTGGACTCGGTTGCTGCGACGGTCGCGTTTGGAACGGTGTCGGGCGCGAGGTCGGCGGGCGTCTCCGGCCCGCCGACGGGCGAAGCCGTGGCTGCCGCCGCGCTCAAAGGGGCAGCCGAAGCCATGCCGGTCGCGGCCTGCGCTTCGGCTGCGGGACGATGCGCGTCGGCCTCTGCGGAAGAGTTCGTGCCGGAGGTGGAAGCGGCTGTGGGCTTCGTGTGTTGGGCTTCGCCGCCCGCCGCTTCGTCGCCTTCCAGCAGAGCTTTGCGCCGCTTGGCTTCTGCGACGACGGCCTTGAGGCGAGCGAGTTTTTGTTCCGGCGTTTCGCCTTCGACGGGGCCGCTGGCTCCGGCTATGGGGCCTAAGCTGGCCGCCGTTGGCGCCTGCGTTTTGGCTTGAGCGGAGGCCGCCGGCGTGGCCGTCGTTTTGGTAGTCGCGGCGGGCGCGGCGGCAGGCGTCGCCAACAACAAGGCTGCGCCCTCTTCGCTTTCAAGCAGAGCCTTGCGTCGTTTGGCCTCTGCGGCGACGGACTTGAGCCGCGCCAACTTCTGTTCGGGCGTCTCGCCGGGAACGGGGCCGCTCGCTCCGGGTATCGGGCCGAGCGTGGTTTCCGAAGGAGCCTTCATGTGCGCGGCGGCTGGCTTCGCGGCAGCGGGCGCGGCCGCCGCTGGCTTGGCTGCGCTGGTGGCTGGCGCGGCTACGCCGGCAGCGGGCGCGTGTTGGGCCGCCGGTTCGGCAAGGACGAAGACGCCCTTCTCGTTTTTCCTGATGGCGGGAAGCGAGCCGCCAGCGGCTTGCAGGAGCGCGGCCAGTTCTTTTTCGACGAAGCGTTGTTGCTTGTCAACGTCGCGGACGTGGCCGAGCGGCGGCCCCATGTAGAGCGTGCCGCAGGTCTGGCACTTGAAGAGCACGTCGTCGCCGCGCAAATGCTTTTCGGCTTCCTCGCCGCCCGTGCTCAATTGTTTGATGTGGCCGTTGCAGAGCTTGTTCTTCTCGTTCCTGCGATTGCAGACGGTCTGCGCGTTGGTAATCTTTTCGGGAACGGAGGGCGCGTGTGTCAGTGTCCTGGTCGCTTCGGCTGCCATAGCTCTCGCTTGCTTCCTTTTAACTTGAGACTCGGCGGGCAGCGGTTTGACCGTTGCCGCCGTAACGGCGTTCATCTTACAAAAGAAAGGCTCAACGCGAAAGAAAAAAGGAGGCGCGCGGGCAAAGCTCTACACGCTTTGGCCTTTAACCTTTTACCTTTTGCCTTTATATTGTCTGGCGCATGCTGAAAAAGTTGCTTGGTGCTGTCTGGCGCGTCGCGCCCCTGGGCGCGCGTCGGCTGACGATGCGTTTGATAGAGCCGCGCTTCGCAGTCACCGCCGGGGCCGTGGTCTTAGACGAGCAGGAGCGCGTCTTGCTGCTCAATCACGTCTTCCGCGCGGGCTCCGGTTGGGGCATTCCCGGCGGCTTCATAGAGAAGGGCGAGCAGCCGGAGGCAGCCGTCCGGCGAGAGTTGTTGGAGGAGATTGGCCTTGAGTTGGCAGAGGTCGAGTTGGCTTTCGTGCGCACGCTCAGGCGGCCCTCGCAGGTGGAGATAATTTTTCGCTGCCGAGCGCAGGGAGAGTTCGCCCCGCGCAGCGTCGAGATTAAAAGCGCCGCGTGGTTTGAGACACAAGCCCTGCCGCCCGAACTGGGCCGCGACCAGATCCGCTTAATCGAACGCGCTCTCAAGCGATAGAGCGCCAGCAGAAGAGAGCTTTGAAATAAACTGGCAAGGACTGCGAGGATGAGCAATGAGCGTTGCAGCGAAAGCTATTCGGCGTTGATATTCAAACGATGACATGCAACGATGAATAGCTTCCGCTTCATCCTTCGTCCCTCGTCCATCATCCTTTTTGAAACGGAGAGAAGAGAATGGTAAATCTGATTCCATCAGCCGACACCGTGATGCAAATCCTGAAACGAACGGGCGCTTATCGTGAAGGCCATTTCGTCTATCCATCTGGCAAACACACGCCACACTATTTTCAGATGCCGCTGGCCTTTCGTTACTACGACACGGCGCGCGTGCTGGCCGTCGCGCTCTCGCGCATGTTTCGCGTTGACCGCGACGTGGCCAGCCATCTGCCGAAGGTCGCCATCATTAGTCCTAGTTCGGGCGGCATCCCCGTGGCCTTCGGCGTGCGCGAGGCTTTGAACGCCGAGCAGATTTACTGGGCCGAGCGCGAGGAAGGCCAGCGCATGTTTCGCCAGTACGTCAATCAGGGCGAAATCAATCCCTGCATCATCGTTGACGACATCATCCGCAGCGGCCACGCCATCGAAGAGACGGTTGAACTGGTCAAAGAACTCGGAGCCAAGATTATCGGCTGCGGCACCATCGTCCGCTTCAACTCCGCCCCCGAATTTATCGCCGGAGACGTGCCCATCAAATCCCTCATCGAGTTCGACTCCAAGATGTACGACGATGCCGAACACTGCACCGATTGCGCCACCGGAGCGCCCGAAGAACACGTCCGATTCTGAAGGGCAGGGGAAAGGGGGCGGGGGTTGGGGTTAGGGAAAAGCAGTAAGGTTGAATTGCGACCGCGCCATCTCTCACGATTGAAGGTTGCGCTTTCCCCAACCCCCAACCCCTTTCCCCGTCCCCCGCTTCTCACATTTCATGCCGGTTGGTGAGGGCTTTGTCCATCGTCACTTCGTCAACGTATTCGAGGTCTGAGCCGACGGGCATGCCCATGGCGATGCGCGTGACGAGGACGCCGAGCGGCTTTAAGAGGCGGCTGATGTAGTTGGCCGTCGCCTCGCCTTCGGTGTTCGGGTTGGTGGCGAGAATCACTTCCCTGACATCCACGCCGTCGTTATTCTCCGGCTTCAATCGCGGCAGCAGATTTTGCAGGTGCAGGTCGTCCGGCCCGATGCCGCGAATCGGCGAGAGGCTGCCGTGCAGGACGTGATAGAGCCCCTTGTAGCTGCGCGTCTTCTCGACGGCGACCAGATTGTAAGGCTCTTCGACCACGCAAATCATAGAGCGGTCGCGCCCCGTCGAAGAGCAGTAGCGGCACGGGTCAACGTCCGTCAGGTTATTGCAGATTGAGCAAAAGCCAATCCGCCGCTTCACCTCGCGCAAGGCTTCGACGAAGCGTTCGACATCCGCCTCCGGCACGCGCAGGATATGAAACGCCAAACGCTGCGCCGTCTTATGGCCGATGCCCGGCAAGCGCTTGAACTCATCAATCAACTTCGTGACTGGCTCTGCGTAATCAAGCATAGGAAATCAGGAAGGCAGGGGTCGGGGGTTAGGGGTTAGGGAAGATAAGAACAAGCTGAGCGCTGCATCTATGTTTTCCCTAACCCCCGACCCCTAACCCCTAACCCCCGCCTTTAAAACAATCCGCCAAGTCCCGGCGGGAGCATGCCGCCGAGCTTGCCCTTCATGGCTTCTTCGACCTTGCGGTTGGCTTCGTTGAAGGCGGCGACAATCATGTCCTGAAGCATCTCGACATCGCCCTCCTTGAGGGCTTCGGGGTCAATCCTGACGGATTCGACTTCGTGATTGCCGCGCATCTGCACGGTCACGACGCCGCCCCCGCTCGACGCCTCGACAATCATCTCCTCCATCTCCTTCGCCATCTTCTCCTGCATCTGTTGGGCCTGCTTCATCATCTGTTGCAGGTTCATCCCGCCCGGAAATTTCATCGCTTTATGCCTCGCTTCGCATCGGTTAGTAAATTTTAAGGATTCGCCTCTGCCCTTCATCCTAACTTTCATTCGACTCGAAATGCAACGCCCGCCGCCGCCGTGGCCTCGTCGCTCGCGGCGACGGGCGGGGCTTGCTGTTTGATGATTTCATGCGCGGCTTCGGCCCATCTTTTATCAATCGCCCATGATAATTCCAGACACCTGATGGTTAAGACGAGGATTGAGAGGAAAAGAAACAAGCTCACAGCTATGCTTATCGTCGCCAAAGAAGTGCTGACCATCTTGCCTATATCAAGGGTCTTGAAATCATTGGCAATCACCGCCACCTGAATGAGGAGAGGCGGAAAATAGAGCAAGCGCACGATTATTCCCTTGGGCTTAAGGTCGGCTTGAGTGGGGGGTAAAGCGGACAGCGCGTTCCAGACTCTACTTTTAAGTTTGGGTTTCGGTTGCTGTAGGAATAAAGCGGAGAAAACTCGCATGATTCTTCGTTCAGGTTTCGGGTCGGTTTGCGTTAAGGCCGGCGGCACGGTGAAGACCTGTTCCATCGCCAGAGACCTGTAGCAGAACCGCCGGTGTTCGCTCTTAGCCTCTTTGAAGGTCAATCTGAGATTGTTGTACTCGCGCCAGAGGCTGAATTTGAGCAGCATTAGGATGACCGTGAACGTCACGCCGCCCCACAACGCCAGAGCGTTGACATCGAAGACGTTGCCGAAGAATGGCACGTTGACGAGGATAACTTTGTCGGTGCGATTCTCTTCCAGCTTCTGCGCGTATTGCTTCACCTGTTCCCTATCAGGCAGCATCCGCTTGTTAATCCAGTTGATGATAGGGACATAATCCTCGCGCTGTAACTCTGTCTCCAGCTTTTCAGCTGTTAGCTCAAGATTGGCGTATTTCTCTAGAGCGCGTGTGAGCCTGCCAGCTTTTTCGAGCGCGATAGCTTCACCGGTAAGGGATTTCGTTGGAATGAGGGCGGCCAGATAATGTTCACTCTCTATCTCTTTAACAAAGCGGGCCTTCAGCAACTCATCGAAGCGCGCTATCAGAATCCTCGCCGCTTGGCTCTGTAGCTTTTCCTGTGCCTCCTGTAGCGGTTGTTTGCTCTTTTCGTATTGCTGCTGTCGCTCCTGCGCTTCCTTTTCCTGCTGTATTATCTCTGCGGGAGATTGCAGCTCTTTCTTTCCCGGCGTCTGGCTTTGCTTCTTTTCCTGCTCGTCCGACTTCTTTTTCAGTTCGCCCAACTCTTTCTTTATCTGAGCCAGCCGGTCACGTATCTCTCCAAGTGTGAAATAGGCTTCGGCCTTGCGGGCCGTGACGATTCTTGAGTTGAACCATGTTCCTTCCAGTGAATTCCAGAAAGCTCCGAGAGCGAGGATGCTGGCGGTAATCATCACGACGAAGACCCATCTGAGCCGAACGGAAGCAGCAATGGTGGATTCGATGAAAGGCTTTAAGTAATCAATATCCAAAGGTTCGGGCATGAGGAAGCTCCTGCTGGTAGAGGTTAGGCAGGGGCAGCGGTTTCGTGGGCTGTGGCGCCGGAGCCTGTCGAAGCTGCCACCCCTGCCGTTGATGGATGAAAGCGTCGCTTTAGCTTGATGGCGGCGTAGTAGGCTTTTTCGCAACCGCTTTCTTCGGAGCCTTCTCGACGTGGCTGGCGGTGTGCCATGCGGCGAGGGCGCCGGGGTCTGTGCGGCGCTTGGCTTTGAAGATGGCGTCGAGTTCGCTTATGTCGTCGCGCAGGGTTTTGAAGGCGGCTTTGAGGTTGGCGGTGGCCTCGCTGAGCCTTGTGTTGGCTTCGGATTGGAGGGCTTCGGCGGCTTCGACGGCGGTGATGGTTGCCTGCATGTCTGTGAGGAAGGTGGCGGGCTGGCCGCGCGAGGTAAACTGTGCGGCGGTGGGAGTGGCGAGGCTGATGAAGGCGCGTGCGCGGTCGAGCATGGCTTGGTCGCTGGCCGGGCGACCCATCTTGAATTGGTCTGCGATGCCGGGGAATTGTGGGTTGATGCTGCGCGCGGTCAGGTTCATGGAGCGCATCTGTTCGAGCAATGTTTTGCTAGCCGCTTGCTTCTGCTCTGTGGCTTTCTGGCGGTCCAGGCTGGCGGCAAGCTGTTTGGCGGCTTCCTGTTCAATGTCTGTGATGGTGGTTTCGATGCGGTCGCGCAGGGCGGCGGCGCGTGAGCCTGCGGGGACATCTGCGGGGCGTCCGACGAGCAGCGTGCGCACACGTTGGGCTGAGTCGAGTTCGGCTATTTGTGAATCGTTCATCTGTGTGTCTCCTGAGATGTGAGTTGAGAGGGCGCTTTTTTGAGTGTCCCTCGTGGTTAAGGACGAGCCAGCGAATGAAGTTTGACGCGCTGGCCAATGAGTATTACAAGCCCTGCCTGATGCGCCGGATTATACTCTCTTCGATGCAAAAGAGAAGAAAAAATTCGCTAGTCTCCTGCTTTGACTTAGCGGCTCGTCAGTTGTCGCGCGCGATTCATGCGGCCAAGTCTGTTTGAGATATTTCTCGCCAGCGATTCAAACTCATCCGACTTCTTAAAGATGATAACCGGCGTCCATCTTCTGTTCTCCAACTCTCTTGTGAAACGCTCTAACTCCCGCGCCGTCCCATCCATTAACACTTCATCAAACACGAGCAGCGAATAGTTAAGATGTTCGATGAAGGGACGCGCGACACAGGCGGCAGGGGCGCGCACCATCCAACACTCGTCAAGTCTCTCTTTCAGATATTCCAACAACGCGAGGTCAAGCCCGACGTAGAGGACGCGATGCGGGCGGGCAGACATCCGGCGATATAAGGCTCTGGCGTGATAAGAGGGTTCATCCTCTGTTATCATGTGCATGGTTTGAAGATTGACAACTCGGCAACGGTCTATGCGTAGCTCAATCCCAGGAGTGGAGTAATGAGCATCGTCGTTGAGAAGAAAAGGATTCTCACGGCGATACTATTGAGCGAGCACACTCTATGCCTAATTGAGTGTAGAAGCAAGCTGAAAAATCCTTTTTCCTGTCGGGAGGGCAACTTCTGATGGGTAGAGGAACACGCCACCAGCCGGAACGTCTGGCTGAAAAGTTGCGGCAGATTCGGCTTGCGCTTGGGCTTTCTCAGACCGAAATGCTCAGGCGGTTGGGAGTCGAAGACCTGATTGCGTATCAGAGAATTTCAGAGTACGAGCTAGGAAAGCGCGAGCCGTTGCTGGTTGTGCTCCTGCAATATGCTCGCGTGGCAGGGATACATCTGGAAGTTTTGGCCGATGATAATTTGGACTTGCCCGCGAAACTGCCCTCCAAGCCGAAACACTCCCTGAAATGAGCATCGCCGTTGAGAAGAAAAGGATTCTCACGGCGGACAACTTGAGCGAACGCATCTTACCGCCAATTAGCGGTGAAGGCAAGGCGCGTGTGCTGAAACCATCAGGAGGCTATGCCTGATGGGACAGAAAGCGCGCCCGCAACCGGAGCGTCTGGCTGAGAAGCTATTGCGTATTCGAGAGGCTTTAGGTCTTTCTCAATCTGAGATGTTCAGGCGACTGGACATTGAAGACTTTGTTTCCTACAAGCAACTATCAAAGTATGAACTGGGAATCACGGAGCCGCCGCTCATCATCCTTTTGCGCTATGCGAGAGCGGCAAACATTAGCACGGATGTTTTGATAGATGACGAGACGGACTTACCCGCCAAGCCGAAACACTCCCTGAAATGAGCATCGCCGTGCGAGATGAAAGGTTCATACTCACGGCGTATCAGTTGGGCAAGCGTATTGTAGGGACATTTAGCCTTGAGCGCAGGTTAAAGAGACTCGTCTCGTTGGGAGGTCATTCCTAATGGGACGGTCTTCACGCGAGAAGCCTGCGCGCCTTGCCGAAAAGCTGCTTCAAGTTCGAGAAGTTTTAGGGCTCTCGCAAAGCGAGATGGTTAGTCGCCTTGGACTGACGAAGAGGCTGAATAGAGATGACATTTCAAAATATGAACGCGACGTGCGTGAGCCGTCTTTGCCCGTGTTGCTCCGCTATGCGCGCCTCGCAGGGATTTCGACAGACGTGTTGATTGATGACGACCTCGACTTGCCCGCCAAGCTGCCCGCCAAACCAAAATACGCCCGGTGACGAAATCTTTTTTCCTCCTAAAAACTTCAACAGGCTGTTGAAGTGAGGTATACTATGGGATGCGTAAGCGCCACACAGCCGATAAAACAGACGAAGTAAACTCCCGAAGTTTATCAAAGGAAACCTTCTCATGTCTTCCGTAAATAAATCGGAACTTTACTCGCTCTACGGCGGCGACATTAGGGAGATTCCGGCCTACAATATTCTACAAGCCTCGCGTTACTTAAAGATACCTTTTGAAACGCTACGTGGTTGGGTGCGAGGTCGCACACGCGTTGATGATAAGGGTAATCGCCGCTTTGTCGAGCCTGTCATAAAGCTTCCAGACCGGGAACGTCCTTCATTGTCTTTTGTTAATTTGATTGAGGCACACGTCTTAGATGGAATGCGCCGACAATACGGTGTGCCTTTCAAAAGAATTAAAAGCGGTCTTGAGTTTCTTGAAGAGAAGCAGCCATCTATGCATCCGTTGGCGGATTGGTTATTTCAGACGGACGGAGTTGACCTCTTTATAGAGCATTTACATAGTTATCTTAACATCTCTAGCCAAGGTCAACTTGTAATGAAGCATGTAATGGGCGCATTCCTTCATCGGATAGACCGAAGCGTTGATGGCACTCCGACACGGTTATATCCATTCATTAAGAAACCTGAAAGAATAAGCGACCAAGAACTTAATAAACTAGAACAGCAATCTCGTTCAGTAGTCATAAATCCGCTTATTTCATTTGGCAAGCCCATTCTTGTAGGGACAGGCATCCCAACTGCCATTATCGCGGAACGCTTTCAAGCCGGAGACTCAATAGAAATCCTAGCAGAAGACTATAACCTCGCGCCGGAACAAATCCAGAAGGCAATCAGGTACGAGAACGAAGCCCCCGCTAGCAAAGCTGCTTGAGCCATACACCTTCTTTGTTGAGCGTTCACTTGGGGGTAATATCGTTGCCAACCTACTTACTAGCGCTGGCCTCAACATAGAACGGCACAGGGGCAATTTTGAACAAGACGCAGATGATGTAGAGTGGCTACCCGCTTGCGGTGAGAAGGGTTGGGTTGTGCTTACAAAAGATAAGGCAATCCGTTCAAATGAACTAGAACTCAAGGCCTTAATCACTGCGGGCGTGGCTTCCTTCGTAATCGTCTCTGGCGAAATGACAGGCGAAGAAATGGGGAGCGCATACATTAAAGCCCTACCTCAAATAGCAAGGTTTCTAAAGAACAAAGAAAGACCTTTTATCGCAAGAGTCAGCCCCGAGGGTCACGTGATAATGTGGGTTGACTCATCCGAGAAAGACCAAATGAAAGCCGCTCAGGAAAGACGGCAAAAGCGAAACGAGCGCCGCAAGAAACACCCCGCCTCTTAGTTCTCGCCTTTTGAATCAGACAGCAGACGTTATGACAAGACTTATGCCCATGAGCTTTGCTTCTAAAGACCGTTTTGACCATAATAGTCAGGGGCGACAGGAAGCCGGACTGCGCCGCTTTTTCGGTCATGAATCCGATTCATGACTCTGCCCGAAACTTAGTCGGTAATTCGACTAATGCGCTTAACCCGCTTTGTAATAATCATTTATAGAGCCGATGCGCTCGCTTGTCTGGATGCAGGAACCGATTTTGCGCGTGCAACAATCCATTTTCTGCGTGCAGGAGTCCATTTTGCGAGCGCAGTAACCCGTTTTGCGGGCGCAGCAGTTGATTTTGTGTGTGAAATAGTCCGTTTTGCGCGTGCAATGGCCGATTTTGTGGGTGTAGTAATCAATTCTGTTCATGACAAAGCCGATTTTCGGGCGCAGGAACCCGTTTTTCGCGTGCAGGAATCCATTTTTCGCGTGCAGTAGCCGGGTTTGCGGGCGTCACAAAGGGTTGTTGCGAGGACGTTGACGGATTATAAAGCGCGCCCGCAGGATATCTGAGAGCAACGGGCGATTATCTGTGCGCGGCTGCCGTTTACATGGGCGCGGAGGTCATTTAAAAGATTGTGACGAGCCGTTAGACGATGACGAAGGGCAGTTGCGCGAGCGCGGCGGGGAATTTCCCACGGCGGTTGTTTACGTGCTATAAGCCGAGCGAGAATGTTGTCGGGCCACGCGGGAATGTTGTTGAGCCGGGCGGGAATGCTATGAAGCGCTATGTGATTAAGCGGCCCGCTGCGGCGGTGGCGGATAAGCTGGCGCGGTATCGCGCCGAGTTGAACGAGGAACAGTTTAAGGTGGCGCTGGCTCCGGCGGGCGCGGCGTTGGTGGTGGCGGGCGCCGGTTCGGGAAAGACGCGTGTGATTACTTATCGCGTCGCTTACTTGATAGAGCAGGGCGTTGCTCCGGCGCGTATCATGCTGGCGACGTTCACGAACCGGGCGGCGCGGGAGATGTTGCGGCGCGTGGAGCTTTTGACGGGAGGCGCGGACGTGCGGCGCGTGTGGGGCGGGACGTTTCATCGCATCGCTAATCTCATCCTGCGCCGCCACGCCGCGAGCATAGGCTTTGAATCCAACTACACTATCCTCGATGCGGAAGACTCGAAGGACTTCGTGAACACGTGCGTTGACGCAGCGGGGATTGACACGAAGGCTCGCCGCTTTCCGAAGGCTGAAATTATTCAGGACATCATCAGCTTCGCCAACAACACAGACCGCCCGATTGAAGATGTCGTGGCGCGTCGTTACCCGCACTTCGAGCCGTTGACGGCGAGCATCAAGCGCGTTGACGTGACCTACATGGAGCGCAAGCGCGAGCGCAACGTGATGGACTACGATGACCTGCTGCTCAACTGGAAACGATTGCTGATGGAGAAGCCGGACATCGCAGCCCTCTACAGCGACCAGTTTCAGCACATACTCGTTGACGAGTATCAGGACACCAACAAACTCCAAGCCGAAATCATAGACCTGCTCGCCGTCAAGCATCGCAACGTGATGGTCGTCGGCGACGACGCGCAAAGCATCTTCGCATGGCGCGGGGCGGAGTTCACCAACATCTACGAGTTTCCCCAACGCTACCCGGAAGCCACCGTCTATCGTCTCGAAACCAACTACCGCTCAACGCCTGAGATACTCGCTCTCGCCAATGTCTCCATCGCCGCGAACCGCAAGCAGTTTCCCAAGACCCTGCGCGCCGCCCGCGACTCCAAGGGCTTGCCGCCCGCCCTCGTCGCCGCCCGCGACGCAGACCAGCAGGCAGCCTTTATCGCCTCGCGCGTCCTTGAGCTAAGAGACGAAGGCATCCCGCTCGACGAAGTTGCCATCCTTTATCGCTCACACTATCACTCGTTGGAGTTACAGCTTGAACTGACGCGTCGCGGCATTCCCTACCGCGTCCGCTCCGGCGTGCGCTTCTTCGAGCAGGCGCACATCAAGGACGTTATCTCGTACCTTCGCATCATCGCCAACCCGCGCGACGAGATGGCCTGGAAGCGCGTCCTCCGACTCATCCCAAGCATCGGCCCCGCCACCGCCAATCGCATCTGGGAACGGCTCGCCTACGCCCCGGACCCGCTCGCCCTCGTCCGCCGCGCAGACTTTCAAGCCGCCCCCGCCCGTAGCGCCGCAGGCTGGACGGACTTTCTCGCGCTTATCGAAACTCTTGTGCAGGACGACATGCGCAACGCGCCCGCGCGACAGATTGAGACTATCCTCGCGCGCGGCTACGAAGCGCATCTCGCCGCCACTTACGAAAACGCCGAAGCCCGCCTCGAAGACCTGCGCCAACTCGCGCACTTCAGCGCGCGTTACAACTCGACCGAAGAGTTCCTTGGCGAACTCGCCCTGCTCTCAACCGAACGTTACGGCTCGCCTCAACAAATCGCCGGTGAAGATGTCGTCATGGGCGCGGACGAAGACGAGTTGCTCACCCTTACTTCCGTCCATCAAGCGAAGGGACTCGAATGGCGCGCGGTCTTCATCATCTGGGCCGCCGACGGCAAGTTTCCAAGCCCGCGCTCCCTGCGTGAGACTGAAGGCGAAGAGGAAGAACGCCGCCTCTGGTACGTTGCCCTCACGCGCGCCGCCGAACAGCTTTACATCACCTACCCTTTGATGGTTACTGATTACAGCCGCCAGACCGTCATCCAGAAACCCTCGCGCTTCGTCACCGAAGTTCCACCGGAACTCTACGACATCTGGTCGCTCGAAGAAGAAACAACACACGCGCTCGAAGCCGCGCCCGTTGACGACGAAGGCCGCCCCGGTGACGACGACGAAGGCGGCCCGCGCGGCTACATCAATTGACAGCGCTCCCGGCGAACATCAACGCGCCGAGAGCGAATCTGGAAGACGATTGCTTATGACAAACGAAAACGCGGACGCCGCTCGACAGTCCGAGCGTAGCTTGACGGCCTCCGTCAAGCTCTACTACGACATCCTTGTCCCTTCCGCTGACGACGGCGCGAGCGGGCCGCGACCGCTGCTCGTCGCCCTACACGGCTACGGCGCCAACAAGCGGCAGATGATGCGCGAAGCTCGCGCCGTCGCGCCCGCACACTTCGCCCTCGCCTCATTGCAGGGCTTTCATCAACACATCCGCGACCCGTTGGAACCCGGCGGCCCGCTCCGCTTCGGCTTCGGTTGGGTGACGAACTTTCAAGCGGACGAATCCATCAGCCTTCATCATCGTGCGCTGCTGGATTTAATCGCCACGCTCACACGCGAAGGCATCGCCGACGCCGCGCGCATCTTCCTGCTCGGCTTCTCTCAATCCTGCGCCCTCAACTATCGCTTCGCCTTCACTCATCCCGAAGTCTTGCGCGGCATCGTCGGCATCTGCGGCGGCTTACCCGGAGACTGGGACGCAAGCCCGCTTTACAAAGAGACTTCAGCCTCCGTGCTGCACCTCAACGGCGCGACGGACGAGTTTTACACGCCCGCCCGCGTGCAGGATTACCTGCCGCGCTTGCAGGAGCGCGCCCGCGATGTGACTGTTAAGAATTATCCGGCGGGACACGAGATGACGCCCGCGATGCGTGAGGATACGCGCGCCTGGTTGGCTGAGCGCGCAGCCGCTTGAGGCTCTTCAATCCGTGCGGTTCGTTAGTCGCTGCCGCCCGTTCAATCCGCGCTGCTCTTTAATTCGCGCGCGGCGTCAGTTGATGGCCGGGTACGGGTCGCGCACGTCTTTGATGAACGCATGCGCCGAAAGCTGTAGGACGAGTATCGGCCAGACGTAGAGGATGCTCAGCTTGCCGTTTGTCATGACTAATAGCACGAGCAATTCTATCAAGTTGTAACCGAAGGTGAAGCTCCACAGCCGCACGGCGTCGCTGCTGCTCATCTGCCCGCGCGAGTGGCGGCGGAAGCCGCGCAGCAGCAGGCAGCCCAATGCGTACCAGCCGCCGATGATGAGCGGCCCAATGGGGAAGAGCATCAGCGAATAGAGAAAGCCGAGCGTCGCCGGGAGCAGCAAGATGTAGTCCGTGATTTCAAAGAAGCGCGCCACCTTCTGCGAAAAGCTCTTGCGAACGGGAACGACGTTGCCGCTATAAACGTTGGCGACGCGCCCGTAATCGAGTTGCGTGGCGCAACTCATGCAAGCGTGCGCCGTCGGCCAGTTGACCACTCCGCAGTTGAAGCACTTGATGCCCGCCGTCATGTAGTTGTTGCCGCTGCTGTCCATCATCTTTCTCCTTCCGCTCATGACGCATCGCGCGCCACCCGCTTGCTCAACAAACATTATGCCACATGAAGGCCAAGCTTTTCGGCAGCTTTTAACGGCTTCGCGCGCGAAAGTTCTGGCAATCTGCCGTCGTTCGCTGACGCGATTCGCAAAATGCCACGCCTCACGACTCTTGAGCGCGACGCCTTTGGAGTTGATGCGAAGCCGCGAATACAAGTATAGTCACGTTTCGGTTCTTCTTTGGACTCTACAGAAAATTCGGGGTGATTCTGATGCAGCGCAAACTCGTCGCTCTGGCCGTCGCCCTGCTGGCGGCTTCCAGTCTCTTGCTCAAACAACCGGCGCAGGCGCAGCAGAAAGTCAGCAGCCGCGACGCGAAGATTATGGCCGCCGTGCGCGCCGTGCTCGACGCGCAGACCGCCGCCTGGAATCGCGGCGACATAGACGGCTTCATGGCCGGTTATGCGCGCTCGGACAAGACGACGTTCGTCTCCGGCGACACCTTGACGCGCGGCTGGCAGACCGTGCTCGACCGCTACAAGAAAGGCTACGACTCGCGCGAGAAGATGGGCCAACTCGTCTTCAGCGACCTCGAAATCGAAGTCCTCGACAGCAACACCGCGCTCGCCGTCGGACGCTGGCAACTGACGCGCGCCAATGATAAGCCGCACGGTCGCTTCTCGCTCACCTTCCGACGCACCAAAGAGGGCTGGCGCATCATTCACGACCACACCTCTTCAGCCGCTTAAGCCGCCTTGCTGCATCTTTGCTTCGTCAATCATCGGCCCTTTGAAACAACGACCGCACAACCAACTCTTTAACCTGAGCTTGCCAGTCATCGGAGACTTGTCCATGCGAAAACTACAGCGCGCTCTCGCCGCCGTCATGCTCCTGCTGCTCTCGTCCGCCTTGGCCGCGACGAGCGCGCAAGGCCCCGCGACCAACAGAACCACAGACCACTACGGCATCGAACGTTATCTCAACATTCGCGGCGCGTCTTCGGCCACGCTCTCGCCAAACGCCGACCGCATCGCGTTTCTGACCAACATCACAGGCACGCCGCAAGTCTGGATGGTGGGCGCGCACGGCGGCTGGCCTGAGCAGTTGACCTTCTACCCGGATCGCGTCGACTTCGTTCGCTGGTCGCCCGACGGCTCCGGCCTCATCTTCGCCAAATCGGTCGGCGGCGACGAGAACGCGCAACTCTTCTGGCTCTCGCCCGACGGCGCGCAGATTAAAGCTCTGACCGACGCGCCAAAGGTGCGCCACAACTTCGGCGGCTGGTCGCACGACGGAAAAAGAATCGCCTACGCCTCGAACAAACGCAACAAGGACTTCTTCGACATCTACACGATGGATGTCGGAAGCGGCAAAGAAGAGTTGGTCTATCAACAAGACGGCTCGAACGGCGCCGTCGCGTGGTCTTTCGACGACAACTCGCTCGTCGTCTCTCACAGCAACGAGCAGTTAAGCCTCGACGACGACCTCTACCTCGTCAACCTTCAGACCAAGCAGGCGACGCACCTGACGCCGCATCAGGGCGCGGCGCAATACGGCGATGTCTATTTCACGCGCGACGGCAGCGCGCTGCTTTTTGGCACGAACGACAACCGCGAATTTTACTCGCTCTCGCGCCTGAACTTGCAGACGAAGCGCGTCGAAACCTTAGACGACACCCAATGGGACCTGGCCGGGACGACTCTTTCCGACGATGGACGAACGCTCGCCTATACAATCAACCGCGACGGCTTCAGCGAGCTTTACGTGCGCGAAGTCGGCGCGGACGGCAAACCCGGCGCGAAAGCGGAGAGCGTCAAACTCCCCGGCAAGGGTGTCGCTAATGGCATGCGCTTTTCCAAAGACGGCAGCAAGCTCGCCTTCGCTTTCAACGGCGCGCGCTACAACACGGACGTGTGGCTCTATGACCTCAAGAGCCGCGCGCTCGCGCAAGTCACCAGCAGTTCGCGCACGGGCATCCCGCAAGCTTCGTTCGTCGAGCCGGAACTCATTCGCTACAAAACCTTCGACGGGCGCGAAGTTCCAGCCTGGTACTACAAGCCGCAACATTCCGCCGGGGCGTCGAGCGCCAGACTGCCCGTCATCGTCTCCGTCCATGGCGGCCCCGAAGGACAGGAGCAGCCCGGCTTCAATGCCATCTATCAATATTTTCTCTCGCGCGGCTACGCCGTGCTGGCGCCGAACGTGCGCGGCTCGATTGGCTACGGCAAGAGCTACACGCATCTTGACGACGTGCGCAAGCGCGAGGACTCTGTGAAGGACTTGGCGGCGGCGGTCGAATGGCTCAAGACTTCGGGCGGAGCCGACGCGCGCCGCATCGCCGTCATGGGCGGCTCCTACGGCGGCTACATGACGCTCGCCGCCATCACGCTCTACCCGGAACTCTGGGCCGCAGCCGTTGACACCGTTGGCATCGCCAACTTTGAAAGCTTTCTCAAGAACACTTCCGGCTATCGCCGCAAGCTGCGCGAAGTCGAGTACGGCTCACTCGAACGCGACCTCGATTTCCTGCGCGGGATTTCGCCGCTTGGCCGCGTCACCCAAATCAAAACGCCGCTCATGGTCATTCAAGGCAAGAACGACCCGCGCGTCCCCTACACGGAGGCCGAGCAAATCGTCAAAGCCCTGCGCGACCGCAGCGCGCCCGTTGACTACAAGCTCTTCGACGACGAAGGCCACGGCATCGTCAAACTCCAAAACCGCCTCATCGTCTACCCGCTCGTCGCGGACTTTCTAGACCGCTATATGAAGCCGTAAAGCAGTCCAAAGTCCAAAGTCCAAAGTCCAGGGCCACACCTTCGCGCCGGACTTTGGACTTTGGACTTTGGACTTTGGACTTTTAACGTGCCTGAGACATTCGCCGTCATCAATTGCTCGCAAGTCCTGACGCTCAGGGGCGCGGCCAGAGCGCGTGTCGGGGCGGAGATGCGCGAGCTATCAATCATCGAAGACGGCGCGCTGCTCGTCCGCGACGGGCGCATCGAGAAGGTTGGCGAGCGCGCCGAGATTGAGCCGCTCGTTGATGCGGGCGTCGAAGTGTTTGACGCGGGCGGGCGCGTCCTGATGCCGGGCTTCGTTGACGCGCACACGCACGCGGTCTTCGCCGGCACGCGCGTTGACGAGTATGAGCAGCGCTCTCTGGGCGCGACTTATCAGGAGATTGCGGCGCGCGGCGGCGGCATCCGCTCGACGGTGCGCGCCACGCGCGAGGCTGCGCCGGAAGAGTTGGTTGCGGCGGGCCGACGCTACAGCGATTGGTTTCTGCGGACAGGCACGACGACCGTCGAAGCCAAGTCCGGCTACGGGCTGTCAGTCGAAGCCGAGTTGAAACTGCTGCGAGCCATCCGTCGCTTGAACGACGAGACGCTGCTCCGCTATGTCCCGACTTTTCTCGGCGCGCACGACATCCCGGACGAGTATCGCGCGCGGCGCGAAGAGTATGTCAGCTTAGTCATCGAAGAGATGTTGCCGCGCGTGGCCGAAGAGCGGCTGGCCAACTACTGCGACGTGTTCTGTGAAGATAAAGTTTTCACGATAGAAGAGACGCGGCGCATCCTTCGGGCCGCGCGCGAGCATGGCTTGGGGCTGCGCCTGCACGCAGACCAACTCTCGCTGTCGGGCGGCGCGCAACTCGCCGCCGAATTGAAAGCCACGACCGCAGACCATCTCGAACACACGGACGCAAAGGGCATCGCCGCTCTGGCGAAAGCGGGCGTTCAACCTGTGCTTCTGCCCGGCTCCGTCTACGCCCTCGGACACACGCGCTATCCGGCGGCGCGCGAAATGATAGAGGCCGGGCTGGCCGTCGTGCTCGCCACGGATTTCAATCCCGGCTCGTCGCCGACGCCCGCGATGCCTATGATTCTCTCCATCGCTTGCACGCACCTGAAGATGACGCCCGCCGAAGCCCTGACCGCCGCGACGATTAACGCCGCCCACAGCCTCGGCAAAGGAGCGGAAATTGGCTCTTTGGAAGCGGGCAAGCGCGCCGATTTCGTGATTCAAGACTGCGCAGACTACCGCGAAGTGGCCTACTTCTTCGGCCTTGAGCACGCGCACGCGGTCTACAGCGGCGGGCGGCAGGCTCATCTGCGTCGGGCTTAAAGTAAAGCCCCAAGATAGCGCGCAAAAAAGATGCTTGACGCACAAGTTGTTGTCATTTATTATGCGGCTCAACACTGGAAAGGAGGTGATCAAACAAGTATGAGTTCTTATCACAGTGAGGTGGCTGCGGCCTAAACCTCTGGACTGATAATCTGAAATTGTTAGGATTCAACGTCCAGTAGTTTCGCTGTTTAGCGCCGGATTGACAGCAATCGTGCGAGAGCAGCGGCCCACAGGCCAATCCCAACAGTTCACCGGAAAGCCGTTCATGCGTTGGCGCATGGACGGCTTTCTCTTTTGACGCCGCACAAGCGTACTGAAACGTACAGACGTGTGCCTTCTGACTGAAATAAAATCCGCCTGCTTCCAAACGGCGGAAACCCCCTTTGTCCCGCAACGGACACAGCCGACAGAGAAGCGACTCCAGCGCAAACCTTTCCCCGGCGAAGGAGACAACACAAGATTAGACAGTCCGAAGGTATAGTCGCACGCGGATTTA
The DNA here is from genome assembly GCA_033855775.1 of Blastocatellia bacterium. GTDB lineage: Bacteria > Acidobacteriota > Blastocatellia > Pyrinomonadales > Pyrinomonadaceae > DASVTR01. Next base: position 100,844 of record JAWVFT010000023.1, on the reverse strand, counting down.
TGTCCGGGCTGAATTATTAGCCGGCTTCGGTGAGCGCAAGCTCATTGATAAAGATGTCTCGCCATGCCGAGCCGCAAAAGCTCCGGCATCGCCGGACAGAACGAGCAAGGGGAGGGGTTGGAGGATGAGTCAATTGACTCATCCTCCATTTTTTTTGACTACGAGCTTTAGCAAGCTGAAAGTCTAAAGTCCAAAGCCCAAAGTTAGAACCACCGTTCTAACTTTGGGCTTTGGGCTTGAAGACTTTCGGCTTATTCGTTAGCTGTATTGTCTCTGCGCGATTTTGGTGAGGGCGATGGTCAGGGCTGCCGCGCCGAGCGATTTGACGAGCGTCGGATGCTGCGCGTAAAAGTCGCTCACGCGGTCAATAATCGAAGGGTCTTTGTCCTGCGCCTGCTGCGCGATTTGCTGCACGGCTTCGGGCGAAACCTGCTCTGCCTGTTCAGGCGTCACTTCCTGCTGCTGGCCGCCGCGCAGCATGTCCAGAATGCCGCCGAGGCCGCCACCACCGCCGCTGCCGGCTCCGCTGCCGACGCCACGCGAGAGAACCTGCGAGATGATGGCCGGGCCGGCAGCGCGCAGCAGCGTGTTGAGCATGCCTGCGCGTTGTTGGCCGCCGGAGTTGCTGAAGAGACTGGCGGCCATCTGTCCGAAGTCCGGCGTCTGCTCGGAGCGAAAGGCCGCGGCCAATCCGTCTGAGAGCGCGGAGGGCGGGGCGTTCTGCGCCAGTTGGTCGAAGTCGTCGTGAACAGTGTCAGGCGCCTGGTCGGGTTGCGCGCCCGTGTACTGCTGCAAAATTCCACCTAGTTGATTCATCCAGTCCATATCATCACCTCTCTTTGAGACTCTTCAAGTGGCCCAGGCGCGGCTCCGGCGAAAACCAGTCCGCGCTGCGGCGTCAATCTGCGATGGCTTGTCGAAATGAAAGCGCTCGTAGTTTACAACGAAAGCGCCGTTGCCCCTAAGAGCAAAGTCTGCGGGCTTTCATCCTTCATCGCTGTCGCTATGGCTTAGTTCTTGGCGCGGGCGTTTTGGGCGCCGGCGTCGGGATTTGTTCCGAGGGCAGCAGGCGCGAAGGGTCCGGCGAGTCGGGCGAGGTGTGCAGGTGTATGGCTTTCCATGTGTTGCCGACGCGGCGGAAGGCGAGCGTCATGCGTCCCGTCGCCGTCTCGGACGCGCCGTGATAGGTCTGCGATTGCGTCCACAGACACGTCACGATTGCCCCCTCACGACCGAGCATCTGGACGCGCACGTCGCGCACGTCTAACTTGACATCCTTTAACTCAGGATAGGAGCTTTCACGATTCTTGCGCATCTGCTCCCAACCTTTGGTGACGGTGCCGTTGTTGTTGAAGAGAACCAACTGCGGCGAGTTCCAGTAAGCCGCCGTGACCGCTTCAACGTCTGTGTTGCGAATGCCGTTGAGCAGTTCTTCAAAAGCCGCGAGGACTCCTTTCGCGCCGGGGTCTTTCGCGCCGCTTTGCGGCGTCGTGCGCGTGCGCCGCGTGCGCGAGGCGTTCTGGTTGGAAGTCTCTCCCTGCGTCCCCTGTTCCTCGATGTTGGAAGGCTTCGACGGCGGCTTCGTCGTCTTCGTTGACGTGCGAGCGCGCGTCGTCGTAGTCGTCGTCGTGGACGAGTTGGCGTTCTGCGCGCAGACGGTCGCGGCCAGCGCGCACAGCAGGAAGATGAAAAGGGGCGTTTTCTTTAGCATTGCAAACTCCTCGAAAATAGAATCGCTGCTCTTTAGTTTTAAGCTAATTTCCGGCAGGCGAAGGAAGGCTTGAGCCGACTCTCACCCGCGCAGGGCTACACAGTTTCAGCCTCGAAACCGAACCACGGCTCGCCGCTCTGCAAACGCCTGACGGCGCGCTCACGACCGATGACCGCGAAGACATCGAACATCGAAGGCCCGACCGCCTGGCCCGTCAACATCGTCCGCGAGGCGTTGATTAAAAGCCCCGCCTTGACGCCCGCTTCTTCGGCGAAGGCGCGCAACGCGGCCTCGCTCGTCTCCGCCGTAAACGGCTCGACCGCTTCCATGCGCGCGGCCATCGCGGGCAGCAGTTCGCGCAGGCGCGGCTCCTTGTGCAGATTCTTTTTCACCGCCGCAGGGTCAAAGTCGAAGTCGTCGGAAAAGTAGGCGCGACCCTGCTCGGAGAAATCCTTGAGCGTGTGAAAGCGTTGGCGAATCAGTTCGACGGCGCGCTCAAACCATGCGCGGTCGTCGTCTTCATATTCCTCGCGCCACAGCTTCGCGGCGCGCAACTCTGCTTTGACAAACGGGACAAGCTCCGCCAGCGGCATCGTCCGAATGTATTCGGCGTTCATCCAGAGAGCCTTGGCGTCCGTCCACTGGCGCGGGTCTGCTTCGCTGAAGTTGAAGACGGCGTTGGCGCGACCGATGCCTGCGAGCGAGAATTTTTCAACCAATTCTTCCTTCGTCATCAACTCTTGCTCTGTGTCGGGCGACCAACCGAGCAGGGCCAGAAAATTACGAAAGGCCGCGGGCACAAAGCCACGGTCACGATAAGTCGTCAGGGAGACGACCGCGCCGTGCTTGCGCTTTGAGAGCTTGCCTTTGTTCGGGGCGAGAATCAGCGGCAGGTGCGCGAAGCGCGGGGGCTCTGCGCCCAGGGCTTCATAAATCAAAATCTGCTTGTGCGTGTTGGTCAAGTGGTCTTGCCCGCGAATCACGTCCGTGATGCCCATCTCTATATCGTCGAGCACGACCGAGAGATTATAGAGCGGGTGGCCGTCGGAGCGCAGCAGCACGAGGTCTTCAATCTCCGCGTAGTCGCGCGCCTGCTCGCCGTAAACGGCGTCAACGAAGTTTGTCCGGCCTTCACGCCCGACCTTCAAACGCACGGCAAATAGCTCGCCCGCCGCGGCCCGTCGCTCTGATTCTTCCGGCGACAAATCGCGGTAAGGATTGCTGCGCTGGTCGCGTCCTTCGGCGGCGTGCTCACGCGCTCGCTCGGCGATGCCTTGCTTGACGTTCGCGTCCGAGCGTTCTTCCTTCGGCGTGAAGTCCCTGTACGCCTTGCCTTCCTCAATGAGACGCAGGGCCGCCGCTCTGTGCTTCGGCGCGTTGTCCGACTGGAAGACAATCTCTTCGTCGTAATCAAGGCCGAGCCATTCCAAGCCTTCGAGAATGGAGCGTGTGGATTCTTCGGTCGAGCGTTGCAGGTCTGTGTCTTCGATACGCAGCAGCATCCGGCCTCCGGTCTTGCGCGCGTAGAGCCAGTTGAAGAGGGCCGTGCGGGCCGCGCCGATGTGCAGGTAGCCGGTCGGCGATGGGGCGAAACGAACGCGAATCATGAGAGTGGAGAGATGAAGAACGAAAGCGACGCGGGGACACTGTGACGCGAAGACGCGGCGAAGAAGCGACTCTGACGACTTGAGCGTCGCTCTTTTTCTACGCGTCTCCGCGTCACCATGTCGCCGTGTCTATCGCTTGCTTCATCCCTTCAATGCTCCTTTCTGTAGTTCCTTAATCTGGTCGCTCAAAGCGTCTAGGCGTTGGAGCAGTTCGGCCTGTTGCCGCTCGGCGGCTCCGGGCGTCTTGCCTTGCAGAAAGAAGGTTCCGCCCGGCTCCAAGACGCAGCGCTCAATCTCTTTGAGACTATCGAAGCCCTGCCGGTGCGCTACCGTCAGCAATTCGGATTCGGTCAACAACTCTTTCGCCAGCGCTTCGCGCTTCAGTCGCCCGTCTTCAATCAGCACGCTCGGCGTGCCTTCAAATATCTGATCGAGGCGACGGTGTTTGAAGAAGTAGCGTACCACAAAGTAATTGACCGCAAGGAGCGTGAACGCCCCGATTAAGCCGCCGGTCACGGAGTCGTCCGGGCCGATGATGGCGTTCTGCACAGTGTTCGAGAGCGACAGCAGCACGACCAAATCAAACGGGTTCAGTTGAGCCAACTCGCGCTTGCCGAAGATGCGCAGGACGATGATGAGAAAGATATAGACGACGACGGGCCGCAGCATCTTTTCCAACAGCGACAGGCTCGGCCCCAACATCCCTCGCACGTCGGCTGCGGTCGGCAGCGCGCGGAACATCTCGGCGCTCGTCGCCGCGTCCACCAATGCAAAGTGCATCATGATTGCCTCCGAAGAAGGGGTTGGGGGTTAGGGGCTATGGGTTGGGGAAGACAAAAATCAAGCTGAGCTTTTCGCCTCTGCTCTCTGTTTTTCCCTAACCCCTTTCCCCCGTCCCCCAACCCCCGCCGTTAAAGCAACAAACGGGTCGCCCTGAGTCAGTCAACTGACAAGGCAACCCGTTCTGCCGAAGCATTAGAAACTGGCGGAGATGACAGGATTCGAACCTGTGATAGGCTTTTGACCTATAACGGTTTAGCAAACCGCCGCCTTCAGCCACTCGGCCACATCTCCGTAAAGAGCCACATCCGGCGCGAGAGTTATTCTAATCCCGCCCGTCAGTTTGTCAAGGCGGCGGGCGTCGCTTCCAACGACGCGCGCCCATGTCGGACGCAAAGCGCGGGCTGACCTCGTAGTGATCTTTGTACTGCCCGCTGAAGCCCGTCGCGCTCAAACGCTGGCCCGGCTGCAAACTGCTTGGGTCAATCCCCGTCGAAGCGCTGACGTAGACTTGCGCCTCGCCCGTCCCGTCGTTAAGAAAGACGCGGTAGCCGTAAGGCAAATCACTGACGACCGCGCGCGTAATCATGCCCGCGACTCTCACCAGCCGCCCTTCCGTCGCCTCGTTAATTTGACCCGAAGCCACGCTTTCAACTTTCACCCGCGCGCCCGCGCCGCGCGCCCTGATTGCCGCCGCGCTCTGCGGCAAGACCAACAGCAATCCCATGCTCTCGCCCAACTTGCCCTCGACGCGCACGCGCTGGCCGACGCGAATGCCCATGTTCGCCTTAAGGCTGACGTAGATGCCTCCGCTGCCGTCTTGCAGAGCGAACCCTTCATTGTCAATGCTCGATTTAAAAGCGCCGGAAGGAACCGTCACAGAGCCTTCGATTGTGACCAACGTTCCCAAAGGCTGCCGCCGCGCCCCGGCGATGGACATAACCTCGCCCGTCTCTTGAGCAGCGCAGTCGCCACGCGCGGGCTCGTGCTCCCGCTCAAATTTAGAAACTATCTCGGAGAAGACCAGCGCGGCTTTGTCCCTGTTGTTGTCGTCTCCTATAAAATCTCCCGCGCCCCGCAGCACACGCCGCCGCGCTCTCAACTGTCTGGCTGCCGCAGCCATTTGCCGCCGTAACTCATCCTTGAAATCAACCACGTAAATCAACGTGCGATGCGCGCCCGGAACCAGCGTGCGATTCGAGACGCCGTTGCGGTCGAGCGTCCTGGCAATCACAGCCAGACTGCGGCCCGGCGCAGACAGCACGTACATTCGCGCCGCGCCCGTCGAGCGCGCTTGAAAGTAGAGCACGCTTTTCTGCCGCGCCCATCTTCCGAGCCAAGCATCGACATAGCGAACAGTCGCCTCGTCCGTCTCAACGCGCAGCAGCGTCGAATGCTCAACGCCGTCCGTCCAACTGCCGAGCGTCTTGCTCACGCGCTCCCTCAATCCCAAACGACAAGCGACGAAGCGCGCCATCTTCAGCAAGCGAACCTCCTCCGGCGAATCGAGCTTGCGCAGAGCTTCGGCGAGCGTCAAATTCTCGCGCGTGTTCGGACTGACGAACAGATAGCTACGCTCATCGCGCGCAGCCGCTTCGCTCGCCTGCGGCGAACTCGATTGCTGCGCCGCGCCCGCGCACGAACACGCCAGCAACACCGCCAACATTAACCACACGCGATTTGTCCGGCCACTCTTCATAGCTCGTCCGATGCTAACAGGAGATGTTTTCGCGCGCGTCCTTCATCCATCTATGTAAACCCGACCGCGGGCGCGCGAATGAAACTATACCAGTCGAGCCACGCGGCACAATAGCTTTTCCGTCCGCTTGCGCGCTTCCTCTCCCGGCGCGCGAACAAGCCGTGGGCTGATGCGACATTTTCCGCGCTTCGGTTTATAATTCTCCCTTATGCTAATCAGATAATTTATCGACCAGAGGAGTTATAGATGTCCGCAGCGGAGAAGATTAACAAGCGGCCCGACCGCATCAAGTTTGCGGGGCGCACGCTATTTTTGACAGACGACACATCGCTCATTCGACGCCAACTCGAAGGCGGCGAAGATTTGCCTTACGACGCGACGCTCGCCTTGATGAACAACATCTCGACGGATGAAATCACGCCCGGATGGGTCTGCTTTTATTACGACGAGACGTTGGGGCGTTACGTCTACGTCGGGATGCGCGAGCAGGCCGCGCAGAAGGACGAGGTGAAGAACGGCGGCTTCGCGGTCGTCGTCTCAGGTCTTTCGAAGGGCTGCGGCTCGTCGCGCGAGACGGCGCCGTATGCCGAGAAGTGGGCGGGCATCGAACTCGTCATCGCGCAGACCATAGAGAAGATTTACGGGCAGAACTCGCAGAACATAGGCTTGCTCACCTCGACCGACTTCGGCCTCATCGAGCGCATCCGCCGAGGCGAGGAGATTCCGCTCGCGGAGTTTACGCGCGGCCTCGACCCCATCTCGAAGTCAATCGTCGAATACGGCGGCCTCTTCAATTACAACAAGGCGCGGCTCGCGGGCGAGATTGCGCCGCCCGCTCTTGAGACAAAGCGACGCCCGATGAACATCGTCGAAAAAATCATCGCGCGCCATGCTTTCGTCAAAGCGGGAGAAATTGGGGTCGAAGCCGTGAAGCCGGGCGACGCGCTCTTTGCCGTCGCCGATGTGCGCTTCTCTCACGAGTACGTGACGCCGATGGCCGAGAGCTTGTTCAAGCAGGCTTTGGGACAAGACGCGCGCGTCACCGAGCCGGAATCGGTCTTCGCGTTTCGTGACCACCTGACGTTCCTCGGGCGCGTGATGCCGCAGAAGCATCGTGAGATGGGCTTGCTCGAACGCGCCGACGGGCTGGCCACGACGCAGGCCAACTTCACGGAAGAGCAGGGCATACGGCTCTACGGCGAGAGCCCTGAGGGCGGCTCGGAGGCCATCTGTCATAACGCCGTCGTCGAAGACCTTGCCCTGCCCGGCCAGATTGTCATCGGCACAGACTCGCACACGTGCATGGCTGGCGTGCTCGGTTGCTTCGCTTTCGGCGTCGGCTCGACGGACATGGCGAACGCCTGGTACACGAAGGACATTCGCATCCGCGTTCCCGAAACCGTCCGCTTCGTCCTCAACGGGCAGAAGCGCGCGGACGTGACGGCCAAGGACGTGATGCTCTACATTCTCTCGACCGATTACATGAAGCAGGGCAAAGGCATCGGTCAGGTTCTGGAATTTGCGGGCGACGGCCTGAAGGATTGGCCGATGGACGAGCGCGCGACTTTGACCAACATGGCCGTCGAAGCCGGAGGCACGACCGGCATCATAGAGCCTGACGAAGCGACGCTCGACTACATCGTGCGAATGCGCGGCCTCGATGCCGACGAAGTTCGCAAGGGCTTTTTGAAGAGCGACGCCGATGCGGAGTATGCCGCGACCTTTGAGATTGAACTCGCTGACATTCAACCGATGGTCGCCACTCCGGGCGACCCGCGCAACGGCGTGGCGATTGAAGACCTCGCAGGCGAAGTCAGGATTGACGCCGCGTACGGCGGCTCCTGCACGGGCGGCAAGATGGCCGACATGGACATGTATGCCGCCGTCTTGAAGAACGCGCTTGAGCAAGGCAAGCGCGTCGCGCCGGGCGTTCATCTCTACCTGCAATTCGGGTCGCAGAAGATTAAGCAGTACGCGCGCGAGCGCGGCTATATAGAAATCTTCGAGCGCGCCGGGGCCGAGTTGATTGACCCTTCCTGCGGCGCCTGCATCAACGCCGGGCCGGGCGCGTCCAAGTCGCCGGACACCGTGACGGTCAGCGCGCAGAATCGCAACTTCCCCGGCAGAAGCGGCCCCGGCCAGGTCTATCTCGCCAGCCCTTACGTCGTCGCCGCCTCCGCCATCGCCGGGCACATCGTCGCGCCCCGCGAATTTCTCAAAGAGCCGGAAGAAGAACTCGTGGCTTAAGAGCAGTGACAAGTGGCAAGTGACGAGTGACGAGCTAAGACAGGAAGCCGGTTCGTCAGAAGTAAGCCGCTGGTTGCAACTTGTCACTTGTCACTTGTCACTGTCTTATGGACTACGGGAAGTATGCGCGTGTGGAGCGGGAGCGGCGGTTTCTGTTGGAGAATTTGCCGTTGGGATTGACGCGGGCGAGCGAGCATGTGCAGATTACGGATAACTACATCACGGGAACGCGCCTGCGCTTGCGGAAGATTCGCGTTCCGCAGACGAAGGAGCGCATCTGGAAGCTGACGCAAAAGTTCGCGCCCGACGCCGCGGACTTCTCGCGCACGGTCATCACCAACATCTATCTTTCGCCTGAAGAATACGAAACGCTCTCCGTCTTCGAGGGCAACGAGCTACGCAAGAATCGCTATCGCTTCGAGCATGAAGGACGCGCTTTCGGGATAGACGTTTTCCTGGGCGCGCTGTGGGGCTTGATGCTGGCCGAGACGGAGTTTGCGACCGACGAAGAGATGCGCGCCTTCGCTCTCCCCGGCTTCGCCTTCATGGAGGTGACGAACGATGAGTTGTTCACGGGCGGCGGCCTCGTCGAAAAATCTTTCGAAGACATTCGCGCGGAGCTACAAAGGCGCGCTAATCGCTTGAGCAGTTGATGCGACGCGGAGTTTCATCAACCGGCGCAGCGTCGCGCGTTCGTCTCGCTTATCCAGTCATGCACGGCTGCCCGGACGTTGAAGTTTTAGACTCAAATGACAACACACTCGCCAATCATCTACACCATCGGGCATGGCCGTCATCCGTTCGCCGATTTTCTGGCATTGCTGCGGCAGCACGACGTGGCGTTTGTCTGCGATGTGCGCAGCGCGGCGCGCTCGCGGTGGCCGCAGTATAACGGGCGCGTGCTCGAAGCCAACTTGCGGGAGCGGGGGCTAGGCTACGAGCATTTGCCGGAGTGTGGCGGCAAGGTGATTGCGCCGCCCGACGAACTGGCGCGCGGGCTGGAACGCATCATGGAGTTGGCCGCCGAGATGCGCGTCGCCATCATGTGCTCTGAGTCGCAGCCGTTGACCAAACATGTCAACACGCCGCGCGCCAACTGTCATCGCGTCGGGCTGCTCTCGCCGCCGCTCAAAGCGCGCGGAGCAGTCATCAGGCACATCCTCCCGAACGGCGACATCCTTGAGCTAGACGAAGCCGCCCTGCCTTCCATCTGGCAATAAGCAACAACGCTGCGGACGCCATCGAAGCGACATCAACGAAGCGACATCGCCGAAGCTGTTTTCGGCTTGAAGAGTGATTCCGCTTTAAAGAGTTACTCGGCTTGAGTCGCCATGTTGTCGCCCGTCATCGCTCCGCCTTCAGTCCTGTTTGTTGACTGGTTGCGCGCGAAGTAGACGGCGAGCAGGAAGGCCGCGAACATGATGGCGGCGGCTGTCCAGAAGGTGACGCGCAGCGAATGGTCGCTCAGGTTGTGCAGTTGTTTGTCCTCGCCGTAGTTGGGAAGCGCGCTGTAGATGAGGGCCGAGGCGATGAGCGGCCCGACGACGCGCGCGAGGCTGGCGACCGATTGCGTGATGCCAAGCACGCCGCCCTGCTCGCCGCGCCCGACGCTCTTGGAGGCGAGGCCCGTCAGGGCCGGAGTCGAAAGCGAGTTGCCGACGGCGAAGGTTCCGCCGACCAGCAGCAACGGCAGCAAGCCCGTGTGCGGCCCCGTGAAGGGAATCGTGAAAAGGCTCGCGGCGAACAAGAGCGCGCCCGTCACGATGAGCGACACTTCGCCAAAACGCTTGACCAGCCGCCCGATTAACCCGCCCTGAATCAAAGCCCCTATGACGCCGACGAAGACGAACAGCCAGCCCGTGTCGTGCGCGTCGTAGCCGAAGCGGAACATCGTGAAGAGCGCGAACGAAGTCGTCATAATCGAGAAGGCGACGATGGCCAGAAAGTAGATTGCGAGGACGAAGGCGAGGCGCGATTGCTTGAGAGCTTGAGCGAGTTGCGACCAGCGGCCCGTCGCCGCCGAAGTCCGCGCCGGATGCCCGGGCGTGACCGTTTCGGGCAGCACGAAGTAGAGCAGCACGGCGTTGGCTAAAGCCAGCCCGGCGGCGAAGAAGAAGGGAACGCTGATGCCCCACTTGCTCAGGACGCCGCCGATGGCCGGCCCGAAGATGAAGCCCATCCCAAACGCCGCTCCAATCATGCCCATTCCTTTGGCGCGATTCTCCGGCGTCGTGATGTCCGCGATGTAGGCTTGGGCCGTAGAGATATTGCCGCCCGTGATGCCGTCGATGATGCGTCCCAAAAAGAGCATCCAAACGGTCGTCGCCAAGCCTAAGATAAGAAAGCCGAGGCTCGTTCCGAGCAGACTGAAGAACAGGATGGGACGCCGCCCGTGCTTGTCCGACAGCCTGCCGAGAATGGGCGTGAAGATTAGCTGCATAATCGAGTAGGACGCGAACAGCAGCCCAACGGCGCGCGGGCTGGCGTTGAACTTCGTCCCCTCGACATAAAAAGGCAGCACCGGAATGACGATGCCAAAACCGATGAGGTCTATGAAGACCGTGATGAAGATGACCAGCAGCGGCGAGCGTTTCATAAGAACAGTGACAAGTGATGAGTGACGAGCCGGAACAAGTTTTGAGACATGAGCGATGAGCGAGATGCTTTAACTTGTCACTCGCTGCTTGTCACTCATCACTTGCTTTATCGTCTTCCTCTTCGAGCCAGCAGCATCTCGTCAACGGAGGCGCGACCGCCGCCCGCGACGACGAGCGCGCTCGCCATGCCGAGAAGCGCGAAGGTGTACTCGAAGCCATGATTTTGCATGAAGAAGTTGGGCCAGTGAACGCCGAGCATGGCCGCCAGCATCGTGATGCCGATGAGCAACGCGCCAACGCGCGTCAGCAGCCCCGCGAAGACCAGCACGCCGCCGATGAGTTCGGCGAAGGCCGCCGCTCCCATCCACACCCACGACGGGCGCATGAACGCAAACGGCGCTTCGGCCGTGATTGAGGCCGACAGCCCGCGGCCTCCGAACATGCCGAAGACTTTCTGCGCCCCGTGCGCGAAGAAGATGAGCCCGAGCGCGAAGCGCAGCGGCAGGTTGAACCACGTCGGCGCAGTGGCAATCAATTTTCTGAACATCGTTTGTGTCTCAAGGATGCGTTGTCAAATGAGAGCGGTCTTTGAAAGACTCGCTGCTCCTCCTGCGCGGGGCTGGCCCATGTTCGTCGAGCAGGATGCTCGTCCCGCCCTGCTTATGTCAAACTCGCCAGCCGCGCGGCGAGGATTTCCTTCGGCTGCACGCCGACGAAGCGTTCGACGAGCGCGCCGTTTTTAAAGATGAGCAGAGTGGGAATGCTCTGCACGCTAAACCTGGCCGCCGTCTGTTGGTTCTCGTCAACGTTGAGTTTGGCAATCAGGTAACGTCCGGCGGATTCCGCCGCCAACTGGTCCAGCACGGGCGCAATCATCCGGCACGGCCCGCACCATGGCGCCCAACAATCCATCAAGACCGGCGCTTGTCCAGCGCTCAAGACCTCGCTCTCGAAGGTCGCGTCCGTCACCGTGAAGGGCTGGCCGGACCTGGCTCCGGCGCCGCCCGCCGCGAGGCTCAAGGAAGCGCCGCACTTGCCGCAGACGGGCCGCCGCGCGACCGCCGCTTTCTCATCCACACGATTCTTCGCGCCACATTTAACGCAGGCGACGACCATCATGATTTTCATCCTCCCGTTCGGCGAACTTCATCGTAGACTCTATTCGTGGCGAAAGTTTTGCGGGCGACGGCGCCCATCCTCAAGTTTGAGGCAGCCCGCCTGACTTTAGACCGCCAGCATGTTTCATAGTAAGATGCGAGCTTCAGACTCCCTGAGCCGTCATTACCAAAGAAGGGTACTTTACAACATCATGCGTCCTTTTCGCTTCCGCGCTCCGCTGTTGTGGCTGGCCGTCATTCTGCTCTTCACCTGCGCGCCCGCCGAGGCCCAGAACAGCAACGCGCGCACGACAGCGCCCGACATCACTTTCACCGTCTCGATGCCGAAGCCTTTCACGCACCTGCTCGAAGTAGAGATGCGCGTCAGGCGCGCGGCGGGCGCGCAGTCTCCGCAAGCCGAGACGCTGTTGATGCCCGTCTGGACGCCCGGCTCTTACCTCGTCCGCGAGTTTGAGCGGCATGTGCAGGACTTCGCCGCCGTGGATGTCGCCACTGGCCGCCCGCTCGCATGGAGCAAGCTGAACAAAAATAGCTGGCGCGTCACAACCGACAAATCAAAAGACTGGCGCGCGACCTATCGCGTCTATGCCAACGAGCTATCGGTGCGAACGAGCGAGCTTAACGACCTTCATGCTTTTTGGAACAACGCCGCGCTGCTCATGTACATTGATGGCTTCCTGCAAGCCGACTCCACGCTCGTCGTCAACGCGCCCGCGGGTTGGCAGGTTGCCACCGGCCTTCCGGCTGTGGCCGGACAGTCGAACACCTTCAGCGCCGCGAGCTTCGATATTCTCTACGACTCGCCGGTCGAAGTCGGCACGTTTAAGACCATCTCGTTCGACGTGAAAGGCGTGCCGCATCGCATCGTCATAGACGGCGAAGGCAACTACGACATGGAACGCCTGCGCCGCGACGTGCCGAAGATTGTCGAAGCCGAAGCCGAAACGATGGGCGGCGAGATTCCCTACAGCAACTACACCTTCATCCTGCACTCGCATCCGGCTGGCGGCGGCGGGCTTGAGCATCTGAACTCGACCGCTCTCATCGTCACGCGGTTCAGTTTCCGTCCCGACTCGAACTATATAAACTTTCTATCGCTCGTCGCCCACGAGTTCTTTCATCTCTGGAACGTCAAGCGCATTCGCCCGGACGCGCTCGGCCCGTTCGATTACAACCGGGAGAACTACACGAAGCTCTTGTGGGTCGCCGAAGGCATCACGGCTTACTACGAAAACGTCTTCCTGCGTCGCGCCGGTTTCGTCAACGACAAAGAGTTTCTCAGTCTCATGTCTGGAACCATCCGCGACGTGCAGACCAAGCCGGGCCGTCTCTTGATGAGCGTCGAGGAGGCGAGCTTTGATGCCTGGATAAAATATTACAGGCAGGACGAAAACTCCGCTAACTCGCAAATCTCCTACTACGACAAAGGCGCGCTGCTCGGCATGCTGCTCGACGTGCAGATACGCAAGATGAGCGGCGGCGCGCGTTCTCTCGATGACGTGATGCGCTATCTCTACACGGATTTCTTCAAGAAGAACCGCAACTACAGCCCCGCGGACTTTCAACGCGCGTGCGAGCAGATGGCCGGAGGCAGCCTCGAAGATTTCTTCACGCGCTACGTGCGCGGGCGCGAAGAGTTGCCGTACGATGCAGTTCTCGCGGGCGTCGGCCTGCGGCTTGAGCCTGCGAGCGCGGCTGAGCGCGTCTATCTCGGCGCCGATGTGGCGCAGGACAACGACCGCTTGATAATCAGGCGGCTCTACAGCGGCGCTCCGGCCTACGAGCAGGGACTCAACGCCAACGACCAAATCGTCGCGCTCGACGGCCTGCGCGTCAACCGCGACCAGTTCCTGCAACGTCTCTCGGAAAAGCAGCCCAACGAGGTTGCGCGCCTGACCGTCTTTCGCGCAGACGAGTTGCGCAACTTCGACATCAAGCTCGGCGGCATCGCTGACGCCAGCTATCGCCCCGTTCCCGTCGCGCTGCCCACAGCCGAACAGTCGCGACTCTATCAAGGCTGGCTCGGAGCGCCGCTCGTCAGGTGAAAGGCAAAAGCGAACGCAAAGCAAGTCAAAAGTCCAGGGGACGAACGTCTAAAAGTTGAAAACCTGAAACTTGAAAACCGAAGCCGGATAAGGATGAGTGACGACTACCAGAACATACAGTTGAGCATCGAAGAGCGCGTGGGGCGGATTCGTTTCGCGCGGCCTCCTTTGAATGTTTTCAACATCGCGATGATGCGCGAGATGAGCGATGCGATTGGCGTCTGCTCAGGCCAGCGCGAGTTGGTGGCGATAGTCTTCGACGTGGTGGCGGGCTCACGCCTCTTCAGCGCGGGCGTGGCCGTCGAAGAGCACGTCGAGGAAACCATTTACCAGATGCTCGATTCGTTTCATGCCATCTTTCGCGCGCTTGAGCAGGCGGGCAAGCCGGCGATTGCTCTGGTTGACGGCGCGGCTCTCGGCGGCGGCTGCGAGTTGGTCGCCGGTTGCGACATCGTTATCGCCAGCGACCGCGCCCGCTTCGGCCAGCCGGAGATTAAGCTCGGCGTCTTTCCGCCGGTGGCCGCCGTTTTGTTGCCGCGCGTCATCGGCGATAAACGAGCGCGCGAGTTGATGCTGACGGGCGACTTGATTGACGCGCGCGAAGCCTTGCGCCTCGGCCTCGTCAACTACGTTGTGCCAAGCGACGAGCTTGAGCCGAAGGCTCAGGAACTGCTCGCCAAGCTCCGCGACTTGTCGGCGCCAGCGCTCGAAGCCGCCAAGCGCGCCATTGACATGAGCTACGGCGCGTCCTTCCAAGACGCGCTGGCCGAAGTCGAGAATCTGTATCTCAACGAACTGATGAAGACGGCGGACGCCCGCGAAGGCATCAAAGCTTTCATGGAGAAACGCAAGCCTCTCTGGCAGAACAAATGATGCGCGACGAGCTTGACATGAGACACAGCGACGAGACGCTGAGAGCCGAGACGCGGCGACGCGGAGACGCGGCGACACGGAGACAAAGAAAGAACGTGCGCCTCTGTTGCCCTCGTCTCTTTCTTCCCCGCGTCTCCGCGTCTCCGTGTCACCACGTTTCGCTGTTGTCTCGTCTCCGCGTCTCCGCGCTGCCGCGTCTCCGCGTCGCGCTGTTGCTGCTTGTGTCGTGCTTCATCTTTGCTCCGCTCTCGTCGTTTGTCGCGCAGGCGCAAGATAGAGAATCGCCCTGGAAGAGCGGCGAGCCGCCGCCGGTTCCGGCGCGGGCGCGGGTTGCGCTGGACGAGGGCGACATCGTTGAGCGAGCCATCGGCGCGGCCTGCGCCGAGCGCGCCAGCGACCCGCTCGGCAGCGTCCCGATTGATGTCATGCAGGCTCGCCCGTCTCTGCCCGTCAATCACCCGGACGCGATGGCCGGAGCGCGCCGCGCCGAACGATTGCTGCCCGTCGCCAAAGCCCTCGTCGTCGAAGCCCTCAACCAACTGGCGGGCGACTACAACATCTATCGACAGCGGATTCGCCTTGCGGCCCTGCGCGTGATGGCCGTCAACAAGATTGCGCCCGACATGGAACTGCGCGACAACGCCTCCGTCTTGCTCAACACGCCGCGCGTGATTTACTTCGGCACCATCTTCCTCGCAGGACTGCCGTCGGACGAAGGCATGGTCAGCGTCTTAGCCCACGAGTTGACGCACATCGCGGACGGCAGGGAAGACGCGCTGCAATCTTTGTTCAATCTCATCGGGCGGCGCGCGACGAGCCTGACGGGCCTGCGCATCTACGGGCGGCGGCCCGAAGAGTTGACCTGCGATCTGGTCGGAGCGATGGCCGCCAGTTCCTTCATCACGCGCACGCCGAGCAACGAAGCTCTCGGTCGTCGTCTGTCCCGCGCCGTCGAGCACAACTGCGTCGAAGACGACGACACGGACGAAGCGCATCTTTCGCCGCGCAGCACGATGCGCGCCCTGCTCGCGCTTGACCCGACGCTCGCACGCGACATCATCGGCGACAACGACGCTCCCGCCGCCACGACGCTTCAACCCGCGCCAGGCGTGGCTCCGAGCGTCCTGCCAACGCCGCCGTCGCGCCCACGCAGGACGCCCGCCTCGCGCTCAAGACGGCCCCGCAGAGTCGCCGCTTCCTCCGCCCCTCGTTGACAACGCGACACGAGCCTTCCTATCATCTGCGGTTCAGATGAACTGCCGACAACGCTCAAATGAAATGATGAAACGCGTGGAGACGAGACGCGGAGACACGGAGACGCGGCGACGCGGCGACAAAGAAAGTGCGCATGGCTCCGTCGCCATCGTGTCGTTCTTCGCTATGTCTCCGCGTCTCCGCTTTATCTCCGCGTCTCCGCGTCTCCGCGTCTCCGCGTCGTTCTTCGTCCTGCTATTCGCGTGCCTCGCTTCCGGCTGTCGTCAGGATGCGGAGAAGCAGAGCGTGCGCCCCGTTTCGTTGCGCGATGTTCCGGCGCAACGTCTCGCCTTCAGTTTCAAGCCGGACATCGCGACTCCCTCGCTCGCCTCGGCGGACGACCCCGCGAAGCTTGAGCGAGTCCAGAAAGATTTTGAGACGCGACGGACGGAGGATGCGCTGGTGCGAGCCATCGTTTCGCCGGATGGGCAGCGCGTGCTGGCTCTCTACGAGACGGGCGACTTGCCGCGCGGAGAGTTTCGCATTGACATCTACTCAAGCGACGGCATGTTCCTGACCAACGTGACGCCGCCGCAACTCTCCTGCACGTTCGCGCCCGTCGTCGCCTGGTCGCCGGACGGCAACAGCATCGCCTTCATCGCGCGCAAGTCGCTCGCGCCTGAGCCGGAGCCCACGCCCCCGGACGCGCCGCCCGAAGTGGGACAGCCCGCGCCCGCTCCTTCCGTCGGGCGAGCCTTTGCGCCCGTGCAGACCTTCAGCACCGAACAGATTTACATCTGCGACCGCGACGGCAACAGCCTTCATCCGCTGACGACGCGCGACGGCCTCATCTACTTTCATCTCGCGTGGGCGCCGGACGCGCACGCCCTCGCGGCCCTCGCCTGCAAGAGCGCGGAGTGGGACGAGAACGAGGCGGCGCGTCAGGCTCCGGCTGGCCGCCCGCGCGTCATCGCGCTCGACGGCAGCGAGCGGCTGCTCGACGATGAACTGAAAGACGCGCTGCCCGTCTGGTCGCCTGACTCATCGAAGATTGCCACGGCCTTCGACACGGACGTTTGGATTTACGATGCCGCCGCCAACGCCCCGACCTCCGCGCGCCTCCCTTTGCGCGATGCGCTTCGCAACTCTTCCGTCGCCTTCGATGCAGAGCATCTCTCGTCAAGCAAGAAGAAAACGGACGGCGGCAAAAACGGTGGCGCGCAGACTGCGCCGCAAACGGGCGGCCCGCCCAAGTCGTTCGCCCCGATTATCCGGCTCGACTGGACACAGCCCGAAACGTTGCTCATACAGACCGGCTACATCCGCGTCTATCCAAGCGCGCCCGAATATCCGCGCTGGCACGAACTGCATCTCAGCCCGCAAGCCGCGCTCATCAGCCGCCACGATTCAATAATCGAGCGCAGGCCCACACGCCTTTCGTGATAAACTGCCGCGCGCTTTGACCGGAGCAGCCACAGACGTAAATGATGAGTTATGAGTAACGAGCTATCTGCTTTTGTTCATCGCTCATCATGCATCACTGGAAGGAGTCATTGATGAACTACAACAGCGTTGCCGAAATCTACGATGCGATAGAGGAGACGCGCGAGCGATTGGGCGAGCGTCTCGCCGGATTAACGAGGGCGCAGGAAAACTTCCGGCCAGAGCCGGGCAGTTGGTCAATCGCAGAGATTGTCGAGCATCTGGCGATTCTCGAAGAACGTCTGCTCGGCCTCATCACCGTCATGGTCAGCAAAGCCGAAAAGGCCGGGCATCAACGCCCGCCGGAAGACACAAGTTTCAAGCCCGTCACGCTTGAACAAATCGCCGAGCGCAGTCGTCGTGAAAAGTACGTCGCGCCCGAAACGGCGCAACCGCGGGGCGGCGTCTCCATCAACGATTCGCTCGCACGCCTGCGTCAATCGCGCGCCACTCTCAGAGACTTGCGCCCACGCCTCGAAGCGACCGACTTAACCTCCGGCCACTATCCGCATCCGGCCTTCGGGCCGCTCGACGCCTACCAGTGGCTCGCCATGATTGGCCTCCACGAAGGCCGCCACCTGCGACAGATAGAATCCCTCATCGCTTCGCCCGAATACGCGGCCATGAGCGCCACAGCCTGAGCCGCGCCCGAACGAAGCCGAAGCGACGCCCTCAAGCTTCAATTTCATCAACGGACGCGCAAGCTTAAGGGCGGTTGCCACGCGCGGCAAATTTCGCTAGAGTTTAGACGCTGACTTTCAAGCGGCTTTCTCGCCCCTATAGCTCAATGGTTAGAGCGCCAGACTCATAATCTGTTGGTTCGAGGTTCGAGTCCTCGTGGGGGCATCTTTAGAATCAAACGGTTACGGGCAGCGGAGGTGCTGCCCGTTTCTGTCTTGTGTGCCTATAGTGTGCCAGCTTCTAATGTGGCAGAATTACAGCAACTCTTATCTTGATACAATTTGTTTGGATTTAGGGTAGTATCCTAATTTGGATTCTCTTAATTTCTTTTTTTATCATTCTCACTTTTAGGCCAGTATTCAATAGGGGCAAGAGCGAGGTCTTCACGTCCGGGTACATACATCAGGCAAAAATCCATCGGATAGACATTCCCATTCTCATCTTCGTAATGCCCTTTGCTATAGTGAAAGAACAAGAGCTTGCCATCCTCAATGTCGGCAATATCCTTAATGCTCAGGACTTCTCCTTCTACGGTAAATCCCGTCATCATGGCATTGACAGCCAAGTGGGGGAACTTATCGCGTTCGGGCAGCGACTCAACGGGCAGCGAATCTTTAAATGGGGCGGGGAAGGTATAGTGGACACCTCTGAACCAAATATTGTGCGCCCCTACATTCCCGCGATTTTGGAGCAATATCCTAACTTCGGCGGCTTTGCCGGGTCGAAAGCGAACCTTAGCTTTTTCCAGCGACAGGTCTGGGCGTTCTTTGGGAGCGGCGACATGCGCGGGTTGGCTACCGTCGTCCGTAGGCAAGTAGCGCGTGGCAATCCGCATCGAAGTTATCCTGTCGGGGTCATACATGAAGCAGTATTTAAGGGGGTACTTGTTTCCGGCGTCGTCTTCGTATTCCCCTTTCCCGTAGTGGAAAAGCAGGTTCTTTCCGCTTCGGAATCCTCTGAACATTTCCGCGGTCAAACTCTCTATGCCCTGCCCTACGACCGTCATAGTCGCGCCTACGCCCAAGTCCGGGCACGCCTCCGGCTCTGGCTGCTGATAGTAAATGAGTGGCCCCTTAAAGCCCTCAGTGGCTATGGCGAAGTAGTGTCTAATAGTAATATTTCGGGCGGCGACTTCTCCACGGTTTTTCAATACCAGCGCAGCGGTTTCATGCTTCCCCGGTTCAAGCAGTTCTACGACAGCCTGCTCAATGGAAAGTTCGGGGCGCTTTTTGTCTTCCGGTTTGGACAAATAATGGTTTCTGGCTACGAGGGCAATCATCACAACGACGGAACAGACCAAACTAAGAATAGAGAAAAGCATCCCCCGCTCGCCGCCGGTCTGCTTGCTGGCATAGAAAAAGAAAGCACCGATAGAGAACGCAATCCAAACCCAAGTCACGACTTGGTAAACAGAATCGAACAAAAAGGCGACTATTTTACTTCTCGACATTTTGCGATTCTTTTTTCGGCGGCTGTCGTCTTCATCTTAGGCGTTTTATGCTCGTTTCTTTTCTTAGCGTACCACGGCTTTGCCCGACAATGGACACTTGCCCGCCAATTAACGTTTCTTGATAATGCTTTTCTTGCGAGGTACGGCAGGTTTGCGTTCGAGCAGTAAGTCTCGGTGGCGGTTCTGTAGCAGATAGATTAGCGATTGATGGGTAACGCCAAGCACGCCAGCCGCGTGCGTCACGCTTCCCTCAGAGTCGCGCAAGGCTTGTCTGATGATTTCCTTCTCATATTTGTGGATGGCTTTTCTCAGCGTTCCGCGTGTGACCGTTTCCGGCTTGCTCTCATTCCGAGTATCCACACACGCGCTCAGAACGCGGCTGGCGGCTTTTAACAGTCGGTGCAAGGTCTGTGAGTGCTGAGAGGTAACAAGCCAGTCATACGCCTTCTGATAGATAGCTTTCATCTCGTCTGGCGTCAGATGCTCGCTTAGTTCTTCAATGAGAGCGAGCGCAGCGAGGCCCGCCGTATTCAGAGCGCCTGAGACGTGCGCTATCTCTGCGGCGCGAAAGAGCGTGAAGCGTGCGCGCTCATGGTAGCCAAGACGCGCCTGCGCTGCGCCGTGCGTCGTCAACGCTTCCGCCAACAATGACTGTCTGCCGCCTTTCTCTAATGTACGGACAGCGGAGCGTGAGGCGCTTTCAGCAAGCCCGTACTTACCTTCCGCGAGAAAGACCCGCGCTCTTGTTTCGTCAACTTGTGCGATTGTGCCGCTATCTTTCAGACTCGCCAGAATACGGCGCGCGTGGCCTAACTGCTCATGCGCTTCCGTGTATTTGCCAAACTGGAAGTAGAGAAAGCCAAGATTGTTGATGACGGCGGCAAGATGATGTCTGTGTCCGGCCTGCTCAAAGTGGTAAGCGGCAGCGGCGTATTCAACAAAGGCGCGGTCGGTGTAATCTTCTCGCTGTTCGGACGCCGCCAGATTGACTAACACGCCCGCCAGCGCATCATGGTAACTACCTTTAACTGTCTGGTTCTCTATCTCTTCAAACAGTCGCGCAGCCTCAGTCAAGATATAGAGCGCATCCGTGTAATGGTGAGAACACCATTCGACAATCGCGCTTCGCAGAGTAGCTTTAGCCTTTATCTCGTTCTCTACTGTGGGTTGTGAGAGTACATCTTTCAGGATGAT
Source organism: Blastocatellia bacterium (assembly GCA_033855775.1). Taxonomy (GTDB): domain Bacteria; phylum Acidobacteriota; class Blastocatellia; order Pyrinomonadales; family Pyrinomonadaceae; genus DASVTR01. The sequence goes on along the minus strand of JAWVFT010000023.1, from coordinate 80,166 downwards.
GCGCGCCTCATCGTAGCCGCCCTCTCGCCAGTAGCAGCCTGCAATCTCTGTTTGCCCTTCAGCTACCTTATTGACAGCGGAAAGCGCCGCAAAGATGCGGCTGCTTTTCGTGATGAGGTTCTTTGCTGATTCCTGAGAGCCTTTAATACCACTGAGGTTGCCGAGCCGTGCGGTTAGCACGCCCGCACGCAATAAGACTTCGGCAGCGACGTTGCGCTCTAGCCTTTCGATGTGCGGCATCCTTCCGACGCCTTGCCAAAGTTCGCCTAGTGCCTCTCGCGCTTGCTCATATTCGCCAGCGTCTTCTAGCTCTCTCGCTAGTTGACAGCGAAGTTCTGCGCGTTGATTGCGATTGAGTGAAGCATTTTCGAGTTGTAGCAATAGTGAGGCGCGCAATGTCATGTATGTGAGAAGCCTTTCCGTGTAGTATCAAAAAGACGGGCCGCATCTTAACCGCCACAATCGAGGCTTGCAACGTTATTTGCAAGATGTTCGAGTCACCGCACATGCAAATTTTTTGACATGTGCTTTAACCTACTTACTAACTAAGGAGATAAAAGAGATGAGAAATCTAAAGAGAATATGCGCCGGAATGGTCTTAACGCTGGCGTTCAGCCTTCCCGCGTTCGCGGGGCAAATTCCTTGCGACGGTATCGCAGACCCGCCACCACCGCCACCGACGGCAGCGGCGGCAACTGAGATGAGCGGCGAGATGGACGCGGGAATAGTTGAAGCGTTAGCGACTTTCTTGCTGTCTATGTTCTAAGGATAAAAGAGCGGGGTTATCGTTGAGGCGATAACCCCGCCTTAATATGATTCGCTCGATGTTCAGCCAAACAGAATGCGCTCAAGTTTCTGAGATGCCGCCTCCTGCATAGTTGGAAGTACATGACTGTAAACGTCAAGTGTGAGCGTTACGCCTGCATGTCCGAGCCGTTCGCTTACTACCTTTGGATGCTCGCCTGCTGAAAGTAAGAGCGTGGCGCAGCTATGGCGCAGGTCATACAGCCGGATTGTCTTCGGCAGTTTAGCGCGCTCCAAAGCAGGCTTGAAGTGTTTGTAAGATAGATTTGGAATATTCAGGGGACTGCCGATGACCGTTGTAAAGACAAGGCCGTGATCTTGCCAAGCAGAGCCAAGTTTAAGGCGTTCAGCCGCTTGTTGACGCTTGTGTGCGATGAGTAACTTGGATAACGATGCAGGCAAGGGAATTGTGCGGCGCGAGCGCGATGTCTTCGGCTCGCCATAGTACCAACCACCGCCTTTAATCCGCCAGACAAGAGCACGCTGAACAGTGACAGTGCCTTGCACTAAGTCTAGGTCTTTCCATTGCAGCCCCAAATATTCTTCAGGTCGCATTCCAGTAGTCAAGGCAAGAGAAAAGAGGGTTGCGTAGCGATCACCTTCTAACGCCTTCAAAAAACGTATTGATTCAACAGCGGATAAAGCGCGCATCTCTTTACGAGTCTGTTTTGGTAATTGCACTAACGTGGCTGGATTTCGCGCGAGCATTCCCCAATTGACAGCCTGTTTCAGACATGACGATAAAACCGCGTGCGTGTAACGTACAACTCGTGGTGATAGTCCGCGCTCCTGCATTTCTGAATAAACGCGCTGAATATCGAGCGAACGAAGAGCGCTTAGTTTTACCTTACCTAATGGTTCTCGAACATAGCGTTTAAGTAGAGCTTCATACTCAGCATATGTACGCTCACTTACACGCGGTTTAGCTGCTGTTGTCAGCCACTTATCAAAATATTCTTCAAGCGTTTCTCTGACTGGTTCAACAAACGTGCCAGAGCTAATTTCAGTCAAGGTTCTGTTAAGGTAAGTTTCCGCATCTTTCTTTGTGCCGCGCAAAGTCTTATTGAGGTATTGCCGCTTGCCTTCGCCATCACGCCCCGTAAAGATGCGGACAAGCCAAGTCTTATCACCACGCTTAATAATTTGTCCGGCCATCGTCGCGCATCCCCCTTTGCTTTGTGCTATCTTTTCGCTGCATCTTGTTTCCTTTCTTAGCGGGAAGGTAAAGGTGAAGGGATAGGGAGCGTCTGAAGCGCTCACCTATCCCGTTTCGCTTTAGTGCGAAGTCTCGTTGTATCGCTTGACGAGTCTTGCTGCCGCACGATGCCAGCAAGGGTGACCTTGCGAGAAGGCTTTGCACTGGCAAGAGCCGTTCGCGCTGTAAATTTCGCCGGACGGCGAGAGAATCAAAAGCGATTGACCGTCAAAGTGCATGTAGGGATTTGATTCCAGTTGCGCGGCGGCTTTGGCTATTGCTGTTTCCCATCTGCGATTACCCCAAACCTTGTCAAAAGCCTCTTGCGCCACTTGCTGAAACTTGTCTTGATCTATGTTCATCATGGGCTTCAGTTCCTTCCGTTTTGTAAATTCAACCGACAAGATAATCCTAGCGCATACGCTAGGATTTGTCAAGAGAAATCCTTGCATATGCGCTAGTTTTTATGATAAATATATTTCCTATGAGCAGATTACTAACGACTCAAGAGGTAGCAGAGAAATTAGGTGTGACGGCTGGACGTGTGCGGCAAATGATTATTGACGGACAGTTGCCAGCAACAAAGATGGGACGAGATAATTTTATCCGCGAAGCTGATTTAAGGTTGGTCGCGGAGAGGAAGGTTGGACGGCCACCCAAGATAGCGAAGAAGGCTACAGGCTAATTTCCGCATCGGTTTATATCAACTTAGATTTTACTCATTTTCTTTACATACTTCGTAAGACCACATTTAAATCTCAGGATAAATAATGTCAGAAGATCAAAAGAAACAGCTTGAAACACAGCTTTGGAATATCGCCAACACCTTGCGCGGCAAGATGAATGCGGATGAATTTCGGGATTATATTTTGGGTTTTATTTTCTATAAGTATCTTTCCGAAAGAATGAATATGTATGCCAATTCTCTTTTGGAATCGGACGGTATTAAATACACGGACATCAACGAAAACAGCGATGAAGGCAAACAACTTTTAGAAGCTGTCAAAGAAGAGTCTTTGACGCACTTAGGTTATTTCTTGAAGCCTTCAGAGTTATTTAGCGCGATAGCCAAGCGCGGCAATGCGGATGCTTCGGATGAAGACGGCGAGACGAAAAGCAATTTTATTCTGGAAGATTTGGGCAAGATTCTGACGAACATCGAGCAAAGCACGATGGGAACGGAATCGGAAGATGATTTTGATAATTTGTTTGAAGACCTTGACCTGACCAGCACGAAACTAGGCCGCACGGAAGCCGCGAAAAATCAGATTATTGCCAAAGTCTTAGCGCATCTCGACAAGATTGATTTTCATCTTGCAGATGCGAGCCGCGATGTTTTGGGCGATGCTTACGAATATCTTATCGGACAATTTGCGAGTGGCGCAGGAAAGAAAGCCGGAGAGTTTTACACGCCGCAGGAAGTCAGTAAGGTTCTGGCGAAGATCGTCACGACCGGCAAGACCAAACTTAAAACGGTTTATGATCCGACCTGCGGGTCGGGTTCTTTGTTGTTGCGTGTTGCCAGAGAAGTTTCAGAGGTCGGCAAGTTTTACGGGCAGGAGTTAAACCGCACGACTTACAATCTGGCGCGGATGAATATGATTTTGCACGGCGTTCATTATCAGAAATTCGATATTCGGCAGGAAGATAGTTTGGAACGTCCGCAGCATTTTGATTTACGCGCCGAAGCGATTGTTGCCAATCCGCCGTTTTCTGCTTATTGGTCGGCGAGTCCTTTGCATTTGGGTGATGATCGTTTCAGTCAATACGGAAAACTCGCGCCGTCGTCGAAAGCCGATTTCGCTTTTATTCAACACATGATTCACCATCTGGCGGACAACGGCATCATGGCGGTTGTCGCGCCGCACGGCGTTTTGTTTCGCGGCGGCGCAGAGGGTCATATCCGGCAGTATCTGATTGAAGATCGCAATTATCTGGATGCCGTGATTGGTTTGCCCGCCAATATCTTTTACGGCACAAGCATTCCGACTTGCATTCTGGTTTTCAAAAAATGCAAAGAACATCCCGACGATATTTTGTTCATTGACGCGAGCCAGCATTTTGAAAAAGCCACAAACCAAAATTACTTGCGTGATGCGGATATTGAAAAGATTATTAGCACTTACCGCAATCGAATTGCCGAAGATAAATATAGTTACATCGCCGCGCTCGATGAAGTCAAAGAGAATGATTACAACTTAAACATTCCACGCTATGTAGCTACTTTTGAAGCCGAAGACAGGATTGATCTGGAGAAAATCGCTGGTGAATTGAAATCTCTGGAAACCGCAATTCACGAGACGGATAAAACTATCGCCGATTATTGCCGACAATTAAATATCTCAACACCTTTTTAATTTATGACAACACAAACAAAAAATGTTCCTGCCTTGCGGTTTCCTGAATTTGATGGAGATTGGGAGGAAAATTATTTAGGCAAGGTTACAAAATTTGAAAATGGAAAGGCACACGAAAACGACATTGACGAGAATGGTAAATATATTGTTGTCAATTCAAAATTCATCTCTTCCGAAGGAAGTGTCAAAAAGTTTTCTAATAAGCAAATATCCCCACTATTCAAAAATGATGTGGTAATGGTTATGAGTGATATTCCAAAAGGTAAAGCACTTGCCAAATGTTTTTATATTGATAAGGACAATTTATATACCTTGAATCAAAGAATTTGCGCTTTGAAGCCCAATGGTTATATCAATAAATTTCTTTTCTACATTGTTAATAGAAATGACTATTTTTTGGCTTTTGATTCTGGCGTAGGTCAAACTAATCTTAAAAAAGACGAAATTCTAAATTGTCCTTTACACATTCCTTCAGCAAAAGAAGAACAACAAAAAATCGCCGCGTTTCTCACGGTAGTAGATGAAAAGATTCAGCAAATCACCAAGAAAAAAGACCTTTTGGAGCAATATAAAAAAGGAGTGATGCAGCAAATCTTTAATCAGAAAATTCGCTTCAAAGATGACAACGGAAATGATTTTGCGGATTGGGAAGAAAAGAAATTGGGCGACGTTGCAAAGTTTTCAAAGGGTAAAGGAATCTCAAAATCAGACGTTTCCGAAAGTGGAAATTTAGAATGTATTAGATATGGTCAATTATATACACACTACAAAGAAACAATTACCGAAGTCATTTCAAGAACAAATATTAATGAATCGCAACTGGTTTTAAGTGAATACAACGATGTAATTATTCCAGCATCCGGCGAAACTCAATTAGACATTGCAACAGCTTCGTGCGTTTTAAAAACTGGTGTCGCTTTAGGCGGAGATTTGAACATTATTAAGTCAAAGATGAATGGTGTGTTTCTATCCTATTATTTGAACAACAAGAAGAAACTAGACATTGCAAATCTTGCTCAAGGGATTTCAGTTGTTCACCTTTATCCAAGCCAGTTAGCAACTTTAAGAATAGATGTTCCTCACATTGAAGAACAAAACAAACTTGCCAAATTCATTTCTGAGATTGATAAAAAAATCAATCTAGTAAAGCAGCAGATAGAGAAGACTCAAACATTCAAAAAAGGCTTATTACAGCAAATGTTTGTTTAAATCCTTATGAAATCAGTCAGGACATTGATCGAAACAAATAATGAAAGATTTGCAGATTTTGCATACTATCAAAATGTCATTGATGTGATTGAGCAAAATGTTGCTTCTCAACCGGATATTTGTATCGAAAGTTGTAAGTCCCTAATCGAAGGCGTATCTAAAACCATTTTAAAAACCTTAGACCCGACGATAAGCGATGCGCAGATAAAGAAACTTGATGTTATGCCGCTTTTCAAGCGAGCAGCAAACAAACTAGCTGAATTTGATAGTGAGATAGAGCCGGATTTCATAAACAGAAGTGGTTCATTGATAGAAAATTTCGGAATGATACGAAACCAACGAGGGGATATTTCGCACGGCAAAGCAGTTCCCAAGTTGGATTGCAGCACACCACAATTTTCAAATTTAGTAACGAGAATTACCGAAGCTATAGCTTTTTACTTGCTGGAGCATTTTTTTAGGCTCGAACGAAAACAAGAAATAAAATACGAAGCAAATAGTGAATTTAATCAATGGCTTGATAATCTCAATCCATTAGGAACTCTGAGTTATAGCAAAGCATTATTCGAGCAAGACAAAGTTTCCTATGAACAACAGTTATTAAACTACCTATCGGAACAAGAAGAAATCCCGGTTTTGGATGTTGAAGAATTAGATTAAAAACTTTATGCCTACACAACCAGAACAAATTTTAGAGGACAATCTAGTCAGCCAATTAGTTTTGCTTGGATATGAAAAGGTAGAAATTCGCAATGAAACTGACTTACTAAAAAACCTTAAAACTCAAATCGAAAAGCACAACAAGATCAAGCTATCAGATGAAGCCTTTGAAAAAGTCTTAAATCATCTTAACAAAGGCAATGTCTTTGAACGCGCCAAGATTCTGCGCGATAAAATGATTTATAAAAAACCGAATGGCGAAATCAGCTATCTTGAGTTTCTCGACGTTGAAAATTGGTGTCAAAACCAATTTCAAGTCACGCAGCAAGTAACCATCGAAGGTAAGTATCAAAATCGTTATGACGTAACGATTTTGATTAATGGTCTACCGCTCGTCCAGATCGAACTCAAACGGCGAGGTCTGGAATTAAAAGAAGCCTTTAACCAGACAAACCGCTATCAGCGGCATTCTTATTCATCGAATTATGGTCTGTTCAATTACGTCCAAATCTTCGTTATCAGCAATGGCGTAAACACGAAATACTACGCCAACAATAGAAACCAATCCTTCAAACAAACTTTCTTCTGGAGCGATCAAGAGAACAATAAAATCACGAATCTGGATAAATTCGCTGAAGTCTTTTTAGAACCGTGCCACATCTCGAAAATGATTTGCCGCTACACGGTCTTGAACGAATCAACAAAAAGTTTGATGGTCTTACGCCCGTATCAGTATTACGCCACCGAAGCGATTATTGACCGCGTAAAAAACAGCACGAAAAACGGCTACATCTGGCACACAACAGGTTCGGGCAAAACCCTGACATCGTTTAAGGCAAGCCAGGTCTTAATGCGCTTGCCAAACATTCACAAAGTCGTTTTCGTCGTTGACCGCAAAGACTTAGATTTTCAAACCACGAAAGAATTTAACAGCTTTTCCGAAGGCAGCATTGACGGCACAACCAACACTTCGGCGCTTGTCCGCCAGTTCTCCGACAACACGCCTTTGATCGTCACGACGATTCAGAAACTCGACAACGCCATCAAAAAAGGACGGCACTCCGCCAAGATGGAATTGCTCAAAGATAAAAAGATGGTCTTTATCTTTGACGAATGCCACCGCAGCCAGTTCGGAGCGACGCATAAGCGAATCAAAGACTATTTCGGCAACGTGCAAATGTTTGGCTTTACGGGAACACCTATCTTTGCCGAGAACGTCGTCAAAAACGATATGGGCAAGCGCACGACCAAAGATTTATTTGACGAATGCTTGCATAAATACGTCATCACGGACGCGATTAGAGATGAAAATGTTTTGAAGTTTTCCGTTGAATACATTGGAAAATATACGCAGAGAGAAGATAGCAAAACGAATCTCGATATTAACGTCGAAGACATAGACACCAGCGAGCTTTTAGAATCGCCTGAACGCCTCGAAAAAATCGCCAATTACGTCATCGCCAATCACGGACGCAAAACTCACAACAAAACCTTTACGGCGATGATGTGTATTTCAAACGTCAAGACGTTGATTAAATACTATGAGATTTTCAGAGCCAAGAAAGAAGCGGGTGAGCATAAACTAAACATCGCCACGATCTTTTCTTACGGCACAAACGAAGATGACCCGGACGCGAGCGGCTTTGTGGTGTTTGACGACGATGCAGCGACGGAAAACGGCTCTGCCGATACTTCCGCAGATTCAGCCGAATCATCACACACGCGCGACAAGTTGGAAGAATATATTGGCGATTATAACTTGATGCACAACACCAAATTCACCACCAAAGACAGCCAATCTTTCTATAACTATTACAACGACATCGCCCGCCGCGTGAAAAACCGCGAGATTGATCTTTTGCTTGTCGTCAATATGTTTCTGACAGGCTTTGACTCTCCGGCGCTCAACACGCTGTTTGTTGATAAGAATCTGCGCTATCACGGTTTGATTCAGGCTTATTCCAGAACAAACCGTATCATCAACGAATTAAAATCACAGGGCAACATTATTGTTTTTCGCAATCTGAAAAAGGCGACCGATGAAGCGATTACGCTCTTTTCAAATAGAGAAGCCATTGAAGAGATCATCTTACAGCCGCTCGAAAACTACGTTGAAAAGTTTAACGAAGCCGTCCAACGCCTTGTCAAAATCGCGCCTACGGTTGACAGCGTAAACGATCTGCAAACTGAAGACGACGAACTGAAATTCGTCACCTCATTCCGCGAATTGATGCGGCTGAAAACCGTCTTAACGACCTTTGCCGATTTTAGCTTTGACGCTCTGAATCTTCCCGAACAGGATTTTGAAGATTACAAAAGCAAGTATCTCGACCTCTACGATAAAGTCAGGACTGACAGAAGCAAGGAAAAAGTTTCGATTCTCGAAGATGTTGATTTTGAGTTGGAACTAATCCACCGCGACGAAATCAACGTCGCTTATATCTTGCGACTTCTGGCGAAATATCACGAGGCGAACAAAGAAGAAAAAGAAAGAATCAATCGCCAGATTTCCGAACTGCTTGCCGGTGACATTCAGCTCCGCAGCAAACGCGAATTGATTTTAGAATTTATAGACAGGAATCTTCCTGAAACATCCGATCAAGATGCTATCGAAGATGAGTTCAAAGGCTTCTGGAATCGCAAACAACGAGAAGCCTTTGAACAACTTTGCCGGGATGAAAATATCTCACAAGAAAAGGTCAGCCACATCATCGGTGAATATCTTTTCACTGAAAGAAAGCCTTTGCCGGAAACGATTGTGGATTTGTTGGAAACTAAACCGAAACTATTAGAGAGAAAATCAATCGTTCAAAGAATCACGGACAAGATTTTGAATTATGTTGACGTATTTATTAACGGTATTGCAGAAAATTAACTAGCAGCTACAACTAACCTCTTAATCTTTGCGAGTGACATTTACTTGCTGATTCGCCACATTAACTTGCCCGCCATTGTTGACAATCACCGATGGTGTATAGCGTCTCAAATCGCGCAACTGTCGTAGCGTCCTCAGAAATTGGCGGTTGTAGCCGTCGGCAAGCCTGTGAGCCTGATCTATTGCGTCCACTTCAGATTGATAAGGAGATTTCCAACCAGAAGACTCAAAACGCCCTACCTGCTTCTTCTGCTCATCATGCCTATTCGTCGCGCGTTCGTGTGCAATCGCTGTCCAGTAGAGATATAGCGAGAATGTCTGCGCCATCATTTCAAGTAGTGCGGACTCGATTCCATTCTTGCTCTGCCATGAATCGCGCAGGCTGTCACGAATGGCGAGAAATCGCGCTCGCTCAAGCGGCGTGCGCCCGCCTACCATTTCAGACGAAAACAGGCCGCTCTCTATTTCATCTATAGCTAAAAGGCGCACACGTCCCCAGACTTCCAATGCTTCTTTTATATCTCCATCAGCGAGTAGTGAAATGTCATACCATGAGACTTCACGCGTCGGCATATTGCGCGCCCTCGCGCGTCCCTGCTCTGTGCGGTCGCCTTCAATCATCGCCTCGACTTGCTTCATATCTTCCGGCGTGTAGCAGGATTTATAAAAGTCCACCGTGTTTTTGAACGAACGCGCCAGCTTATCTATAACGGCGCGAGCTTCGGCCTCTTCGTCTGTCGTTTCGATGCTCAGCCGATCTTGCACTATTTGGCCCGTTTTGTCGTTCATCATTCGGACGGTTGACGTAATACTTCGCTTTTGCTTTCGGCGTGGAACTATCGCGCTCATATCAAACCCTCTTTCTCTGCTCTGGATAGCAGCGAGAATAACTCGCGGGCGCGGGCGAGCATGTCTTTATGCTGCGCTCTCCCTTCACGGAGTTTTATCTGTAGCTGCCGATGCTCATCGCAGGCCGCGCGCACCTGTGCGACCTCTGTGGACTTGAGATAACGTTTCGACCGCAGACCATCGGCCCATGTGCGATGATAAAAATACGGGCCGTGAAGCTTCCCGCTGGCGCATTTACAGTTAGGCTTTCCACACCTGACCATCACAGCCGCGACGTGGCCGGGGAGAATCTTAGGGGCCAAACTTTTACTTTTTGTTTTTGTGCGAGTGCGTGGCATCTCTTCTCCTAACATCTTTTTTCGTCTGCATGGCAACTTCAAAACGGGACTGGCGCAAACCATTCGCGCGCCCGTCGTTCGGCTTCCGCTCTAGATAAGTGTTCGCTGAACTCCAAGCGCGCGGCTAGTTCCTCTTCTTCGTCAGTCAACGGCTGTTCTTCTTCGCCCGAAGATGTGCAAGCTTGCGCCCGAAGATGCTCAAACTCAGACACTTGAGCATCTTCGGCTAACTGTTGTAAATAACTACCTTTGTCCGCGCCATTTGCCCGAAGATGCTCATCTTCGCTTGTTTGAGCATCTTCGACACATATTTGAGCGCCTTCATTGTTTGACAATTCCCACACCCACTTTTGAAAATGGCTACCAGGCAAGCCAACCTTTTTCGCTTGCACCTTGAGCCGTGTTTTAGCGCGACGTAGTGTCGCCTCAGAGATGCCAGCCTGTTTGGCTTCATCTTTGATAGCCTTGCTATCTCGCCCGCCGCTGGAAAGAGCGGTGCGTAAGAAATCCTCGGCTTCTGTGATTGTGCTGCGCTCGCCCTCGTCCGATGCTGCGGCAAGTATGCGCTCGGCTGTCAGGTCACTTACACCCGTCCAAAAGAACTGGCTGTCTTCTAACTTGTAGCCAATAGCTTCGCCGTGCGGGGCAAGGTTGTTCTTCGTCTGCACAACCGCGCGCCGCTGTTCTTCATCTGGATCGCGTCCGACAAGTAAAACGCTGCGCGCCGCCGCTGTGAAGTCAATCGAGCCGATGCCCGCATTAAGGGCATGACCGCCGCCGCGCGACTTTCCCAAGTGCCTGACGGCGAGCATCGCGCAGCCGTGCCGCTCTGCAATCGCTGCCAGAGGCGCGCTAATGGCTCTACATTCGTTCGCGCGATGTATGTCCACCTTGCCACCCGTAAAAGCAAAGAGGGGGTCAATAATGACGAGCGCGGGCGCGTGTTCGATGATTGCCGCTTCCAAGCGAATTAAACCTGACGTGTCAAACGTCAATGGCTCATTCAGCGCAAAGATGCGGCGCACGTCCGCTTCAACAGCATCAAGACGCGGGCGCAACGTATCGCCTAGACCATCTTCGGCTGAAAGCATTAAAACGTTGCCAGCTTCAAACGGCGCGGCGTTTGGCAATCCCCTGCCGTGAGAAACAGCACAGGCAATCGCGCACGTCAGCCACGACTTACCCAAGCCCGGATCGCCTTCAAGAAGTGTCAGCTTGCCTTTGGCGATATAGGGATGCCACAACCAAGAAACCTGTTCGGGCGCAACGTCCGCCATGCAGACGACGCGCAACGGAGCATCATCGTTTTTCGTCTCTGTGTCTTTCGCTGCCGTGCTGCTTTGTGTTTCAGTGTTCGGCTCGCGTAACTCTAGTAGCGAGCGGAGACGTGCAACAATGCCGTCAGTCAACAAGTTTGCCAGCGTCGGCCAGCCCGTTACATGCTCTCCGCTTGTCAGTTTCTTTGCCGTGCCGATTACGCTTTTGACGCGGGCTTGTGTCTCTTCATCTTGCGCTGCCGTACATATCGCGCTGATGAAATGCTCCGTTTCCTGTTCACTCCATCCCGCCCGTAACAGACCGCCCGCGAGCGCAAGCGAAAGATCATTGCGACTACCTTGCGCCGGATAGTGCCGAACGATTAAACATGCTGCTGCCATGCGGCGCACGGCGCGCAACAGTTCGGCATAAGATACGCGCGGCGGTTCTCCGTCCTTATGCCATTCAATCATTTCTCCAGACGGATGCGTCGAACCGGGAAAGACGGTTTGACAGCCCGTAGAACGCAACTCCACAAGCATCTTCCCGTCAATGTCCTCAAACTTAACTGTCTTCGCGTCATCCGTTGTGATGTATAGATAATGCGAGCGTGGTCTGCTAGTGCGTCCGAACACAGCATCACTTGACGGCAAGAAATAAGAGGCGAGCGCGATGCTTTCAGCACAATCAAGATCAACGTCCGCCAGCCCGCCTGACGGCTTGCCGAGCAGGACGCCGATATTTTGCGGCTTGCCGTTGAAGAATTGCGGTAACTCGCCTTGCTTAATGCTGAAACGCTGCCATCCTGTGCGGTTCGGATTCTTCGATTGATGCGCGATAGGTAGCGGCATCCAACCGCGCACAAGGTAAGAGCGGGCAACTTCCAATGGGCTGTTCATTGATTTCAACTCTGCCAGTGGTTTTGCTGTGCGTGTTTTGTTCTATTTAAGCCTTAACAACTAAGCGGCCTTGCCTATGTAGCAGCGTACTCACTTTGTTCTTCGCGTTTAGGCGCACCTTGCGCGCTTAATGCTTTTAGGTTGATACGGATTCGCTTGCCGATCCGCAGCACGGCTTCGCGCGGCAACTGTCCTTTGCGGATTGCGTCATACATGCCCTGTTTAGACATTCCCAAAACGGGCGCGGCAACTTCAACTGTTGACCATTCCTGATTCATTATGTCTCTCCTAAAGAAAAACTCCCTGTGCCTTACTAAGCAGCACAGAGAGTAGCAAATCAGAAGCGCTTTTTATTTAGCTAAAAAAGCGAATAGCTTTTTAAGTTAGAACATAAAAATCTTATCTGTTTTTTTGTTCACTTTTTACTTTTTGCATAATCTTCTTTCATGTCTTCAAAAACGAAGCCGTACTTTTTGAGTTTATCTTTGAATGCTTTTAATGGATTACTATGGTTAGCGCCAATAACTTTACGTGCTACAGCGTGCGATGTGATCTTTTTACCGGCGCTGTCTAGTTCTTGCATCGAAGCAAAAACCTTCTCTATAAATTCACTAATCTCTTCAGTAGATATTAATGCTTTCTTGCGTTTACCAATACCTTCAATGACATTAGAGCGCTTCTTTCTTAAAGAGATATAAGCTTTGGCATCTTTTTCTAGGTCTTTAGGATTTGTCAGCTTATAGCCATATTCGCTCATTCCATATAGCGCCGTATCTTCCACTAAATCGGCTAAAACCATTTCTAATGTAGGCTGTAATTGTTCGTGCATAAACCTTGCCATTTTCATCCGTATCCAAAATTCTGATTCAGCGATGGAGAAAGCTAATAATTTCTTCATTTCAGTAAAGGATTTCTTTTCTTCGTCTGCCATCCTCTGAATTTCGTCAACAGTCGCATCAGGATGTTTGTCTAATATCCATTTGTATAAACTATCAACTGTATTTTTCATGTGATAGCTACACTTAAATACTCCGCCATGCTTATCTTCGATACTTACCTCTATTGCATGAAATATAGTTTTCAACTTCGTCTCACGGCCATTCTTTAGCGTCACTTTCATATAGTAATCATTGTTCCTACTTTCGCTGCTAGAAGTAGAGGTATCGGTAGCAGATGCTCGTTTCTTTCCGGCTACTGCCATCATCTGAAGGAAGCTGTGGAATTGTCTTCTAGCTTCGTTAATCTCTTCTTCACTTAATGGCGAGCGTTCATTTGTCATAGCGTCTAAAAACTCCATATAATTGCAGGCATAATTCGATTTTCTTGTGTGCCAACTGTGTGCCAACTCATCCAAACAGTATGATTCTCAGCAACACACAGCTATAATATCAAAGTGCGTAAGAGCAACAAATTGTTACTCTTACGCACTCAGCCAAACTAAAGCAGCAAACCTATTTAAGACTCATAATCTGTTGGTTCGAGGTTCGAGTCCTCGTGGGGGCATCAATTTTCTTTAGGCGCGCAAAAAAAGCCTGCTCCGTCTTCGCGGGGCAGGCTCTTCTCGTGCGGGCAGGCTCGATTGTCAAAGGATCGCAGAGCGCGCGTTATTTGCTGATGACGGTTGACTGTTGAAGCGGATGATTATGAAGGACTGAGCGCATCCTGACGTGGCAATGCAGCGTATCCAGATAAGCCGCGAACTGCTTCAACTGGGGCCAGAGTTGAAACTCCGTGCGGGCCGTCGTTAGCTCATCCATAAATCTCTGGACTTCGGCCCAATCCCGAAACATCAGATACGACATGAAGGATTCAAACATCGTCATCGCTTCCATCAAGGCGAAGTAAGAATCCAAATCGCGCTGGCTCTCCGCGCGATTCACGCGCTCGATGAGAATCGTCAGGGCTTCGCACAGGACGACCGATTGTTCGAGCTTTAGTTTGAAGTCGTCGAAAAGCTGGTCGCCGGTCAATGAAGAATCGAAGATGACGGAGATGGAGATAATCGTCTGCTGCGTGCAGTTGCGCAGCAGACCATGAGCGCGGGCAAACTCCGTTCGCACTTGCTCAGTCGAGTGCTCCGGGTTGAGCACGATGAAATTGCGGACTCGCTTCAACTCATGTTGAAAGGCGAAAATCGTGCTGTCGTAAAGTCCGTCGAGCGTGGCGCTGATGCCTTCGGCGTGCTTGGCCTGGCCTTCGATGGTGGCGATTAACTCTTTGGCTTTCTCATGCAGCGACTTGAAAATGATAGGCGAGTTGACCAGCGTGTCGTCCGCCTTGAGGCAGGATTCCAGCAGATGCAGCAGGTCGAGCAAATCAATCAGGCGGCTGAACAAATCCGAGACAGACTCCTGCAAAGCAGTCGGCTCTATTCGCGCCAGAACTTCATTGAGCCGCTGGTGTATGTTGGGCCTCGCGTCCTTCATCTTGTCTCTCACTCCCTTCTGCCTCGCTCAAATTCGCCGCTCTGGAATCTTAAAGGACGAAAGCGGCGCCTGGAAAACTTTCATGGTCGCTTGCCGTTTCACACCGAAGCTCCTTCGGCCAGCATGTCGAGCAGTAGATTGAGCATCGTCTGCTCGGTCGCTACCGAGCCTGTGAAGCGCAGCGCAAAGCCCATCTCGGAAATCTGGTAAACCACTTCGGCCCACAGCGAAATCCAGCGTTCGGTCGGCAGTTGAATCTCGATGCGAATCAATTCCCTGGTCGTCACTTCGTCGCGCGTCAACAGAAAACAGCCAGTCGAACTGATGTCCACAATCGTTCCGGCGCGCTGCGCTTTGACTCCCTCCCAACGCGCGTTGAGCTTGACGTGAAAACGTTCCGCTTCCCTGCGGTCGCTAATCTTTGACATCGCTTACGCCACCATGATGGGTTTGATAGCCTTGACTCTGTGCGCCGCCTCCTGCCCGCCCTCGACGTTCGGCAACGGCTGCAAGTGTGTGCAGGTGTCGGAGATGATTTTCTCAGCGCCGCTGGCGTAAGCGGGACGCGAGAAGAAGTAGCCCTGACCGTTTTCGCAGCCCAGTTTCCTGAGCAGCGCAAGTTGTTCCTTCGTCTCCACGCCCTCTGCGACGACATCCATGCCGAGGTTCTGCGCCAGCATGATAATCGTGCGGACAATTTCGATGTTCTCGTTATTGTCCACCATGCGGATGACGAACGAGCGGTCAATCTTGAGCGTGTCAATCGGGAAGCGGTGCAGGTAGCTCAACGAAGAATAGCCCGTGCCGAAGTCGTCAATTGAAAGCTGCACGCCGAGCGCGCGCAGTTGCTTGAGCATCTCGGTCGCGGTGTCTATGTTCTCCATCACGACCGACTCCGTTATCTCCAACTTGAGGCTGCGCGGGTCGAGCTTCGTCTCGTCCAGAATCTCCGTGATTTGCTCAATCAAGTCGGGCTGCTCAAACTGCTTGCTCGACAAGTTGACGCTGATGAACAGCGGCAGGTCGGAAGCATAGCGCCGCTGCCAGCGACGCATCTGGCGGCAAGCCTCCTTCAAGGCCCACGCGCCGATGGCGATTATCTGGCCAGTGTCTTCGGCGACCGGGATGAAGTCCATCGGCGAAATCAACCCGCGCTCGGGATGCTGCCAACGCACCAGAGCCTCAAAGCCGCGCAGGTTGAAATTGTCGAGAGCGACAATCGGCTGGTACTGGACGAAGAACTCCTGACGGTCGAGCGCGCGGCGCAAATCCGTTTCGAGTTGCAACAGATTCATCGCCACCGCATGCATTGATTTATCGAAGACTTCATGACGCGCTTTGCCAAGTGACTTGGCGCGATACATCGCCGTGTCGGCGTCGCGCAGGATGTCGTCGGGCAAGTCGTAGCCGATGGTGCTCGGCGCAATCCCGATGCTGACGGTGGTGAAGACCTCGTGGCCGTTCAGCGTGAAAGGCACCTTCAATTCTTTCTGGATGCGCTCGGCAATCGAGATGGCCTCCGGCTCGTCCATCAAATCTTCGAGCAGGATGGTGAACTCGTCGCCGCCGACGCGCGCCACTGTGTCGCCCGGACGCAGACACTTTTCCAGACGCCGCGCGATGCCGACCAGCAGTTGGTCGCCGATGATATGGCCGAGGCTGTCGTTAATGACCTTGAAGCGGTCAAGGTCTAGGAAGAGGACGGCGAAGATTTGATTGTCGCTGCGCTGTGTGCGCGCAATCGCCAGCTTCAGGTGATCCATGAAGAGAGCGCGATTCGGCAGTCCCGTCAAGGCATCGTGAAAGGCGTCATGGAGCAGTCGGTCTTCGGCGCGCTTGCGGTCAGTGATGTCCTGAATTTGAAAGATTAGATGAAGCGAATCGGTGTGCGGATCGCGCACGCGCGAGACGCTCCACAAGACCCAGACCGTGTGGCCCTGCTTGTGGACGTATCGCTTCTCCATCTGGTAGGTCGGAAGCTGGCCTTTGAGCAGTTGCTTGACGTTGGCGAGGGCCGAGCCTAAGTCGTCCTGATGCGTCATGCTCTGAAAGTTGGTCGTCAGCAATTCCTGCGCCGAGTAGCCCAGAATTTCGGAGAGCGAGCGATTGACTTGCAGCCAGCGTCCCTTCGCAGACACTAGAGCCATCCCAATCGCCGCGTAATCAAACGCGCTGCGGAACAACTCTTCGCTCTCGCGCAAAGTCTCGACGCGCTGCTCAAACTGCCGCGCCTCAGTCACCGATTGATAAGCCCCGCGCAGATAGTTGCAGTAAGCGAAGTGGATGATGGCGACGATGGTCGTGAAGGCAATCGAAGGATAAAAGCCTGCGATGTTGACGAGCTTCGCAATCATTCCGGCTGACGCCGCGATGGCAAAGTATGTGATTAAGGTCAAAACGAAACCGCCGCCCCACCTTTGTCGCGGCAGCTTGCTCGAACTCCTGGCTTCGCTGAGCGTGATGACGCCCGCATGCGTCACGGCCTGCACGACCGTGATGATGCCAATCGCCAGCAGCAGCCTGAGCGAAGACGGACTCCGCGATAATTCCGCGATGGGGCCAAAGCACAACCTTAAAATCCAGAGCAGCACGAAGGTCGTCAGGGCCGTGATAGCCGGATTGAAGAAGAGCAGGCTGCGATTCTTGGTCAGGCGCAGAGACGCGCAGAGCGCGGCTGCCGCCGCCAACAAGACCGCTGCCTCGCCTTCAAACAACAGCACTGCCAGAAAGATAAACGTGTCGGAGAGCGAAACCTGTCCCTTGACGTGTGGGATTTTGATGGTGATTCGCGTCCCGATGTTGATTGTGATGAGGGCCAGCAACAGCAACGGCACGTCTATTCGCGCGATTGAAAGACTGAGCGCTGAGAGCAGCACAACTCCGGCGCCGGTTGCGACCACCAGCCACATCAATGGTTTGTTTAAGCGTTGACTACCTGCGGCTATCATTTAGATGGGTGTCCCGAACTTAAATTTGCGAGGCGTCTTTGATGATTATTTGATTGAAGGCTACGGGCGCGCGCCCGAATTGTAAGGGCCAAGCCTTCCCGGCGAGTTGGCTGGATGCGATGTTTCTCTGGGAGAGGTAGCCCGGACGCCTGACTTAACAAATGGAAGTTAAAATCGTTTCACTGCCCGCCGGGTCGTTCGCGAGAGAGCGGACTTCATCAAGTTAAAGCGTCCTGACCATCAACAAAGCCAGCCGAATTGTCACAATCTCCGGCGTGAAAGTAGTAAGTCAACAAACGATGCTTGTTGACTGCCATTGATAATAACAGCAAACGCGGAAAATTAAAAACAATTTTTTACTTGATTAAAAGTCGTTGTTAATTTAAGATTTGCGAGTGTTCGGCGGTCAGCCGCCGCGTTCGTGCCGTCCGAATGACTGCCACAAGCATTGCGCTTCCTTCAAATTGAGACCTCAGCTTTGATAATCCCCGGCCCCAACATGCCAACCGGCAAACAGTCTTGATGATGTGAGAGTATCCGGCGTCAACAACGGGGATATGCGCCTGTCCATCACCAGCAAGCGTGCCAGCCGGAGCGACGAAGAGCGGAGTAAATTATGAGAATCACTTGCCCAGAGTGCCAGTTCAAAGGTCTGATCGACACCGCGCCATTAGCTTTCGAGACGAGCGTCGCCTGCGTGCGTTGCGGGACAACTTTCGAAGCTGTGCTCGTTGACGGAGAAGTCAGGACGAGCCTGCCGCCCGCGACCGAAGAGAATCTGCCGTCGCAAGCCATCGCGCCCGACTTCGAGCCGGAGATGATGGAAGCCGGAGCCGAAGTTGAAGATGCTCTGACGTTGCCGCCGATGCCCGAAGCCGTTTATCAACCGAGCGAAGAGACGCCCATGCTCGACGCCGTGCTGTCCGTGTCACGCGCCGAGCAGGCAGAGCCGGAAACCGCGCTCGCTTGTCAGTTGGAAGAGCAGAGAGCGAAGCAGGCGATTGTCCTGGACGAGTTGATGACAGACTCGCTCGATGATGTTCATTCAACGGAGAGCGCGGAGACGAGCGACGACGAACAAGCCTTCAAGCCGCCCTTCGCTGAGTCGGCGGCGGAGCACGAGAGACACAATATGGGAATGCGCTTGATGCGCATCTCTCCGCTCTGGCTGTTGATTTGCGGCGTGACGTTTGTGTCGGTCATCGTCCTCTCGAACAAGTTTGCGAGGCCCGCCGAGCAGGAGCATCAAGTGGCGACGAACTTCGCCGCGTCGAGCAACAAAGCGACAAACCAGACCGCCGCTCAACCGCCAGCGATTGCTTCCAACAAAGCGACGGCGACCAGCGTGCAGGATGTCTCGCCTGCGCCCGCTCCTGTCGAAGCCGTGAGCGAAACGAAAGCCGTCGAAGAGAAAGCGGAGACGAAGGCTCAGCCTGAGCCGCAGCCCGCGCCGGTCATCGTGCCTGTCGCGGACACAAAGCGCGAGGCCGTTTACGCTCCCGGCCCGGAGAGCGAGCAAGCGGGCGGCCTCACGATTCAGGTCGGCTCCTACAACGTCATAGAGCAAGCCAACGAACGTGTCGCGCGTTTGCAGTCGGCTGGATTCTCTGCGCGCGTGGTGACGATAGAGTTGCCGAAGCGCGGCACATGGTATCGCGTGCAGGCGGGTCGCTTCAGCAATCGTGAAGAGGCGGCGCGCTATGGCAACGAAATGAAAGCGAAGGGAGCGGCGGACAGTTTCATCATCGCCGATGCGGGCGGACGCTAACCTTGGGTTTCGTTGACGAACGATTTGGGCGGGACTTCAAAAGGCGGAGAAGAGAACGGGGGAAGAGTCGCGTTATGAGCGAGCGGATGCTTGAGGACACGACCATGGCGTACTCCAAAATCGTCGACCGTTACGCGCGCTTTTTTGACCGGCCCGAAGTGCGCTTGCGGTTCCTCAATCAGACGCTCGCGCAGGAAGCGGCCACGCGCGAAAAGTTGGAACGAAGGTTGGGCCGCTTTGAGTTCTTTAAAAAGACGGGGCTTTATCATCGCCTGATTGAGTTCTGTTTGAATCGCCTGATTTATGAGGAACTGAAAAAGCTGCTGCCTGCCGCGCGCAAAGAGCGTCGCCAACTGCTGTTGCGCAGCAACGCGCCCGTCATCACGCAGGTTTTTTTCTACTGTTATCAAATGCGTCATCTGGCTTACGGCGTAGGGATGACGGTGGCGGCAATCACGCTCTTCGGTCTATACACGATGGCTGCATGGTCAACGCACAAAGTGAACGACTACCTCGCCGGGCGCTATCAGATACACGTCTTCGCCAGGAGCGACGAGAGCGCGCGGGCGACGAAGAGCGCGGCGGCGTCGAGCGCGGATTACCTGCCGGACTATCGCGCCGAAAAAGTCTGGCTCGTCGAGCAAGCGGAGAACACGGAGCGCTACAGCAACGCGGGGCGCATCGTGACGACGTATGAGACAGGGACGCGCCCGCGCAGTTATCAAGTCTTTCAGCCTGTGACGGGCGCGGCGACGGGGCCGCAACGGCGCGAGCCCGCGGGCATCGTCTATCACACCTCGGAGAGCGACTTGCTATCATTTACGCCCGGCAATAACGAGTCAATCGAAAGCCACAGTCGCGGGCTGCTTGAATACGTTCGCCAGCACAAGTCTTACAACTACGTGATTGACCGCTTCGGGCAGATTTATCGCGTCGTGAGGGATGAAGAGGCTGCTAATCACGCGGGCAATTCCGTGTGGTCGGGCAAGGACGGCGTGTATGTCGGCCTCAACGAGAGTTTTCTGGGCGTCTGTTTTGAAACCAACAGCCGCGCGGATTCGCTCGAAGAGCAGTTGACGGAAGCGCAGTTGATTGCCGGACGATTGCTGACGCAAATTCTGCGCAGCCGCTACAACCTGGATGATGCCAACTGCGTCACGCACGGCCTCGTCTCCGTCAATCCTTCAAACATGCTCATCTGTTTTCATCACGACTGGGCGCGCAACTTTCCCTTCGCGGCAATGGGGCTTTCGGACAAGTACAAAGTCCCGCCCGCCAGCATCAGCGAGTTCGGCTTCACCTACGACGCGGAGACGATAAGCGTGCTCGGCGGACAGATGTGGCCGGGCGTTAAGGAAGCCGAAGAGCAGTTTGAGCGGCGCGCTGCCGAAGGCGGCATGAAGACGGATGAACTCCGACGACAGATGCGCCAGCGTTATGTCGAGCAGATGAACGAACAGCGAAGGCAGCGCAACGCCGCCGAAGGCTCTGCGGACGAGCCGGAACTGAGCCGCAACCAACTCGCGCCCGCCAAGCCTAACCAATCTTTCCCACGCTCCTTCAGGGCGTGAGCATCAAGGGGTCGCCCCAACCTTTAACGGCTGCGCTTGAAAACAGGACTCGCGCTGCTGCCAACCTGAAACCACCACGGGCCGCTACAGTCGAATGCCCGGTTAGACAAGTTAAGGAGAAAATCATGGACGAGAAGAATCAAGTTAAAGTTGACAGGCCGGAAGTCTCTGCTCTGAAATCCAACGCTCTCGGCTTAGACATCGGGACGAGCCGGATTGTCTTCGCCGACGGCGCGAAATCCGAAGAGAGCAAGTCGGAGTTGAACGCCTTTGTCGCCGTCCCCGCTTCCGAGATGGCCGAGAACGTGCTCAAGCAGCGCAACATGGTTTACGAGCGCAACTGCAAGAACATCTATGTCTACGGCAACGACACGGATTTCTTCGCCAGCTTCCTGCACACGGACGCGCGCCGACCGATGCAGCACGGCGTCCTGAATCCGCAGGAAGAGATGAGCCAGCAAATCCTGCAAATGATTATCAAGCGGCTGCTGCCCGCGACGCGCAAAGGCGAGATGCTCTGCTTCAGCGTCCCCGGCAAAGGCGAAGGCGCCAACGGCAATCTCGTCTATCACGAAGCCGTCTTGAAGAGCTTCCTCAACTCGCTCGGCTATAACGCCAAGGCGATTAATGAAGGGCAAGCGGTCGTCTTCTCCGAATTGCAGGAAGAGAATTTCACGGGCATCGGCATCAGCTTCGGCGGCGGCATGTGCAACGTCTCGATTTCGTTTATGGCAATGCCGGTCGTGAGCTTCAGCATCCCGAAGGGCGGCGACTACATAGACTCGAACGTCGCGCACGTCATGAACGAAACCCTCACGCGCGTTCGCCTCTTCAAGGAGGAGAAACTGGACCTCTTCCGCCCGGCCAAGGATGACCTCAGCCGCGCTCTCAACATCTACTATGAAGACGTGCTGCAAACTTTGATTGACCGCCTGCGCGCGGAACTTCGCGCTTCCGGCCAGTTGCCGAAGTTCAGTCGTCCGCTGCCCGTCGTGCTCGCGGGCGGCACGGCCAAGCCCGCCGGGTTCCTGCAAAAGTTCGAGAGCATGCTCAATGCGGGCGGCAATTTCCCCGTCGAGATTTCCGAAGTGCGGATGGCTAAGCATCCTTTGACGACGACCGCGCGCGGCTGCTACATCGCCGCCATGTCGGAAGTGAAGTAGCCGATTCCAAACAACTGCTGACAGAGAAATACGAGCAGGAAAGCTTGCGCCACTTGCGGCCATCCGAGCTAACGCACAGGGTTAGTTTGAGGGGCCGTGGCCTGAAAGGTCTTCCGAGTTGCCGGTGGTGTGATAGTCCTGTGAGCGGGATTTCTCCTTATCCCCTTCTATCCATCGCCGGACACGTTACGGCCACCGCCTCGCAACGGTGGCCGTAACTTTTTGTAAGCCCGCCTTTGAAGACTTCGGCAAGCTCGTTGAAGAGTCAAGGAAGCGCCATTGAGAGTTAAGCCGAAAGGTTGAAGACTTAAACGCGAGCATTGAAGAGGCGTGGCGCGTTTCAGGTGACGGGATTGTCCAGATACTGTTCAATCAGGGAAGCGACGTCTTGCCTTTGCTCTTCATTCAAGCCGGTGAAGGAGAGGCCGAAGCCGATTTTTTCGATGAAGTAAAGGACTGTGCCGGAGAGCAGCAGCCAGCGGCGGTCGGGCAGCCAGCAGTTGACGAAAATCGTCTGCCCGTCGGTGGCGGCGGCGGTCGTCTTGACGAAGCAGCCACGGCTGCTCAGGCTGGTGATTTTGCCGTTGCGCGGGCAGGCTTCGGTCAATCCCCATGAGCAACCGAGGTCTGTCTTGACGCGAGTTTTTTCTCTCTTCGTTTCCATGCTAATCGGCGACACGAAATTGGCGCGAAGCTAAGTTGAAAGGCCGTTGCCGTCGCTCTTCATCAGGGAGCGCGAGCGCCGCTCGGTTAATGTTTAGAGCATCCGAAGGGCAGACTAGCAACTTAACAGCGGCTTGGCAATCGAAGAGCGCGGCTTGCGGATTGACGGCATCGAAGCGAGCGCGCCTGTTGGCTTCGGCTTCGGGCCGCGTGCTAGGATGCGGCCTCATGTTGCTGTGGGTGGCCGCGCGTTGTGGCGTAGAGAAGGGAAGGAACGTATGAGCGATGAAGAGAGATTGATTGGCATTGGCATCATCGGAGCGGGCTTTGCGCGCTCGACACAGATTCCGGCTTTTCAAGCGTGCGAGGGCGCGCGCGTCGTGGCGATTGCCAGCCGCCATAAGGAGAACGCCGCGAAGGTCGCGGGCGAGTTCGGCATCGAACACGTCGCGGAAGACTGGCGCGAAATCGTCGGGCGCGCGGACGTTGACTTAATCAGCATCGTGACGCCGCCCGTCACGCACGCAGAGATGACGCTCGCCGCGCTGGACGCGGGCAAGGCCGTGCTCTGCGAAAAGCCCATGGCGATGAATGCCGTCGAGGCCGACGCGATGCGCGAGCGCGCGACGCAGGCCGGAGCGCTGGCCCTCGTTGACCACGAGTTGAGATTTGTGCCGGGCCGCCGACTGATGCGAGAGATGCTGCGGCGTGGCGACATAGGGCGGCTTCGTCATGCCAAGCTGCTCTTTCGCGCAGACTCGCGCTCCGGCCCCGAACGCCTTTGGGATTGGTGGTCTGACCGAGAGGCTGGCGGCGGCGCGCTCGGCGCCATCGGCTCGCACGCCGTTGACGCCTTTCGCTGGCTGCTCGGCGCGGAAGTCAAAGCGGTCTTCTGCCAACTCGCCACGCACACGGGCGAGCGCGCCTTGAAAGCGACGAACGAACTGCGCCCTGTGACGACGGATGACGAAGCCAACTTGCTGCTTCGCTTCACGGACAACGATGTGGCGCAAGGCGCGACCGGCGCCATCTCTCTCTCCGTGGCAGAGCCGGGACGCCCCGAACATCGCCTGGAAATCTTCGGCTCGGAAGGCGCGCTGATGATTGAAGACGACGGACGCCTGTGGCAGGCGCGCAGGGGCGAAGGGCTTTGGCAGGAAGTTGAAACAGAGCAGGGCGAACTCGCGCCGGGGATGCGCGACAGCAGTTGGTCGCGCGGCTTCACAACCTTCTCGCGCGCCATCGTCGCAGCCCTGCGCGAAGGCCGCGCCAGCATCGAAGAGGCCGCGACCTTCACCGACGGCTATCAAACACAACTCGTTCTGGACGCCGCGCGCCGCTCGCACGAGAGCGGCAAGATGGAAAGCATCTGAGCGGAAACACGATGACGTGGGAACAACAGCGACGCGGAGACACGGAGACACGGCGACGCGGTGAAAAAACGCCCTCGCTTGAGCGGTTCTCTCTTTCGCCGCGTCTCCGCATCATCATGTTTCCGCGTCTCCGCGTCTCTTACTTTGCTTGCGCTTGGAAGAGAGAGTCGGGCAGCGTCACGTCAAATTTGGCGTCCTTCACTTGCATGATTATCAAGCCGAAACCGGGCGATTGCTGGACGGTCTTGAAGGGCAGCATCACGCCGTCCGTCAATCTGTAATCGCCAAACGTCTCCGTCATTATTCCCGCCTCGTCTTCGTCGTCGCTCTCATTGAAAGTCTCGCGCTTGAGAATGAGGAATGATTTGGTTGAGATGTAGTCTGTGATGGGATTGCCGCGCTCCGGCGTCATCACGACGACGTAAACATCTTCGCCGTCAACCTTGTCCAGCTTCTTGACGACGACGCTCTTGAAGAGCGTTTTCCAATTCGGCAGGGCGTAGAAATCAGACTGCACGCGGGCGGCCTCAATCTGCTTCGCGCTCTTCACGTCTGGCAGCGAGAAGCTGGTTTCGCCGCCGCCGCTCGCGCCGTCGAAGAACTCGCGCAGCGTGCCGAGCCTTTTGCCGAGAGCGACGAAGGTGAGGCTCTGCGCTGTCGAGTTGGGCGCGCGGCTGCTGCTTGAGCCTTCGCCGCCCACGCCTTGATTCACGAAGTCGAGCGTGTAGGTCGTGACCAATGACTTGTGTTTACGCAGGGCCGCTTCGCCGCCGTGCGCGGCGACGGTCTTCGTCATCAACTCGTCAACGCCGATGGGCGCGGCAAACTCCGCGACGCGCTTGAACGCAAACTCGCCTTCCGGCTGCTTCAGCACAAGCCCGGACACCTTGCCCGTCGAGTCGCGCTTGATGAGCACGTTGTATGTGTCGGGCAGCGCGGGCGAAGTGTAGCGGTCTTTCTCTTTCTCGACGAGCGGATAGTCCGGCTGTCCCGGCACGATGAGCACTACGTGTCCGTCCTTCACAGTGACGTTGAGGGTCGCTTCCTTGTTCTCGTAAGAGCCGAGCGCGTCCTTGAGCGGGCCGTTATAATCGCTCGCGGCTTGCGTCTTGGGCGCGGCGTCAGGCGTCATGTCGGCGAGCTTGCCTCGTCTGAGGACGACGTTACCCTGCGGTTGTTCGAGATAGGCTTCCGTCTCCGCCGCGTTCTCTTTGGTTGGTCGGAAGGTGATGAAGAAGTTGCCCGGCGCGTCCGGGACGAACTTGTAGCGACGCCCGCCGACGTTCTCAAGCGTGTACGCGGGCTGCCCCGGCACGCTCAAGACCAGATGGCCGTCCTTGAGCGAGACTTCCATCTCGACGCGGGCGGCGGCCAGATTGTATGTGCCGACTTCGCGCTGCAAGTCTGCGGCGGAAGTCGCCGCGGTAGCGTCGGCGGCGTTGACAGTCGCCGCAGCTTGCGGCTTGGCGAGCAGATTTTTGAAGATGGCGTTTCTGACCGGCCCCATCAAGCGCGCCTGCGAAGTGTTGGTCAGCACGACGAAGCCAAGCTTCTCTTCGGGCATCAGGACGACTTCCGAATTGAAGCCGTCAATGCCGCCGTCGTGCAGGATGATTTTGCGGCCTTCGTCTTCGATGACAATCCAGCCGAGGCCGTAGTCAACGTTCGGCGCGATGTTCGTCACCTTCGAGAAGAGTTGCGCGAAGCCTTTCTCGGAGACGAAACGCTTGCCTTCAAACTCGCCGCCGCCCAGGAGCAGGCGCACCCACTGCGCCATGTCGCGCGCGTTGGAGTTGATGGCTCCGGCGGGGGCGATGTTGCTCAGGTCGCGCGTCGGCAGCAGCCTGTTCTTCTTCGTCTCCAGGTTGTAGTCGTAGCCACGCGAGAAATCGCTCGCCTGCTGCATCCCGCGCACGGAGAGGCGCGTGGCTTTCATGCCGAGCGGTTTGAGAAATCTCTCGTCAATCAACTTTTCCCAGGTCGAGCCCTGAGCCTTCGCCACGACTTCGCCCGCCGCGCTGTACATCACGTTCTGATACTGAAACTTTTCGCCGAGCTTCGCCGTCGGCTTCGCCATCCCGGCCACGCGGATGACCTCTTCGCGATTGAGCGCGCCCGTGAACCAAGCGATGTCCGTCCCGGCCAGCCCCGAACGATGAGAGAGCAAGTCGCGGATAGTTATCTTTTCATCAATCTGCGGGTCGTTGATTTTGAAGTAGGGCAGAAACTTCTTCGGCGAATCGTCGAGCGAGAGCTTGCCTTCGTCCTGACTGATGACGGCGGCCATCGCGGTGAAGGCTTTCGTGCAGGAGCCGATGGCGAAGAGCGTGTCGGGCGTGACGGGAAGCCCGCGCTCCGCGTCTCTCATGCCAAAGCCCTTCGCGTAGATTACATGGTCGTCTTTGACGATGACGAGCGAGAGGCCGGGGACGCCTTTCTCTTTGCGTTGCTCCTCGACCGCCTTTTCGATGGCGGCGAGTTTGGCGGCCAAGTCAGTCTGGGCAGCGGCAGCGGGCGCGGCTTTCGTCTCTTGCGTTCCGAGCGCGGCCAACGTGGCGTTAGCCGTGACGGCTGCGGGCGTCAGGATGTTGACGATGGACAGCGCGACAACGATGTGTAAAAAGCGACGGCGTAGCATATGATGAGCGCTCCTGAAAATGAAGATACAAGCGTTTTGATGCGGCGGCTTTCGCGCCGCGTCAGAGTGTGAACTGCTCCGGTCTTATACGCTCTTGATGAAGGCAAGGTTTTAGCGGCGGCTGTCGAAGATGAAGGGAACGGAAAAAAAATCAGCGCGCGTGCGCGTCGGCGTGGACACGGGCGGGACGTTCACGGATTTCGTCTATCAGACACGGAGCGGCGCGCGTCTCTTCAAAATCGCTTCCACGCCGTCGGACGCTTCGCTGGCAATCATCGAAGGCTTGCTTCGCATCGCGCGGGAGACGGGAGCGCCGTTGGACGAACTCGAAGTCGTTCACGGCACAACCGTCGGTACCAACGCTCTGCTTGAACGACGCGGGGCGCGCTCCGCTCTTGTGACCACGGCGGGCTTTGAAGACGTGCTGGCTATCGGGCGACAGGCGCGGCCCGCGCTCTATGATTTCAACGCCGTGCTGCCTGAGCCGCTCGTTCCCTCAGACTTGCGCTTCGGCGTGCGCGAGCGCGTGGCCGCGAGCGGCGAAGTCCTGACGGCCTTGAGCGAAGCAGCCTTGGCCGCGTTGGTCAGGAAGTTAAAGCGCGCGCGCGTCGAATCAATCGCCGTCTCTCTGCTCTTCTCCTTCGTTCGACCGGAGCACGAACGGCGCATCGCCGCCGCTCTCGCCGCGCTCAAAGTTCCGCTCTCCGTCTCGCACGAAATTCTGCCGGAGTACAGAGAGTATGAACGCACCTCGACCGTGGCGATTAACGCTTACCTGCAACCGCTGATGGGAGCTTATCTCAGTCGTCTTGAAGAGCGCGCGCCCGCCGCTCTGCGCGTGATGCAATCGTCGGGCGGCGGCATCTCCGCGACGGTCGCGGCCCGCGAGCCTGTGCGGACGATTCTCTCCGGCCCGGCGGGCGGCGTCGTCGGCGCGCTCGAAGTGGCGGGCGCGATTGAGGTCTTGAACATCATCACCTTCGACATGGGCGGCACTTCGACCGACGTTGCGCTCTGCGAGCGCGGGCAGTTGCGGATGACGAACGAAGCCGTGGTCGCGGGCTTGCCCGTCGCGGTTTCGATGTTGGACATACACACGGTCGGAGCGGGCGGCGGCTCGATTGCGCGCGTTGACGAAGGCGGCTCGCTGCGCGTCGGGCCGGAGTCGGCGGGCGCGGAACCCGGCCCCGCTTGCTACGGGCGCGGGCAGTTTGCGACCGTGACCGACGCTAACTTAATCTTGGGGCGCTTCGGCGGCGCTGGCCTGCTCGGCGGCGAGTTCAAGCTTGACGAAGCGCGAGCGCGCGAAGCGTTGAGCAAGCTGGCGCGAGCCATGAGCGCGCAGGCGCGACGAGCTGTGAACGTGCGCGAAGCCGCGCTCGGCGTCGTGCAGGTAGTCAACGCAGGGATGGAACGCGCGCTGCGCACAATCTCCGTCGAGCGCGGCTACGACCCGCGCGAGTTTGCGCTCCTGCCGTTTGGCGGCGCGGGCGGGCTGCACGCTGTCGAACTGGCGCGCGCCCTGCGCATCCCGCGCATCATTATGCCGCGAGCCGCGGGCGCGCTCTCGGCCCTTGGCGCGCTGCGCGCGGATGTCGTGAAGGACGCGAGCCGCACGGTGATGCTCGAAGCGACGCGCAGCCACGGAGCGCAACTGGCGCGCGTCTTCAAAGAGATGGAACAGGCGGCGCGCGTTGCGCTTCGTCTTGAAGGCTTCGCCGCGAGCGCGCAACGACACGAGCGACGGCTGGCCGCGCGTTACAAAGGTCAATCGTTCGAACTGGAAATCAACTGGCAACCGCGCGTCAATCCTGCGGCGGCTTTTCACGAAGCGCATCGCGCGCGTTACGGCTACGCGCAGGAAGCGAACGCGGTCGAGATTGTCAGCGCGCGTCTTCGCTCTGTGGGACTCGTCAGGAAGCTGAAGACGGAGCGCGCCGAACGCGCACGCGCACGCGGCGGAACAGTCGCGCGGCCACGCGCCGAAGCGGAAGTCTATTTCGCGGACGGAGCGGCGCGGGCCGCTCTCTACGCGCGCGATGAATTGCGCGCGGGCGAAAGCCTGCGCTCGCCCGCCATCGTCACAGAGTATTCGGCCACGACATTGATTCCCCCCGGCGCGCGCGCCGTCGTTGACCAACACGGAAACTTAATCATCGAGCCATGAGAAACGAACGAAGCGATAAGCGAGACACGGGGACACGGCGACGTGGAGACACGGCGATAAAGCATGTCGCGGCGAAACGTGTTGCCTCGTCAAAGCGCGAGACCTCACAGCGTAAGTCATCGAAGCGCAAGACAGCGAAGCGCGTGCGCGTCGCTTCGTCAAAGCGTGGGGCGGCGTTTGACCCGACGACGTTGGAAATCTATCGCGCGCTTTACACATCAGTCGCAGAAGAGATGGGCGTCGCGCTCAAGCGCACGGCCTTCTCGCCCAACATCAAGGAGCGGCGCGATTACTCTTGCGCCGTCTTCGATGCCGAAGGGCGCGTGATTGCGCAGGGCGACCACATGCCAGTTCATCTAGGCTCGATGCCGATGGCTGTCGCCGCCGCGCTCGAGGCCGTCGAACTCGGCCCCGGCGACATCGTTGCCCTCAACGACCCGTTCGCCGGAGGCACGCACTTGCCGGACGTGACGCTCGTCGCCGGAGTCTATGAGCAGGGGACAGGGATTGGGGGTTGGGGGTTAGGGAAGAAAAAGCAAAGGGGTTCTTCTTCTGAATCACACTCAAACACCCTTCATCAATCATACTCAAACGCTCATTATCAATCACACTCAAACACTCTTCCCCAACCCCCAACCCCCAACCCCCAACCCCTCTTCTTCGTTGCCAATCGCGCGCATCACGCGGACATTGGCGGGGCGAGTCCGGGTTCGATGGGAATGGCGACGGACATCTACGGCGAGGGATTGCGATTGCCGCCGGTGCGGCTTGTGCGCGGGGGGCTGGTTGATGCGGAGATGATGCGGCTGTTGCTGGCGAACGTGCGCGGGGCGGCGGAGCGGCGCGCGGATTTTGAAGCGCAGATTGGCTCTTTGCAGACGGGCGCGACACGACTTCTGGAAATCGTCGAGCGGCGCGGAGCAAGGGAAGCTGACGAGTATGCTCTGCGCTTGATTGAGTATTCGGAGCGAATGATGCGTTGCGCGATTAGCGAGATTCCAGACGGCGTGTACGTCGGCGAAGACTGGCTTGACGATGACGGCGTGGCTCCTGTGGAAGTGAAGATTCGCGCGCGTGTGACGATTGCGGGCGAGGAAGCGCGCGTTGATTTCAGCGGCAGTTCAAAACAGGTGGCGGGCGCGATTAACGCGGTCGAAGCCATCACTGTGTCCGCCGTCTCGTATGTCTTTCGTTGTCTGGTCGGGGCGGACGTTCCGGCGAGCGCAGGCTTGATGATGCCGGTTGAGGTCGTCGCGCCGCGCGGCACAATCGTCAACGCCGCGCATCCTGCTCCGGTCGCGGGCGGAAACGTCGAAACGTCGCAGCGCATCGTTGACGCTATCCTGCGCGCTCTGGCTCAAGCTCTGCCACAAAAAATTCCGGCGGCGAGCCAGGGGACGATGAACAACCTGACCATCGGCGGCTTTGACCCGCGCAACAACACGGAGTTTGCTTACTACGAAACCATCGCGGGCGGCATGGGCGCGCGTCCAAATTTAGACGGCATGAGCGCCGTTCACACGCACATGACCAACAGCCTCAACACGCCTGCCGAAGCTCTCGAATACGCCTACCCGTTGCGCGTTCGCGCTTATCGTATCCGCGCAAACTCAGGCGGGCGCGGGCGCATGCGCGGCGGCTGCGGCGTCGTCCGCGAGATAGAAACGCTCGTGCCTGCGCGCATGTCTCTGCTCGCGGACAGGCGACGCCGCGCGCCTTACGGACTCGACGGCGGCGAAGACGGCCAAAGGGGGCGCGACACCATCATCCATAAGCAGCGAGCGCGCAGGATTGCTTCCAAAGGAAGCTGGCCGCTCGCGGCGGGCGACATCGTTCGCATCGAAACTCCGGGCGGCGGCGGCCACGGCAAGTGAGGCGTCTGCGAATGATAAACGGCAGTCGTCAAATGATAATCGGCAAACGATGAATCGGTGATAAAATCAGAGCCATGCGTGTCACCATCGGGCAAATCAATACGACGAACGGCGATTATGAAGGCAACACGGCGAGCATCCTGCGCGCCTTTGAGCGGGCGCGGCGCGATAGGAGCGACCTCGTTGTGCTGCCGGAGACGGCTGTGCAGGGCTACATGTCGTTCGACTGGTTTTTAGACCGCGACGTTGTGCGCAACGTCCTCTCGCCGCTCGAAGAGATTATCAAGGCGAGCGCGGGGCTGACGGCGGTGGTCGGAACCGTGCGACCGACTGAAGAGACGGCGGGGCGCAGGCTCTATAACTCTGCGGCGGTGATTCGCAACGGCGAGCTTCTGGGCTACGCCGACAAGACGCTGCTGCCCGAATACGATGTCTTCGACGACCCGCGCTACTTCGAGCCGTCGCGCGTGCGTCATCTCTTTCCGCTCGGCAGCAACCGTCTCGGCGTCTCCATCTGCGAAGACTTCTGGAACGACAAGACCTACTGGAAGGAGCGACTCTACGCGCACGACCCGGCGGACGAGTTGATAGAGATGGGCGCGAGCGTGCTCGTCTCCATCAACGCCTCGCCCTTCAACAAAGGCAAGATGGGCCAGCGTTGCTCGATGGTGTCGCATCGCGCAAAGGCCGCGGGCCTGCCCATCGTCTTCGTCAATCTCGTCGGAGCCAACGACGGCATTATCTTCGATGGCGCTTCAATCGTCGCCGATTGCGAAGGCAGGATAATTATGCAGGCGCCGCCGTTTGAAGAGTTCTTCGCCACGGTTGACCTGGACTGCGGCGTCTCGGACGAGCGTTGTCTTCCCGGCGACGATATAGAGACGATTCATCAAGCCCTCGTCCTTGGCATTCAGGACTACGCTTTCAAGAATCGCTTCCAGAGCGCGGTGCTCGGACTCTCCGGCGGCATTGATTCGGCGGTCGTGGCCGCGCTCGCCTGCGAAGCCCTCGGCTCCGAAAATGTGCTGGCCGTAATGATGCCTTCGCCCTATTCCTCGCGCGGCAGCGTCGATGATTCGCTCGCGCTCGCACGCCAACTCGGCATGAAGACCGTCGAGCATCCAATCAACGCGGCCTTCGATGTCCTGACGGCGGAGCTTAATCTGGCGAAGCCCACGGCGGGCGGCGCGTCGCTGGCGGCGGAGAATCTGCAATCGCGCCTGCGCGGCAACATCCTGATGACCATCTCGAACAACGAGGGACGATTGCTGCTCTCGACCGGCAACAAGTCCGAACTCGCCCTCGGCTACTGCACGCTCTACGGCGACACGAACGGCGGCCTCGCCGTCTTAGGCGACGTGTTGAAAACCGAAGTCTACCAGCTGGCCCGCCACTTCAACCGCGAGAGCGAGATTATCCCGCGCTCGATTATCGAAAAGCGTCCTTCAGCCGAACTCGCGCCCGGACAGTTTGACGACCAAAGCCTGCCGCCTTACGACCGCTTAGACCCCGTGCTCCAACTCTACTTCGAGCAGAAGGCGACGCCCGAAGAGATCATCAACGCGGGCCACGACGCCGCACTCGTCTATGATTTGCTGAACCGCGTCGAATCGCCCGCCAACGAGTTCAAGCGGCGCCAACTGCCGCCGACGCTCATCATCTCGAAGAACGCCATCGGCATCGGTCGCCGCCGCCCCATCACGCATCGTTACCGCCGCCAGCCATGACGCCGCAGCTTGAAGGATGAAGAGATGGCGATGAACGCGAACGCCTTTCCCGTTATCAAAACGGAGCGGCTCCTGTTGACGCTGCCACAGCCGGACGCCGCGCCGCAGATGCTTCTTTACTTTGAAGAGAACCGCGAGCATCTAGCGCCCTGGTCGCCGCTGCTGCCGCCCGGTTTCTACACGGAGGCTTACTGGCGCGAGCGTCTCACCAGAGCGCGCACGGAATTTGAGCAAGGCCAATCCTTGCAGCTTGTCATCAACGCGCGCGACGAGCCGTTGGGGCGCGTCGTCGGCGTCTGTAATTTTTCAAACTTCGTGCGCGGCGCGTTTCAGGCGTGCTATCTGGGCTACAGCATAGGGGCGCGCGACGAAGGGCGCGGGCTGATGCGCGAGGCTTTAACGGCGGCCATCGAGTATGCCTTCGCAGACTTAAAGCTGCACAGGATTATGGCCAACTACGTGCCGGCCAACGAGCGGAGCGGGCAACTGCTCAGGCGTTTGGGCTTCACGGTCGAAGGCTACGCGCGCGACTATCTTTTAATCGCGGGCCAGTGGCGCGACCACGTGCTGACTTCCTTGACCAACGCGCGCTTGCAACCCGGCGACGTGTCTTGAGATGAAAGCCGCGCAAGAGAGATTATGGAAACTGAACTGACCGACGGCAACATTACGATTCGTCCCGTCGGCGCGGACGACGTTGACGCCGTGTTCGAGGCCGTGCGCGAATCCATCAACGAACTCGCGCCTTGGATGCAGTGGTGTCATGCGGGCTACGCGCGCGATGAGACGGTCGCCTTCATCGCTACCGTCCCCGACAATTGGAGCACAGACCAAGCCTACACCTTCGCCATCATGGACGCGCGCACAAAAGCTTTTCTAGGCAGCGTCGGCTTGAACGTCATCAGGCGCGAGTATCAAATGGCGAACCTTGGCTACTGGGTCAGGTCGAGCGCGACGAAGCGCGGCGTGGCGTCCGCCGCGACGCGCTTGATTGCGCGCTTCGGCTTTCGTGAACTGGGCTTTCAACGGCTTGAGATTGTCGCGGCCACCGGCAACGGCGCGAGCCAGCGCGCGGCGGAAAAGGCCGGAGCCACACGCGAAGGCGTGCTCCGCAAGCGGCTGTTGATTAACGGCCAACCGCGCGACGCCGTGCTCTACTCGCTCGTGGCCGAAGACTTTGAAGAAAGCAAGGACGCGGGGAAATGACGACGTGGGGACACGGCGACGCGGAGAAGCGGCGATAAAGCAAGAGCGTGCTGACTCGTCAAGATGACTGTGAATAGTTCTTCGCCGCGTCGCCGTGTCCCCGCGTCTCCGCGTCTCTTCTTTCTCTCACGCCGCGTAGCGCGCGTAGACCGTCTTCACCTTGTCCAGAAAATCGCGGCGGTCAAGGATGTAGTACAACTTCAGCGCGCCCTCGCCGCCCGTCAAATGCTCTATGATTTTTTCCAGCGTCTCGAACTGGTCGCCTTCGGTGATGCCCTGCGCCTTGAGATGGCCGCTGTAGCGCAGGCGACGAATTAGCTCGACGAGCGTGAGGCGGCCTTCGAGCGTGCGTCCGCCCGTCAGGTGTTTGCGGCTGACGAGATACTGCACGAGCAGCGCGTCATCGTAGAGCGCGGGCGCGAGAAAGAGCCTTGAGCCGTCGCGCTCCCAACCTTCGGCCAGACGATGCGAGCGGCGGACGGCGCGCAGGTTCTCGAAAGCTTCGGCCCAATCGGTCTTCGGCTCGACTCTTTCCAGAAAGGCGCGCGTCGCTTCAATCAACCACGTCTCCGACTCAAAATCCAGACGGCCGCCGAGCGCGTCGAGCCACTCGAAGAAGACTGTGCGGCGGTCAGACTTGAGTTCGATAATCTGAAACTGCTCGTCCGTCTTCGGCAACGTTTTGACAAGCGAGCGGCGCGCTGCATCCGTCGCCTTGCCGCTTTCGATGCGATAGATGTCGAGGCGCGCGTGCCAGCGTTTCGTGGAGTCGCAGTAAGGACAACGCGGATGCTTGTCCGCGCTCTCGAAAAAGGGGCGGGCGCGCACGGGCGCGGTCAGTTCGTCAATCGTCGGAGCGTAGCGTTTGATTTCGGAGTAGGCCGTACGCGGGGCGAGGCCGAGTTGGGCCGTGAACAAATCGAAGATGCAGGCGAGACAGAGCAGCGTCGAGTATTCCGTGACCGTGTTGGGCGGAAAGGCTGTGAAGTCAAGCTCTCGTTTTTTAGCGGCAGCCGTCATTCGTCATTCTCTTCAAGCAATCGAAACGAGCGTCGGGCCGACTGCTTCATCCACGTGGCCGACGGCCATGTCGAGTTCCGCTTCCACGTCGCCCACGGCGGGCGCGAGCCGCTTAAAGTCGAAGAGAGCGGGGTCGAGCAAGTGCGACGGCACGGCGTTGCCGAGGGCCGTCAACATAGAACTGCGGATGTGCGGAATCTCTTTTTCCAGTTCGGCAATCAGACGCTTGACGCGCGCTCGCTTGAGCGTCGTCTGCGAGCCGCACAAGTCGCAAGGGATAATCGGGAAACTCTTTTCGGCGGCAAACTCCGCGATGTCCGTCTCGCGGCAGTAGGCGAGCGGGCGGATGACTGTGTTGCGCCCGTCGGTTGAGCGCAGGATGGGCGGCATCGCTTTGAGCGAGCCGACGAAGAAGAGGTTGAGCAGAAAGGTCGTGATGATGTCGTCGGCGTGATGGCCGAGCGCGATTTTAGTGCAGCCTTCCTCGACGGCGATGTTGTAGAGAATGCCGCGCCGCAGCCGCGAGCAGACGGCGCAGTACGTCTTGCCTTCGGGAACGAGCCGCTTGACGATTGAGTAGGTGTCGCGCTCGACGATGCGAAACGGAACGTTGTGACCCTTCAAGTATTCCGGCAGGACGTGCGCCGGAAAGCCCGGCTGCTTCTGGTCTAAATTGACGGCCAGCACGTCGAAGCGAACGGGCGCGCGCTCTTTCACGTCGAGCAGCAAATCGAGCAGCGTGTAGCTGTCCTTGCCGCCCGACAGGCAGACCATCAAGCGGTCGCCGTCCTCAATCATCCCGAAATCTTTGATGGCCTCGCCCATCCGGCGCAGCAACTTCGTCTTCATCCTGCTCTCAACATACATCGCGCGAATCTCTTCCTTCTGCCCGAGAACCTCATGGGAAGCCTCAGAATGACACGCCCCGCGTGCAGTTGACAACCGCGCCCGGTCGCTTGACAGGCAATGCTTCCGACCGAAATAATACCCGTCGCGTCGCAGGTCGCCCGGTTCGAGTCTCGCCCGCATTCATAAACTATTCCCGTCAGTCGTGAGCGAAAGTTGTAGTCTCGAATCGCCAACAGCAGGGGCGCGTTCAATTCGCGCCGTCAGTTAAATCAATCGCGCCCGCTGCTCGCCGCACGCTTGCCGGAATTGAAGCCAGGCGCGCGGCTCCGGCTGTTTGTAGTTCCCCCGAACAGATTAACCATTCAGGCTGCTCATCCATGAGTTTTGCTCTTCACATCTGAGGTTTGAAAATAATGCTTTATCAAAAACGAGTTCCCCTGATTATCGCGTTGCTGCTCATGTTGGCCGCGCCGTTTGCGCTGGCCCGCGCAGTAGTGGCGGCGGGCGGCAGCCTGAGCGGCGCCGTCACAGACCCGAAGGGCGCGCTGGTCGTCGGCGCGAGCGTGACGGTCGTGGCTCAGGCCACCGATCAAAAGTTTACGACGACGACAGACCAGCAGGGCCGCTACAAGATTGAGAATCTTCCGGCTGGCGTCTACGTCGTGACCATCGCGGCCAAAGGCTTCGCCGTCGCAAAGCGCGAGAACGTCAACGTGACGGAGGGCAAGCCCGCGACGCTCGACGTGGCTTTGGAGATAACGCTAACCGCAGAGACGGGCGTGACAATCAGCGCGAGCGGCATGAAGGGCAACACAGACCCGCTCTACACGCAACTGCGCCAGCGTTCGACGAGTCAGGATGTCTTCGGCGGCAATGTCGCAAACGTCACCAACCTCGTGCTCAAACGCGACGCCGCCACCTTCACCCTGCGCAGCGGCGAACTCTATTTTCTGGCCCCGGTCGAAGGCCACACGACCGGCGCGGTCTTCATCGGCGAAGGCGAAGTCTCGCTTCAGCCGCCGACCGCCGTGGAGCAGAGCGCCATCTCCATCTTCACGAAGGAGCCAGCCTATCGCGACCAGTTCTCGCAACTCGTCATCAGATTCACGGACAAGACGTTTGACGAAATCAAAGCTTCGCCCAACGCGAAGATGACGACGGGCGGAGCGCAGGCTGCGCGCGCGCGCGATTTATACCGCGACAAAGAGACGCTCCTGCGCAAAGAGTTGCGCCTCTTCAATCTGGAGTTGCGCACCCTCGCAGACCTCTACGCGACGGAACGCAACGGCTATTTTCTGACCTTCATCAACGGCAATCGCTTCGGCAAGATTCTCTACATGGTTGACCCTTTGGGGCTGCCGCTGGTGTCGCCCGAAGAGGTCGCGCTGTTGAGCTACGGCGACACGGACGGCGGCATCTGGACATCGTTTCACCTCGCGGACGAATACCCGAAGGGCGTCGCCAACAGTTCGCAGGACACGCGCTCTTTCGACATCACGCATCACGAGATTGACGGCGCGATTCGCGGCACCAAGATTAGCGCGTCCGACCGCGTGACGTTTCGCGCCCTCATCGGCGGCGAGCGCGTGCTGCCCTTCGACCTCTTCCGCACGCTGCGCGTCAAAGGCGTGCAGGACGAAGCGGGCCACGAGCTAAACTTCATACAGGAGAACAAGGACGAGGACGCCAACTTCGCCGTCATCTTTCCGCAGGGTTTGGAGAAGGGGAAAGACTACAAAGTGACCGTGCAGTATGAAGGCGAAGGCGCGCTCAGAGATTCGGGCGGCGGTAACTTCATCCTCATCCCGCGCGAGTCCTGGTACCCTTCAAACGGCGGCACGCAGTTTGGCGACCGCGCCATCTTCGATTTCACCTTCCGCTATCCCAAGAGCTACACCTTCGTCGGCACGGGCGCGCTCTCCACGCCGGAGACGCTGGACGGCGACCAGAAGGTTGCCAAGTGGACGAGCGCGCCGACGGAACTGGCCGTCGCAGGCTTCAACTACGGCAAGTTCAAACGCAAAGATTTGGCCGACAAAGACACCGGCCTCGGCCTTGAGTTTTACGCCAACGAAGAAGTGCCGGACCAATTGAAGGCTATCCAGTTGGCGATTCAGGAAGCGGAGAATCGCGGCGAGCAGACGCAAACGACGCTCGGCTCCATCTCTACTTCGAGCATGGGCGGAACGGCTCTTAACGAAGCGATGAACGCGACGCGCATCTACACGGCCTACTTCGGCAAGCTGCCCTACACGCGCATCGCCATGACGCAGCAGCCCGCCGGAAATTTCGGTCAAGCGTGGCCCACGTTGGTCTTCATGCCCTACACGGCCTTTCTCGATTCGACGCAGCGCACACAACTGTTCGGCGTGCGCGGCGGCACAGACAACTTCTGGCGCTACGTCGGGCCGCACGAGGTCGCGCATCAATGGTGGGGCCACATGGTCGGCTGGCGCAGCTATCACGACCAGTGGATGAGCGAAGGCTTCGCGGAGTTTTCCACTTCGCTCTATGTCCAGTACGTTCGTCAGGACATGGGCAAGTTCACGGAGTTCTGGGAAGACCAGCGCCACCGCATCATCGACGCCTCGCCCGCCACCAAAGGCATCAAGCCTTACACCATCGGGCCGGTCACGCAGGGCTTTCGCCTGAGCAACAGCAAGACGCAGGCGGCCTATCAACTCCTCGTCTATCCGAAGGGCGCGTACATCCTGCACATGGTTCGAATGATGATGTACGACCGGCAGACCGGCGACGCGAAGTTTCGCGAGATGATGACCGACTTCATCAAGACGCATTTCAATCAGGACATCTCGACCGAAGATTTCAAGCGCGCCATCGAAAAGCACATGCTGCCCTCGATGGACCTGGACAACAACAAGCGGCTCGACTGGTTCTTCAACCAATGGGTTTACGGAACGGAAGTTCCCAGTTACAAATTTGAATATTCGCTTGCGGACGGCGGCGGCGGCAAAGCCGTCCTCAACGGGAAAATCACGCAGGCTGGCGTCTCGGCTAATTTCGGCATGCTGGTGCCCGTCTATGTTGATTTCGGCAAAGGTTGGGCGCGGCTCGGCGCGGCGGCCATCACCGGCAATTCCTCCGTGGACTTGAAGAATCTGGTCTTGCCGCAAATGCCGAAGCGCGTCGCCATCTGCGCCCTCAACGACGTGCTGGCGACGAGCGTTGAGAACACCAAGCGATAGAACGAAGCGAGACGCGGAGACAAAGCGAGACACGGGGACGCGGCGACGCGGCGACGCGGGGATAAAGACAGAGACAGACAGAGCGTGATGACTATTCAAGTTTCATTCAATCACTTCTTCGCCACGTCTCGCTTTGTCTCCGCGTCGCCGCGTCGCCGTGTCTCTTCAGACTCCGCGTTAAAGCTTTTTTCTGGACACGCCCGGCTAATCGCATTATGATGAGCGCGACTTGAAAAGTCGTCATTTGCTCTCGACGTGTTCGAGCGGATGAAATGTCACGGCCAGCAATCGCTGGCTTTTTTAACCGACGTGCCACAACTCGCGCGTTTCATCGTTGCCTCATCCGGCATCACCGTCGCTTGAGTGGGGTTCTTCCCCTGCGACACTTTCTTGCGGAGGTTTGTTATGCTCAGAATGGGAAAAAATCCGAAGTCAGAATCGGATAACGAACACACGACCGACAATCCGAACAATCC
The DNA here is from genome assembly GCA_033855775.1 of Blastocatellia bacterium. Taxonomy (GTDB): domain Bacteria; phylum Acidobacteriota; class Blastocatellia; order Pyrinomonadales; family Pyrinomonadaceae; genus DASVTR01. Next base: position 40,648 of record JAWVFT010000023.1, on the reverse strand, counting down.
CTACAACACATCTCAGCCGGCCTATCAGCCCTACCAGAATCAGAACGCCCCGGCGGCAGACCCGCACTACCGGCCACAGGCTGAGACGGCCAGCGCTTCGCGTCCCGTCACCGAAAGCGAGTCGCTGGCGCGCGACATCAAGGACGGGATTCTGAGCGGGTTCGTCGGCAACGGCACGACGTTAAAGGGTGAGGCGAGCTTCAAGGGCATGCTGCGCGTGGACGGGCATCTGACCGGCCAGGTCAACTCTGACGGCGGCACGCTCATCGTCGGCAACAACGGGCAGGTTGACGCCGACATAGCGGTCGCCGTGGCGACGATTCACGGCACCGTCAACGGCAACATCCTCGCCAGCCAGCGACTCGAACTCGGTCGCGCCGCCAAGGTCAAAGGCGACATCGAAACTCCCTCGCTCATCATCGAGCAGGGCGCAATCTTCGAGGGCAGTTGCCGGATGGTGCAACAGCGTGAAGCTCAGGATAACAAGAAGACGACGACCACCACAGCCGCCACAGCCGCCGCCAACGCCACGCCCGGCAACGCCACGCCCGGCAACGGCGCGCTCGACATGAGCGCCACGAAGCCCGCAACGGACAACGCGCCCAAGCCCGCGACCGACGCCGCGCCGGCACGGCCCGCGGAGACTTCAAAAGCCACGAACGCTCCCAGATAAGCGCGTTCACAACACTCTCTTTCAAGAGGCGCGTCCGGCACGAAAGCCTGACGCGCCTCTTCTTTTCTTTAACCGCCAATCTTTCAACGAGCAAAATTCCTCCGCCCGTCATCTCACATCCGGCCCGCGCGCCGCCCGCTTGCCGGGAGGCCAAATCATGATTCCTTTGCTAAACTCTACGTTAGTTAAATCCCACGGAAACTTTTTAGAGCTTGAGGAACGATGAGCCAGTCAATCGAGAAATCTGAGAGCGGCGGTCGCGGCCTGAAAATCGTCAGGGCTGCATGCCCGCATGATTGCCCGGACACGTGCGCGATGCTGGTGACGGTCGAAGACGGGCGCGCTGTGCGCGTCGCGGGCGACCCTGAGCATCCGTTCACGCGCGGCTTCCTGTGCACAAAGGTTGCCAACTACGAGCAGCGCACGCATAGCCCGGACCGCATCCGCTCTTGCCTGCGACGCACGGGCGCGAAGGGCGAGGGACGCTTTGAAGAGATAAGTTGGGACGAAGCTCTGGACGAGATTGCCGCGCGCTTCGCTTCCTTGGCGAGTTCAGCCGAAGGCGCACAGACGATTATGCCCTACAGCTATTGCGGCACGATGGGCCTCGTTCAATCGCAGTCGATGGATCGCCGTTTTTTTCATCGTCTCGGCGCATCCCAACTCGACCGCACCATCTGCGCTTCAGCCGGAACCGCCGGTTACAAGGCGACCATCGGGGCTTCCATCGGAACCGACCCGGAACGCTTCAGCGAAGCGCGTTTGATTCTGCTCTGGGGAACGAACACGATTACGGCCAACGTGCATCTCTGGCCAGAGATTGCGGCGGCCAGAGACGCGGGCGCGCGGCTCATCTGCATTGACCCGCGCCGCACGCGCACCGCCGACCAATGCCACGAGCACATCGCCCCGCTGCCGGGAACCGACGCCGCGCTCGCCCTCGCGTTGATGCACGTCATCTTCGCCGAAGGCTTGGAAGACAAAGATTATCTTGAGCGATACACGACGGGCGAGGAAGAGTTGCGTCGTCGCGCGGCGGAGTATTCGCCGGAGCGCGCCGCCACCATCTGCGGGCTTGAAGCGGAAACAATCACGCGCCTCGCGCGCCTTTACGCGACGACGAAGCCGTCCGTCATCCGCATCAACTACGGTCTTCAGCGACACAAAGGCGGCGGCATGGCCGTGCGCACTCTGGCCTGTTTGCCAGCCGTCACGGGCGCTTGGCGCGAGCCCGCGGGCGGCATCCTGCTGTCAACGAGCGGCACGTTTCCCCTCAACTTCCAGGACCTCGAACGCCCCGACCTGATGCCGGCTCCAAGACCGCGCGTGCTCAACATGTCCGCGCTCGGCGATTGCCTGTTGAAGACCGACGACCCGCCCGTTCGCGCGCTCTATGTTTACAACTCGAACCCTGCGGCAGTCGCTCCAGACCAATCAAACGTGCTCGCGGGATTGCGGCGCGAAGATTTGTTTACGGTCGTCCACGAACTCTTCATGACCGACACCTGCGACTACGCGGACATAGTGCTGCCCGCCACCTCGCAACTCGAACACTTCGATCTGCACAAGGCATACGGCCACCTTTATCTGGTCATCAACGAGCAAGCGATTGAGCCGCTCTACGAGTCGAAATGTAATTCGGAAGTCTTTCGCCTGCTGGCCGCGCGCCTCGGCTTCGCGGAAGCGTGCTTCAGGGATTCGGATGAAGAGATTGCGCGAACCGCGCTTCAGACAGAGCATCCGTCTCTGAAGGGCATCACGCTTGAGAGCTTGCGCGAGCGCGGCTGGATGCGCTTGAACGTGGCGGAGACGTTCGCGCCGTTCGCGGAGGGAAACTTCCCGACCGCTTCCGGCAAGTGCGAGCTTTATTCCGAAGCGGTCGCGGCCCTTGGTTTGGACGGCGCGCCGGACTTCATCGCGCCTTCTGAGTCAAAGCAGAGCGCGCCGGAGTTGGCCGCGCGTTACCCGCTCGCCCTCGTCAGCCCTGCGGCGCACGCCTTTCTCAATTCCAGCTTCGCCAATCTTCCCAAACAACTGCGGCAGGAGCTTCGCCCCTTCGTCGAAATTAATCCAGACGACGCCGTGGCGCGCGGCATAGAGACGGGCATGCGGGTGCGCGCCTTCAACGAGCGCGGCTCGTGCGAACTGGCGGCGGTCGTGACGACGCGCGCCCGCGCGGGCGTCGTCGTCTCTCCGTCTGTCTGGTGGAACAAGCTCTCGCCCGGACTCGTCAACATCAACCAGTTGACTTCGCAAGCCCTCACGGACATGGGCGGCGGCGCGACCTTCTACGACGCGCTCGTTGAAATCGAGCGCGTCAGCGAACAGAGCGTGAGCGAAAGTTGAAGGCGCGCGTGTCCCGCGCGTGGCTTCAGTCTAATGAATGAACGATGATGGCCGCTAAGATTGCTAAGGTTACGCCGACGCCGATGGCGACGCCGATGGTGATATTCCTCGCTCTCGAATGGCCGCCGGTCTTGTCTACCTTTGCGACCTCATCATAAGCGACGGTGCGCGGGTCGTTCGTCTGGCGGTCACGAATCACGAAATCATCGGCGCGCGCCTCCGCGATGTAGCCTTTAATCTTCGTGCCGTTTTTTAACTTGACGGACGCGCGGGCCTTCGACCCGACGCCTATCTTCGCAATCTTGGCCTTTATCTTCCCGACCGTCTGCTCCTGATTATTGTTTTGCGGGCGCGCTGCCGCGGGCGCGGCGATGAGAACGTTTGCGAGCAGGACGACGAGCGCTAATGATAGTTGTTTTTTGAGCATACATCTTCTCCGGTTGAGCTTTCGGTTTACACACAACATCGTGGGTTGCGCGCTGGCAAGAGCGATGCCAGAGCTTAAAGTTTGCGAACCAACCTTGAAAGAGCGGCCCCGTTGAATCAATGACGCGCCATGAGCGCAGCGAAACTCTGACAGATGACGCCATTCTATGCAAGCCGAAAGTTGCTCTTCGCGGAGCATGAAACACGCTTGCGCCGCGCCTCAGAACTTGACAGAAGCGACGCCTCTCCCTGATACATACTCTCATCTCCCCTGAGCGTGACGCAGCGCGGCCTTTTCAGTGTTATCATGAACCTGCCCGCCGTTGCCCGTTTGCTATGACAAAACATCATCGCCCGCACAAACATCGAAGCGCACTGTTGCTGACGCTTTCGCGCCGCGTCGTCCTTATTCTTCCAGCGCTCTTGGCTGGCGCGCTCCTGCTGCTCTGGCAAGGCGAGGCGGCGGGACAAAAGACGAAGCCTGCGGAGCGCAAGGCTGCGGCGGCAGCGCCCGCGCGTCCGGTTCCAGAAGAGACTTTGCTGCGCATCATGCGCGCGGAGGACGAACGGCGTTGGGAGTCTTCAGACTTGGGCGTGCTGCTCTTCGACACAGACGCGCGCGTGCGCCGTCGCGCCGCGCTTGCCACGGGACGCATCGGCGATGAACGCTCGGTCGCTTCACTGATTTCGCTGCTGCAAAACGACAAGGAACAGAGCGTGCGCGCGATGGCCGCCTTTGCTCTCGGCGAAACGGAATCGGCGGCGGGAGCGAACGCTCTCGTCGCGCAGCTTTCCGCTAAATCTGATGAGGTGCGCGCCAGCAGTATCGAAGCGCTCGGCAAGATTGTGGCCGCGCTGCCGCAGGCAGACGAAGGGCGCGGGCGCGAATGGGGCGCGTTGATTTTAAGCGCGCTTGTGACGGAAGCGAGCCGCAGCCCGAAGCCCGACCGCGAAGTCGTGTTGCTTGGATTGACCGCTGTGCTGCGCGCGCGCCCCGCCAACGCAGGCCCGGCGGTCGCGCGCTTTCTCTCGGACGCGGACTGGCGCACGCGCGCCGACGCGGCCAACACGCTCGCGCGACTGCGCGCGAAAGAGGCTGGCGACAAGCTGCGCGAACTGCTGCTCGGCGACAACAACGCGGTCGTGCGGGCCAACGCCGCGCGCGCCCTCGGCATAGCGGAAAATAAAGAAGCCTTCGAGGCGTTGCTCAATCGCAGCGTCAACGACCCGGACGAGCGCGTTCGCATCAGCGCGATTCGCGCTCTCGGCTTGCTGAAAGACGCGCGCGCGGCCGCCGCTTTATTACAGCGCGCGGCATCGCTCACGGCCTCTTACCTCGCAGCGAAGACGAGCAACGTCGCGCACCCCGCGGAGACGGGCGAGTTGCTGGAACTGGCGACCACTTTGAGTCGAGCACTGCCGAACACGGGCGACGAACGCGCCGTCGCATGGCTGCGCGAGTTTCGTCGCGCGGAGGGCGGGGCCGCTCCCGAAATCGAGATGGCGTTTGCGAGCATCGCGCCCGCCATCTACTTGCGCGAGAGCAATCCTGAAAGATTGTCGGGCAGCACGGCGCGCGGCGGTGGGACGAGAGATTGGCGGCAAGTCTCAAGCCTCGCGCAAGGGCTAGGCGATTTCGCGGCGATGACGCCGGAGGCGGCTGGCAGCACTATCGTCAGCCTTCAGGCCGACGCGCAGATTAGCTTGCGCTCGATGCTCGACGACGCGAGTCTGCCCGCGCTCGCCGTGCCGGACGTGCTGACGGCGCTCGCGGCCTTCAAGCCGAACGACCTAGGCGAGTTGATGCGCAAGAGATTGAATGACAAAGATGTCATCGTGCGCGCCACTGCCGCGCAGTCGTTGGGCGAGCTTCCGGCTGACGATGCCAACGCTCGCGCGCTGGCCGCGGCCCTGCCCGATGCTTATCGTGACGAACTGAGCGACGCCGCGCTGGCGATTCTGGACGCGCTCGGCAAACAGAAAGCTACTATCGCGGGCGACGCTCTCAAGACCGCGCTCGACGCCAGTGACCACTTGCTCAGGCGTCGCGCCGTCGCGCTCTTGAAGGCCATGGGCGCGGGCGATTTTCAAGCGCGCATCTCGACCGTTCAAACTAAGAACACGACGACCGATTATCAACGCGCGCTGGCCCGCGCAGGCAAGCAAGTCTTCGCCTCGGTCACGACCGACAAGGGTTCCTTCACCATCGAGTTGTTGCCTGATGACGCGCCCTTGACGGTTGACAGCTTCGTCCGCCTGGCGGCTCGCGGCTACTTTAACAACGTCACGTTTCATCGCGTCGTCCCGAACTTCGTCGTGCAGGGCGGCGACCCGCGCGGCGATGGCAACGGCGGCCCCGGCTACCAGATTCGCTGCGAAATCAACGAAGCGCGCTACGACCGTGGCGCGGTCGGCATGGCTCTCTCCGGCAAGGACACGGGCGGCTCGCAGTGGTTCGTCACGCATTCGCCGCAGCCGCATCTGGACGGCGGCTACACCGTCTTTGGCCGCGTCACAAGCGGCATGGAAGTCGTTGACAGACTGATGCGCGGCGACGTGATTCGCAGCATCACCGTCAGCGAGATGTCGCGCCCCGCATCAAGAACCGATGGCACACGCGAGCGAACGGAAAAGACTCCGGCCAACGCTACGAAGAAGAAACGAGCGGAACGTTGAAGCGAACGAGCGGACAACCATGCGGCGGGCGCAGGCTGGCAAGCAGAGCGAGCTTGCTCGTCATCGCCGGAGCAAGCTTGCCCGTCATCGCACGTCGCGCCAGACGACGCGGCTTCGCGCGCCGCGCGAGCTTGCTTGTCATCGCATGGGCCATCGCCGGAACGCTCGCCGCCATGTCGGCGCAAACGAACGCGCCCAAGCCTTCCGCCGCGCGCGCGCCGAACGCGACCGAGCGAGCGCGTTATGACATTCAACTGACGCTCGACTTTGACGAGCGCGCCTACACGGGCGTCGAGCGTGTCCGATGGGTCAACGAAGATAATCGCCCGACCTCCGTCATCTACTTTCATCTCTACTCGAACCTGCGCGCTCGCTCCGCTCCTTCGTCGCCCGCCGGCCCGACCGCAGTTCCAGACGAGCCGCGCCTCGAAGTGACCGAAGCCCTCGCGGCGGCGACGGGCGCGCCGCTCGTGTTCGCGTTTGACGACGGCGCGACGGTCTTGCGCCTTAACCTGCGCGAGCCTGTGGCGGTGGGCGCAAGCGTCGAAGTCATCTTGAAATTCAAAGGCAGCGTGCCTGAGATTGACCCGGAAGAGACGGGGCTGGTGACGCATGTGCTGCAACAGGTCGGGGCCGTCTTGCGCAGCGAACGCGAAGCGCGCCGCGCGCGTGACCTCAACTTTCGTTGTCGCGGCGTGATGCTGCTCGGCACGGCGTATCCTGTGCTGGCGAGCCGCGACGGCGAAGACTGGCTGCGCAAAATCGAAGCGGGCATCGGCGATAAAGTCTTCGCCGACACAGCCGACTATCACGTCACGATTGACGCGCCCGCCGACGTGCAACTCTTCTCTTCCGGCGCGATGGTTGAGAGAAGCGCTAACGAGGCGCGCTCCGACAACCTGGCGCGGCGCGAGTTCGCGGGCGAGAACTTGCGCGACTTTGCCATCGTCGCCGGACGAAGCTTGCGCTCCTCACAACAAACTGTCGGTGAGGTGAAGGTTCAATCCGTCTACATGGCAGAGCATGAAGCGGTCGGACGCCGCGTGCTGGCGGCTGCCGCCGGGGCCGTGCGCGTTTACGTCGCGCGCTTCGGCAAGCTGCCGCTCAAGACCGTCAGCATCGTTGACGCGCCGCTCGTCGCCGGCTTGGGCAGCGCGGAGTTTACGGGCTTCGGCGTCATCGCCAGCGCGTTCTATGTTGACTTCGATTCGCCCTTGATGCGCAACCTGCCGGAACTCGTGCGCGACCAGCGCGCCTCGCTCGAAGACAGTCTGGAATTTGCGGTCGCGCATGTCGCCGCGCATCAATGGTGGGGCGCGACCGTCGGCAATAATCCTGAGCGCGAGCCTGTGCTGGACGAAGCTCTGGCGCAGTGGTCTGCGCTGCTCTATTACAAAGAGGCGCACGGCGAAGAGCGCGCCGCTACAGCGCTCAACGACCAACTGCGCGGCGTCTACAAAGTCTATCGCACGTTTGGCGGCGAAGACATGGCGGCCGACCGCGCGGCGCGCGAGTATCGCAACTTCTTCCAGTACTCGGCCATCGTCGCCAGCAAGGGCGCGTTGATGTTCGCGGCTCTCAGGCAGTTGATGGGCGACGAAAAATTCTTCGCCGCTCTGAGGAGTTACTATCAGACGAACATGCTGGAGATTGCGGAGATGGATGATTTGCGCGGAGCCTTCATCGCCGAAGCACCGCTCGCAGAGCGTCGCGCCGTCGCGCGCACTTTCAATCGTTGGCTCTCAAGCAAACGCGGCGACGAAGACATCGCCCCGCCAGACCCCGAACTCGCCCTCGCCCTCGGCCTCAACCCAAACATCAGCAAGGGCAACGACGGCAACGCCTTTGCGCGGCTCGGAAAATTCTTCTGGCAGCAGATGACGCGAATCCGTTGAGCCTGATTGTCGTCGTCAACTGTCTTCAAGTTTTTTCGTTCAGCAGTTTTATCAAACGCGGATGATGAGCCATAAAAGCGAACAGGCGCGGCAGCTTTTGGAAGCCTCGCGCCTGTTCTAATGTGGCTACTGTCCTCACCCCAGCAACCACTGAGACGGAGAAGTTCATCCTCCATCCCGGTTGCGCATAACATAACCCGCGCGCGCGCGAAAAGCAAATGAACCGCCGCGCTCTCGTCCTCCGGTTTGCTTTTTACAGCCAGCAAAGGTAAAACGTTCGTCCAACTTTAGTTCGCGCCGCCGGTAAAAATCCAAGCTATGAATCAAGTCGAATGCCCCGCCTGCCAGTTTGCGAACCCGCTCGCTCAGGCCAACTGCCAACAATGCGACGCGCCGCTGCCGCCTGCTCCGGCTGATTCGTCCGCCGCGACGCCGGAGGAGCAGTTGCGCCTGCTACAGGAACGCTTGTCGGCCATCAACGATGACATTCAAGAGATAACGACGCCGACGCGCACCACGTCCTTCAACGGCTGCGGCATCATGCTGCTTGACTATCGCCCGGTCGAAGACGGCCACTACGAAGCCTCGCGTTGGGTGACGCTCTTCGGCTTTCCGCTCGTCCCCTTGTCCGTCTGGAAGATTCGCCCGCGCCGCTATTCGCAGGACGCGCGCGGCGAACGGCAGAGCTTTGACCTGCTCGCAAAGCGTCGCATGACGCTTGACCGCTTCCTGCGCCCGTATCTCTTCATCGCCCTCGGCGCGCTGCCCTTCGTGCTCGCCTACTACTTCGTCGACCTGAATCCCTTCCTACGCTTCATCGGTCGCGTGGTCGGCACATGGCTCGCCGTCGGGCTCATCATTCTGCTGATTATCTTAGTCCTCGTCTGGGTTGGCTACATCATGACCAGATTCCATAACGCGGAGAAAGCCTACAAGCAGAAAGCCGCTTGACGACGACGACGACAAGCTGAGCCGCAGAGACGACGAAGCAGCGGCGCCGCGATGAAGGATGAGCGATTAAGAGCAAGGCTTTCATTCCTCGTCGCGTCGTTCCCGCTTCTGGCTTGCGGCTTCTTCGTCAAGCGGGCTTCTCGTCCGACTGCACTCCGTACATCTCATACTCGGCTCTGACGAAGGTGTTGGCCGCGCTCGCTAAATCAAGCAGCCGCACGAGGGCCGGAGCGTGCAGCAGCCCGCAGGCGTGGCAGACGAGCGCGGGCTTGTCCGCCAGATAGAGGTCGATGCCGGTCGGGTCTGTAGCCTCGCCGCACAACGCGCACGGGTCGTTGGTCAAAACGTTGTTCACGCGGATGGCTAAATCCGTTGGGCGCAGTTCAGCGCTATCTTGTTCCCTGATTCTGTTCTTCTCGTCCATCTCTTCTGCTTTCATGCTCCGTCAATAAGCTTTGGTTGCTGCGGTCGCTTCTTAGTTTTCTGGTTCGGAGTCGGTTTGTCAAATTCGCGCCCCCACAACTTTAACTCCCAAACCTACGGCCTGTGTAAACGCAAGCTGTCGGAAGCTTCCGATGCCGTCTGTTGATTCTTCACCGCTGTTGACAGCCGCGCTCATTTGCATTTTTGCCATTCCTCAAGGCTTTGAAAAAAGAGCAGCGTCTCCGGCGCCGCGTTCTCTTTCATGTACTCTTCGAACAATTGCTTGCGCGGACACATTCGCTTGGCCGCATACCAGCTCAAGGGAAAGCGCACGTCTTCGAGCTTAACGAGGTCGGAGCGGACGGCGGCCTGAAGCTGGCTGACTAAAAAGAACGTGCGGTCGAGACGGTCGATGATGTACCTGTCCTTGTCCGTGCTCTCATGTTTTTCCAGCGCGGCGTAGACGGCATTGGCGTTGACTTTTTCTTTCTGCCCGTTAATCTCATAATCGCGCCCTTCGTCGTCCCAATCCATCATCTCCATCGCCTTCCAACCTTCGTCGTCCATCATCTTGAGAACCATCTCGCGCGCCAACTCCGCCTGCTTCCAGCGCAAGTCTCTGGCGTTTTGATAAGCGCCCTGGCTCAACTGGTAGATGCCGACGAAGACGGCTATCAACCCGCCGATGATGCCCACCAACTTCGCCACAGACTCCAAACGATTTGGCTTCTCTTTCTCCTCCGGCTTCTTCTCTCCCTCCGGTTTCTCTTGCTCGCGCTCTTCGCTCACGATAGCTCTCCTTTAGCCTGGCATCTCTTTTAAGTTGACCCCTCAATCAATCTCTCTTCCGGCACAAAAGGAGACGAGTATACATCCGAACTCTGACGCCTCGACAACAATTCTTTCGACGCTCTCTTTGGGAATCCAGCCGGAGCGCTTTATGCTCGACGCGGTTGCATCGGAGCGTTAGTTTCTGATAAGTCGGCGGCGCAATATGGAGAGCAAAAATATTCAGCGAATAGCGATAGTCCTTGCCTTATCTGCGCCGGCGATTATGGCCGTTCGCAGCGAGCGGGTCGGCTTTGCGCTCTTCGCAGTCGGCCTGCCCTTAGGGCTGGTTACGCCCCGCGTGTTGCTCGCCCTCACGGCCCTGCTTGCCACTTTCGGCGTCAGGTTTTTTCATCAAAGCAAATTGGTCAGGGCGATGCTCCGTGGGCTGCTTATCTTTCAGGCCGTGATTCTGCTTGCGTGGACTGAATGTTGGACGGCGACCAGCGTTTTCAAAAAGGCTTCGCTGGAACCCGGCTGGCCGGTCATTGACCCGCAACTTGAGAGCGCGCTGATGTCCGCTTTCTGGATGATAGCCGCTTTCGTCGTCGCTCTGACAGTAGAGCATCTACTGAATTTTCGCTTCCTGCTCAACCCGCGTTCAGCAAAGGAATCTTCCTTCAGGAAGCAAGCCTTGATTCTCGTCTGCGAGTTGCTCTTGTTGTTGGCTCTCAATTCAAGCGTCGTAAATTTCGGGCGTTTCTCAAGAGACGTGAAGATTGCGGCCAGCGTCTCGGCGGATGGCTCGAAGGAAGCGCGGCTGGTTCCGCTCAATGCCTGGATTGATGTCAATGGCGTGCTCATCGCGCGACGACCGCGTTCCATCATCTGGCGAACGATTGGCGCGATAGGCGACTCTTTGACGGAAGCAGACGGCGGCAGGTTCGTCTGGTCAAACGACGGCTCAAAGGTCTACCTGCTGCTCAACTATTATCAAGAAAAAGATTCTCCCGCCTTAGGATTCGATTTCGAGACGAACACGGCGATAGACCCGAAATCCTACGCCGCGCAAAAGTAAAAGCCGCAACCGCTCATTCAACCGCATCGCAGCGGTTCCCCGAATCAAAGCCGCCCTCGCCGCCACGCCGTCGTCTACGGAATAGTCTCTCGTCTGTCATCAAGCGTTGGCGTCGTCAACGCTCTTCCCGTATGATGAATGCATCCCCGATTGGTATGTTGGCTTACGCAGCGTCGCGCGTCACGCATACGTTGACACAGGCGCGGACGATGACGACAAGGATTCGGCAAGAGATGAAAGAGAAGGCGGCGATATTGCGCGGCGCGCGAGGCGATGAACGCGCGGCGCGCTACTCAAAGACTGAGGTCGAGCAGAGTCTCGATAAATTGAGCCACTTGATGGACGGGCTGTTTCGCATTCCGGGCGTCGGCTGGCGCTTCGGCCTGGACGCGCTCGTCGGCTTGATTCCGGGCATCGGCGACACTGCGACTTCGCTCGTCTCGTTCTACATTCTGGCGGCGGGCGTGCGCTACCGCGTGCCTAAAGTGACGCTGCTGCGGATGGGCCTCAACATCGGCGTGGACTATGTGCTCGGCTCAATCCCTTTGGTCGGCGACATCTTCGATTTTGCATGGAAGTCAAACGAGATGAACGTCGAGTTGCTGCGCCAGCGGGCGACCGTCACGGCTGCCGAGGCGAAGCAGGGAAGGACGAGCGACTGGCTTTTCGTCGGCGTGATTATCCTTGTTCTGCTCGCGCTGCTCGTCGGCTCAATCGTGCTCAGCCTCTACCTGCTCTCGCTCATCATCGGTTACTTTACGAAAAGCTGATGAGCGCAAACGGGACGCCGGACGAACGAGGAATGAAAGCACTGAGGCTCAAGCCTGAGAGCTTCTCTGTCGTCCCATCGTCTTGATAAACGCCGGTCGCTTTCCGCTTCGTCCAATCGCGGTAATAGTCCGAGATGAAATCCTTCATCCCGCGTTGCACCCAACTCATCCCGTAGCGTTTGGCTTCGGCCTTCGCCTGCTCCGAAGTCCAGCCGTCGTGCGTGATGCGATAGACGGCGACGATTGTCCCCGTGCGGTCTTTGCCGTGATTGCAATGGACGAAGACCGGCTGATTTTCAGGAGCGTTGATGAGAGCCAGTATGCGCTCGACATCTTTGCTCGAAGGGCGGTTCAAGCCCGGCAGCGGAACGCTCTCATAATGCAGCCCCAGGCTTTCGGCTTCCTTGCGCTCGTCGGTCGTGATTTCGTTTTCGCCGCGCAGGCTGATGACGGTCTTGATGCCAAGCTCTTTCAACTTGCGCAGCCCGCCGTCGCGCGGTTGCGCGCCGCGATAGAGTTGCTGGTTGACTTGATGAAATTCCGGCAACTCGCTGTAACGCGCTTCGCTCTGCGCCATCGCCGCTCCCGCCAGCATCATGAGCGCACACAATGCCGCGCTCATTCTCTTCAACTTTACTCTCAACACAACAGCAGACCTCCTGATAAGCAGAGAACGCGGGGCGCGAATTTAAAATTCAACTCCGCTCTCTTTCATTCCTCATTCAAGACGCAAGGCTCCGCGCCTCTGCTAAGCCGTGGCTTCCTGCTTCGCTGTCGCGGCGAGCAGTCTGTCCAGCGCGGATTGCAGCATGTGCAGGCCGCGCTCTCCGGCGGCGAAGCTCTTGAGCTTGCCCTCCGCGTTGAAGAGATAATAAGCGGGCACGTAGCCTTGTTCGTTCTTGAAGGCGTCGCGCAGCTTGTGCTCGTTATCAATCGCGCACGGCTCCGTGATGCCGTGCTTGGCGATGGCCTCGCGCACGGCTTCCGTGTCCGTGTCGGCTTCGTAGCGCGGCATGTGAATGGCGATGACGCGCAAGCCGTCTTCGCGCTTCTGGTCGCGCCATTCGCCGACGCGCGGCATGTTCTGCTTGCAGATGCCGCAACTGACAGACCAGAAATGAACGAGCGTCGGGCGATTCCGGCTCTCGCTTTCAGCGTGGGCCTGCGTCGCTCCAAACCACTCGGTCGCGCCGTCCAAAGACGGCATCTCCGTCCCGATTCTCATTGGCATAATCTGTACCTCAGTGACAAGTGACGAGTGACGAGTGACAAGTTAAAAACTTGTTCCTGCTCGTCACTCGTCACTCGTCACTCGTCACTGTTCTTAACCCTTGATTGTTTCCTGTCCCGGCTTCCATTCGGCCTGACAGAGGCCGCCGGTCTGCAATGCCTGGATGACGCGCAGCGTCTCTTCCGCCGAGCGACCGATGTTGAGGTCGTGAATCACCTTGTAGCGCAGGACGCCTTCGGGGTCAATCACGAAGAGGCCGCGCAGAGCGATGCCCTTGTCTTCGATGAGCACGCCGTAGTCGCTCGCCACCTGCTTGGTCGAATCCGCCGCCAGCGGGTACTTCAAATCGCTGACGCCGCCCTTGTCGCGCGGCGTGTTAATCCACGCGCGGTGCGAGTAAACCGAGTCGGTCGAGACGCCGATAATCTCCGCGCCGATGCCTTGAAAATCTTCGTAGCGGTCGCTAAACGTCGTCAACTCCGTCGGGCAGACGAAGGTGAAATCGAGCGGGTAGAAAAGCAACACCACCCATTGTCCTTTGTAGTCCGAAAGCTTGACGTTCTCGTTCAACGATTCCAGATTTTTGGTCGAAGCCATATCGAAATCCGGCGCCGGCTGTCCGACCATCGCTTTTTCAACTGCTGTCGCTGTCGCTTGCATTAATTCATCCCTTTCAAGAAAGTTAGTTTCATCAACTGACGCTGACCGAACGCGCATTCGCGTGGTCAAGCGTCAAATATTATGTGCCGCGCGAGAGTCCCCTGCGGCCTCGCTGCTTCACGGCTGAGAACGACAAACGGGGCAGAGGCCGTGGAGCGTCAGGCGCACGGCTTGGGCCTTAAAGCCTGAACGTCTGGCTGCCGCGCGCATCAGTTCCTTCGATAAATCCAGGTCGAAGTCCACCAGCTTGCCGCAGCGCGTGCACATCGCATGGTCGTGCCGCGTCGTCTCGCGGTCATAGCGGCTCGCGCCGTTGCCGAACTGAATCTCGTGGATTAACCCTGAGTCCTTCAGGTAACGCAGAGAGTTGTAGACGGTCGCGTAGCTAATCGTCGGCCTGAGCCGCCGCGCCGCTTCGAAAATCTCGCTCGCCGTCAGGTGGTTTTCGCTATCCTGAATCACGCGCAACACTGTCTCGCGCTGCGGTGTCAGCGTCTCAACGCCACCCCGATCTCCTGTGTCTTTAGCCATGATTGTTTTAATCTGGATTTAGAATAATTCTAAATCGCATTTTTGTCAAGCGGGCGAAACGACAAACGGGGCGAGGAACGATGAAGGCTGAGCTAACAAGGAATGATGAAGGCGGAGCTAAAAGATTTTGCCTGTCACGGCTGCGCGCGTCGCGCAGACTTTAAGAGTCGCTGGCTATCCATTGTTTCTAAAGTTTCGGATGTTCGGCGACGAAGCGGACGAGGGCTTTGACGTAAGAGGGAAAGGGCGGGCAGTTGACGCCGAGGGGTTGGAGCAGTTGGCGCGCTCTCTCTGTGTCGTAGGTCTGGCTGAGGAAAAAATAGGGGACGGCGGAGCGCGGCAGCCCGGTCAGTTTGGGAGAGAAGGGGAGCGAAAGCGATGTTCTGACGAGCGGGGCGGGAAGCTTGAGTTTTGCTGCGCGTCCGGCGACCGTCCCCGCGATGGCGTCGAAGAGTTGGCCGGAAGTGAGCGGCGCGGGGTCTGCCAGTTGAAGGGTTGCGCCGACGGCGCGCTCTTCTCTGGCGAGCCGCGCCATCGCTTCGACGACGAAATCCACGGGAACGAGATTGAGTTGGACGCGACGGTTGCCGATGTTGACGAGCGAGAGCAGGCGCGGACTCTTCAGCAGATATTGAATCAGATAATAGATGCCGTCGTACTTCGCCGTCTCACCCGTCTGCGAATCGCCGCAGACGACGGAGGGGCGATGAATCGTCAGCGGCAAATCGTTCTTTAACTCTTCGACCTCAAGCTCGGCCAGATACTTCGTCTCTTCGTAGTAATTACGAAAGCCCGCCTCGTGTCGCAGTTCGCTTTCCAGAATCACTCCGGTGCGTAGGCCCGCGACGTAGCAGGTCGAGACGTAGTGATAATGGCGCAGGCCGTTGAGTGAGCGCGCGAAGCGGTTGACGTGGCGCGTGCCTTCGAGGTTAACGCGCAGGGCCGGGTCGCGCGCGACCGCGAGGTCGTAGATGGCGGCGAGATGAAAGAGCACGGTCGTCTCGGCGCGTGCCAGCGCGAGGTCTGTCGGTTGAAGTCCCAGGTCTGCCTGCGTGATGTCGCCCGCGAGGAGACGGAAATTATCGGCGGGCTGGTTGGCCTCGGCACTGATGCGCGCCACATCTTCGCGCGCGCGCTCGATGAACGCGGGCTGCACGAGCAGCAGGAAACGCGCGCCCTCCGCCGCCAGCCGCGCGACGAGCCGCCCGGCGATAAAGCCGGGAAACCCCGTCAGGAAAATCGTTTCATCAAGCGACATCGTTTAAAGTCAACAGTCAAGACACAGCAAGTCAATGGTTGAGAGAGAGCAAGTCAAAGGTCAAGATGCAGGCTCGCTTCGTTGTCAGCCCGCGCGGTTCAGCCAGTCGTCGAGCGTCATGCCGGTCGTTAAGCTTCATGCCTTCGCCGAGTCTCTCAGAAAGCTTTCGCCAGCGTGTAACCGGCCCAGACCAATAGCAGTCCGAGCGCGTTTGAGACGAGAAGATTGAGAGCCGCGAAAGCGAATTGGCCGTCGCGCAGGAGCGTGAAAGTTTGCAGCCCGTAGGCGGAGAAGGTGGTGAAGCCGCCGAGGAAGCCAATCATGACGATGGCGCGCAAAGTCTGGTTGACGAGCAGGCGTTCCTGCATCAGATAAAAGAGCAGCCCGGCCAGAAAACAGCCGACGAGATTGACCGCCAGCGTTCCCAAAGGGAACGACTCGCCGTAGCGTTCACCGACAAGGCCCGCCAGCCAGTAGCGACCGAGCGTGCCGAGCAGCCCGCCCAAACCGATGAGCAAGACTTTCATCATTCGTCACTTTCGAGCAAGACTTTCATCATCGCGTCGCTTGCGCGAAAGGCTTTCATCGTTCGTAGTCAAAGCTTTCATCGTTCGTTGTTCTCGACAGTCTGAGCTTCGCCGCAGACGAGTTCGACCAGCGTGCGAACGCCTGCGCCGGATGCTCCTTCGGGCGCGTACGGTCGGGCGTGGTCGTGCCACGCGGTTCCGGCGATGTCCAGATGCGCCCAAGGGGTTTTGTCCGCGAACTTGCTGAGCAGCAGAGCCGCCGCCGTCGCGTCCGGGCGACCGCCGTAGTTCTTAAAATCCGCGATGGGACTCTCGATGCGCTTCTTGTAGTCGTCGCTGACGGGCATGCGCCAGACGGGTTCGCCCGCGCGCTCCGCCGCTTCGCTCAAGCGTTTCGCCCACGCATCATCGTTGCTGAAAAGACCCGCGCGATGGTCGCCTAAAGCGACGATGATTGAGCCAGTCAGCGTCGCAAGGTCAACGATGCGCGCCGCGCCGAGTTGCTTGGCGTAGGCTATGCCATCAACGAGGACGAGGCGGCCTTCGGCGTCCGTGTCAACGACCTCAATCGTGTGGCCCGCGAGCGTCTTCACTACGTCGCCGGGTTTGATGGCGCTGCCCGAAGGCATGTTCTCCGCCGAAGGGACGATGCCGACGACGCGGCGCGGCGGCTTGAGTTGCGCTATGGCGCGCAGCGCGCCGAGGACGGCTGCGCCGCCTGCCATGTCGGACTTCATCTCCCACATATCCAGCCCGTGCTTGAGCGAGATGCCGCCCGTGTCGAACGTGATGCCCTTGCCGACGAAGGCCCACAACTCTTCGGCGTCCGCGACATCCTTACCGGCGACGCTTTCACCTGCGCCGCCGTCAGGCTCGTAGCGAATGACGATGAGCGCGGGCGGCTCGTTCGACCCTTGCCCGACGCCCCACAGCGCGCCCATTCCGCGCTCTCTGATTTCATCCGCGCCGAGCGACTCGACCTTCAGGCCAAACTCTTCGGCCATCAAAGCGGCGCGCCGCGCAAACTCTTGCGGCGGCAGATTCGCGCCCGGCTCGTCCGCCAATGTGCGCGTCCAGTTGACTGATTCAGCGATGATTGTCGCGCGCTCGATGGCCGCGCGCAAACCTTCGCTCTGTTCAGAGACGACGAGCGTTAAGCGTTCGAGTTGAGTTTCGTCTTCATCTTGATTTTGATAAAAGTCGTTTTCGTAATCGCCGAGCAGCGCGCCTTCGGCGACGGCCTGCGCCGCGCTCGCTTCGTCGTTTGACGAAGGCAGGACGAAGCACAAACGTTTGACCTGCGCCGAGCGCGCCTGCCGCGCTATCATTCCGGCGGCGCGTCTGAGCACGGCAAGCGTGAAATCTTCGTGCGCGCCAAGACCGGCCAGCAGCAGACGCCGCTGCGCCGCGCCGTTTGTCGAAGCCGTGTGAAGCAGGGCTGATGTCTCCGCTTCGCCTTTAAATTCTCCCGCGCCGACGAGTTCCTCGACGACACCGGACAGTTCGCCGCCAGCCTTTGAGGCGCGCGGCTCGTTCGTGAAAACGCAGACGGCCACGGCGTCGCACGCTTCGGGCGCGGGCAGTTCGGTTGCCGTCTCGATGGTTAAAGTGTTCCGAGTTTTCATAAAAATATGGTTGTCGCCGAGGGGCTGCTGTGTGCTTAATTGTCGCGCGTTGCGAGGGGCGAGTATAATCCAAGCCTTCGTCAGCCACTAGCCGCCAGGCGGCAGGAGCGCGCCCGCAAAACGAAAACGCGCGCCGCGCTTGCGCAGATTTTCTGGGAGGATAAACTTGATGCCTTTTCTTCGCCTACGGCCAAGCCGCGTGGCGCTCGCGTTGGCCTTCGCGCTCTGCGTCGCTCTGAGCGGCGCGGCGCAAACAACGGCGGAGCGAACAGTTCGCCTGACGCTCTTGCAGGTCAACGATGTCTACCAGTTTTTGCCGGTTGACAGAGGCGCGACGGGCGGGCTGGCGCGGCTCTTGACCTTGCGCAAGCGACTGATGGCCGACTCGCCGAACACGCTTTTCCTGCTCGGCGGCGACACCATCTCGCCCTCCGTCGAGTCGAACACTTACAAGGGACAGCAGATGATAGACGCTTGGAACGCCGTCGGGCTTGACTATTCCGTCTTCGGCAATCACGAGTTCGACTTCGGGCCCGAAGTCCTGCGCGAGCGCATCAACGAATCACATTTTACGTGGCTCGGCGCCAACGTCATCGACAAGAAAACGGGCAAGCCTTTCGGCGGCACGCCACCTTTCGTCATACGCGAATTTGAAGGCGTGAAGGTCGGGCTGTTCGGGCTCGTGCTGCCGGAGACGAAGCAGACTTCGCGCCCCGGCGCGGACGTTGAGTTCGAGGACGTGTGCGCGACGGCGCGACGCATCGTGCCTGAGATGCGCGCGGCGGGAGCGCAAATCGTCATCGCCATGACGCACCTGACGATGCGCGAAGACAAGGCCGTGGCGCGTTGCGCTCCGATTGATGTCATCATCGGCGGCCACGAACACACGTTGCTCGAATCGCTGTCGGGCCACACGCCGATTTTTAAGATGACTTCGGACGCGCGCCAGATGGGACGCATCACCTTGAACATCAAGGCTCCGAGCGGCGCGCTTGAGAGCATGGATTGGGAAGTGATTCCGGTGACGAGCGACATTCCGGCTGACCCTTCGTTCGTCGCCGTCACGGAGAAGTATAAGTCTGTGCTGGCCGACCTCGGCGCGCTCGTCGGGCGCACGGATGTCGAACTGGACGCGCGCACGCAGGCGAACCGCACGCGCGAAACCAACATCGGAGACTTCATCGCTGACGCTTTTCGCCGGACGACCGGAGCCGACGTGGCTCTCTTGAACGGCGGCTCGATTCGCGCCGAATCGCTCATCAGTCCCGGCGAATTGACGAAGCGCGACGTGCTCTCCATCCTGCCGTTTCCAAATCCGGTTGTGAAGCTCGAAGTCAGCGGAGCGACCCTGCGCAAGGCTCTCGAACACGGCGTCAGCCGCAGCGCAGAAGACGCAGAGCCGGGACGCTTTCCGCAAGTCTCCGGTCTTCGCTTCACCTTCGACGCGACGCGCGCGGCAGGCTCGCGCGTCATCGAAGTGACGGTCGGCGGGCAACCGCTCGACGACCGCAAGCTTTACACGCTCGCCACCAGCAGCTTCGTCGCCATAGACGGCGGCGACGGCTACGACATGTTTCGCGGCGCGCGTTTTCTCATCAAAGCGGAGCAGGCCGAGAAAGCGCCCGAAGCTCTGCGCAAGGCCATCGCCGCCGCGAAGACCATCGCGCCCCGCATCGAAGGAAGAATCACCAGAAAGGATGAACCACAAAGCGCGCAGCCATCGAAGGATGAACAGCGCTAGCGCGCCGCGATGAGAGAGCCTTGCTCTCGAACGACAGCCTCGCTCTCGATAGCTCGTCTTTCATCCCGCGTCTGCGCTCTCTCCCTCGCTCAGCGTTCGGTGTTTGATTATGTTTCCCGAAGACGTTTCGACAGGCCGCAAGCGCGCGGCCATTGAGTTGTTCGAGCGCGCTCTGGCGGCCCAACAGGCGCAAAGCTACGAGGAAGCGATAGAGCTTTATCAACGCTCCATCGCCACCTACCCGACCGCCGAAGCCCACACCTTTCTGGGTTGGGTCTACAGCTTTCAGAATCGCTACGAAGACGCCATCAACGAATGTCTCGAAGCGATTCGCGTTGACTCAACGCTCGGCAATCCCTACAACGACATTGGCAGTTACCTCGTCGCGCAGGGCGATTACTACAACTCCGTGCGCTGGTTCAAGCGCGCCCTCGTCGCCCCGCGCTATGAATCCTACGCCTTCCCGCACATGAATCTGGGCCGCGTCTACGAGCAACGCGGTCGCCTGCTCGAAGCCGCCAAACACTACGGCCTCGCCCTCCAACAAGAGCCGCGCTACACTCAGGCCGCCACCGCCCTGCGCCGCCTCCAATCGCGCCTCAATTAAGAGCAGTGACAAGTGACGAGTGACAAGTGACAAGTAAAGCAATGACGAGTGACGAGTTAGTGATGAGTAATGAGTGATGAGTAAAAGCAGATAGCTCTTAGCTCATCATTCATCGCTGCTTGCTCGTCACTCGTCACTTGTCACTGTCTTTCTCGTCACTGCTTTATCTTCATCTTCTTGCGCTTCTCGTCTACGGCGACATAGACGACTTCGGCTTCGGTGACGCGGATGCGGTCGCGTGTGGTTCCGCCGTAGCGTTCGGCTTCGACGATGACGCGCGTGGTGATGGAGGTGTTGCCGATGCGGATTGTCTCGGCGTAGAAGCTGACGAGATCGCCGACGAAGACTGGCTTGTGAAAGATGACTTCGCGCATCGCCACTGTGACGAAGCGTTCGATGTGCGTCCGGCGGTGGGCTTCGATGGCGCCCGCCATGTCAATGTAGCTCAGGATTACGCCGCCGAAGATTGTGCCTTGCGGATTGGTGTCGCGCGGCAGCAAGGTGATGCGGATGGCCGGGTCTGTGTATTCGTGCATAGCTCGGAAAGATGAAGCGCGCGGGCGCGCAGGCCAACGCCGTCAGGCTTCGTCTCTCATCCTTTCGTTCATCCAGTCTGTGATGGCGCGCTTCATCTCGTCCAAGCGTCCTTCAAAAAAGTGGCCGGCGTTTTCGATGACGGCCAACCCGGCGCGGGCTTCCGGCGGAAGGCTTGCGACGAGCGAGCGCAATCGTTCGAGGCCGCCAAATTCGTCGTGGTCGCCGTGGACAAAAAGTATCGGCTTGCGGCACGCGGCCAGAAACGTGAAGTCGTATTTATCGACGGGCGTGCCGATGCTGATGAGACTGCGGACGCGCGCATCCTTGATGCCGACCTCCATGCCGACGCGCGCGCCGAAGGAGAAACCGGCCAGCGTAATCGGCTCAGCCGCGTAATGCGCGGACAGGTAATCGAGCCCGGCTCGCGCGTCTTCAATCTCGCCGCGCCCTTCGTCGTGTGTGCCTGTGCTTTGACCGACGCCGCGAAAGTTGAGGCGCAAGGTGACGAGGCCCGCGTCCGAGAGCGCGCTGGCGGCGCGAAAGACTACCTTGTTGTGCATCGTCCCGCCGCCGAGCGGGTGCGGGTGCAGGACAAGGGCCGCTCCGCGCGGAGCAGTTCGCCCCGGCTCCTTCAAGATGGCTTCGAGGCGTCCGTGCGGCGCTTCCAGAAATAGATTTCCTGCCGGATACATAAGCACAGAATACAGGAGGCGGAGAGCAGAGGCCAGAAGTCAGGAGTTAGAGTTCGGACAAAAACAAAAGCTGTTCACGGCTCATCAAAGCGCCAGCATGCTCATGGCTTGCGGCTTCCCGTTCATGCATGAGTTCTTGAAATGCAATTGGCTTTGGCGTAGTATGCAGCCCCAAAGGCTTGCGCACACGCCGCGCCGCGCTACGCCCAGACCCGCGCATGTGGCCCACGCTGTTTTCATCGTTTCGGCTTTCGCTTCGTCGTTGTCATGATCGGACAAACAATTTCTCACTATCGCATTACCGGCAGGCTCGGCGAGGGCGGAATGGGCGCCGTCTACATCGCCGAAGACACGCTGTTGGGCAGGCGCGTCGCCGTCAAGTTTCCGACCAACGGCGCGTCCAATAAGCACACCGCTCATTCCAGATTCCTGCGCGAAGCGCGGGCCGTCTCCGCCTTGAGCCACCCGCATATCGCCACCATCTACGACTACGGCGAGACGACCGACGGCCAGCCCTTCATCGTCATGGAACTGGTCAAAGGGCAGACTTTGAGCGAACTGCTGTCTGACGAAAGCCTGACGCTCGGGCGCGTCGCGCAGATTATCATCGACGTGGCCGAGGCTCTCTCGGAAGCGCACGGGCGCGGCATCGTGCATCGTGACATCAAGCCCTCGAACATCGTCGTCAACGAGCAGGATCAAGTCAAGGTCCTTGACTTCGGCCTCGCCAAGCAGTTGAACGAAGAGAACTCGTCATCAATTGACCCGAACGCGCGCACCTTAGGGATGCAGACGCAGAGCGGCATCGTCATCGGCACGCCGCTCTATTTCTCGCCGGAGCAAGCGAAGGGCGAGCCGGTTGACGCGCGCAGCGACCTCTTCGCGCTCGGCGCAGTGCTCTACGAATGCGTCACCGGCAAGCCTGCTTTCTTCATGGCCAACGCGGGCGTCATCGAAATCGCTTACAACGTCATCCATCACGACCCCGCGCCGCCTTCGACCTTCAATCCCAATGTGCCGAAGAGCCTCGACGCCGTGGCGCGCAAGGCTCTGGCGAAGAAGCCCGACGAGCGTTATCAATCGGCTCAGGAGTTCATCGCCGACCTGCAAGCGGCGCAGGCAGACCTCGCGGATAACAGCCTTGACAAGACGCGGGCGCACAGAATCACGCGCGCTCCCGGCGCGCAGACGGCCAGCGCGCTGCACACAATCTCGGACATTTTCCGGCGGCCAAGATTGCCCGTCGGCGTGGTCGCGTTGATTGTCGTGTTGGCGATTACGGCGGGCTGGTTGATTGTGCGCGCCCTGCGCCCGCAGGCTCATCAGCCGTCGGCGGAAGCCCAACGTTGGTATGAGACGGGCACGGACGCCTTGCGCGACGGAGCTTATTATCAAGCGAGCAGGGCTTTCGAACAATCCATCGCCGCCGACGAGCAGTATGCGCTGGCGCACGCGCGGCTGGCCGAAGCGTGGATGGAACTCGATTACACGGAGCGCGCGAAGGACGAACTGCTGCGCGTCAGTTCGCTGGTCGGCGACCGCTCCGCCCTGCCCAACATAGACCGGCTCTATCTGGACGCCATCATCGCCACCGTCCGCCGCGACTTTGCTCCGGCGGTCGTCGCCTACAACGAGATTGCGCGCCTGCTGCCCACTCAAGCCCACGTCTACGTTGACCTGGGCCGCGCCTACGAAAACGCGGACGACAGCCAGAAGGCTCTGGAAAGTTATCTCAAGGCGACGAGCCTTGACCAGCAGTATGCGACCGCTTACTTGCGCGCTGCGATGCTCTACGCGCGCCAGCAGGACTTGACAAACGCCAACGCGGCCTTCGATAAAGCCGAGACGATTTATCAAGCCTTCGGCAACATCGAAGGGCGCGCGGAAGTCTCCTTCCAGCGCGGCGCGTTGCTCATCAAATTGGGCAAGAGCAAGGACGCGCGCTCTCAGTTGCAGCAGTCTCTTGACCTTTCGCGCGCCAGCCGTAATCAGTTTCAGCAGATTAAGACCATGTTGCAAATGGTCTACGTCTTACAGAACGAAGGCGACGCGGCGCAGGCGCAGAAGTTTGCCAGCGACGCCGTTCAGTTGGCGCAGACGAACGGGATGGAGAATCTGACGGCGCGCGGAATCGTTGACCTCGGCAACACGTTTTTGTCGCGCGGCGATTATGCGGAAGCCGACAAATATTTCAAGCAGGCTCTGGATTTCGCGCAGCGCTACAAAGCCCGCCGCAACGAAGCGCGCGCCCTGCTCTCGCTCGGCAGCCTCCGCGTCCAGCAGAGCAACCCAGACGAAGCCGTGCGCTACATCGAACAAGCTCTGCCCTTTTACCAGCAGGGCAACTATCGCAAAGAGAGTTCGCAGGCGTTGATGCTCCTCGGGCGCGCTTATCAGGCGAAGGGAAATTACGAGGCCGCGCTTCATACTTATCAAGAGCAACTGCAAGCCGCCGAACGCGTGGACGACCCTTTGCAGAAATCGCTCTCTCATGAAGGCATCGGAACCGTGCTGGCGCAGCAGGAGAGATACCCGGAAGCCCTCAGCCATTTTGAAGAGAGATACGCTCTGACGAAGATGCTCGGCGACCAGAAGAGCATTCCCTACGTGTTGATGGAGCGGGCCAACGTGATGTGGCAGTTGGGCCGTTATGACGACGCGGATGAAGCCCTTCGTCAAGCGCTCGCGCTGGTCGTCAAGCCTGAGGGCGGCAACAAGACTTTGCTGGCGAACATACGCCAAATCAACGCCGCGCTGATGCTCAGCAAGCTTCGCTTCGCTGACGCCAGAAGCGAAAGCCAGCAAGCCCTCGCGCTCAACGGAAACTCCAACGGCGATGTCGCCGTGCGGGCAACTTATATCTCAGGACTGGCGCAATCTTTCAGCGGCCAGAAAGATGAGGGACGAAAGTCTTGCGAAGAAGCCGTGGCGATGGCGGCGCGGCTCGGCGACCCGGCGTTGCTGTCGGAAGCCCTGCTCGCTTTCGCCGAAGCGGCGCTTGAGGGCGGCGAAGCGCAAAGCGCCTTGACGGAGGCTTTGCGCGCGCAGGCAAGCTTCGTAGACAAAGGCCAGCAGGTTTCGGCCTGGCTCGCGTGGTTGACGGCTGCCCGCGCAGCCCGCCGCACGGGCGACGGCTCGAAGGCTCTTGAATACGCCACGCGCGCCGCCGAAACTCTGGCCGCTCTTCAGCAGAAATGGGCGGCGGAAGTTTATCAAAGCTACGTCAACCGGCCGGACGTTCAGTTATCTCGCAAACAGCTCAACGAACTCCTCGCTGAGTTAAAGTGATTCCACTCTAGCCCCAAAGGAGCCACCACATGGCAACCAAAAAAACAGCAGCCAAAAAAACGGCAACCAGAAAAAAGAGGCCGATGAAAAAATATAAAGCCAAAGCGATGGTTGGACAAGAGCCAATCATCATCACCGGCGGGTCGATGAACGTCACGTTCGACCCGCCCTTTACCGACGACGCGTCGGGCGGCGAAGGCTACAGCAGAGTCAGTGAAGCTACGAATCCGATTTCGACGATGAAGATTACAGGCTTGGAAGTTCAGGACATCAAGGGCAATTTACTAATGTGTTATAAGCTGCCGGAAGATTTGCAGGGCGAGTGCTACATCATCATCATGGGAGAGTAGCAAACCCTTCGCTCTTAAGGCTTCAAGCCTGCGTCGTCGCTTCATGACGCATCGAGCGCAGACGCGCGCGTTTCATGGCGCGCTGATGACAAAGAGGGCCGCGTCCCGTGAACGGGGACGCGGCCCTCTTTGTCCTGCTTAAATTCCCCGGCAGGGAAACAGGCTGCGAGTCGTCTATCTCTTTTTGCTCTTCTTGCTTGCCTTGACGCCCGCTGCCTTCTCTACCTGCGGAACCAACTCTTCAACCGCGCCCTTGAGCGCGCCCGAAGCAGCGGCGCTCAGGATGCTGCCGACCGCTTTCTTGGCGCCTTCCGGTATCAGAGACTTGCCCTTGCCGCCGCCCCGCTTGGTTGCGCTCTTCTTGCCGCCGCTCTTTTTAGAGCCGCCCGCAGAGCCGGATTTCTTCGCGCCGCCCTTCGCGCCGCCGGACGATTTCTTGCCGCCGCCGCCGGATGATTTCGTTGCTTTGCTTCCCTTTGAGCCGCTTGATTTTGTGTTCCCCTTTTTGGTTGCCATAGATTCCCTTTCCTTTCCTTGATAGGCCGATCAAACGCACCCTAGCAGACTCTCTCACTGATGTCACGAAAATTCATCAGCCGCCGATGGCTTTGCAGACTTCGCGCGCGCGCGAGGCGGCGGCGTTGACGCGCGGCTACTGAACGGGATAGCTTTCCCTGCGACCATTGAAGGATAATCGGCGCGACAATGATTGGCCGAACCATGCTGGCCCGACTTCGTTCGGGAGGTTTTCAAAGATGAGTAGAATCATGCGACGACTGTTGCCGAAGAAGCGCTCCGCCTCTCGCGAGAACGAAGAGCGCTATCGCATCGTCGCAGAGACGGCCTCGGACGCCATCATCACGATTGACGAAGAGAGCCGGATTCTATACGCCAATCAAGCGGCTGAGAAAATCTTCGGCCACAGCGTCAAAGAGATGACGGGCCAGCCCTTGACTATGTTGATGCCGGAATACCTGCGGCATCTGCATCGCGCAGGTCTGAAGCGTTACGTCGAAACCGGGCAGAAGCATATCTCATGGCAGGCGGTCGAACTGCCCGGACTGCACAAGAGCGGCCGGGAGATTCCGCTCGAACTCTCTTTCGGAGAGTTCACAAGAGACGGGCAACGCTTCTTCACGGGCGTCGCGCGCGATGTCACAGAGCGCAAGCGGGCCGAGCAAAGGCAGGCCGCGCAATACGCCGTCACGCGCGTGTTGGCGGAAGCCTTGAGCGTCGCAGACGCGGCCCGCCGTGTCCTGCAAGCCGTCTGCGAACAACTCGATTGGGAGATGGGCATCCTCTGGCAGGTTGACCGCCATCGCGCGAGATTGCGTTGTGTTGAAATCTGGCACAGGCCGGAGACGGACGTGTCGGAGTTTGCCTCGCACAGTCGTGACAGCGAATTTTCGCGCGCTGAAGGATTGCCGGGTCGCGTCTGGGCCGAAGCCGCGCCCCTCTGGATTGCGAATATCACACAGGACGAACTGTTCCAACGCCGCGCCCCTGCCTTGAAAGATAAGCTACAAAGCGCCTTCGGCTTTCCACTGCTCATCGGCGGCGAAGCCCTCGGCGTGATGGAGTTCTTCAGTCGTCAAGCGCAATCGCCGGACGAAGCCCTGCTGGAAATGATGAGCGCGACGGGCAATCAAATCGGGCAGTTCATCGAGCGCAAGCGGGCCGAAGCCGAGTTGCAGGCGAGCGAAGAGCGGTATCGTTATCTGGCCGACGCGATGCCGCAGATTGTCTGGACGGCGCGGCCTGACGGTTATCTCGATTACTACAATCGCCGCTGGTTCGAGTATACGGGACTGACGATGGAGCAGACCGAAGGTTGGGGCTGGCAGCCGGTCTTGCACCCGG
The DNA here is from genome assembly GCA_033855775.1 of Blastocatellia bacterium. GTDB lineage: Bacteria > Acidobacteriota > Blastocatellia > Pyrinomonadales > Pyrinomonadaceae > DASVTR01. Next base: position 13,735 of record JAWVFT010000023.1, on the reverse strand, counting down.
ACGATGCGGAGATGTGCCTGCGACGTTGGGCGCGCTCGGTCTTGACCGGCGAAGATTATCAGATCGAGTATCGCTTCAAGCGCGCCTCTGACGGGCAGTATCGCTGGCACTTGGGCCGCGCCGTTCCGATGCGCAACGGCGACGGAGAGATTCTCAAATGGCTCGGGACATGCACCGACATACACGACCAGAAGCGCGCCGAAGAGACGGCCCGCCAATCGAATCGCGCGCGCGATAATTTTCTGGCCACGCTCTCGCACGAACTGCGCACGCCCTTGACGCCCGTCATCGGCTGGCTGCACATGATGCGCAACGGCATGATTCCCGTCAGCAGTTTCGACCGCAGCCTTGAGATTATCGACAACAACGCGCACACCTTGATGCGAATCATCAACGACTTGCTCGACATGTCGGCCATCATGAGCGGCAAGATGCGGATTGAGAGTTTGCCCGTCTCGCTGCATTCGGCTCTGAGGGAAGCGGTCGAAGTCGTCAGCGACGAAGCCGCAAGGCGCGGCATCGTTATCGAGATGACGGACTGTGATGAAGACGACGTGACGGTCATCGGCGACCGCGTGCGGCTGACGCAAATCTTCTGGAACTTGCTGAACAACGCCATCAAGTTTTCGCCCGCCGCGACTGTCGTGCGCGTGAAGTGCGAGGCGAACGGCGTCGAGCAGCGCATCACGGTTGAGGATGACGGGCAAGGCATTCGCGCCGATTTTATGCCGCATGTCTTCGAGCGTTTCCGGCAGGCCGACGAATCGAAGACCAGAGACCACGGCGGACTCGGCATCGGGCTGGCGTTGGTCAAGAGTTTCGTCGAGACGCACGGCGGGCGCGTCGTGGTCGAAAGCGCGGGCGTCGGTCAGGGCAGCAGTTTCACAGTCTACCTGCCGCGCTACGAATCGCCGGCGCGGTCGGCTCCGGCCCACACGACGCAGGCGGGCGGGGAAGACGCCGCGACAACGCCCGCGCACTTGCTTCTTGTCGAAGACGCGGAGGACACGCTAACGCTGCTTCAGACCGCGCTCGGCGTGCGCGGCTATCGCACGACGCCGTGTGACTCAGCCTCGGAAGCCCTGCGCGCCGCCGCCGCTGAGAGCTTCGATTTGATTGTGTCCGACATCGGACTGCCGCAGATGGACGGCCATGAACTGCTCAAACGCCTGCGCGAGTTGCCGCACCTGCGCGACGTTCCGGCCATCGCCTTGACCGGCTACGCCGCCGCCAAGGATGCGACCGCCGCGCTCGACGCAGGCTTTAACCTGCACCTCGCCAAGCCGATTGAACCGTCGGAACTCATCGCCGCCATCGAGCAACTCTTAAGCAAGAGTTGAGGGCGAAGGAAGCGTTGGGCGGAAGACGATTATGCGGAAGACGATTACGCGCAGAGATGAAAGCCTTGCTCTGTGGCTCGCGTCGTTTCCTGTTCATTGCTGCGCCCCTTCGTCCTTCATGCTTCGGCCTTCGGCTTCATTTCTCATTCCTGCTTTTCAGCGTCGGATTATTCTGTTAAATTAAATGCACCACTAAGCACACTTGATGACAGTCGAAACTATCAGTCCGTGAAGTAGAAAGGATTGGTGATGCGCGTGTCCCTATCGTCGGGTTCTTTTCATCCTTTGTCAGCCGTTTACAATGTGCCGTTGAGGAGCAAGTCGTCTTCCAGACGAACGAGCACAACGGCGGAGAGCAAGCGCGGGCAGAGCAAGTCGCCGGAGCCGCCCAAGCCGCGCGCCCTCGTCGTTGACGACGCGCATGACGTGACCGAGATGATTGCGCTCTTTTTGCAGCACGCGGGCTACGACCCCGTGATGGCCTTCAACGCTACGGAAGCTCTCGACGCCGCGCGCACGGGACAGTTTGATGTCGTCGTCTCGGACATCGGGATGCCGGGCATGAACGGCTACGAGTTGGCCGTCGCCCTGCGCGCATTGCCGAGCTATCGCACCGTCCCGATGATTGCCGTCACAGGCTTCTCGATGTACGACGACCGTGGCCGCGCCCTGCAAAGCGGCTTCAACGCGCACTTGACCAAGCCCATCAATCCGGCCATCTTGCTCGACTTAATCAAACGACTGAGAGACTGAACCGGCTCCGCCTTCGATGAACGCTGTCGGCGATGAATGAAAGGCAATCGCTTTTGCTTTATCGCCAGCCCGCGTTCATCGTTCATCCTTCGCTGTGTTATGTTTGTCGCTTCCGGCGGCTGAGGCTAAAGCCGGGCGCAGTTTTGTCGAATGCCGCTTGAGTTCGCAGGGAGGAAAAGTATTGCATGGAGGATGTGAGGGAAACGGTCGTGGCGGAAAGCGAAAGCGGCGCGAAGGCTGAACGGCGCGCGACCTCCGGCGCTCTGATTCGCGCTCTCTACTTGCTGTTCGGGCTGACGGTGATTGTGTTGGTCTTTCGTCATCTGCAACTCTCGACGCAGGGCGTCTGCTGCGGCGACTTCGATGGTTATTATCACATCAAGTGGAGCCAGTTGTTATGGCAGAACTTCACCGGCGGGCATCTCAGGCCGCCGCGCTTCACATGGCTGCCGCTGACGACGCTCAACCCGAACGACTACGTTGACCATCATCTCTTCTTTCACATCCTACAGATTCCCTTCACATGGTTCGGCGATTTGACGACGGGCGCGAAGGTCGCCGCCATCTTCTACGCGAGCCTCGCCGTCTTCTCCTGCTACTGGCTCGTCGTGCGCTATCGCATCCCGTACGCGCTCGGCTGGCTGGTCGCGCTGCTGGCCTGCTCCGCTCCGTTTCTCTATCGCCTCAACATGGCGAAGGCTCCGCCCGTGGCCATCATCTTCATGGTCATCGGCATCTACTTGCTGTTTGAACGGAAGTACGTCTGGCTGGCTCCGCTCGCCTTCCTCTTCGTCTGGACTTACAGCCTCTTTGTGACGCTCATCGGCGCGGCCTTCATCTGGACGTGCGTGGTTGTGTGGAGCGAGCGGCGTTTCGAGTGGCGGCCCTTCGTTTATACTTTGGGCGGCAGCCTGCTCGGCCTCGTCGTCAATCCGTATTTTCCCAAAAACATCAAGCTCCTCATCGAGCATGTCGTGATGAAAGCGCGCTCAGGCGACTTCACCATCTCGGTCGGCACGGAATGGTACCCGTACGAAAGTTGGTACCTGCTCGGCAGTTGTCTGGTCGCGTTCGCCGCGATGCTCATCGGCTACATCGCCTACAGCGGTCAGGATAGAAGACGCGCCGCGCGCCCTTTGTTCCTGTTAATCTTCTCGACGCTCTTGATGATTGCGAGCTTTCGCTATCGCCGCTTTGTCGAATACTGGCCGCCGTTCGCTGTGCTCTTCGCGGCCTTCTCTTTGCAGCCGCTCTTCGCGGGCTTCAAGGAGACGGCGGCGCGCTTGCCTTCGAACCTGATGGACGAGCTATCGCCCTTCTTCGACCGCCACGAGCCGCCCGCCGTCGAAGAGCGAGAACGTGCGCGACACTGGCATGAATCCGAAGTCGTGCTCGCAGGCATTCTGCTCAGCCCAATCATCTATGCCGTCATCTACATCGCGCGGCGGTTCGTTGAAAAGCGCGCTCAGTTGCGCTTTTCAAGCCCGCTCGTCTGGGAAGCGGTCGCCGCCGCGATTCTCTTCACGGTCCTGCTGGTGGCTTACGGTTTCTGGCGGCGGCAATGGCTGAAAGCTTTCACCGCCTTCGGCATCTCTGCGCTCTGCCTCGTGCTGATTCTCAACGTGACAGAGACGGCCAAGTCAATCTCCGAAGACCACGCCCCCAAATTCTATCAAGGCGGAATGCAATGGGTGCAGGAAAACGTCCCGCCCGGACAACTCATCTTCAACACCGATTGGGACGATTTCCCGAAGCTCTTCTATCTTGACACGGCCCATGCCTACACCTCCGGCCTCGACCCGACCTACTTGCTCGACCAGAACCCGGCGTTGTCGAAGCTCTACGTTGACATTACGCTCGGCAACGAGAAAGACCCCGGCCCGTTGATTCGCGACCGCTTCGGGGCGCGCTACGTCTTCTCCGACAACGAACAGGTGCACGATAATTTCTACGCCGCCGCGCTCGACAGCGGTTGGTTCGACAAGGTTTACGAAGACGACGAATGCACAGTCCTGCACATTCGTGACGAAAAGGGCGAGCCGCCTGCGGAGACTGACGAAACAAGCGACACAGACGACACGAACGACACAGACGAAGCCAACGCGCCGCCCGCAGAGACGGACGAAGAGCCGCAGCCCTAAGACAATCTTGAAAGACCAAAGGGCAGAGAGCCGCGCATTTGCTCTCTGCCCTTTGCTTTGTCTTGAAGGCGCGACGCTGGCGTGGCTCAGCGCGGATGATTTACGGCACGAGCACTAGCTTGCCGAACTGCGCGCGGTCTTCCATTAACTCGTGCGCGCGGCGCGCTTCGGAGAGCGGAAGCGCGCGGTCAACGACTGCGCGAATCGTTCCTCTTTCGACAAACTGCATCGCGTCGAGCAGTTCGGCCTTCGACCCCATGAAGGAGCCGAGCAGCGAGACGTGGCGATAGAAAACCTGTCTGAGGTCAGTCCGCGCGTCGTAGCCGCTGGTCGCGCCGCAAGTGACGAGCCGCCCGTTCTTCGCCAGCGCAGAGATAGAGCCGGGCCACGTCTCCGCGCCCGTGTGCTCGAAGACCACGTTGACGCCGCGCTTGTTCGTCAACTGTCGCACTTGCTTCGGCCAATCTTCGCGCGTGTAATTGACAGCCTCGTCCGCGCCGAGTTCCAGAGCCTTCCGTAGCTTCTCGTCAGAACCGGCGGTGGCGATGACGCGCGCCCCGCGCAGCTTCGCCACCTGTATGCCGATGGAGCCGACGCCGCTGCCCGCCGCGTGAATCAACACGTCCTCGCCCGGTTGCACAGAGGCGCGCGTCACCAGCATGTGCCACGCCGTCACCGTCACCAGCGGCAGCGCAGCCGCTTCCTCAAAGCTTAACGACGGCGGCTTCGGTATCACGTTGACGCCCGGCGCGGCGACGAGTTCAGCGTAACCGCCGTCGCGCCTGTAACCGAGCATGTCATACTCCGGGCAGAGATTGTCCTGCCCGCGCAGGCAGTTGATGCAGTGGCCGCACGACACGCCGGGCTGCAACATCACTTCATCACCGGCGCGCGCCCACGTCACCAACTCGCCCGCCTCGCGCACCACGCCCGCGATGTCGTTGCCGAGAATGTGCGGCAGCTTAATCTCTATGCCGGGCAAGCCCTTGCGCGCCCACACGTCAAGATGATTAAGCGCGCAGGCGCGCACCTCAACCAAAACTTCGTTAGCCTTAATCAAGGGCGCGGGCGCTGCCTCCGTATATTCTAAGACTTCGGGGCCGCCGTGTTGTTTGAAGACGACTGCTTTCATAAAAGTTTTATCCGTTGAAAATTTGAAACCGTGTGTCGTGTTAAGATGGCCCGGATTCTAGCAGGCCGCTCGATTGAGAGCCAGCGCGCCTTAACGCGCGAATCAGTAAGGAGACTTTCATGCCCGCTCCCGCTCAGACGAATGAAGCGCAGGCTTCCACCAGGCAAGCGCTCCTGTTCCAAACGCTGCACGCGCAACTGGAACGCATGCGCGCCATGCACTACAAATACTCCGACCTCTTTTATCAACTCATCATTCTGGGCATCGTCATGCTCATCCTGATGGCGGCGGCGAGCATGACGCAAACCCTGCGCGCGGTCGTGCTGCTGATTCCGTTCTTCATCATCTACATCGGCGCGCAGTCGGCCTACTTTTTAACTTACGTCGTCTGGGCGCGCATCTACGCGACAGGCCTGGAGCAACGACTCAACGGCCTGCTCGAAGCGGAAGCTTTGATTGCTCATCGTCAGGAAGCGGCCTACTTGTTTCCGCTCGACGGGCCGCAGTTTGCGGGCGTCACATTGCGCTTGCGGCAGACCTTCATCGGCTTTATCACGATTCACTTCTGGCTGCTCGGCTCAGCCGCCATCGCGCTCTCGCTCTATCGCGCGTGGCAACTCTACGAAGAGTTGATGCAGCAGTTCCCGCCCGTCTGCTACTACTTCATCGCGCTCGGCGCGTGGGCCTTGCTGCATCTAATCTATCTCGTCTGGTACTTCGGCTCGCGCCACTACGAACGCCGCATCATGCAAATCGTGCGCGACGCCTACGGCACAAACTACGAGCAGGCGTAAGCTCAACACACGAGAGAGACATGAAAGCGAGCGATGAAGAGCAACGTCTTCATCGCTCGCTTTCATGTCTCTCTCGTCTCTCGCGTTTTATCGCTACGGCTATCGCTGCTTCAGTCGAATCTCCACCGGCAGGTAAGTGCGAAAGACGTAATCGCTCTTCTTCTGTTCGGCATGACACTTCCGGCAACTGCCTGTCTTTTCGCGCTGGCGAATCGTCCGCGCGTCGCCGTCCAGCATCATAAATTCCCAATCGCTCGCCTTCGGATTAAACCCGCGCTCGCGCTTAACCAGCACGGCCAACTGCTGCGGCGCGGCTGAAGCGTCGTTGGCCTGCGACAGCTTTTCTCTGACGATGATTGAGCCGACCGCAAACTGCGGATTCTTCTGATTGAACATCGCGTCGCGCGCGAGTTCGTTGACGTAGACGACTCCGTAGGACGCGGCGCCGGTCGCGTGCGGGGCAACGCTTGAGTCCTTACTCTTCGACTCACGCCCGCGCGGCGGCTCCGTCGGGATCGTGATTTTGGTCGTGCCTGAAAAATTGCGAATTTGCATGACATCCGAACCGATGTCGATGGTGAGTGTTCAACCGGCGACGGAAGCATCGAAGACCGGCACGGGCTTTTCGCTCGCCTTGCTCCACTGGCGATAGTGTGCCAACTCTTTGAGCGCGGGGTCGGCGGACAGTTCATTAGTCTTCGCCGTTTCCTGCGCGGCGGACGCGAAGCGCGCGAGGCCCGCGATGCTCAGGACGAACAACAACAACAACCCGACCGCGAAAAGCTGGATGCGTCTTTTAGTCATCCGAATCTCCTTTTGACTATCAAGGCCGCCCGCGCGTTCGTTCTTTGTCGCTCAAGCGGGCATCATCTGGCGGCAAGTTTCATTTCGTCGGCTTCAACTTCCGCGCCTTGCGTTTGCTGGCGCGCGTGATAGGAAGAGCGCGTCAAAGGGCTTGACTCGACGTGACGAAAGCCAAGCTCCATGCCGACTTCGCGGTAGCGCGCAAACTCCGCGGGCGTGACGTAACGCTCGACCGGCAGCCGCCGCTCGTAAGGCTGTAGATACTGCCCGATGGTCATGATGTCGCACGAGACTGAGCGCAAGTCTTTCATCAACTCGACCACTTCATCAAACTCTTCGCCGAGGCCGACCATGATGCCGCTCTTGGTCAGCATCCCGCGCGCCTCTTGGTCGCGCCGTCCGGCAGCGCGTTCGAGCAGTTGCAACGTCTGTTGATAAACCGCGTCGGGACGCACACGTTTGTAGAGCCGCGCGATGGTTTCCGTGTTGTGGTTGAGCACGTCCGGCTCTGCGTCGAGCACAGTGTTGAGCGCGGCCTCGTCGCCGTTGAAATCCGGTATCAGGACTTCGACTTTGCAGTCGGGGTTGAGAGAGCGCACCTGCCGAATCGTCTCGGCCCAATGAGCGGCGCCGCCGTCCGCCAGGTCGTCGCGGTTGACGGAAGTGATGACGGCGTGAGCCAGATTCAGATGACGCACGGCTTCGGCGACGTGGCGTGGCTCGTCCGCGTCGAGTTGGCCGGGCTGGCCTTTGCCGACGGCGCAGAAGCCGCAATGGCGCGTGCAGATGTCGCCCGCCAGCATGAACGTCGCCGTCCGGTCAGACCAGCACTCGAAGATGTTCGGGCAGCGCGCTTCCTGACAGACCGTGTGCAGGTTCAAGCCCTCAATCAACTTGAGCACGTGATTCTGGTTCGACGGGTCGCCAAGCCGAATCTTCAACCATTCAGGCTTCGGCTCGCGCGGCTTCGTTCGATTCGTATTGATGACTCTTAATTCGCGGCCCACTCGTTTTTACTCCACGGTTAGATGATGACTAATTCTAACACCCGCGCGCTAGACTTGTCGCTCAGGCGCATGTTAAAGAAGCCGCTGCCGCGAATGAGAAGCGCAGCCATTGACGGCTCAACGAGAGCAAGCTGATGACTCATGACAACAAGCGCGACAAGGTTTCGGGGTCAACGTTGCCGCCGGAGAGAATGACGCCGACGCGCTTGATTTCGGGCGGGAGCTTGCGCACGAGGACTGCCGCCGCGCTGACCGCGCCCGTCGGCTCGACCAGAATTTTCATGCGAAAGAGCAGGAAACGAAGCGCCGCGATTATCTCTTCATCCGAGACTGTCAGGACATCTTCGGCGTTCTCGCGCAGCAAGGGAAAGGTCAGCGCGCCCGGCTGTTGATTACGCATGCCGTCGGCGATGGTCGGCGGCGGCTCGATAGAGACGCGCTCGCCTTTCAAGAATGATTGGCGCGTGTCGTCCGCGGTTTCGGCTTCGACCGGAAAACAACGGATAGATGGATTGACGGCCTTTGCGACCATGCTCGCGCCAGCAAACAATCCGCCGCCGCCGCACGGCGTAACGAGACAATCAAGCTCCGGCTCTTCTTCGAAGAGTTCGAGCGCGCACGTGCCTTGCCCCGCCATAATCAAGTAGTCGTCGTATGGCGGAACGAGTTGCAAGCCCTCGCGCTCTGCAATGTCGCGCGCGATGCTTTCGCGGTCGTCGCGCTGGCGGTCATAAAAGATAATCTCCGCGCCGTAAGCCCTTGTCGCCGCGACCTTGGCTTGCGGCGCATCCGTGGGCATCGCAATGACGGCGCGCGTGCGTGCTTCGCGCGCGGCCAGAGCCACGGCCTGCGCGTGATTGCCGGAAGAAAAGGCGACGACGCCGCGCCGCAATTCCTCAGCCGTGAGCGAGCGAATCTTGTTGGTCGCGCCGCGAATCTTAAACGCCCCGGCGCGCTGCAAATTCTCGCACTTGAAAAAGACGCGCCGCCCCGCCGCTTCGTCAAAGGCCCGCGAAGTGATGACGGGCGTGCGATGAACATGTGGCCGGATGCGCGCCTGCGCTTCCCGTATAAGCTCAAGATTCAACATAAGAACAGTGATAAGTGACGAGTGACGAGTGACAAGCAAGAACAAGCGACGAGCAGGAACGAGCGACGAGCCGCGAGCGTTGAGCGTCTGGTTTTAACTCATCACTTGTCACTTGTCACTCGTCACTGCAATTCAGTTCAAAGACATCCGCGAAGCGGGCGATAACGCGGTCGGCGACTTCGTTCATGTCGAGCGCGCGGTTGAGCAGTTTGTGCATGGAGGCGACGGGTTCGCCTTCGCAGGCGACGATGAGGTCGAAGAAGCTAAGGTCTGTATTGACGTTGAGGGCAAAGCCGTGCGTCGTCACCCAACGCGCGATGTGAACGCCGATGGCTGCGACCTTGCCTTCGCTCGTGTGCACGCCGGTCAAGCCTTTGATGCGAAAGCTGTCAATCTCGAAATCGGCGAGGGCGCGCATCAATGCTTCCTCCAAATCGCGCACGTAGCGATGAACGTCTTCGCGTTCGGGGCTGAGATTGATGATGGGATAGCCGACGAGTTGGCCTAGCCCGTGATACGTCACCTTGCCGCCGCGATTAGTTTCAAAGACGCTGATGTCGCGCTCGCGTAAAATTTCCGGCGCAGCGATGATGCCCGCGCCGGTGGCTCCGCGCCCGAGCGTGAAGGTGTGCGGATGCTCGACGAGCAACAGCGTGTCCGGCTGCAAGCGGTCGCGGACGGCTAACTCCGTCTCTCTTTGAATGGCGAGGGCCGCGCCGTATTCAAGGCGGCCAAGGCGCCGGACTTTCAGTGTGCTCTGTCTCATGCGGGTTGCGGCTCTGGTTCGATTCGTCGGGCGTATTGTAACAGCAGAAAAGCGCAGGCGAGAATTGAGGCGAGCGCCGCGAAGTGTCTCCTTCAAGCTTGACGCAGCGGCGCGCGCCGGAATAGTTTGTTGAATCTGTCAGCATCCGGTTTGCCACGCTAGAACATCGAACGCCCCGTAGAAGGAGAAAATATCTTGAGACGCATCTATCCGATTGCCATCGCTTGCCTGTTGCTATTGCCCGCTTCCGCCTTCGCGCAGACGCGCCCGCGTTCCACACGCCGCGCACCCGCTCGTCCCGCCACGTCGCAACGAACGAAGGTTGCCAGCGAGGCGGAGAACGTTAGTCAGGCTCGCAACGCAGGCGCGGCGCGCGTGGCCGAGCAGATTAAAATCCTGTCGCGCTTTCTATACTTGCTTGGCGGCGTGGCGAAGAGCATCGAAGCCGCAGACGTGGCCGCGCAGCGCAACGAAGCCTCGCCCGCCATCATCGAGCAGACGCAACGAAGCAAGGCTTCGGTCAAGTCGAGTTTGCGCAACGTCCGCGAGGGTCTGGACAAACTGGAAATAGATTTTCGCGCCACGCCGGAACTGCTGCGCTACTACACGCGACTGGCGGGCGTCGCATCGGGCGCGGCGACCGCTGAAGAACAGGCTGCCGCCAACCAGTTTGACCAAGCCGGAAGGTCAATGCTCGGCGTCGTCAATCGCCTGACGGACGTGCTGTTGGAAATGCGCTGAACTTAAAGTCCAAAGTCTAAAGTCCAAAGTCCAAGGTCAAGAGCTTAGCTTCCTGACCCTGGACTTTAAGATTTTGGACTTGCTTGTTAAGACTTTGGACAGTCTTATTTGCGTTTCGGGTAGTAGCCCTGTCGCGCGCGGATGCGAACTTGCGGGCGGGCGGGCACGCTGACTTTGATGCGCAGGAATTTGTCGCCCGCCGATTCGCTGTTGGAGTAATACTGAAGCAGATATTGCGAGCGCAGTTCGGCTGCAATCTGGCGAAAGACGGCGTCAAGGTTATCAATTTTTTCAGGAATGAAGGACGTGCCGCCGGTGGCAGCGGCGAGTTGTTCCATGCCCTCTTGGGCGCGCTTGCTGATGATGTTCAGCTTGAGGGCTTCGCCGCTCGGATTGATTGAATAGAAGGCGACCTCGGCCTTCTGCGTCTCGCGTTGGACTTCGAGCAGCACGCGGTTGTAAATCTTCAGCCGGTCTTCCGCCTTGATAGAGTCGCGCTCCTGCGGGGTCGCGCCGATGGCTGCCTTAATCTTGTCGCTGTATGTGTCTTCGCCGTCGGAGATGACGACGATGACGCGCCGATGGCTGCCCGGAGTGTTCTGCGCTAGATAGCGCGCGGCCTCGACCACCGTGTCGTAAAAGGCCGTCGCTTCCTTGACCGGATTGATTGACATCACCTTGGCAGAGGCGCGCTCCGCCGTGTCGAGCGGCAGTTCCAATTTAGAATGAGTGCCGATGGTGAAGATGGTCGCGCGGTCGCCGGGCTTCATCACCTGCTTGAGAAAACGCGAGGCGGCTTCCTTTTCAAAATCGAAGCGCGACTCGACGCTCAGGGAGATGTCGAAGAGCAGAGCGATGTCGAGCGGGACTTGTTCCGGGTCGCCAATCTGCGTAATCTCCTGCGCGCGTCCTTCTTCTTCCAGATGAAAATCGGGAACGGTTAAGCCGAGCACGGGCTGGCCCGTCGCGTCCGTCACGGAGACGGGAGCGACGACCAGATTCGATGTCACGCGGATAATCTCGCCCGCTTCCTCGTCTTCGGCTGGCGTCGGTTTCGCCATCGGCGGCTTGATGCCGCCCACGGGCTTCTCCGATGCCGGAGCAGTTCCGACGGGCGGCGGCGGTGGCGACGGCTGCTGCGCGCTCGCGCTGAGGGTGAATAAAAGAAAAGCCAGCGCTCCACAGAGAAGCGCAAGCCCTCGCAAATTTCTCATGCTGTTTTGAATCGCAGCCATTAGCAGCCAACTCCTTCATGCCGCCAGCCCGGCCCCACGGTCGTTGCTGGCCGTCTCACCTTAATGGATGCCGCCCGGCAGCATGAAGGTTGGCAAAAAAACAGTGACAAGTAGTAAGTGATAAGTGACAAGCAAGAAGCCGTCTTAGCTCGTCACTTGTCACTTGTCACTCGTTACTGTCTTACGGATTGTCGGTCGAGGCCGAGCCGCTCGGCGTGTTCATGACGGGCGCGCCCTGCTGAAGTCCGCGATTGACGAGAATCTTGACTTCGACGCGGCGATTCTGCGCGCGGCCTTCGCGTGTGGTGTTGTCGGCCACCGCGTTCGTCTCGCCGTAGCCAAACGGCGTGATGATGCGGCGCAACGGAATGCGGTGATTCTCGGCCAGGTAGCGAACCACTGCGTCGGCGCGGGCCGAACTGAGGCGGCGATTCTTATCAATGCTGCCGCTCGAATCCGTAAAGCCGGAGACTTCGATAACGTAGCCCTTGGCGGTCATGGCCTTGTTGGCGAGGTCGTCCAACTGCGCTTTGGCGTCACGCGAAAGGACTGCGCTGTTGACGCGGAAGATAATCGCTGTCGTCTCCTGCGGGACGTAATCGTCGAGAGCCGAGATGCGGTCGTTGGTCGCGTTGACTCCGGCGACGGCTGCGTCGGCGGTGTCCTGCGCGGCCTTCGCTCCGCCCTTCGCGGCGTTGGAGACGGCGGCCAGTTCGTCGATCTGTCCTGAGAGACGCTGCGCGTTCTGCTCAACCTGTCCGAGACGATTCTCGGCTGTGCCGACGCGGCTTTCAACCGGGTCGACTCTGGCTTCAGCCGTGCGCGCCGCTCTCAAGTCCGTGTCGCCGAAGCGCACGCTTGAGGCGACGAGTTGACCTGTTGAGTCGCCGCGTCCTTCGACTTCGAGATAGAGTCCGCGCAGGATGCTGGTCGTGCCGTAGTTCTTGCCGCTGCGCAGGAATCCGCCCTTGGTTTTGACAGAGGTGTTGTCGGCCAGAAGGACGACGGTTTCCACGCCGTTATCGTCGCGCACCGTGAAGGTGTCGGCCTCGCGGTGTGTGACGACGCCTTTGATTTTCATCTTCTGGCCGCTGGCGACCGACCGCGTGTTGGTCTGGGCCGTCGAGCCGCCCTGTGCGAGCGCCGCCGGGGCCAAGGTAAGCACAAGGCCAAAGGCCAGGGCCAGCGCTTGAGACGTTCGAATCTTATTGATCATTATCTTGAATCTCCATCCTCATGAAATTAAATCCACTCTTAACGGACAAACTGCCGGGCTGCCACGCGCCTACGCGCCTGTCTGCTGCTGGCCCATGAACAGTCGTCGCACAAGTTGGTCGATGACAGCCGCTGCTCTTCGAGTTGACCGCATCGGAACCAACGAACCCTTTTGCGAGGAGTCACACCAGACACCGAATCAAGCCACAACCTTTGTTGACTTAATGTTTGAAGCCCGAATTTTATCGAACCGTCAGGGGAAGTCAAGCTGCCCAGCGACAAAAAACGGCTCCGGGCCGCCTTTCCGTAAATTCATCATCGAATCGCTAGCGGAATGCAACAAGAATTAAGGGGCAGAGACGCGGAGACACGGAGACACGGAGACGCGGGGACCGAGGCGACGCGCAGAGGAAGCTTAACAGCTAAAACGCGGCGACGCGACAAATGAAAATGCGGCGACGCGACGATTCTGTTTTGAATCGCCGCGTCGCCGTGTCTCCGCGTCAATGTGTCTTCCGCTGTCTCCGCGCTAAACGGAGAACTGTCCGGCTTCGAGCAACTCCTTGACGTAGGAGAGAAACTTCTCCGCGTCTGAGCCGTCAATGATGCGATGGTCGAAGGTGAGGGCGAAAAAAGCCATCTGGCGAATCGCTATCAGGACGTCACCCTCCTCACTGGTGATGACCTTGGGTCGTTTCTCGATTGCGCCGACGCCGA
>JAWVFT010000022.1:0-63641 GCA_033855775.1 Blastocatellia bacterium | reverse complement strand
TCTTGACTTTGGACATTGGACTTTCGACTTTCGACTTGCTTTGTTCTGTTACTGCTTGCTCTCTTTTTTCTTGCTCGCGCTCTTGCGGGCGGTCGTCGCGTCGCCCTCTTTCTTTGCGCCCTTGGCTTTCTTTGCTTTCGGCTCGGTCATGGATTCAACGATGTCTGTGACGACGTGAACGGCGTCGTTGACAAGCTCGGTCGCTCCTGTGACGACTTCGGAGCCGAACTCGCGGACGGGCGCAGGGATGATGGCGCGCGCGGCCTGCTCCGCCGCCGAAGCGACGGCGTAGAGAGCGCGTTGCGGCTCAGGATTCAAGAGCGCGTCCCAACGATAGCGCGGCTGCTCGCGCGGCTCGGCCAGTCGCTTGAAGACAAGGTTGGTGACGGCGCTCGTCACCCAGTTATGATAAAACTCGCCGACCGAATGAAGGTCTGCGTCGGGCGCAGGGTTCATGAAATCAATCGCGTAAGGCACGCCGTCTTTAATCGCAAACTCGACCGTGTTGATGTCGTAGCCGAGGGCGCGGCAAATCTTCCGCACGTCGCCGACGACGCGCTCGGTCAATTCCGTCGAAAGATAGTTGGGGTCGTTGATGTACTGCTCGCCCGACAGGTAAGGCTTGCGCGGGTCGTAAGGCATAATCATCACGTCTTCCTGCCCTATGCAATAGCAGCGCACGAACTGGTCGAAGTCTATGCCCTCTTGCAGCGTCATGCAGAGCGTGTTCGTCTGGTCGTACTCGAACCACAGTTCTTCGAGCGAGTTGACCTTCGAGACGTTCTTCCAGCCGCCGCCGTCGAACGGCTTGAGGAAAGCGGGCAGCCCAACATAGTCAATGATGCCCTGCCAGTCGAGCGGAAATTCCAGATTGCGCAAGCTCTCGCTGGTGACGCCCTTGATGTAGTCCTTCTGCGGCAGCAGGACGGTCTTCGGGATGGCGACGCCGAGCTTCGGCGCGAGCGAGTAGTTGAAGAACTTGTCGTCAGCCGACCACCAGAAAGGGTTGTTGATGATAATCGTGCCTTCCAGCGCGGCGCGCTTCATGAAGGCGCGATAGAAGGGAATCTCGTGCGAAATGCGGTCGATGATAACGTCGTACTCGCGCTCGTAGTCGTAGCGCAGCCCGCCGATTTTGATAAACTCGGCAACGGTGTCTCCCTTGCCACGTTCGTTGATGCTCTCGATCAGGGCTTCTGGAAAAGACTGTTCGCGGCCCACCAGAATTCCAACTTTATTCATGCTCTGCTTGTCCTTTCGGGAAAAATCTTGACCGGCGGGCGATGCGCCTCTTGCTGCCTCTCCTCTGCCGACTGTTCACACCATTAAGAAACCGTGAACTCTACAAGCCCCTGTGATGCCTTGTCAACGCGCGAAGGGCATCCGCAGGCCACGCCGGCGCATCCATAAGATTCGCGGTCAGCCTTACGTTGGCTGCGGGCGGTTTTTCAATTTGCTGTGTTACAATCCGAAATCCGAATGGCCCGACTTTCTCCCCGACACGCCGTTCATCTATTCAAGAGCAACTTTATTAAGGAGCGCATTTTTCGTGTTTCGACGTTTCATTAACATTGCCCTCGTCCTCGTGCTGCTGGCGGGCGTCGGATTTGTTCCGGGGCGGACGGCGGCCAAAGACGACGTTAAAAGTTATACGGCTGAAGAACTGGCCGAGCTAGTGATACTGGTCTACGGGTCGCGCGACAGGCTGGCGCAGATTCGGCGCAACGGCGTCGAGAACGGGAAACTGACGCGCATCGGCAGCGACGGCAGAACCGAGGAGACCACCTATCAACGCCGCTTCATGCGCGGCGAGACATCGGCGAAAGATAAAATCCGGCTCGACCAGAAGACGCCGAATCTTGAGTACTCGCTCATCTACGGCGACGGGCGCGCATGGGGACTCCTGAACGGCGCGACCTTCGCGCCGCGCGCCGACACGAGCATCGAATTTCTCTCTCAAGCGTGGCACGGCATCGACGCTCTCCTGCGCTACAAAGAGAACGGCTCGACCTTGAATCTCGTCGGCAAGGAGAAGCAGAAGGGCATCGAGTTCTACAAGCTGGAAGTGACCGACAAGGAGAAGCATCGCACGCGCTACGCCATCAGCGCGCGGCTCTTCAAAATCCTCTGGCTCGAATACGAAGAGCCAACCGTCGAAGGCGGAACTCCCGTCAAGTACAAGCGATATTTCTACGATTACAAGTATGCGCAGAACACGCTCGTGCCTTACCGAACGGAGCTTTTCGAGGATGACCGCAAGACGCAGGAAGGGCGCGTGCTGAACGTCACCTACAGCGTCAAACTGGAAGAGGCCCTTTTCCAGAACCCCGACGCGCAGACGACGACCGCTACCAGACCTTGAAGTCGGCAAGCGCAGCCACACCATAAGGCGGCGCGCACGAGAGGCCGCGAGCCTACTGAAGAAAACATTTGAACGCCCGCAAGGCTCACCTGAGCTTGCGGGCGTTTAGTTTATCCGCAGATTCTTCGATTGTTTGGAGAATCCAGAACTCTTTTGGGAACTCCCGGCCCGCGCGTGCGTGTAGCAGACTGCGGGCGGTCGCGCCAAAGAGTGTATAATCACTGACTGGATAGGGCCGCTGCGTCAAAAGTTAAGCGAGAGATTCCGCCGCCGAGCGATTTAAGTGGACGCACAGAGTTGCCCTCCTGCCCTGATGAGCACGCTGACTTCGATTGATGAGTTGCGTTACGGCACGGCTGTGCAGCGCGCCCCCGTGTCCGAGCAACCTCTCACAGACCACGCGCTTTTGGAGGCGACCAGAACCGGCGACGGCGAGGCGTTCGCCGAATTGGTCGGGCGTTATCGCAACCAGATTACGAGCTATATTTATCGCATGACGAACGACTACGACGGCGCAGTTGACCTTGCTCAGGAAACGTTCGTTCGCGTCTATCAGGCGGCGGAGCGTTATCATTCGAGCTATGCCTTCTCGACCTACATCTACCGGATTGCGACCAATCTGGCGATTAGCGAGTTGCGCAAGCGCAAGCGCCGCAGGCTCGTGTCGTTGACGGGATTCTTTACCGCGACCGATGATGCGGAGGCGCGCGAATTTAATCCGCCGGACGCGCGCCCGCTGCAAGATGTGGAGTTGGTGGATTCGGAGCGGCGCGCGGCTGTGGCCCGCGCCATCTCGACGCTGCCGGAAAAATATCGCGCCCCGCTCGTCTTACGCGATGTCGAGGGCAAGAGCTACGAAGAGATTGCGCGCATCCTTGAGACGAGCGAAGGCACGGTCAAGTCGCGCATCAGTCGCGCGCGCGGATTCCTGCGCGACAAGTTGAAGACTTACTTGTAGGAGTTAAGAGGTAAGGACATGGACTGCAAAGCATTCCGCACAGAGAGTGAAGAGTTGGCAACGGGCGAGAGCTTGAGCCGCAAGGCGCAAGCGCATCTCGATTCGTGCGCGGCCTGTCGCGCTTTCCAGACAGAGCGTTTGTCGCTCAGGCAATTAATCGGCAGCCTTGAGCCGGTCAACGCTCCGCCCGACTTCGACTTTCAATTGCGCGCCCGCCTCGCCACCGCGAAATCGGCTGGCAATCATGCCGCGCATCGCTCCTGGTTTGCCCCAAGCCCGAAGGCTATTTCGGGGGCCGTCGCTTTCGTCTTGTTAGTTATGGGCGCAATCGTCTTTAAGAATGTTCAGCCGACGCAGTTGGGCAGCCAAGTAGCGACCGGAAATTCTGAGCCCGCGAAGGCCGTCATCGCGCCTCAACAGCGGCAAGCAGACGCGCCGGAGCAAGTAGCCGTCGCCGCTCAAGCGCAGAGCGTTGCCGCGCCGCAGAACAAGCCGCTCGCTTCAAGACCCAGCGAAGTTGTTCGGGCGAAGAATGGAACTGAAAGAATCTTGCAGGCGAAGCAGACGCGCTCTGCTTCGCCCGCTCCGTCCAGCCGCACGCTCACCGCTGACCTGACGTTTGGCAGCAACCCGCCCGTCATCACGCGCGAGCGTCCTTCGGCAACGACGAGCATGGAAGAGAAAGACGCGACGGCGTTGCTGCGCGTCTCGTCGCAGCCCTTCAAGGTGATGCTGCATGACAGGCAAGGTGCGCTGCGTTCCGTCTCTCTGGAGCCGGTCGTTTTCGGCTCGCAGGATTTTCTGGGACGCGCGACGCAGAGACATCAGCCGTCCGCCAACGGCGAAGGCATCTGGTAAGATTTGTCGAAATGGAAAAAGGCTTGAAAGAGTAAACTTGTGCTCAAAGGAATTATCAAAAGCCCGCTTATCATCGTCGCCGTCAGCTTGAGCCTCTGCCTCTGCGCGCGAGCGCAGGAGGCTACGAGCGGCGCCAGCGCGCCGACGCCGCCCGCGCGGCCCGAATCAATCGTGCAAGCGTCCGGCAGCGTTGCGCCGCAGGTCGTCACGGTGGTTCATCGCCTGAGCGGAATGAAAGTTCTGAGCATGCTGCATCGCGGCGGCCAGTCGCCGAGCGTCGTGGGCGACGAGTTTGTGACGACGCGCGGAATGCTGACGACCGTGACGGCTGGCTTCGCGCTCGGCGACGGCAAGAGCGTCGTCACGCGACTGCCGCAGGCGGCGGCGGAATTGGAAGCCAACTTTTTCTGGCCCGCTTTCCCCGAAGCTCCCCTGGGCTTCGCTCCGTCGGCTGCTCAAACGGCGAAGCCCGCGACCGCAGCATCGCCAGTCGCGCCTGCCGCCACGTTTCCATCGCTCCCCGAACTGCTCGTCATTCAGCGCGACGGCAAGCCGCGCGCGGCTAAGTACGTCGGCCTCGATGTCGGGACGGGACTCTGCCTGATTCAAATCGAAGGGCTCAAATCATCGCCTTTGCGTGACGCCGTGGAAGAGCGTTTGACGGCGGGGCAGCGCGTGCGCCTGCTCGCGCCGCAACGCATCAACTCCGTCACGGCCAGCGCAACGCCCGTCGCAACTCCCGGCAAACTCTATCTGGCCGTCGGCGAAGTCGAAGGCCAACTGATCGAACTGAAGCGTTCTTCCAACGGCCAACTCGCGCACCTCATCGTTCGCGCTCCGAAGCTGACCAGCGCGTTTGCCGGAGGCATCGCTATCAACGACGCGGGCGAAACCATCGGGATTGTCGAAACAAGCGACAACGCGGAAGCGCGCGTGCTGCCGATGGCGCGCGTGCGCAAGGCTGCCGAGCGCGTGCTGGCGCGTCAAGGCAACGTGCCGCAGCCGTGGCTCGGCATTCGCGGGCAGGCCATCGCCGCCGCTCCGCTCTCGCAACTGCTCACGCGCGGCTGGCCTGAGAAGGCGGCTGCGGAATTGCGAGCCAAGCGCAGCGGCATCCTGCTGACGGCGGTTGCCCCGAACACGCCCGCCGCTTTGGCTAACTTGCAGAGCGGCGATGTCATCCTCAAAATCAACGAAGACGACGTGAAAAGCGTCGAAGACTTTTCCTTTATGCTTAGCGAGGCGGGCAGCGGCGCGACCGTCAATTTCACCGTCCTGCGTCGCTTCGATTTACAGCCGACGCCGGCAATCGCTCCGCTTCCGCAGCCGCAGGTCAAGCCGTTTGAGATGTACAAGCCCGTGGTCGTCAGCGTGAAATTGAGCGAATCTTTAAAGCCGGTCCGTTCAACCTGGGAAGAGGGAACCAAAGCCCGCAACTCTTTCACGAACGAGCCGCTGGCGGCGGCGGGCGTCGAAACCGTCCCGCTCTCGGCCAAGGCTGCTTCGCGTTTGGGCGCGAGCGGCGGCCTGCTCGTCTTGTATGTCGAGGAAGAGAGCGCGGCGGCGCGGGCGGGCCTGCGCCTCTTCGACATTATCGAATCCGTTGACGGCCAACCTCTCTCGCCCACGAACGCGGCCAGCTTCTTCAATTCCACTAACACACAGCCGCGCACGCTGCTCGTCGTCCGCAACCGCGCGAAGTTCTCTTTCACCTTCACCTTCAACTTTCACAGTGTAGACAGGAAAAAGCGCTGAGCCTTGCAAGGCTTCCCTCCGTCCTCTCCGCTTGAGAGAATATCCGTCCCGCCGCAATTGTTCGGCTCAATCTTGGTCCGGGCGCGCTAATCTGTGCTAAGCTAGGCGACACATAACGCTCGTTCCATTTAGCTTTCTGACCGAAAATTTGCGCCGGAATCTATGTTGAATCAAGCTGTCTCGCATTACCACGAACTCTTGACCGAAGGCGACATCGCCGAATCTTCCCGCACAATGCTTGACGAAGGGCTTGAGCGCGCGAAACTCATTTTCGGCGGGCGCAGGCTTTCGCCTTACCTCCGCCCGCACTTCGTCACGGAGACCGACTGGGCGCGCGTCACCAAAATCTGCGAGACGGTTTGGAGCGCGATTCAGAAAGTGAAAGACGCGGCGGTCGCGGACACGACCTTGCTCGACGAACTCGGCATGACGGAGATTGAGCGCGAGTTGGTCGGCATAGACCCCGGCTATCACGGCGTCTCGCCGACGGCGCGGCTCGATTCGTTTCTGACCACGGAGGCTTACAGCTTTGTCGAGTTGAACGGTGAGAGCCCCGCCGGGATTGCCTACGCCGACGCCGCCTATGAAATCTTTTCGCAGCTTCCGGTCATGCGCCGCTTCACGGACACATACAACGTGCGCGCTCTCTACGGGCGCCGCAAAATGCTGGACGTGTTGCTCAGTTCATACGAAGAGTTTCTGGGCCGCAAGCCGGAGCGCGCGCCGCAGATTGCCATCGTTGATTTGACGGGCCGCCCGACGCAAAAAGAGTTCGAGTTGTTCAAGGAATATTTCGAGGCCGAAGGCTGCCCGTCCGTCATCTGCGCGCCCGAAGAACTGGATTGGAACGGCGAGACGCTGCGCTTCGGCGACTTTGCGATTGACATCGTTTACAAGCGCTTGCTGGTCAACGAGTATCTGCCGATTATAGACGAAAGCCCGGCTCTGCTTGACGCCTATCGCGCCCGCGCCATCTGCATGGTCAATAGCTTTCGCTCCAAGTTGATTCATAAGAAAGCCCTCTTCGCTATCCTGACCGACGAACGCCACGCGCGCCTCTTCAACCCGGATGAGCAAGCGGCGATTCGCGCGCATGTGCCCTGGACGCGCCGCGTCCGCGCCGAGAAAAGCGAGTATCAAGGAGCCGAGATTGACCTGCTCGAATTTATCGCCGAGCGGCGCGACCGCCTCGTCCTCAAGCCCAACGATGATTATGGCGGCCACGGCATTCACATCGGTTGGAATACGGACGAGATTTCGTGGGGCGAGAGTTTGCAGTCGGCTCTAGCCAACGGCGATTACATCGTTCAGGAGCGCGTGCCGACCGCGCGTGAAGTCTTTCCGGCTTTGCAGGAAGACGGGACGGTCAACTTTGCAGAGCAACTCGTTGACCTTGACCCGTTGCTCTTTTCCGGCAAAGTCGGCTCTGCTTTCACGCGGCTTTCGTTCTCCGAGTTGGCGAACGTCAGTTCGGGCGGCGGGATGGTTCCGACGTTTATCATCAGCGAAAAATGAGCGGCTCCGGCGATGGATTCTGTTGACGTGCTGATTTTCAAATCGGGTACAATAAAGGCCGGGGCGTGAAATCTTTGTGAAGGAGAGCAGCGGACAGTGGTTGATGAGCTTGACGAGATGAATCTGCCGTCGGAGGAGCGTCGCCAGCATGACCGTTCGCGGCTGCTCGTGGATGTCTATTTCAACGGAGCGGACGCGACCGGCGTGGCGAGCACGAAGGACATCAGCCTCGGCGGCCTCTACATGAACACGCAGGCCGTCATCCCCGAAGGCTCTCTGTTGACGCTGCGCCTGCCGTTCAGCAATGACCAGCAGGTCATCGTCAACGCCGAAGTCGTCTACAGCAATCCGGGCCACGGCGTCGGCGTCCGCTTCCACGGCTTGCTCGACAAAGACCGCGCCTTGATGAAGCGCGAGTTGCCGAAACCATGAGCGACGAGCCGACAAACGCGACCGGGCAGATTCTCAAATGGCGAGAGCTTTCAACGCAGACTCGCCGCGCGCTCGACCAGCGGTTGATTGGCTTGTACGAACGACAGACGGACGAAAGCGCCTTCGACGCGCTGGCCCTCGATAAGCAACAGGCTCTCTTGATTCTGTTGCGCCGTTTTGAGGAATTGAAATTGTGGGAGACGGTCAGGCGCGTCGAAAACGTTTACGGCATGGGCGGCGTCGGCATGAATTTCGCGGTCTGGCCGCTGATTAAGACGACGCTTGAGCGGCGCGGCGATTTCACTTCATGGTTCGCGCGCCACCGCAACACGACCGGCGGCTGGATTGAGCGCGGCAGCGGTTTGGGTTCGCTGCATGTGCTCTACGTTGACGAAGGGCGCGAACGAAAGTGGGCCGCGCACTTTGACCTGTATAACCCTTGGGCGTCGCCTGTGAACGCTTGGCGGCACTTGCTCAACGAAAAGTTTCGACACTATACGCCCGACTGGCGCGCCATCAGTTCGTCGCTCTGGGGCATTGAATTTCACAAAGGCAGTGATAACTGACGAGCAGCAAGTGACGAGCAAGAGCGTGGCTTTAACTCATCACTTGCTGCTCATTACTCGCCACTGTTTTCGGAGGAGATGATATGTTCGAGCCATTCACACTCGGCATCGAAGAAGAGTTTCAAATTGTTGACCCCGGAACGCGCGAACTGCGCTCTCGCGTTTCCGAGTTTCTCGAAGAGGGCAAGATGCTGCTCGGCGAGCAACTGAAGCCCGAAATGATTCAGTCGATGATTGAAGTCGGGACGGGCATCTGCGCCAACATTCAGGAGGCGCGGGCCGACATTTCGCGCCTGCGCGGCATCATCTCTTTTCTGGCGCGCAAGAAGGGCCTGGAGATTGTCGCCGCTTCAACGCATCCGATTTCACACTGGCAAGACCAGAAGATTTTCGACGACGAGCGCTATGAATTGCTGGTCGAAGAAATTCAGATGGTCGCGCGTTCCTTGCTCATCTTCGGCCTGCACGTCCACGTCGGCATCTCCGACCCGGAACGCGCGATTCACATCATGAACGCGGCGCGCTATTTTCTGCCGCACATGCTGGCTCTCTCTACTTCGTCGCCGTTCTGGATGGGCCACAACTCCGGCTTGAAATCCTATCGCTCGGAAGTCTTCAAGAAATTTCCGCGCACGGACATTCCAGACCACTTCGATTCCAACGCTTCCTTCCAGCGCTACATAGATTTGCTGGTCAGGACGAACTGCATTGATAACGGAAAGAAAATCTGGTGGGACGTGCGCCCGCACCCGTTCTTCCCGACGCTCGAATTTCGCGTCTGCGATATTCCGACGCGCGTTGACGACACGCTCGCCATCGCCGCGCTCTTCCAAGCCATCGTCGCCAAGCTCAACAAGCTGATTGACAAGAATCTGGGCTTTCGACTCTATCGCCGGATGCTGGTGCAGGAGAACAAATGGCGCGCTGTCCGTTGGGGACTCGACGGCAAGATGATTGATTTCGGCAAGCAGAAGGAAGTCCCCGTCCGCGACCTGATTCTCGAACTGCTCGACTTTGTTGACGACGTGTTAGACGAACTCGGCTCGCGCAAGGAGGTCGAACACATCCACACCATCTTAGAGCGCGGGACTTCAGCCGACGAGCAACTGCGCGTCTACAAGGAGACTGGCGACTTGAAAGCCGTCGTTGATTTGCTCATCGAAAGAACGATGGAGAACGTGCCGCGCGATGTGAATATGGACGCCACGGCTCCCGCCAGTTAGCGCGTCCTTCATCAACAGCGGCTTTCGTCAAGATTCGCAAATTCGCTATGCAGCATTACCCGAGACGCTTCGCGCCCGTTCGCTTTAACACGTCCCGCCCGTTTCGTGCGCAAAGCAAACGGGCGCTCTTGCTCGCCGTCGCTCTTCTTCAGTTAGCCTTTGCCGCTTTCGCCTGCGCTCAACAAAGAACTCCAGGCCAGGCGCGCAGAACCGTCACGGCCAATCAATATCCCGGCGCGGACACGGGCGCGAAAATCAATGCCGCCGACAAAGACCTCGGCAACAATCCGGGCGAGATAGTCGTGAAAGGCGGCGGGACGATTGCCACGCAAATCGTCATCTCTGCAAACCACACGCTGCGCCTCATGCCCGGCACGTATGCCTCGAAGACAACGGGCGTTCCGATTCTTCTCAAGCCCGGCAGTTCCATTATCGGCGCGAGTTGGGACAACACAATCATTCTCGAATCAACCGCGCCGGGGCAGTTCACAGTCATCAGCGCGTACAACCACTCGATTCGCAACGGCACGGCTGACTCGAACCTGCTCATCCGCGACGTGCAAATCAAGGGCGCGAACAGCGGCTTCAACTCCGCGCCGCAAGCCGTCTCGCTCGGCAACTGCTCAAACTGCACGGTCGAGCGTGTCTGGATTAACGGCACGCGCTCGATTGGCATACAGCTTGGCGGTTCCTCATCGCTCGGCTTTTTCGCGGACAACTCGAAGGTCGTCAACTGCCTCTTCACGCGCGTCGCCTCGCAAAATCTGGCGCTCGTCAACGGCAGGAACATTCTGTTTGAGGGCAACAAGTTTCTCGCGCCCGGACAATGGGGCGGCCCCGGCTCGACCAACATTGACTTGGAAGTGAACGAAGGCAAAGACCGTCTTGAGAACGTCACTATCAGGAATAATTTGATTGATGTGAGAGACTCGGAGATACCGACTTCGGGCAACGGCATCGTCGTGCAGGCATCGAGCGGGACGCCTTACGTCGGCCCCGTGCTGGTCGAAAACAACACCATCATCGGCGGCAGGAATCAGGCTCCAATCGTCACCAACGTTCTGAGTAACGGCGTCTTCGTCTTCGGCCAAACCATGCGCGACGTGACCATCAGAAACAACGTCATCACGCGCACGGGGCAGGCAGGCATCAGAATTTCAGGGACGAACTTGACCGTCATGAACAATCGCCTGACGGACACAGGCGGCGGCGGCATCCCCTGCTTTATCGTCGAGGGCGTGACCAACAGCCGGATTACCGGCAACTCTGTCGCTTACACTGGATTGGGGCCGTTTGATGGAAGGATGGTTATCAGCAACAACTCGAAGGGCAACGTCTATCAGGACAACCGCAACTTCGTGATGACCGGCGACGCCAGATAGCCGCTCTCTCAAGCTTTTTCACGTCGCGCTAGATTTAACTTCACACGCGCTTTGCAGCGGGGCCACAGCACAAGGTTAAAGCATGCAGGCCGTCAACAATTGTTGACGGCCTGTTCTACTAAAGCTCATCAACCTCAAACGAGCGGCGCGCTGCTCACGCGCAAAGGGAACGTTGGCCGCTCTATTCTCCGAAGCCGGATTTTATCTCTTCGGGCGTGGGCGACATCGTGCCGCCGCGCTTGCCAAGCTCGCCTTCTTCGAAGTAGCGCTCCACGTCGGCTTGAATTTGTAGCTCCAGAAATTGATGTGCTCCGGTGACGTGGCCCTGACCCGTAACTTTCTCCTTCTCCTTGATTCTCTGCGAGGCCGTGTTCTGGCGATCTTGAAAAGTGACTCTGACGCCTGTGTTCAAGTCGGCGTCCGACGGAGCGTTGGCAATCCTGACGGACAAGAGTTGGTCGAAGTCAGGCGCCTTGGAGATAACGTGCGCGAGAAAAAGCTCCTTGCCTTTGCCGACGAGCAGGTATTCGAGCTTGTCAAGCTTCATTAAGCTGGAATCGAGCTTTTGCGCGTAGACGACTCGCTTCACGTTCACGTCTATATCTTCGAGGCCGCCGATGACGACGCCTCCGCGTTCAAGGTGGCCGCGAAAAATCGTTCCCTTGAAGGTGGCGCGCTCCGGCGGGCGCGGCGTAAAGAGCGTCGGCAGTTTGAAGCGGTCTTGCGGCTCAAGCGTGTACATCTTCTCCTGCGCGTGCGTCTGGCGGTCTTTCGTATAGATGGGCGTGACATCTTTGCCGCCGCTGCTGAAGGTCGCTTCGAGGATGACCTGGAAATTGTGAGGCGTCATGAACATCGGCAGGTGCGAGAGAAAGACGGTCTTTTCTCCGATGACCATCATGTTGTGCGGCGGCTCTTCGGGCGGATGGTCATGATGGCCGCCCATGTCGTGCATGTCTTCCATGGCTGAATCCTTTCTTAATAACTTTAGAGTTTCAAGATGAGTGTTTGTGGCAGGAGTCCATATAGCTTGCTCCCGTGTGAGTGAACGGCGAAATGAAACTGAAGGGGCAGACGCCTTTCAGCAAACGCGCGAGGTCGGAAAGCGTGGTCGCTCTCCGGCGCACTTTGATTGTGCAGGGCAGAGTAAACACCCGTTGACGGCGAATGTCAATGAGGAACCGCGCGACGCCTCAAGCCCGCCAGAGAGCGTGGCCGGATAACTAAATCTTGTGAGAGAAGCTGTGGCCAGTTAGCTGGCCGCGTCGTTATGCT
This sequence comes from Blastocatellia bacterium, assembly GCA_033855775.1. Lineage (GTDB taxonomy): Bacteria > Acidobacteriota > Blastocatellia > Pyrinomonadales > Pyrinomonadaceae > DASVTR01. Next base: position 51,315 of record JAWVFT010000022.1, on the reverse strand, counting down.
TGAGCGATTCGAGCAAGAAGTTTTCGAAGATGATGCGCCCGTCGCGTGATTCGTTCTGGTGTTCCCAACGCGTGCGGCTCGACGCATCTTCGCGCAGGACGCGCTTCGGGTCGGCCTTCGCGTTGTTCGGATTGACGCGGCTCGTGTGGTCGCGGTTGAGGTCTTGAAAAGATTTTTCGAGATGAAACTGAACGGTATAAATCAACTGGCCTTCGGCGCGCTTGACCATCATCTGGTTGCGGCAGAGATATGCTGTGGCGAGCAGCTTGAACTGGTCAGGCACGCGGTCGAGTTGGAGGCCGTGATTTTGCCAGACGCGCAGGATGTTGGCTTCGGTCGTGTAATCTTGCCAGAGGCCGGACTCCGGCTCGCTGATGCCGCGAAAGATGGGGTCGTCCGGGTCTGTGATTCTGATGAAGCGATACTGGTATTCGACAACGCGGTCGGCGCGTCGCTCGTGCTGCTCTAAATCGTCGAGCGTGACGATGCTGGCTCCGAAGCTTAAGCCGACGAGTTGGTGGCCGCCGCAAATGCCGAGGACGGGAATCTGCGTCGAACGAATGAAGAGGCCGAAGCTTTCAAGGTGCTGCGGATTGTAGTAGTCGAAATCGCTGAGCGTGCCGCTGAGCACGATGGCGTGCGGCTGAAATTCAGCGACCGCCTGCGCCGTCTCCGAGACGTGCGCGACGCGTATCTCAGGATGCTGCACGAGCCGGCGCACGTTGTTCAGAATATTCTCGCAGGCCAGCCCCGACAGATAACGCTCGCGCTGTAGATGCTGCTTCAACCTGCCGCCCCATTCAGAGCGCGCCAGAGCCGACACGTCGCCTTCGTCGCGCAGCAGATTGTCTATCACCAGCACGCGCGCGTCGGGAATCTTTTTTTCAATCGGCTCATAACGGCAAAACTTCCGTTGATTGAAAGGAAAGGGCAGCGGTTCCGGCGCGTCAAGCGGCGTTGTTTCGTTCAGTAGCATGTTTTCAGTGTTCATCCCAAAATAATAGAATTGATGAATTGCTCAGGGGCGTCGTTGCTTCGTGTTCTGGTTAAACTGCGGGACGGCTGCGCCCGCTCCGGCCTGCTTGATTTCATCGCGGACGCTTTTGACGAGCAAGGCTCGAAGGCGCGCGCGAAACGACGCCGTGCGCTCGTCAGCGGCCTGATTGATGAGCAACAGCATTCGCTGCCAGGACGATTCAAGCTCGTCCGCGAGACGCGAAATCTGCGTGATGTCGTAAGGCACGGCCACGTTCTGGCAACCGATGCGCGCAAAGGCCGACAGATAACGGGCCGTCGAAAAATCCGGGCAGAGCAGTCGTCGCCGCCCGGTTTTCAATTCCACGCCGAGCAGCGTGTGCTGCACTTCGACCGTGTTCTCGCGCTCCGCTATCTCCAGATGATGCGAGCGCGTCCGCAGCGGCAGGATGCGCGTCGAGTAGAGCCGTGGCAGCCACTCGTCGCCGAGCGTCGCTTTCACCTCCGCCGCGCGCTCGACGGCTGTCGGGCGACGCGCGTGCGCTGCCACAAGCGTGAGCGGTGGAGTAAGGCTCGGCATCGTTTGTTGAACCGCGTTCATTAAGACAAGTGGGGGAAATCTCCCGCTGATATTATTAACCGATGAACAAGAAAATCGCCAAGCCGCCAGCCGCTTACTGCGCCACGCGCGTCACGGCGGCGGCGGGCTTTTTCTGAAACGCGTCGAGGACTTGGCCGGGGAAGAGGCCGAGGTAAAAGACGCCGAGCACAGTCAGCACAATCACCAGCGCGAGGCTGGCGGGCAGGCGCGGCATAGTCCATTCGGTCGTGCGCTCGCGGAAGAACATGACGACGATTAAGCGCAGATAGTAGTAGGCGGAAACGGCTGTGTTCAGCACGCCGATGACGACCAGCCCGAAATATTTCGCGTCCAAAGCCGCGCGAAAAACCATTATCTTGCCCATGAAGCCAGCCGTCGCGGGCAGGCCCAACAGGCTCAGCATAAAGAGCGAGAGCGTGAAGGCGAGCGCGGGCGCGCGAAAGCCTATGCCGTTGTAGTCTTCGACATCCGTGCGGCGGTCGTTATTGCGAGCCAGCAACGTAACGATGGCGAAGGCCCCCAGATTCATCACGGCGTAGGTCAGCATGTAGAAAGCGACCGACGAGAGCGCGGCGCTTCTTTGCTCCGCGTCCTGAGCCGCGCCCGCGGCGACGAAGCCGACGAGCGCGTAGCCCGCGTGCGCGATGGATGAATAAGCGAGCATCCGCTTGACGTTGTTCTGCACAATCGCAGCGATGTTGCCGATGGTCATCGTCAGGATGGCCATCACGACGAGCGCGCTCAGCCATGCGGAATGCACTTGCCCTTGAATCGTGTTGAGGGCCGCGAAGAAGGGAAAGCCGAAGATGAAGACGCGCAGGAAGGCGGCGAACCCCGCGGCTTTTGGCCCTGCGGCCATGAAGGCCGTGACGGGCGTCGGCGCGCCCTCGTAAACGTCCGGCGTCCAGACGTGAAAGGGAGCCGTCGCAATCTTAAAGCCGAAGCCGACGAGCATCATCGCCGCGCCCGCGAAGACCAGTTCCGGGTAGCGTGAGTCGCCGATTTGAGCGGCGATGGCGGCGATGTTAGTCGTCCCGGCGAGTCCGCCTTTCGTCGCGGTCGCGCCGTAAATCAGCGCGATGCCGTAGAGCAGAAACGCGGAAGAGAACGAGCCGAGGATGAAATATTTGAGCGACGATTCATTCGAGCGCAAATCCGTGCGGCGGAATCCGGCCAGCACGTAAGTGGCGATGGAGAGAATTTCGAGGCCGAGAAAAATAATCACCAGGTCGCCGCCCGAAGCCATCAGCATCATGCCGACCGTGGCGAACATGAGCAGCGAATGAAACTCGCCGGCTGGCAATCGTTCATTCTCGACCCAGACCATCGAGATGAGAATCGTCAGCGCCGAGACGAGCAGAAAGATGAGAGTGAAGCTCAAGCGCAGTTCGTCGAAGACAATCATGCCGTTGAAATCGTTTGACGGAGCGCCGCCCCACGAGAGCCACATCCACACGCTGGCGGCGGCAGCCGCGAAGAGTCCGGCCAGCGAGAGGCCGCCCGTCACCCAACGCTGCGTCGGGCGCACGAACGCGTCCACCAGCATCACCAGCACGCCCGCCAGGACGACCAGCAACTCCGGCAGGATGATGCCGAAGTTAACGTCCGGGCCGGGCGGCACGATAGAAGTTTGCAGCGCGAAAAGATAGTTCATCAATTCAACAGTCCGTTCTCATTTGACGCCAAGCGAAACGGTCGGGGCTTCGGCTTGCAGCAATTTCGTGAGCCTCTCTCTCATCGTTCGTTTATACAGTTCCGGCTCGGCCATCCCTGCGTGTTGCGGCAGGACGAGCTTGCCCTCCTGATTGACGAAAACCACGAGCGGGATGCGGCGGCGGCTGGAAAACTGCGAGTAGACGAATCCTGTCTGGTCGCGCAGGACGGGAAAGCCGACGCCCTTCGACCTGGCAAAGCTGCGCAGCTTGCCGTCCGAGATTTCGTCTTCGCGCTCGATGCTGACCCAGAGAAACTTGACGGGCTGCTCTTTAAACTCCTGCCGCAACTGTTCGAGGGCCGTCAACTCCGCCGCGCACGGCTGGCACCAAGACGCCCCGAACGAGACGAGCAAGACCTGCCCGCGCATCTCCGCCACGTCGTATGTCTTGCCGTCAATGCCCTTCAACTTGAAACTGACCTCGACCGGCTGCGACTGCTCCGCCCGCTGCTGCTGCTGCGCCCGCGCCACCGAAGGCGCGACCAGACACAGCAGAGACAGGAAGAGAGCCAGCCGCGTTTTCATCGCAAGCATCTTCGCGCTCATCGCAAGCGTCATCCGCGCGGCCTCGCCGCAGCGCGTCCCGCTGTCTCTCAAAAATGAACCGAGCTTGCTTCTCATCCTTTAATAATTGCCCGCTATGGCTTGACCGCCTCAGCCGTGATTGTGCCGCCGCCGCGCGATTCGACGATGCGAGCGCGCACCGTTTCGACGCTCGCGCGCGAACGATTCAAAAAGAGATTCGGATAGACGCCCATCAGCAACATCAGGACGAGCAGCGGAATCAAGAGCGCCGTCTCGCGCGCGTTCAAGTCTTTCAAACGCGCGTTCTCAGGATGCGTGATGCGACCGAAGACGACGCGCTGCAACATCCAGAGCATGTAGACGGCGGCCCAGATAACGCCCGTCGCCGCCAGCGCGGTCGCTAACCAGGGCAAGCCAATATCGGTTGATGTCCAGGTTCCAAGCAGTATCAGAAACTCTCCGACGAAGCCGTTCAAAAACGGCAGCCCGATGGACGACAGCGAAGCGATAACAAAGAGGGCAGAGAACCACGGCATCGAAGTCGCCAGCCCGCCATAGTCGCTGATTTGTCGCGTGTGCCTTCGTTCGTAAATCATCCCGACGAAGAGAAAGAGCGCGCCCGTCGAAACGCCGTGATTGAGCATCTGGTAGAGCGCGCCCTGCATCCCTTGCTCTGTGAACGAGAAGAGCCCGAGCACGACGAAGCCCATGTGGCTGACCGAAGAATAGGCGACGAGCCGTTTCACGTCGGGCTGCACCATCGCGACCAGCGCGCCGTAGATGATGCCGATGATAGCGAGCGTGATAATCAAAGGAGCATAGGCGCGAGCGGCGGTCGGAAAGAACGCCAGATTAAAGCGCAGCAATCCGTACGTCCCCATCTTCAGCATCACGCCCGCGAGCAGCACGGAGCCTGCGGTCGGCGCTTCCGTGTGCGCGTCCGGCAGCCATGTGTGCAACGGAAAGAGCGGCACCTTGATGCAGAAGGCGAACGCGAAGGCCAGAAAGAGCAAGGCTTCGCCACGGCTGCCCGGCGCCAGCTTCGCTGTTCCGTCGCGTAGCGCGTTCAAGATAACAACGTAATCGAAAGAGCCCGCGATGTAGTAGAGCGCGATGATGCCGACCAGCATCAGGAGGCTGCCGACCGCCGTGTAGATGAAAAACTTGGTCGCCGCGTAGATGCGCCGTTGCCCGCCCCAGATGCCGATGAGGAAAAACATGGGGACGAGCGACGCTTCGAAGAAGAGATAAAAGACCAGCAGGTCGAGCGACACGAAGACGCCAATCATCGCGCTTTCGAGCACGAGCAGGAAGATGTAGTAAGAGAGCGTGCGCTTCTCGACCGAACGCCAACTCGAAGCGATGGAAATCGGCACGAGCAGCGTCGTCAACAAGACCAGCCACAAACTGATGCCGTCCACGCCGACGTGATAACGCGCCCCAATCGCTCCAATCCAGGACGCGTCCTGCACGAAGCGAAAGCCGCCTGCCGCCGCCGCGCCGCCGTCGCCCAACAGCAACAGCGAGACGGCGAACGTGACTAAAGAGAAGCCGAGGGCCATCCAGCGAAAGGACGACTCGCGCTCTTTGTTGACGAGCCCGTAGGCGAGCATCAGGAGCGCGCCCAGGACCGGCAAGAGAATCAAGATGGTCAGTAAGTATTGCTGCATAAAGACACAGGAAGCGCGGGCTTCAGCGCATCACAAAGTAAAAGACGAAGTAGCCGATAAGCGTCAACGCTCCGAACAGAATTATCGCCGCGTAGCTGCGGACGAAACCGGCTTGCAGGTGACGCACGACGCCGCCAAGTTGCGTGATGCTGCGCCCAAGACCGTTGACGATGCCGTCAATCACGGACACGTCAAACAGCTTCCACAAGCCTTCGCGCGAGCCGACCTTTATCGGGTTTATCAACGCCGCGTCGTAAGCTTCGTCCACGTAATACTTGTTCTCCAACAAGCGCGGCATCTTGAGCAGCGGTCGCTTCTGGAATATGAACCAGCCGATGCCGATGCCGATGATGGCAATGATGAGCGAGATGCCGGAGAAGAGACGCTCGGCGCTGACCTCTTCGGGCGCAGGCTCGCGCTCGCGCGCAGGCTCATTCCGCGAGCCTTCGCCGACGGAGAGCGGCGATGCGCCGTCGTGCGGTTGCGGCTCACGCGAGAGCAGGCGCGGTTGCTCCGCCGTGCCTTCATGCGCGGGCGTGGCCGCCTGCGCCGTCTCCGGCTCGTGCTCGATGATTGGCTCTAACACGTGCTCGAAATAGTTCGGCGGCTTCCCGCCGACGAGCGAGCTAAGCGCGTAGGGAACTCCGACCAGCCCGCCGACGGTCGAGAGAATCGCCAGCACGATGAGCGGCACAGTCATTACCCAAGGCGATTCGTGCGGCGTGTGCGCGCCATGACCATGAGCATGATGAGCAGCGTCGTCATCATCAACATGCGCTTCGTCGTCAGCGTGCGCGGCATCAACATGCTCGTCGTCATGAACATGCGCTTCGTCGTTGAAGTGCGCGGTGTGTGCGTCGCCAACTTTCTCGCCGGGTTCATGGCGCGGTCGGTCGCCGGTTGAGGCTAGCTGCGCGTCGTGCGGCTTGTCGCCTTCGTCGTAGGCGTGGGCGTGCGCTTCGTCGGCTTGACCTCCGGCGTGGGCCTCGCGGAAACGCTCGTCGCCCCAGAAGGTCATCACCATCAAGCGCGTCATGTAGATGGCGGTCAGAGCCGCCGTCAACGCGCCGACGACCCACAGTATTTTCCCGTAGCCGTTGCTTTGCGCGCTCCAGGTCTTCCAGAGAATTTCGTCCTTGGAGAAGAATCCGGCGAAGGGGAAGATGCCGCAGATGGCAAGCCAGCCCGCGCACATCGTCAGGAACGTAATCTTCATGTATTTTCGCAAGCCGCCCATCCGTCGCATGTCCTGCTCGTGATGCATCCCGTGGATAACGGAGCCGGAGCCGAGGAAGAGTAGCGCCTTGAAGAAGGCGTGCGTCATGACATGAAAGATGGCCGCGACGAAAGCCCCGACGCCGCACGCCAGCATCATGTAGCCGAGTTGCGAGATGGTCGAATAAGCCAGGACCTTCTTGATGTCGTTCTGCGCCAGCCCGATGGTCGCGGCAAAGAGCGCGGTCGCCGCCCCGATGATGGCGATGATGAACATGGCCGTCGGGGCGCGCGTGTAGATGGCGTTGCAACGAACAATCATGTAGACGCCAGCCGTCACCATCGTCGCCGCGTGAATCAAAGCGGAGACGGGCGTCGGCCCGGCCATCGCGTCCGGCAGCCAGACGAACAAGGGAATCTGCGCGCTCTTGCCCGTCGCGCCGATGAATAAAAGAATGGCGATTGACGTGATGCCGCCCGCGAACAGAGTCTTGAAGGTGAAGGGGTCGCGCGCCATCTCTCCAATCGTGGTCAGCGCGCTCGTCACGCCCGGCTTGTCGAAGAAGCTGATGGAAGGATTCCCGGCCTGCGAAGTCAGAAAGAAGACGAGCAGCACGCCGAGCACGACGCCCCAGTCGCCGATGCGGTTAGCGATGAAGGCTTTCTTCGCCGCGTCGCCCGATTCTTTGCGGTCAGTGTAGTAACCAATCAGCAGGTACGAGCAGAGGCCGACGCCTTCCCATCCGACGAACATGAGCAGAAAGTTGTCCGCCAGAATGAGCGTCAGCATCGAGAACATGAAGAGGTTCAGGTATGCGAAGAAGCGATAGAACCCTTTGTCGCCGTGCATGTAGCCGGTGGCGAAGATGTGTATCAGCAGCCCGACGAAGGTGATAAAGAGAGCGTAGATTCCGCTCAGTCTGTCCATCGCAAGGCCGAAGTCTGCGCGAAATCTGCCGACGCTAATCCACGTCCAGAGATGGTCAAGCACGGGCGCCGTCGTGTTGAGCGCGCCGCCGGGCTTGAAAGCGATGATGAAGGCCACGACGGTCGAGACACCGACCGCCGCGCAGGCGACCGTTCCGATGAAGGCTTCGCTGCGCAGACGCCGGCCGGCGAACCAGTTGACGGCGGCGCCCAAAAGCGGCGCGAAGATAATCAGGCTGAGATAATTGTTTTCCGGCATGATTGCCAGCAATCAGCAGTCGGCGGTTAGCCACGCATGATGACGAACGGTTGCGCTTGTTGACCCGTTGACCGAAATGCTGATAACCGTCTCCTCACAATTTCAAAATATTCGCGTCGTCAACGTCGAGCGATTCGCGATTGCGAAAGATAGCGATGATGATGCCGAGGCCGACAGCGGCTTCGGCGGCGGCGACCGTCATCACGATGAAGACGAAGAGTTGTCCGGTCACATCGCGGAAGTAGCTGGAAAAAGCCACGAACGTCAGGTTGACGGCGTTGAGCATCAACTCGATGCACATGAACATGGCGATGACGTTGCGCTTGACGATGACGCCGGTCACGCCAATCGTAAACAGAATCGCAGACAGCGCCAGATACCATGAAAGTTGCGGGTCGCCCATATCAGTCCTCTATTCTCCGTCCTTAACGATGCGTGATTCGTCTACGCCCAGAACGCGCGCCGCCTCAACCGACGACTCGGCGCGAACCTCCGTCGCATCGCTGGCAGCCGTCGTGTCAACCAAATGTTTCGGCAGCGACATCGCTCCCGGCACGACGCGGGCCGTCGGCGAAAAGAGCGTCGCCCGTCTCGCCAGCGTCATCGCTCCGACAATCGCCATCAGCAGCAGCACCGAAGTGATTTCAAACGGCAGCAGATATTTTGTGAACAGACCTGTGCCGATGGAGCCGGTCAGCCCGACATCCGAAGTCGAAGGGTCTTGCGGCGACGGGGCCGCCCCGACGAAGTAGAAAATGAAAGCGGCTTCGGAGATGAGCACAACGGCCAGCGCAATCGCCGTCGGAATCAGAAAGCCGAGCCGCAGGCGCCTGCGCTCTTCCTCTTCGACGTTCAAGAGCATGATGACGAAGACGACGAGCACCATAATCGCGCCCGCGTAAACGATAATCTGCACGGCGGCGATGAACGGCGCGGCCAGCATCACGTACAGGCTCGCCAGCGAGATGAAGACGCCGATCAGCGAAATCGCGCTGTAGAGCGGATTGCGCTGCGCGACCATTGAAATCGCGCAGCCGATAGCCAAGCCTCCGAAGAGGAAAAAGAGAATTGCCAGCATCAGAAAATGATAACAGCCGGGCGATAAAGAACGCGCCGCCCGCTGCTCTTTCCAAATTTCAAACTACGAGAAGAAGAACACGATGGTCGCCGTCACGACGATGTTCAAAATCGCCAGCGGCAAGAGAAACTTCCAACCGAAATTCATCAACTGGTCGAAACGAAAACGCGGCAGCGTGCCGCGCAGCCAAATGTACAGGAACAGGAAAAAGATGACCTTGACGAGAAAGCCCAGAAAACTGATGACGCCGAAGAGCAGTGTTCCGGGCGTCAACACCATGTCGAGAAACGGCACGTTCCACCCGCCTAGAAAGAGCGTCGTCGCCAGCATCGAAACCGTAAACATGTTGACGTACTCGGCCATGAAGAAGAGCGCGAACTTCATCGCGCTGTACTCTGTGTGGAAGCCCGCGACCAGTTCAGTCTCCGCCTCCGGCAAGTCGAAGGGAACGCGGTTCGTCTCCGCGATGGCCGAGATTAAGTAGACGATGAAGCCGACGAACTGCGGCAGGATGTTCCACTTGAAGCCGTGCCAGTCGCTCTGCTGTTCGACGATTTTCGTCAAGTCGAGCGTGCCGCTCAGCAGGATGACGCCGATTAAAGAGAGGCCGAGCGAGAGTTCGTAAGAGATGAGTTGCGAAGCGGCGCGCAAGCCGCCCATCAAGCTGTACTTGTTATTTGAAGACCAGCCCGCCAGCGCGATGCCGTAGACGCCGACCGACGTGACGCCGAGCACGTAGAGCAAGCCAACGTCCAACTGCGTGACGACCAGCTTGATGGTTCCGATGAAAGGCAAGGTCACGTCCGGCCCGAACGGGTAGACGATAATCGTCATCAGGGCCGCGACCGTTGCCACGATGGGCGCGAGAAAGTAGACGAAGCGCGTTGACTTGTCTGGAACGATGTCTTCCTTGAGAATGAACTTGAGCAAGTCCGCGAAGGGTTGCAGCATCCCGCCATAGCCGACGCGATTCGGCCCCAACCGTCCTTGAATCAGAGCCAGAATGCGCCGCTCGGCCAGCACCGTGTAGGCCACGATGAGCATCACCACCGTGAAGGCGACCGTGATGGCGACAAACAGCGAGATGACGTGAATGACGGGGTTGTTCCAATCCATAAACCAAACCGTGAACGATGCGCGTTTGTGGCGATGAATGAAAGCGACTGTGCCGCTCATTCATCGTTTAGCGAACGCCTTGTTCGTCCTTCGCTCTTCAGTCTCCCGCGACCGCTTCCGTGCGTCGCAGGTTGGAATCAATCGTAATCTGGTAGAGCGGCGAGACGGCGAAGGACGGCGGCGCAGGATTGCCCGCGGCCAGCAGCGGAAACTGCGGGACTTTGCCCGTCAGCGTTCCGGGCTTGAACAACTCATGCCCGACTTCGGGCGTGCCGGAAAGCTTTAACGCCGTCTCGCTCATGCTCTCGACGCCGAGGCGCACGCCCTCCAAATCCTTCGGCGCGTCGCGTCGCTCGGCCTGTTTGTGTTTGGCCTTCGCGGGCTTGCTCTCGTCCTTCAAGAGTGGATAGCGCAAGCCTTCGTAAGCCGGAACGTGCTTCGCCACTTCTTCAAAAACCTTGCTCGCGGACATCTGGTAGTTGAAATCAATGCCGAGTTCATGCGCCAGCATCGAGGTAATCATCCAATCCTGCTTCGACTGGTGAACGGGCGGGATTGATTGACGCACGCGCTGGACAAAGCCGTCGTTGTTCGTGTAGGTCCCGTCCGATTCGGCGAACGAAGCGGCGGGCAGCACGACATCTGCGAAAGCGGTCGTCGCAGTCTCGAAGAGTTCCTGCACGACCAGAAAGTCCAGTTTGCCGAGCGCGTCTTCGCGGCCACGCATATGCTCAGGCAGGAAACTTCCGGCGACGTACAGAGCGCGCACGCCGTCTCCCGCCGCGTCCAGCATGTCGCTGACCGTCTTTGCCCCGCGCGCAGAGATGATGTCGTGCGCGCCGATGCTGTTGTTGTAGAGCGGCAGCGGATGCAGTAGGACGCGCCGTTTGTCTGCGGCGAAAGTGTAGGGAAGCTGTGCGACGACGCGCTGAGCCGCCATGCTCAGTTCGCCGCCGAACATGAAGAGCAGGTCGCCTTCGGTTTCGTTAATCGTGCGGCGCATCATCTCAAGCGAGCGCGCTTCGACGCCCATCTTGCGCGCCGCCAGTTCGTCCGCGTCCGCCCCGGCCAGAGCCAGCACGGCGGCGTCTTCCGCGCCCGGTCGAATGTGAAGAAACTGCGCGGCTTGCTGTCTGAGACGAATCTCGCGGCTGTTGATGATGATGAGCTTCGCGCCGCCGTTGCGCACGGCCTGCCGAATCTGCTTGCCGGTCAAAGGCTGCAACTCTTCCGGCTCGCCGCCGATGAGCACGATGGTCTTCGCGTTGCGTATGTCGCGGTGCGTCGCCAGTTCGCCGCCGAGGGCTTCGAAGAAGGGCTGAAGGCTGAAGGCATCCGCCACCGCGTAGTTTTCCGTGCCGACCACTTCAGTCGCAAACTTGTGGAGCGAGTAGAGCGATTCGTTCGTCAGGCGCGGACTGCCGACGACGCCGATGGAAGTCGGGCCGTGCGCTTCGGCCACGCGGTCGAGTCGCTCGGCGGTGAAGCGGATGGCCTCGTCCCACGTCGCGGGAATCAGCTTGCCGCCCTTCTTGTAGCGAATCATGGGCGTGCGCAAACGCTCTTCGTGATTGACGAACGGATGACCGAAGCGTCCCTTGATGCACAGAAACTCGCCGTTCAAGCCATCCACGTAACGGTCGCGCGCCACCGCTCGCATCAACTCGCCGCTGCGCGAGCCGAGCGACATCTGGCAACCGTCCGAGCAGAACGTGCAGGTCGAGACGGTTTGCGACAACTCCCATGGGCGCGCTTGATGACGATAGGTCGCGTCGAGCAATGTTCCGGTCGGGCAGACTTCGATGCAGTTGCCGCACTGCGAGCAGTTGAGCCAGCCGCCGTAAGTTCCGATGACCGTGTGCGCCCCGCGACCGCCCGCTTCGATAGCGTCCTCGCCCATCCATTCATCGCAGACGCGCGTGCAACGCTTGCAGAGAATGCAGCGCTGCGGGTCGTTGGCGACCATCGGCGAGAGATATTTTTCCGGCTGGTAATTCTTGCGCTCCGTGAAGCGCTCTTCGAGTCCGCCCCAACTGAAAGCCATCTCCTGCAACTCGCACTCGCCGCCACGGTCGCAGACAGGACAGTCGAGCGGATGATTCGCCAGCAGAAATTCGACCATCGCCCGCTGCGCCTTCTCAATCTCCTCGCTCTGCGTGGTGACAATCATTCCGTCCGTGCAGGTAATCGTGCAGGACGTTTGCAGCTTCGGCATCTTCTCGATACGCACCAGACACATCCGGCACGAAGCCTGAAGCGCGAGGTCTGCGTAGTAACAGAACGAAGGAATGTCGAAGCTGTTCTCGCGGCACACGTCGATCAGCCGCGCGCCCTTGGCGACCTGAAAATCTTTGCCGTTGATGGTGACTTTGATTAACTCTGTAGACATAGCTTTCTAAACTGCCACTGTCTCCGCCTGCGCCAACGGCAGCAAGTGTTTCTTGAAATCTTCGGGAAACTTTTTGACCGCCGATTGAATCGGCCACGCAGCGGCGTCGCCCAGGGGGCAGAAGGATTTGCCTTCGATGTTGTCGCATAAATCAAGAATCAACTGCGCGTCTTCGGGGCGGCCTTCGCCGTTTGCGATGCGCTTGAAAATCTTGACCAGCCAGTCCGTCCCCTCGCGGCACGGCGTGCACCAGCCGCAAGATTCGTGCTTGTAAAACTCAATCAGATTCTTCGTTGACTCGAACACATCGACTGTCTCGTCCATCACGATGAAGCCGCCGGAGCCGACCATCGAGCCTGCGGCGACCAAGCCTTCGTAGTCCATCTTCACATTCTTGCCGATGATGTCCGCGGCGGGCATTATGTAGACGCTTGAGCCGCCGGGGATGACCGCCTTCAACTTCTTGCCTCCGGGAATGCCGCCGCAGTCTTCAAAGATAAACTTCTCCATGTCGTAGCCCATCGGCAATTCGTAGACGCCGGGATGCGCGACGTGGCCGGAGACAGACCAGAGCTTCGTGCCGCCGCTCTTTTCCGTGCCGAGCTTTTGATAAGCCTCGCCGCCGTTGGTCACGATGTAAGGCACGGCGCAAAACGTCTCGACGTTATTAACGACGGTCGGGCAAGCGTAAAGTCCGGCGATAGCCGGGAACGGCGGCTTCATGCGCGGATGCCCGCGCAGACCTTCCAAAGAGTTCAGCAGCGCAGTCTCTTCGCCGCAGATGTACGCGCCCGCGCCCGTGTGCATGTAGACCTCGCACGAAAAACCGGAGCCAAGGATTTTGTCGCCGACGAGGCCCGCCGCGCGCGCTTCCTCAATCGCGCGCTCCATAATCTCGATTAAATATCTGTACTCGCCGCGCGTGTAGCAATAGATGGCCTTTGAGCCGAGCGCGTAAGCCGCCAGCAGCATGCCTTCGATGAGCAGGTGTGGGTCGCGCTCCATCAGGTAGCGGTCTTTGAATGTTCCCGGCTCGGATTCGTCGGCGTTGCAGACGACGTACTTCGGCTTCGGCGAATCCTTCGGGACAAAGCTCCACTTCATTCCGGTCGGAAAGCCCGCGCCGCCGCGCCCGCGCAAACTCGATTTTTTGACTTCACCGATGACATCATCCGGCGTCATCGTCTCAATCGCTTTTTTGAGGGCGGCGTAACCGCCGTGCTGGCGGTAGACTTCGAGGCGCGCGGAATTTTCCAGCCCGAAACGCGCGAGCAACAGAGGTTCACAACCGATTGCTTCAATCCGCATAGTTTTTATGAAGCCCTTGGATTAAGCGAGCGGAGGGACGCAAACTGCCATCATCGTCGAACGCGCCGCCGTCCCTCGCTCTCCTACTTCTTAATCTGAAATTCGTACTCGTCGCTCAGACATTGCTCCAAAATCTGGTTGACCTTTTCCGTCGTCAGGTTCTCATGATAGTCGAAACCGATTTGCAGCATCGGGGCCGTCCCGCAAGAGCCCAGACATTCGACTTCGGACAGCGAAAATTTTCCGTCCTCGCTCGTCTCTCCCGGCTTGATGCCGAGCTTTTGGATACACTGCTCTGTGACGCGGCCCGCGCCCATAATCTTGCACGAGAGCGTCTTGCAAATCTGTATGTGATACTTGCCGACCTTCTCCGTGTTAATCATCGAGTAGAAGGTCGCCACTTCCCAGATGTCCGTGATGCGGACGCCGAGACGGTCTGCCAAATAAGCGACGCCCGGCGGGTCAAGATAGCCACCGCGCTCGCGCTGCACGATGAACATCAACGGCAGAATGGCCGAACGCTTCACCGGATACTTCGCCAGATGCGCGTCCATCTCCGCCTCAACCTCCGGCGCAAAGGTCGCTATCTCGTCAGGAACTTTCGCCTCCTGCGGCAAAGGATTGTTCGGTGTGAATTGCTGACTCATAAACTCAAGTGATAGGTGATAGGTGATAGGTGATAAGTAAAAGACAAAAAGCTTTTCTCTTACTGCCTATCACCCATCACTGTTTACTTATCTATCAATTTCTCCGAGCACAATATCGAGCGAGCCGATGATGGCGACGACATCCGCGACCATCTCGCCTTCCGCCAGTTGGGGCAGGGCAGAGAGATTGACGAAGCTCGGCCCGCGCACATGCACGCGGCTCGGCTTCGGCCCGCCGTCAGATTTCATGTAGACGCCAAGCTCGCCCTTCGAGCCTTCGATGGCGTGATAGACTTCGCCCGCCGGAACGCGGAAGCCTTCGGTGACAATCAGGAAGTGATGAATGAGGGCATCCATGTGCGTCTTCATCGCTTCGCGGTCGGGCAAAACGACGTGCGGCGCGTCGGCCTTAATCGGCCCCGGCTGAAGACGCGCGAGAGCCTGCACGACAATCTTGTGCGACTCCTCCATCTCGCGCATCCGCACCATGTAGCGCGCCCAGACATCGCCGCCCTCTTCCGTCGGCACTTCAAAATCGTAATTCTCGTAGCCCGTATACGGATTGGCGCGGCGAATATCCAGCGCGACGCCGCTGCCTCGCAGACACGGCCCGGACAAGCCCCAATCAATCGCGTCTTCGGCCGAAATGTAGCCGATGCCCTTCGTGCGATTCTGGAAAATCCTGTTGCCGCTCAGGAGCGTGTGAAACTCTGCGAGCGATGAAAGGAAGCCATCAATAAACTGCTTGACGCGTCGTTCAAAGCCCGAAGGCAAGTCCATCATCAATCCGCCGATGCGGAAGTAGGACGGCGTGAGCCGCCCGCCCGACGCGGCTTCAATCAAGTTCAGAATCTTCTCGCGCTCGCGGAAGCAGTAGAAGAAGACCGTCATCGCTCCGATGTCGAGCGCGTGCGTGCCGAGCCAGACCAGATGCGAGGCGATGCGTTGCAACTCGCACATCAGCACGCGAATCACCTGCGCGCGTTCCGGTATCTCAAGGGCCAGCAACTTCTCCGCCGCCATCACGTAGGCGAGGTTGTTGCCCAGAGGATTCAGATAATCCATGCGGTCTGTGATGACGATGCCCTGCTGGTACTTCTTATACTCGAACAGCTTCTCCATGCCCGTGTGCAGGTAGCCGATGTCGGGCGTCGCCTTGACGACCATCTCGCCGTCGAGCACGAGTTCGAGGCGCAGCACGCCGTGCGTCGAAGGATGCTGCGGCCCCATCGAAATCGTCATCTGCGTGTCGAGCGGACGATCAACTATCTCAAACTGCGGCGGTAGAGAAGACATAAGCCCAATGTCCAAGGTCAATGTCTAAAGTCCAAGCTCAATGTCCGTCATCTAAATTGACTTTAGACTTCGGACATTGAGCTTCGAACTCAAGTTAAGCTGTACGGCTCGTAGCCGCGCAGCGGAAAATCTTTGCGGAGCGCATGGCCCTGCCAATCGTCCGGCAGCAGAATGCGGCGCAAGTCCGGGTGGCCGTCGAAGATGACGCCGAGCAGGTCAAACGTCTCGCGCTCGTGCCAGTTGGCTGTGCGCCAGATAAACGACACGGTTGGAACGTGCGTGTCGTTGTCGTTGAGCAGGACTTTCAAACGCAGGCGATGATGCCTGGTCGTCGAGAAGAGATGATAGTTGACCTCAAAGCGCGGCTCTTCCTCCGGCCCACGGTCGGCCCCGCAGAGGTCGGATAAAAAGTTGAACTCAAGGCCCGGCGCGGTCTTGAGAAATCGGCATATCTCGACAATCTTTTCGCGCGGCACGACGACCGTCACTTCGCCGAAGGCTTCGGTCACTTCGCCGCCCCACTCCGGATACGCATGCTGCAACGCCGTCACCAGCGGCGACGGCGTGACAGCGTTGCTCGGAGTTGGTTCAGCCTGCTCCTCTGCGCCCTGCTTGTTCTCAACGCCATTCGACATAATCTTCCCCGGCGAGTCTAAAGAGTCTGGCGAGTCCGGCAAGTTCAGAAAGTTGAGCGTCAGTGTTTCTTGACTCGCCGGACTTTATGACTATTTAGGACGAGCGGCGCCGTTCATGGCGCGACGCATTGATTGACGAGATAGCATAAGGCCGCGACGGTTGTTGCTGCGCCGCCGCTTCGTTGGTAGCCGAAATAGCTGAGCCGGGCAGCGTCCCCGGCGGCACGGCCTCGCGCGCTTCTTCCACATGCACGTTCTTGCGGTCGCGCACGGATTCCTTCATCACCTTGTCCTGCAACATCATCACCGCATGAATCAACATTTCGGGGCGCGGCGGACAGCCCGGAATGTACACGTCCACAGGGACTATTTTATCCACGCCCTGCACGATGGCGTAGTTATCAAAGACGCCGCCGCTGGTCGCGCACGCTCCCATCGAAATGACCCACTTCGGCTCAGGCATCTGGTCGTAGATGCGGCGCAAGACCGGAGCCATCTTGCGCGAGACGCGGCCCGAGACAATCATCACGTCGGCCTGTCGCGGGCTGGCCCGGAAAACCTCCGAGCCGAAGCGCGCCAGGTCGTTGCGTGAAGATGTGGCGTTCATCATTTCAATGGCGCAGCAGGCCAAGCCGAAGGTCGCGGGCCACAAAGAAGACTTGCGCGCCCAGTTGATGAGCGAATCGAGACGTGTCGTCAAGACCTCCGGCAACGCCTCCGCGATTATGTTTTCGAGTCCCATAAAAACCTCCAGACTCAGGCGGCGCGACGCGTCGCCTCTTCCTTCACTGTCAAATCGTGCAGCGCGCGACCCTCGGCTTCCGCTTCGCGGCGCGCTCGCTCCGACCAGTCGAAGGCTCCCTTTTTGACGACGTAAATGTAGCCGACCAGGAGCAGCACGACGAACAACATCATCTCGACGTAGACCAGATTGCCCAAGCCCTTGCCCATCATGTCCCTGAAGACCACGGCCCACGGCACCAGAAAGATGACTTCAATGTCGAACAGGATGAAGATCATCGCAATCAGGTAAAACTTGACGGAGAAGCGTTCGCGGGCCGAGCCAACCGGGTCTTTGCCGCATTCGTAAGGCATCAACTTCGTCCGCGTTGACTTGCGTTGCCCGACGAGTTGCGAGAGCAGCACGTTGCCCGCGGCGAAGCCTGCCGCGACGATGAACATCAACAGGATTGGCAGATAATCTTTGAGCGCAAAGTTTGACATACGCCACCCGCAAAAGCCTGCGCGACCCTCCGAACCGGCTCTCTCCACAAAGAGCTATCAGGGGTTAGTCTGGAGATTGAGAATCATGGTACAAAGTCATCGTAGTGCATGCAATTGCCTGTGTCAAGCTTGACTTCAGAGCCTTCGGAGCCTTGTTTCCAAAGAAGATTGACCGCCGAAAAAAGCTTGTGCTACTGTTCAAAAGGAGCCTCACTTCAAACTCTTTTCAAAGGCCGCCGCACGACGGGCGGCGAGCGACGAAAGCGAACAGTAGTGATAACTGGCTTCAACACCGACATTGAGCACGAGGGCGTGACCTATCATGTGCAGACGGAAGACAAGGGATTGGACACCCCTCTGATTCTGTCGCTGGTCTATTCCGGCGGCGCGATTCTCGCCAGCAAGCGCTCGCCCTACGACGACCTCATCGCCAGCGGCTTCGACGAAAAACTTCTCGCAGACCGTCTACAGCGTCAGCACAAACTAATCTGCGCCGCGATTCACGCCGGGCGCATCGGCGAACTCAAGTTGATGAGCCAGCGCGAAGCAGGCGCCCGCACCGCGCAGAAGGCCGAGCGGAAAGAAGAAGAACAGCGCGCCGCTAAAGAAGCACAACGCGTCGCGGCGGAAGAGCAAAGGGATGCTCACGGCGAGCCGCCCGCTTCAGCGCAAAGCGAGCCGGCTGCGCCTCCCGTCGTCGCGTCCAAAAATGAGCCGCCGCCGCGCCCCGTCGCGCCGACTGCGCCAGCCGTCAAACCCGAAGCCAAGCCCGTCGTGGAACGCTTGAAGCCCTTCGCAACGTTTAAGCCGCCGCCCGCGCCGCTGCTGCCTTTGCCGCTGCCCGCGCCCAAGAGGCAGAGCCAGAATCCCATCGTGATGCGCCCGCTGCCACTCAATAATCTTGAGTTGGCCGACGCCGAGCCTGAACTGAATCTTGAGTTGGTGGAAGACCGCGACTTTCACGCGGGCGATGTCGTGGCCTTGCGGATTCGCGTCAGTCGCGGGGCTGGCGGCGAGGCCGACGTGGTGGCGAATGCTCCTGTGACGGTCAAGGTTCTGGGCACGACCTTTCGCCCTTTAATCTGCACGGCGATGACAGACCGCGACGGCATCGCCGTCGTGTTTACGACACTGCCGCGCTTTAAGTCTGGCCGCGCAGCCATCCTCATCCGCGTGGTCGTCGGCAGCGACGACGCAGAGATGCGACGCATCATTCTCCCTTCTTGAGCGAAGACGGACAAACATCCTTGCGCATCGAAGTCAACGGTGAAGGCCGCGAAGTGGAGCCGGGCGCGACGCTTGACGATCTCGTTCGTCAACTCTCGCTCGTCCCCGAACGCCTCGCCGTCGAGCGCAATCGTCAGGTCATACGCCGCGCCGACTGGCCGCGCGCCGCGCTCCAGGACGGCGACCGCATAGAGATTGTCCACTTCGTCGGCGGCGGAAGAACAGTGATGAGTGACGAGTGACAAGTGACAAGCAATAACCAGAAACAAGCGCGCAAGAAGCGATGAGTTAAGAACAAGCGCTTTGTCATTAACGCATAACTTCCTTTCTGCTTGCTTGTCACTCGTCACTCGTCACGCGTCACTTTTTTACTTGACCGTTTGGGTGTAAAGTCGAAGCCATAAATTGAGTAAAGGTGTTATTAGAAAAGATGTCAACGGCAATTCAGGCGGAGACGGAAAAGTTTGAAGTCGCGGGCCGCGCGTTCACGTCGCGGCTGATTATCGGCACGGGAAAATATCGCAGCTTTGAAGAGATGAAAGCGGCGCACAGCGCGTCGGGCGCGGAGATGGTGACGGTCGCCGTGCGGCGCGTGCCGCTCGCAGACCGGAGCACGGAATCCTTTCTTGACCACCTGGATTCGTCGCTCGTTATCTTGCCGAACACGGCGGGCTGTTACACGGCGGAGGAGGCCATCCGCACGGCGAGGCTGGCGCGCGAGGCGTTGGGGACGGAGCTTATCAAGCTCGAAGTCATCGGCGACCAGACGACGCTCTTTCCAGACAACGAGCAAACGCTGGAAGCCGCGCGCGTACTGGTCAAAGAAGGCTTCGCCGTGCTGCCTTATTTCACGGACGACTTGATTATGGCGAAGAAGCTATTAGACGCAGGATGCGCGGCGGTGATGCCGCTGGCCGCGCCCATCGGCTCCGGCCTCGGCGTGCAGAATCCGGCGAACCTTGCCATCATGCGCGAGCAGTTGCCGGACGCGACGATTATCGTTGACGCTGGCGTCGGCACGGCATCGGATGCGGCGATTGCGATGGAGTTGGGCGCGGACGCTGTGCTGATGAATACGGCGATTGCCGAAGCCGAGCGTCCGGCGCAAATGGCGAAGGCGATGCGCCTGGCTATCGAAGCGGGCCGCCTCGCGTATCAAGCCGGGCGCATGCCGAAGCGTCTCTACGCCAGCGCGTCAAGCCCGCTCGCAGGCGTCGTTCGTTGATTTCCATCAACCAAAAGTAAGCAGAAAAAAGATAGCCCGCCGCCTTCGTGTTGAGAATGCGGCGAGCTATCTTTTTGTCGCGGAAGCGGCGTTGCTTGAGAGTGTTTGTGTCGCCCCTTTACATAAAGCGTGCTGTGTCCGCTGTGTTGAAACTATCCGCGCTCTCGTCGCAAGCATCAGCATTGGGCCGTTGCTATGGACACGGCGACGGCGCGGTGGCCGAGTTGCGCGGAGCGGGCGGATTGGTGACGATGGTGAAGTCTGCCGAGTTGACGTTGGTGTCCGTGCAGCTATCCGTGCGGCGGGCTGCGCGTGTGGCGTTGAGCGCGCCGGTGGCAGCGCCTTCCGCGCAATTGGCGGAACCGTAGCCGACGAAATCCGAGACTGTAGCGACGATAGGACAGCCCGTGCCGCCGAGCAATATCGTCCCGACAACAAGCGCGACCTTGCCGTCCGTGGCGGACATGTTGATGGCCGCGTTGGTGGCGTCGGCGGTCGGCAGCGGAGCGCCGTTAGTTGTTCCTCCGGCCAGCTTAATCAGGAAATATTGGCCGGGAGCGAGAGAGCCGGAAGTCAAGTCTATCTTATTGCCGCTGGTGAACGAACCCGCCGCCGCAGCGTACTGCACGGAGTAGGGCGTGACGGCGAAGTTGACGGTCGTCGTCCCGCGATTGAAGATTTCGACAAAATCATTTTGGAAGGTCGCCCCGGCGTTGTTGCCGCCGCCGTAAATCTGGCTGATGACGAGCAGAGCCGCGTCGTCGTTCTGAATCGTTCCCAAGCCCTGCCCATCCGAGACGATTGCGTTTGTGACGTTCGTCACGTTGACGAAGAACGTGTCGTTAGGTTCGACCAACTTGTCGCCGTTGATGGTGACATCAAAAGTAAAAGTCTGTTGTCCGGCGGCGATTGTTTGTCCCGTCAAACTCCTTGCCACGTAGTCGTTGTCTTCGCCTGCGGGAACGCCGTCCTGCGCTGTCCCGTCGGCGGTGGCGATGTCGAAGGTGACGCCGCCTGCGGGCGCGGGCGCAGACAAACTGACAGTGAAGGTGAAGGTCGTCGTTCCAGCATTGCCTTCGTTCAATGAGACATCGTTGACGGAGAGCGTCGGCAGCGGCGAGCTATCGTCGTTCTGAATCGTTCCCAGGCCTTGACCATCCGCCACGGTCACGCCCGTGACGTTGGTGACGTTGACGAAGAACGTCTCGTTTGCTTCGACAGCCGTGTCGCCGTTGACCGTGACATCGAAGGTGTAGGTTTGTTGCCCCGCCGCAATCGTCTGCCCGCTGAGAGCGCGGGCGACGTAATCGTTGTCGGCCACTGTGGCCGTGTTGTCCTGCGTCGCAATATCGAAAGTGACGCCGCCCGCAGGCGCAGGCGCGGAGAGACTGACGGTGAAGGTGAAGGTCGTCGTTCCAGCGTTGCCTTCGTTCAACGAGACATCGTTGACGGAGAGCGTCGGCAGCGCGTTGACCGTGAGCGATGCCGTTGCAGCTTGGCCGCCAGCGCGCGCTCTGATGTTCGTGGTTCCGGCGGCGATGCCGGTCGCGGTTGTCGTCATGCCGGTCAAGGGTGCGACGGTGGCCTTCGTCGGGTCGCTTGAATCCCAGATGAAGGAAACGTTCGAGACTTCGACTTCGGGGCCGCCTGCGTTGCTGAAGGCCCGCGCGGTGAAGCTTTGAGTTTGACCGATGATAATAGCAGCGGTCGTTGGCGTGACTTCGATGCGCGTGATGGCTGGCGAGCCGAAGGGCGTTCCGTCGGCGCGCGTTCCCGGCGAGAAGACGCGGCCAGCGGCGTTGGGCGCGGTCGTGTGCTGAACGAAACTGCCGCCCGCCGAATTTATCTCGGCATCGGGCGAGCGCGTCAACGATTGGTCGTTGTTGCCTTCAGCCCCGTAGGTCTGCGCTTGGATGGTCACGTCCACGCCCGAAACCGGCAGCTTAACGGTCACTGTGTCGCCCGTGTTGTTCAGGCTCAGCGTGCCTGTGGTGAAGATTAAAGCTCCACCGAACGCAGGGTCGTTGGTGGGCGGAGAGCCGCCGCCGAAGATGACGACCGCGCGGCCCGCTGCCAAAGTCGTGTTGGCCGGGAACGTGAAACGATTGCTCGCCGCGTCGGCGATGATGACGCCGGAGATGTCCACCGGAGCAGTGGAGTTGTTGACGAGTTCGACGAACTCATCATCATCGCTATCGCGTGTGCCGTCGCGGTTGGCGTCGCCAATCAAATCTGTGGCCGCGCTGCCGGGCGGGTCGGCGAGCAGTTCGTTGATGACGAGCAGGACTTGGACGTTCAATGTTGCTTGACCGGAGATTGTGCCGCCGTTGCCGTCCGCGGCGCTCGCGGTGATTGTCGCTGTGCCGATGCCGATGCCGTGCGCGAGGCCGTTGCTGTCAACAGTAGCGACGGCAGTGTTGCTGGAAGACCAGGTGAAGGTGATGCCGCTGACGGGCTGGTTGTTCTGGTCGAAGGCTTGCGCGGTGAACTGCGTTGTCTGCCCGCGATTGATGGTGGCGGTCGTCGGCGTCACATCAACGCGCGTGATAACGGGCGGCGGCGGATTGATTGTGAGCAGCGACGTGTCTTCAAAGAGCATGCCGTCGCCGGGGCGCGTGTAGTTGGCAACGACTGTCACCGTGCCGGGATTGTCGCCGCGCACGGTGACGGTGCTAAGGGTCGTTCCGGTGATGGTCGCGGCATTGGCGGGCGATGGATTGCGCAGAGAGAAGGCGAAGGTGATGCCGGGAATGGCGTTGCCTACGGCGTCGCGCGCCGTCGCCGTGAAGGTCTGCGAGTTGCCGACCGTGACGGTCGCAGTGTCGGGCAGCAACTCTATCGAAGCGACGACGGCGTTGATTGTCAACGTCGCTGTGCTGGCTTGGCCGCCAGCGCGAGCGCGAATGTTCGCGGTTCCGGCGGCGATGCCGGTCGCAGTCGTGGTCATGCCGGTCAAGGGAGCGACGGTGGCCTTCGTCGGGTCAGATGAATCCCAGATGAAGGAGACGTTGAAGACTTCGACTTCGGGGCCGCCTGTGTTGCTGAAGGCACGCGCGGTGAAAGCCTGCGTTTGACCGACGTTGATGGAGGCGGAGGCGGGCGTGATTTCGATGCGCGTGAGGGCTGGCGAATTGAACGGCGTGCCATCGACGCGCGTGCCGGGACTGTAGACGCGACCGTCCGCATTCGGCGCGGCTGCGTGTTTGACGAACGCGCCCGTCAAATCCGGCGAGCGTGTCAACGATTGGTCTTCGCCTCCTTCAGAGCCGTAGGTCTGCGTGGCAATGGGAACATCAACGCCGCTGACGGGCAGCTTGACGGTCACTGTGTCGCCGCCGTTATTGAGGCTCAGCGTGCCTGTGGTGAAGATTAAAGCTCCACCGAATGCAGGGTCATTGGCGGGCGGAGAGCCGCCGCCGAAGATGACGACCGCGCGGCCCGCCGCCAAAGTCGTGTTCGCCGGGAAGGTGAAACGATTGCTCGTCATGTCGGCGATGATGACGCCGGAGATGTCCACCGGAGCAGTGGAGTTGTTGACGAGTTCGACGAACTCATCATCATCGCTATCGCGTGTGCCGTCGCGGTTGGCGTCGCCGATTAAATCAGTGGCCGCGCTGCCGGGCGGGTCAGCTAGAATCTCGTTGATGACGAGCGGGACTTGGACGTTCAATGTTGCTTGACCGGAGATTGTGCCGCCGTTGCCGTCCGCGGCGCTCGCGGTGATTGTCGCTGTGCCGATGCCGATGCCGTGCGCGAGGCCGTTGCTGTCAACGGTGGCGACGGCAGTGTTGCTGGAAGACCAGGTGAAGGTGATGCCGCTGACGGGCTGGTTGTTCTGGTCGAAGGCTTGCGCGGTGAACTGTTGATTCTGTCCGCGATTGATAGTCGCGCTGGCAGGCGTTACGTCAATGCGCGTGATGACCTGCGGGACGGGTGTGACGTTGAGCGTCGCGGGCGCGCTCGTGATTGTGGTCGCGCCGTCGGTCGCGGTGGCTGTGATTTGCGCTGTGCCGACGTTGCGGCCCGTGACGGTCGCGGTCGCAATGCCGGTCGCGGGGTCTGTCGTCACGCTGTCAACGGTGGCGATGTTGGTGTCGCTCGACGCGAAGGTAATCGTCGCGTTTGTCATCGCGCGCCCGAACTGGTCGAAGGCTTGGGCTGTGAACTGCGTTGTCTGGCCGACGACGACGCTCGATGACGGAGGCGCGATGGTGACGCTTGTAAGCTGGCCCGGACAATTGCCGAACGGAGCGCCGTCAACGCGCGTCCCCGGCGAGAATCTTCTGCCGTTGGCTCCGGCGGCGGCGGTGTGTTGGACGAAGGCGCCGCTGATGTCGGGCGAGCGCGTCAGCGATTGGTCGTTGTCGCCGTTGAGTCCGGTTCCAGCGCCGTAGGCAAATTGCGTGACGAGATTTCCGGCGGCATCGCGGACGATAACGGTCAGTCCGCCGTTGGTCAGAGACAGGCCGCCGGATATGGAAGCCTTGACGACGCGGGCGCAACCGAAGACGGAGTTGGCGGGGTCGAAGTTGCCGCCGCCGAAGACGACGACCGCCGTGCCAGCCGCGAGCGTCGTGTTGGCTGCGAAAACATGACGAAGGATTTCGGCTGCGCCGCTCGTCGTGCTGCGAGTGTGAATAGTCCAGCCTGTGATGTCGAGCGTCGCGCTGGAAGAGTTGACCATCTCTACAAACTCGTCGTCGCCCGCGCTGCGTGTGCCGTCGTGGTTGGCGTCGCCGATTAAATCCGTGGCCGCGCTGCCCGGCGGGTCTGCCAAAACTTCGTTGATGACGAAGGTGGCCGGAACGACGTTGAGCGTCGCTTGATTGCTGGTCACGCTGCCGGATGAAGCCGTGATGAAGGTCGCGCCCGGACTGAGGCCAGTCGCCAATCCGTTCTGGTCAATGGTCGCAACGGTCGGGTCGCTGGATGCCCAGGTGAAAGTAGTTCCCGTTATCTCGTTGTTGTTCTGGTCAAAGGCGCGCGCTGTGAACTGCTGCGTTCCGCTGACGGGAATCGTCGCGCTGGCCGGCGTCAAATCAATGCGCGTCAGGACACGCTGCACGTCGTTGACGGTCAGGGTCGCAGGGCCGGATTGAGTTCCGCGCGCGGAGGCGCGGATGCTGGTCGTGCCGGGAGCGAGGCCGGTGGCGAGGCCGTTCTGGTCAATCGAGGCGACAGACGGGTCGCTCGAAGTCCATGTAAAGATGACGCCGGGTATCTCGTTGGTGTTCGGGTCGAAGGCGCGGGCGGTGAACTGTTGATGCCCGCCGACGACAATCGTCGCCGACGACGGCGAGACGATGATGAAGCCGATGGGCCGGACGCCGAACGGCGTTCCGTCAACGCGCGTGCCGGGGCTGAAGGCGCGGCCAGCGCTGCCGGGCGCGGTCGTGTGCGGGACGAAGTTGCCGCCCGGCGAATTGTCTCCGGCGTCGGGCGAGCGCGTCAAAGATTGATTGGCGTCGCCGTTCAAACCAGTCGAGCCGCCGTAGGAGAAGATTTGGACGAGCGTTCCGTTCGGCTCTTTGAGCGTCACGAAGCCGCCGCCGTTGGCCAGCAACAAGCCGCCAGTGGAGGCTTTGAGCACGAGCGCGCCGCCGAAGATGGGGTCGCTCGGATTGGGATTGCCGCCGCCGAAGACGACGATGGCCCGGCCCGCTGTGGCGATTGTGCCAGCCGCGAAAGTGTGGCGCAGCGTGTCGGATGTTGCGCCGGAACTGCGCGAGAAGAGTTGGAAGCCGCTGATGTCTATGTCGTGGCCGGAAGCGTTGACGAGTTCGACAAACTCGTCGTTGCTGCTATCGCGCGCGCCGTCGTGGTTGGCGTCGCCAATCAAATCCGTGGCCGCGCTGCCGGGCGGGTCTGCCAAAACTTCGTTGATAACGATGTCGTGGCGCGCTTCGCCGGAGAGCGTCAACTGCACAGGATTGCTGTCACGATTGTCGGCGCGGATAACGAGGTCAACTGTTCCAGCCCCGCGCAAATCCGAAGGGACTAGAATGTGAACTTCGTCCAGTCCGGGCATGTCCGGCGAGGCCATGACAGACTCGACGGTCGTTGCGCGCCCGCCGATGGTGACGGTCAAGGTCTGCGCGTTGCGCACGCCGGTTGAAAAGATAATCAGACGAAGGTTGCCGCCCGTCGGGTCGAAGGGGCCAGGTTGCAGCGTGGCCGCGTCGAGGATGACGCCTTCGCCTTGCCCGTCGCCGCTGTAGGTGAAGACGCCGGGGGCCGCGCGCAGGACAATGATTGAGCCGCGCGATTGAAAGCCGTCAGAGTTGGTGACGACGACTTCAGCCGTCCCCGTTTCCGTCTCCGGCGGGACGAGGAAATTGACTTGCGAAGGCGAGACGAAGAAGAGTTGGGCTGCGCGGCCATTGACCGTCACGGTCGTGCCGCCGAGTGTGCGCGGGAACGTTCCGTCTGATTGGCGTTGCCCCTGGACGGTGGAGTTTGAGAGCGCGCCGCCCTGCGCGACGGCGATGCTATCGGGCGCGACGGCTTCGGTCGTCGCGGGCTCGTTGCCGAACGATGCGCCGTTGAGAACCGTCAGCGTCCCGAAGGGCGGGCGCGGGGCCGTCGCCGTCACGTAGATTTCCGAGTTGTTCTGAACGTCCGTGTCCGTGACGGGGCCGGAGAGCGTGCGCGGAAAGTTGAACGCGACGATGGAGCCGTCGTCGTTCAAAGACGAGATGACTTCGGCGACGAGCGTTGTGCCGACGTATCCGTCGGCGGTCGAGGGCGCGTCCGTGACGCGCGAGAATTGGCCGGTCGGAATGTCGAAGACGTAAAGCTCTATGCTGCGGTCTGTGTTGGCGAAGCCTGTGACTGTGCGGCGCGTGGCGAAGGCTAAGCGCGAGCCGTCGCCGCTGATGGTCGGGCGCAGTGGAATGTCCGGCTGCGTGACGAGCGGGGCGGCCAACTGCGTGATTTGCCGCGTCGCGTTGCTGCGCCCGTCGAAGACGTAGACCTGACTTGTGCCGGGAACGGAATCATTGCTGTAGACGACGCGCGTGCCGTCGTCGCTGATGGCGCGACCGAAGGTGAGCAGTAGATTGTTGACGCTCGCGGCGATGACGCGCGATGCGCCGCCCGCGCGCGGTTGCAACACTAGGTCGCGCGCAGAGCCTCCGGCGGTGATGCTGTTGTCGCGGATGTAAGCGACCTGCGCGCCGTTGCCGCTAATCTTGGCGTCGGTCGAGCCGACGATGCCGACCGTGCTCGTCAGTTGCGCGAACGCCTGCGTCGTAGTGTCGTAGAGATAGATTTCAAAGTTGGCGTCGGCGTTCGAGTTGGCAAGATCGCGGTTGGAGTGGAAGGCTATGAAGCGCGCGTCGTCGGAGAGCGATGGCTGAAAGTTGCCGTTGCGCGCCCGCAGGCTGGCGTCGCCGGGCGAAGTGTTGGTTACCTGTCGCAGGGCGGCGCCGTCGAAGAAGAAGATTTCCGAGTTGTGGTCGGCGTTGGTGCCGAGCGGGTCGTCGTTGGCGGCGAAGGCTATGCGCGAGCCGTCCTGCGAGATGCCGGGGGCGGGCGAGCGCGTCGCGCCGAGTTGGATGAAGGCCGCAGGGTCGCCGCTGATGTCCGCGCGCAGGGCGCGGAAGGAAGTTGCGCCGCCCGCGTGCGCGAGGTCTTCGGTTGATTCAAAAACGATGCGTCGCCCGTCGCCGCTCAAAGAAGGATTGATGTTGATGCCGTCTTCGGTCGTCGTGGTGACACGACGCAGCACGGTCGATTGCGACAGTCCGGCGCGCAGGCCAAAGAGGCAGAGGGCGACGAGCGCCAGCGGCAGGAAAATGACAGAGGGGCGAATGCGAACCACTCTTAGCGGCTCCGTTGATAAATGCGCCAGCCAGCTATCCGGCTGATGCAGCGAGGGCGACCCGAAACTCTTTGGCCGCGAGAGTCAACACGCGAACGCTTGCAAGTTAGTTAAGAGAACAAAGCGGCAGGGCAGACTTGACGCGCTTCAGTAACAATGATGAATTGGATGCGGGCTGCCCGGCCCTTGATTAGCTGCGACTGACGCGGGGCATTGTACGCAACCTTTGCTCAAAAAGGAAAGAGTGTGCGAATCCTCACAGCAGAAAAGCCAGACAAAACGCAGACTTTCCGTATCGGCAGGCGCCCGGTCTTTGATAAAAGAAGTGATGAGTGATAGGTGATAAGTGATAGGTGATAAGTGATAAGTCAAGTAATGAGTGATGGGTGATGAGTAAAAACATTTCGTTGTGTATCGCTCTTAACTTATCACCCATCACCTATCACTGATGTTTGAACGGAGGCGCGCATGAAGATTGTTGTGAGCGGAGCGACGGGATTAGTCGGCACGGCTTTGGAGCCGGAGTTGAAGGCGAAGGGGCATGAGGTTTACAAGCTGGCGCGTCATGCGCCGGACAAGGCGGCGGGCGAGATTGGTTGGAACCCGGAGCAGGGAACGATTGACGCAGAGAGCCTCGAAGGGATGGATGCGGTCGTTCATCTGGCGGGCGAAAGCGTTTCGGAAGGGCGTTGGACTGACGAGAAGAAGCGGCGCATACGTGAGAGCCGCGCGAAGGGGACGCGCCTGTTGAGCGAGACGCTGGCCGGATTGAAGACGAAGCCGCGCGTTCTCGTCTCCGCTTCGGCGACGGGTTTCTACGGCAGTCGCGGCGATGAAATCCTGACCGAGCAGAGCGCTTCGGGCGCAGGCTTTCTGGCCGAAGTCTGCCGCGAGTGGGAACTCTCCACGCAGCCCGCGGCGCAGGCCGGAATACGCGTCGCCAATCTACGTTTCGGCGTCATCCTCAGCGCGCAGGGCGGCGCGCTCAAAAAGATGCTGACGCCCTTCAAACTCGGCATGGGCGGCAAGGTCGGCAGCGGCGAGCAGTACATGAGTTGGATAGCGATTGAAGACGCGGTGGGCGTCATCCTCTTCGCGTTGGAGACTGAGAGCTTGCGCGGGCCCGTCAACGTCGTCGCCCCGCACGCGGTCACGAACGAGGAATATACGAAGACGCTCGGCCATGTGCTTTCGCGCCCGACCGTCTTCTTCGTCCCCAAGTTCGCCGCCCGCCTCGCCTTCGGCGAGGTCGCAGACGCTCTCCTGCTCTCAAGCGCACGTGTCGAGCCGTTGCGCTTGAAAGAAACCGGCTATCAATTCAAACACCCGCAACTCGAAGCCGCGCTGCGTCACATTCTCTACGGTGGTTGAAAGAGAAGCATGGAAACGGCAGAGGCTTGACGGAGCAGCCAGTCTCCTGTTTAGAAAGCGGTGAATATATAGACGCCTGTTATTACCGGCAGGAATAATCTTTACATAGTAATGAGACGGGCATTAAAATGACGGCCTCAAGGCGCAAGCCGTCACTTTAACTATTAACCAATTGAATAAGGAGGCGAGCAGGATGAGGAAACGTCTATATACGTTCTGTTTTATGGTGTCATGTTTGGCGTTGATTGGTTCTTCCTTCACAGCGGGAGTCACATCCACAAGCTATCGAGCCGCTCCCGCGTCGTCTGTGAAGCAGGAGGGATGCACCGGCCCTTTCACAGACCCGGTAACGGGGGAGTGCTATCGAGTTTGCTGCGGCCCCGGTGATTCACCTTGCTACAAGGTTCATTGCATCGACTAGCAGGCTGACGCGCGAAAGAGCCTGTCTGACATGAACGATGAGCGCGGCGCTCTCGCAGTCTGACTACGGGGCAGGCGGGAGCGAATCTCTGCTTGCCCTTTTTTGCGGCTGCTCATTACCGTCAACATTTGTCTTGATGCCGGAGCCTGACAACTCACTCAACCCGGGGAGTTGCAAGTCCCACGCGGGGAGTCACAAGTCCCCGTTGGGGAGTTGGGATTCCCCGCATGAAAATTACGCTTCCCCGGCGGGGAGTTGTCGTGCTGAGCCTTGGAATCGCTGTTTCGAAGTGGGGAATCCTGAAGTTGCGGCTCGTTTTAGTGCGCGACTTGCTCTGCGCGGGGTTTGAACTCGTCTAAGACTTCAAAGACTTCGAGGGCGTAACGGACGTTGTTGAAGGGGGCGGAGACCTGGACGCCTTGGATGAGGTCGCGGACTTCGAGCAGGGATTCGCGGGCTATCTGTAAGCCTTCGTCGCGCCCTGCGTCTTTGCTTTTGTCGGAGGCGAGGCGCATGCGTTCCATGATGTTGGCTGTGACGCGCACGCCGGGGACTTCGTTGTGCAGAAACTCCGCGTTGCGGTAGGAGACGAGCGGCCAGATGCCAGCGACGATGGGGATGCGGACGTGCTCTATGCGTTTGAGAAACTCGCGTAGCTGGTCAACGTCGAAGACGGGCTGCGTGATGGCATACTGCGCCCCTGCTTCAACCTTGTACTCGAAGCGTTTTATCTCTTCCTCAAGATTGATGGCGCCGGGATTGACGCCGACGCCTATGCAGAAGGCCGTCGGCTGTCCAATCGGGTTGTTGCCGAGGTCAAGGCCGTGGTTCAGCTTGTTGACCATGTTGGTCAGGCCGATGGAGTCTATGTCGAAGACGGCTGTGGCGTCAGGGTACGGCCCCATCTTCGGCGGGTCGCCTGTGATGAGCAGCAAGTTGCGCAAGCCGAGGGCCGCCGCGCCCAAAAGGTCTGACATCATTCCCAAAAGATTGCGGTCGCGGCAGCAATAATGAAGGACTGACTCCATGCCTATCTCGCGCTCGACGAGCAGGGCAGTCGCTTGAGCGGACATGCGCGTCTGCGCTCGCGGGCCATCCGGTATATTCACGCCGTCAACGCCCACTTGCTTCAAGAGCTTAATCTGTTCGAGCGTCTTCTTCGCGTCACAGCCCTTCGGCGGCAGGACTTCAACCGTCGTCACAAACTCCCCGTTCGTTATCTTGCGCGACCAGTTGGAACGCAAAGCGGGCGGCACCACCTTGATGTCAGCCGGTGTCAATTCTTCGACCAGAGCGGCGGCGGATTCCTGCACGACCGCGCGCTGCTTGCGCGGGCTGGCCGCGCGCACGGCATCACTGATGAGCTTGATGTGCGCGGGCGTCGTGCCGCAGCAACCGCCTATGAACTTTGCGCCGGCTTGAATCAAACGCTTCGCAAACTTTGCCATGTACTCCGGCGAGCACATATAAAACTGGCGGCCCTGCACGTCGCGCGGCAAGCCCGCGTTCGGCTGCACGGACAATTTCTTGTTCGTCACGGCGCGCATCTTCTCAATCGCCGTCAACAATATGGCCGGGCCGACGCCGCAGTTTAAGCCGACGACATCCGCGCCCCATTCATCCAGACGCGCCGTGAAGACTTCGGGCGTCGTGCCGAAAGAGGTGTTGCCGTCAGGCAGGATTGTCATCTGCGCGATGATGGGCAGGTCGCACAGTTCACGAACCGCGCGCATCGCTTGCCGCATCTCGGAGATGTCAGAGAAAGTTTCCAGCACGAACAAATCAACGCCGCCGTCAAGGAGCGCAGCGATCTGCTCTTTGAATAAATCCTTGGCCTCTGCAAAAGAGGTCGGGCCATAAGGCTCGATGCGTAAACCCAATGGCCCGACCGCGCCCGCCACATGGCATCGCTCACAAGCAGCTTCTCGCGCGATGCGCGCAGCAGCGATATTGATGAGCCGTAAACTTCCTTCTAAGCCATACTGCTTGAGATTGTGCGCTGTCGCCCCGAACGTGTTCGTCTCGATAATGTCCGCCCCGGCCCGCACATACTCCGCATGCACTTCGCGCACAAGGTCAGGGTTCGTCAAATTCAACTCGTCGTAAGAGCGATTGATATAGACGCCCTTCGCATAGAGCATCGTCGCCATCGCCCCGTCGAAGACGTGTATCGCATCACGCTCAAGCAAATCTTTGAAGTTTTCCATATACGAACAATCAGCGCTCAACCGTCGCTTAACGGCGCAAAGTCGCGGCTGATGATTGGTGACTGATAGCTTCCCAAACAAAAGTCCCGCGCTAAACAACGCGGGACTTCGAGAGAGCTTGAAGTTGCGGGCCATCCCTTCTTGAAGAGACGCGCCGATGCTGTTTAGCTGGTTATTTTACGTGGCCGCAAGTCGCCTTAACTCACCACGCTTTTCATCCAGCGCTTATACGCCGCTCAAAAGCTTCTGTCAAGTGTGATTCATTGCCCGGCATTGAAAGTTCAGTCAATGCCGGAGCCGACTAACGCGCACATGATTGCCGCCGCGCGTCCAGAGGCTTTAACGTCGCTGGCAGCGCGGGCAGAAGAAGGTCGAGCGACCCGCGTGCATGATGCGACGGACGGCGGCGCGGCAGGCGGGGCAAGGCTCGCCCTCGCGGTCGTAGACGCGCCAGCGGCCTTCATACGGGCCGCCGTAGTAACTGCCTTCGATGTCTTCCGGGTCAACGTTCATCGTCGAGCCGTGCTCGATGGCTTCCGCCAGCACGTCTTGGATGGCGCGGTGCAGGCGCGGGACGCGACGGCGCGAGAGTTCGGCTGCGACCGCGAAGGGATTGACGCGCGCCATGTGCATCGCCTCCGCCGCGTAGATGTTGCCAAGACCCGTGACGCGCGTTTGGTCTAAAAGCGTCTCCTTCAACGTTCGCCGCGAGCGCGCCAGAGCCGCGCGCAGGTAGTCAGGCGTAAACTCTTCGGAGAATGGTTCTGGCGCCAAACGTCGTAGCTCTTTGGCGCTCGCGAGTTCTGCCGTTGCCAAGAGTTTCATCATCCCGAAGTGTCGCTGGTCTGTGAAGACCAGCCGCCGCTCGTCGTCCAGATAAAAGAGCGCGTGCGTGTGCTTCGGCAGCCTTGCTTCCGGCGGAAGATAGAGGAAGCGGCCCGTCATCCTCAGGTGAACGACGAGCACGAGCGCGCCTTCCATGTTGATGAGAATATGCTTGCCGCGCCTGCCCGTTGATTCAATCAACCTGCCGCGCAAACGACGCGCGAAACGGGCTGGCGTAGTCTCAGGCGCGAGGCCCGGGCGCAGTAACTCCGCCGCCACAATCCTGCGGCCCGCGACGAGCCGCGCCAGCGAGCGCGCGACGAGTTCAACTTCCGGCAGTTCAGGCATAGAGATGTTTCGTAGAAGTTATTCGGAGGGTTCGGCGTGTGTCTGCGGTTGTCGCTGCGCTTCGAACGGGGCGCACGAATCGCTTGCCGGACGCCAACCAGCGCGTCCGGTTCGATGTGGTTCGCCGTGTCATCAAGAATCGCTTCAGATGTACTTCAGCAGAACCAGTATCAGGATGATGAGAAGAATCAGGCCGAGGCCGCCGCTTGGCCCATAGCCCCAGTTGCGACTGTAAGGCCATGAAGGCATCGCGCCGAGCAACAACACCACCAGAATGATTATCAGGATTAACCCCATCGCCGACCTCCCTTGAAAGCTCGCGTCAACCTGCGCTTTAAATTTGCGTCAACGTCGCGCCCGTAAACGGCGCACAGTTCATTGATTGTCGAGTGTCAGAAGTAGCCGCCAGCAGGTTAAGCCTACGGCGTGGCGGAGTCAACATGATTTTCAAGCGACGGCGAGGACAGCCAACTCTTCGTCGTCGCCGCTTGAAGACAAGGGCGGCGAGCGCAGATTTAAGCGAGAGCAGGTTTAAGTGGCGAGAGCCAATCGCTCGGCTTCATCGAGCAGGGCGTTGGCTTTCTCAACGGATGTCGCCTCCGAGTAGATTCTGAGCGCAGGCTCCGTGCCGGACTGGCGAAAGAGCAGCCATGATTCGTCGTCAAACAAAAGCTTTGTGCCGTCCATCGTCTCGACGCCTTTGACCGCGAAGCCAGCGACCGTCGAGGGAGGCTTGGCCGCCAACTCCGCGACCCTGTTGATGCCACGCTGCACTTCAAGATGCATGTCGCGCCTGCGAAAGTGGAACTCGCCGAACTCGCTGTGCATCGCGCGCACTAAAGCTGACGGCGGCTGGCCCGCCGCAACCACGGCTTCGAGCAGGAGCAGGCTGTTTAGAATCCCGTCGCGTTCGGGGATGTGTCCCTGCACGCCGATGCCGCCCGATTCCTCCGCGCCCATTAATATGTTTTCGTTCAGCATCAACTCCGCGATGTGCTTGAAGCCGATGGGCGTGTCGAAGAGCCGCAGGTTATGAGCGGCGGCGATGCGCTTGGTTAAGACGGATTGCGAGAAAGTGCGGACGACGCCGCCCGACATGCCGCGCACGCGAGCCAGATGCAGCAACAAGAGCGGGACGACTTCGTGCATCGTCATCGTCTCGCCCAGTTCGTTGACCGCGCCGACTCTATCGGCATCGCCGTCGGTCGCCAGCCCCAGGCTCGCGCCCGTCGCCCTGACGCGTTCCTTCAGCATTCCAAGGTTGCGGTCAATCGGCTCAGGGTTGACGCCGCCGAAGAGCGTGTCGCGCATCCCGCGAATCGTCTCTGCGCGCAAAGTCCCGCCGCCCAGAAAGCTCTCTACCCAACGACCGCCGGAGCCGTGCATCGAATCAACGACGACGCTCAACTTGCTCGCGCGCAATCGTTCGAGGTCAACGTAGGCGGCTATCTGCGCGCGATAGCTCTCGATGGATGCCAGCAAAGATTCGCTCGCGCCCTTGTCAGTCAGAGCGGAGCGCAGCGGCACGGAAACATCGACCAGACCTTCCACGGCGGTCGTCGTCGCGGGCGAGGCCGAGCCGCCCCATGGAGCCTTAATCTTAAAGCCGTTGAACTCCGCCGGATTGTGCGAAGCCGTGATGATGACGCCGCCCGCGGCCTTCCGGTCGCGCACGGCCCATGAGACGAGCGGCGTCGGCATGGCTTCGTCAAAGAGAGCGACGCGGAGGCGATTGCCCGCGAGGATTTCGGCTGCGCGCACGGCGAATTGCTCGGAGAGAAAGCGGCGGTCGTAGCCGACGACGACGAGCGGCGGGCGCATGTCGAAGGGGCCGGTCGTGTTCGGCTCGTCGGGCCTGTGGAGCGCCAGATAGTCTGCGTAGGCTTGCGCGACGCGCTCGACGTTGGCGAACGTGAAGCCGTCGGCGATGATTGCGCGCCAGCCGTCCGTGCCGAACTTAATCGGCGTCAATTCCTTGTTCACGCGGTCGCGCCTCCGGTCAACGTGTAATCCGTGAGCGAGGCTTTGTCGCCGAGAACCGTGCCGGGGCCGACCTGACAAGCGCGACCGATGTGACAGCCGCGCCCGACAATCGCGCCGGAGACTTGCGCGCCGGCGCCGATGCGCGTGTGCGCCCAGACGACAGAGTTTTCGACGCGCGCTTTCTCTTCGACAAAGCAGCCGGGGCCGAGCACGGAGTTGACTATCTGCGCGCCCGGCTTGAGCGTGCAGTCGTCGCCAATCATCGAAAGGTCGTCAATCTCCGCGACGGTCGCCGCGTCGAAATTGCCGCGCCGCTCTTTGAGGCGCATGCGTCCAACGCGGTCGGCCAGCAGGTCGTCGTGCGTTTGCAGGTAGCGCGCGGGCGTGCCGATGTCCATCCAGTAGGTGCGCTGCGGAATGTGCGCGAAGAACTGCTCCTTGCTCATCAAGAGCGTCGGGAATAAGCCATACTCGAACGAGTGATTCTCGCCCGCCGGGATGTAGTCGAGCACGCGCGGCTCAAGGATGTAAGTTCCGGCGTTGATGTTGTTGGAGGTGATCTCTTCGGGCTTCGGCTTTTCCAGAAAGCGGCGGACGCGCCCGTCCTCTTCGGTTTCGACGAGGCCGTAGGCGCTCGGATTCTCGACCGGCGTGAGGACGATGGTGGCGGTCGCCTGTCGCTCGTTGTGTTCACGGATGACGGCCTTGAGGTCAAGGTCTGTCAGGATGTCGCCGTTGAAGACGACGGTCGGCTCGCGGATTAACTCTTCGGCGTACTTGTAAGCTCCGGCGGTTCCCATCGGCTGCGGCTCGACCGTGTACTTGAGATTGACGCCGAAGTCG
This sequence comes from Blastocatellia bacterium, assembly GCA_033855775.1. GTDB lineage: Bacteria > Acidobacteriota > Blastocatellia > Pyrinomonadales > Pyrinomonadaceae > DASVTR01. The sequence goes on along the minus strand of JAWVFT010000022.1, from coordinate 15,464 downwards.
GAGCCGTCGCCGAGTTGCTGCTCAATCTTGTTGGGCTGGTAAGAGAGCGAGAGCGTGATGTCCGTGATGCCTGCGCGGCGCAGCGTGTCAATCTGGTAGAGCAGAAACGGGCGATTGCAGATGGGAACGATGGGTTTCGGAGTGTAAACCGTGAGCGGGCGCAGGCGCGTGCCTTTGCCGCCCGCGAGAATGAGCGCTTGCATGTCAGCAGTACCGGAAAAAGTTTCAAGTCGAAAATCGGCCTGAGTCTAACACTCGCTCGAACAGCTTTACAAACGGCCAACTTTCGCTTCGACTGATTGCTTGACACTGTTTGTTGAATGGTCAATAGTTAGTGATTATCGTTAATCGTCAACTGCTCGGCGCCTCAGGCGGCAATTGTCATTTGCGCGATTCACGATTCACGATTTCGGGTCAATCGAAGGTGAGCATAATGGCAGACAGAAAAGAAGCTGTGATTATCAGCGCGGCGCGGACGCCGACCGGAAAGTTTCAAGGCGCGTTGAAGGATTTCAAGGCGACCGAACTCGGCGCGATGGTCGTGCGCGAGAGCGTCAGGCGCGCGGGCGTCCGGCCCGAAGATGTTGATGAAGTCATCATGGGCTGCGTCATTCAAGCGGGCCTCGGACAGAACCCGGCGCGGCAGGCGGCTTTGAATGGCGGCATTCCGTTCGGCGTCTCCGCCGTCACCATCAACAAGGTCTGCGGCTCAGGTCTGAAGTCTGTGATGATGGCGGCGCAGGGCATTCAGTTAGGCGATTCGGAACTGGTCGTGGCGGGCGGCATGGAGTCCATGTCGGGCGCGCCCTACCTGATACCGAAAGCGCGCGAGGGCTATCGCCTCGGCAACGGCGTTCTAGTTGACGCGATGATTCACGACGGGCTCTGGTGCGCCTTCGAGAATTACCACATGGGCCACACGGGCGAAGTCGTTGCCACGCGCTACAACGTGACGCGCGCGGAGCAGGACGAGTACGCCTTGAACTCTCATCGCAAGGCGGCGGCGGCCATCAAGGCCGGAAAGTTTAAGGATGAAATTCTGGCCGTCGAGATTCCACAGAGGAAGGGCGAGCCCGTCATCTTCGACACCGACGAAGCGGTGCGCGAAGACACGTCGCTCGAAGCTCTCGGGAAACTCAAGCCCGCGTTCAAGAAAGAGGGCGGAACGGTGACGGCGGGCAACGCTCCCGGCGTCAACGACGGAGCCTCGGCTCTCGTCGTCACTTCAGAAGAACGCGCTCGCTCGCTCGGCATCGAACCGCTGGCGCGCATCGCCGCGCAGGCTACCTCCGGCATCGAGCCGGAACTCGTTATGATGGCTCCGGTCGAAGCGATTCGCAAAGTCTTGAAGAAGGCCGGATGGTCGCTCAACGAAGTCGACTTGATAGAACTAAACGAAGCCTTCTCGGTGCAGGCCATAGCGATTATCAAAGAGCTTGAGCTTGACCCGAACAAGGTCAACGTCAACGGCGGCGCGGTCGCTCTCGGCCACGCCATCGGCCAGTCGGGTTCCAGACTGCTGACGACGATGCTCTATGAAATGAAACGGCGCGACGCGCATCGCGGGTTGGCCGCGCTGTGTCTCGGCGGCGGAAACGCTGTCGCCATGGCGGTCGAACGCTAAAGAGAGTTGGCGGGAAAAATTATGACACCAACAGACCACAATAAAACGATTGGCATCACGCATCTGGTCTACGGCTCTTTCCACATGCTGATTGTCTTGATGTTCGTCGCCTTCTTCGCTTTCGTCGCGGCTATTCCCGGCCCAAGCCATAGAGAAGCAACCGCCTTCACCATCATGATGCTGTTTATGATGTTCGTCGGACTGCTCTTTACGCTGCCGTCTTTGATTGCCGGTTACGGCCTGCTGAAACAGAAAAGTTGGGCGCGCACAGCTGCCATCATCGCGGGGATTCTAGCCTGTCCCGGCTTTCCTTACGGCACGGCTCTGGGCGTCTACACGCTCTGGTTCATGTTCGGCGACGAAGGCCGGAATTTTTACGCGAACAGGATGAACGCCTGGCCGCCGTCGCAAGTCGGCGCGCTGCCGCCGGGCGGCGCATACGCGGGACAGTGGGCCACGCAAGGCCGTCCGCCGCAGGAGCGTGAGCGCGAGTCTGTGCCGCCGCCGCCGCAGATGCCGAACTGGCGATAAGTGATTAGTGAAAGGGGAGAACCGTCGAGGTGAGCGGAGTAATCGGAGTTGTGGGCGCAGGAACGATGGGCAACGGCATCGCGCAGGTGGCGGCGCGCGCCGGGTACGAAGTTGTCCTGCGCGACATCAAGGAAGAGTTTTTGCAGCGCGGCATGCAGGCCGTTGACAAGAGCTTGCAGCGCGACGTTGACAAAGAGCGGCTCAAGGAAGAAGAGAAGCGCGCCATCATCGCTCGCATCAGGACGACGACCACGCTCGACGCGCTGAAGGACGCGGAGTTAATCATCGAAGCCGTGACGGAGAGCGTCGAAGTCAAATCGGAAATCTTCCGCGCGCTCGACGAGTTGGCCCAACCCGAAGCGATTCTCGCTTCCAACACTTCGTCCATCTCCATCACCAAACTCGGCGCGGCCACGCGACGCCCCGATAAAGTCATCGGCATGCACTTTATGAATCCCGTGCCGGTGATGAAGCTGGTCGAAATAATTCGCGGCATCGCCACTTCGGACGAGACTTACGCAAAGGTGCGCGCATTGACGGAAAAGCTTGAGAAGACGCCGCTCGAATGCAACGACATGCCGGGCTTCGTCTCTAACCGCGTCCTGATGCCGATGATTAACGAAGCCATCTTCGCTCTCTATGAAGGCGTGGCGACGCGCGAGAGCATCGACGGCATCATGAAGCTCGGCATGAATCATCCGATGGGGCCGCTCACGCTAGCCGACTTTATCGGCCTCGACGTGTGCCTTGCGATTATGAACGTCCTGCACGACGGCCTCGGCGATTCGAAGTACAGAGCATGCCCGCTGCTCAAGCGCTACGTTGACGCGGGCTGGCTCGGCAGAAAAACCGGGCGGGGATTTTACGAATACTGAAGGGAAGTCTGGCGAGTCTGACGAGTCCAGAGAGTGTGAAGCAACTGAGAAGCTCAAACACTTGTCTTTTTAACTCTCTGAACTCTACTGACTCTCTTAACTCAATAGACTCGCTGGACTCTACAGACTCTTGACTCATGGGAAGCGTGGTTCATTATTGCCAGAAATGTTTGGGGGCGAATCCGCTCGGCGCGGAGCATTGCGCGCGTTGCGGGACGCGCCTGATGCTCGTCGTTGAGCCGCCGACCGCGCGTTTCGATGCGGGCAGCTTCGACGCATCCCATGAAGAGCATTTGCTGGAACGCATCTCGGCCCTTGAGAACAGGCTCAGCCGCATGATGGAGCGGCTGGAACAGTCGCTCACTTTGGCCCTCAAGCACGCGCGCAACACTTACTTCGACCACACTTTGATTAAGACTTTAATCTCCGTCCTGAGCGAGGCGGGGACGATTGACGAGGCGACGGTCTACGCTTTGTCTCGTGAGAATTGTGAGCAGGATGCTCGCCAGCGCGACCGGCAGGCTCAGTATGAACCGTTGCGACAGGATGTGATGCGGGCCTATCAAGGTTCGGACGTTGCGACCTTCGGCAGATACATTGATGCGGGCATAGAGTTTCTTGAGCAGTCGGATGTGACGCGCGGGCTGCGCTCGTTGGAGCGCGCCGCCGCGTCCGACCCGGCCAACGCGCCGTTGCTCTTCTTCATCGGCCACAGCCATTTCAAAAACGGAAAGATGACGCTGGCAAAGGATTATCTGGAAAGAGCCTTCGCCGTCGCTCCTGAGACGGAAGGCGTGCGCTTGCTGCTCGGCCTTGCTTGCGGCGATGAGGGCGAGATCAAGCGCGCCAGAGAACTCTTGAGCGCGGCGGCGCGTGGCGGTCGGTCGTCCTACGCTGCCCACTATGGATTGGGCCGTCTGCTGGCGGCGGAAGAGAAATGGGCTGGCGCGCTCGCGGAGTTCAAGCGCGCTCTGGCGGCGCGTCCTTCGCCGGAGGCGCACTACGTCTTGGGCTGCGTCTATTATCAATTGAACCGCGACCGTCTGGCGACGCGACACCTGCGCCGGGCCGTCGAATTGGATAACGGCTATGCTGCGGCCTTTTATCTGCTAGGGCTGATTTGCCTGCGCGCGGGCGAGACAAAGCGCGCCGAAGAAGCTTTCGCGGCGGCGCGTGCGATTGACGCGAGCGATCCGCGTTATCGCTCGAAGACCGTTCGCCGCCTGACTCGTTCGGGCGAGATGCCGCCCGGCCCACCGCTCTTTTACGCGGCGCGACAGACCGGCAAAAAGGTCCTGACCGGCGGCGACCGGCGCCTCGCCGAAGTCTTGCGCGAAGATGCGCTCGGAGCCGTCAGGCCCGGCCAGGCGTAGATTTAGACGGCTCGCGCGTTGACACCCACGTTCTGACCGCTATAATAACTCCTTTTGTGCTTGAGGGCTGAAAGCACACGTTTCCTGACAGAGGGCGCAATGCGAATTGAAGTGGAGCAGTTGGAGGGCGGCGGCAAGCCATTCGAGCATCGTTACGAGCCGGAGGAACTGATTCTTGACGAAGAGCGAGCGCGCCTGACGGAAGCCCCGCAGGTTCGCGGCGTCGCCAGCCGCAGAGGCGAAGAGGCGCGTTTGCGCGGCAGCGTGACGGCCCGCGCGGAAGTTGATTGCGACCGCTGCCTGAAGTCGGTCGCCGTTCCGATTGAAACCGAGTTTGATTTGACTTATATTCCGGCGTCCATTTACGTCGAGCAGGAGACGGCGGAATTGCAGGAAGCAGACTTGCTCGTCTCCGTTTATGAGGGCGGCGCGATTGACGTTGACGAAATCGTCCGCGAACAAATATTGCTGGCGTTGCCGGAGCAAGTCCTCTGCCGCGAAGAATGTCATGGACTCTGCCCCGTCTGCGGAACCGACCGCAACATCGGCGGCTGCGCCTGCGAAGAGAAAGTAGTAGACCCGCGTTGGGCCGCCCTGAAAGATTTGTGATTCTGGATTTTGGAGTTTAGATTGGAAGACGAACTTGAGGCTTCGCTTGATGAATAAGCTTTCGTCCGTGTCGAATCTAAAATCCTAAACCTAAAACCCAATGTTATTAACGTTATTATTTGAGGAGTAATTATGCCGAATCCAAAACGTCGCCATTCGAAGGCGCGAACACGCAAACGCCGCGCGCATGACGCGCTGCGCGCCCCGCAGACTTCCACCTGTCCCAACTGCCAGGAGCCGCGGATGCCGCATCGCGTCTGTCCCAAGTGCGGTTTTTACAAAGGCCGTGAAGTGGTGCACGTCGAGCAGGAAGCGTAACAGCCGCGACAAGTGACAAGCAGCGAGTGACAAGTTAAAGCCGTTGGCTCATGGCTCGCGGCTCGTCGCTTGTTCCAACTCGCTGCTTGTCACTTGTCACTTGTCACTGTTCTTATGAAGCATCAACTGACCGGCAAAGTTGTCGTGGACGCGATGGGTTCAGACCACGCGCCGCACGCAGAGATTGACGGCGCGCTCGCCGCCGCGCGCGATTTTCGGATGGGCGTCATTCTCGTCGGGCAGCCGGAAAAGGTTGAGCCGGAGTTGCGTCGTTGTGGCTGGCGGGGCAACGGCGACCGGGGCATCGAGTTTGTCGAAGCGGCGGAAGTCATAGGGATGGACGAGCCGGTCGCTACAGCCGTCCGCCGTAAAAAGAAAAGCTCTTTGAGAGTCGGGACGAAGCTGGTCACGGAAGGCCTGGCCGACGGCTTCGTCTCGGCGGGCAACACGGGCGCTGTGATGGTGACGGCCAAGATGGTCATCGGCATGCTGCCCGGCGTTGACCGTCCCGCGCTGGCCGCGATGATTCCGACCAAGACGGGCAAGCCGACGTTGCTGCTCGATGTCGGAGCGAACGCCGAGTGCAAGGCGTATCATCTCGCGCAGTTTGCGATTATGGGCGACGCTTATTCGCGCGCCGTCCTGAATACGAATCGCCCTGCGGTCGGGCTGATGAGCATCGGCGAAGAGGAAGCCAAGGGCAAAGATTTGACGAAGGAAGCCTTTCCGATGCGGAGAGATTTGACGAGCCTGAATTTCGTCGGCAACGTCGAGGGGCGCGACGTGTTCACGGGCGCGATGGACGTAATCGTCACGGACGGCTTCACGGGCAACGTGATGCTCAAGCTGAGCGAAGGATTGACGGACGCGATGCTCTCGATGATTAAGCGCGAGTTGACGGCTTCGGCGATGACCAAGGCCGGAGCGATGCTCGCCAAGCCCGCGTTTCGTAATATCAAAAAGCGTCTGGACTATTCGGAGTACGGAGGAGCGCCGCTGTTGGGCGTGCGGCAGATTGTGTTGATTGGACACGGCAGCTCAAACTCGCGCGCCATCCGCAATGCGATTCGCAGCGCCAAGGAGTTTTCCGAGCGGGGCGCGTCGGAGCGCATCGAACGCGGCGTCGCCGCCACCAACGCGCGCGAATACGCCGAACTGGTCAGTAGCAAATAGTTTGATGGTGAATGGACACGCTGCTTTGTCTTTCTGCCATTTTCTATTTACTATTCACCATTCAACTGAGGAAAAGTGATGGCAAATGTAAATGCTGGCGTGCTGGCCACGGGCCATGCTTATCCCGAAGGCATCTTAACGAATGCCGATCTGGAAAAGCTCGTCGAGACTTCGGACGAGTGGATAACCACGCGGACGGGCATCAAGCAACGGCGCAAGGCCGCGCCCGGCGAGTACACTTCGCTCTTTGCCGTGAAGGCCGCGCGCGAAGCCATCGAACGCTCGCGCATCGACCCGGCGGAGCTTGACCTGCTCATCTGCGCCACCGTCACGCCAGACCAGATTTTGCCTTCGACCGGCTGCCTGATTCAGGCCGAACTCGGAGCCAGCAACGCCGCCGCCTTCGACATCGCCGCCGCTTGCTCAGGCTTTCTCTACGGCCTGACGCTCGCCAACACGATGATCCGCACGGGCCAATCGCGCTACGCGCTCGTCATCGGCGCGGAAGTCCTGACGCAGTATGTTGACTACACAGACCGCTCGACGTGCGTTATCTTCGGCGACGGCGCGGGCGCGGCCATTCTTGGGCCGGTCGGCCCGGAGCGCGGCATCCTCGCCGCGCGCATTCGCTCGGACGGTCGCTTTGCCGAACACCTGTACGCGCCCGGCGGCGGCACGCGCCTCGGCAGTTCGGCTGAAACCCTCGCGGCGGGCGAGCACTTCTTTAAGATGAAGGGCAACGAATTGTTCAAGGTCGCCGTGCGTTCGATGACGGACATCTCGCTCGCTGTGTTGGAGGAAGCGGGCCACCGCGCCGAAGACGTTGACCTCTTTATTCCGCATCAGGCCAACCAGCGCATCACGGATTCGGTCGCCAGCAAACTGGGCATTGACGAGTCGAAGATTTACTCTAATATCTCCATGCACGGCAATACTTCTTCGGCTTCGATTCCGATTGCGCTCGACGAGTGTGTCGAATCGGGGCGCATCCGCGAAGGCGACTTGATTGCGCTGGCTTCCTTCGGCGGCGGCGTGACGTGGGGCGGCGTCGTCCTGCGCTGGTAATTTTTCGGATGAAAAGCGCGAAGAGATTCCTCGTCATCATCGCTCTTGCGTCTTCTCTCTGCGCCTCTTCGTTGAGCGCGCAGGGAAGCCGGGACGGTTGGCTGCTGGTTGATGTCAGAGACGCTAACGGGCAGCCTTTGGCGCGGGCTTGTGTGACGGTCGTGCCGCGCGATGGCGAGATAGCTTTCAGCCAGTGTAATCGCAAGGGGAAGGTGAAGTTTAAGGGACTGGCGCGCGGCGACTATCGCGTGGTCGTCAAGGTTGAGGGCTACGAAGCGCAGAAAAGGGAAGTCAAGCTCAGCGCAAAGGAAGAGACAATCGCCTTTTCTTTGCAGCCGCGCAAGCTTTAGATGAACACTCGACTGGCATACATCTTTCCGGGTCAAGCCTCCCAGTATGCAGGGATGGGCAAGGACTTGGCGCAGAATTTCGCGGCGGCGCGCGAGGTCTTTGAAGAGGCGGACGCGGCTCTTGGATTTTCCATCTCGGCGATGTGCTTCGAAGGCTCTGCGGAAGAGTTGCAACTGACGGAGAACACGCAGCCAGCGATTCTGACCGTCTCCGTCGCGGCCCTCAGAGCCATGCAGTCAGAGGGCTTGCCCGCGCCCGATTACGTGGCGGGCCATAGTCTCGGCGAATATTCCGCGCTCGTTGCGGCGGGCGCGCTCAAGCTCACGGACGGCGTGCGAACAGTTCGCGCGCGTGGTCGTTACATGCAGGAGGCGGCTCCGGCTGGCTCCGGGGCGATGGCGGCGGTGATGGGCGCGGAACTCGGCGCGCTGATGGAAATCTGCAACGAAGCGCAGCAGGGCGACGTTTGCACTCCGGCCAATATCAACTCCGCAAGCCAGATTGTCATCGCGGGCCACGCGGGCGCCGTTGACCGCGCGATTGAGCTATTGAAGGAGCGCGGGATAAAGCGCGCCATCAAGTTGAAAGTCAGCGCGCCGTTTCATTGCGCTCTGATGATGCCCGCGCAGGAGCGGCTGGCGGCTGATTTGGAACAGCTTGAGTTTCATGACTTGCGGATGCCGCTGGTGACGAACGTGGACGCGGCTGCGATTACGGCAGGCGCGGAGGCGCGCGACGCGCTCGTCCGGCAGGTTTCCTCGCCCGTGCGCTGGCAGGAGACAATCGAGTTGTTGTTGCAGGAAGGCGTCGGAACGTTTGTCGAAGTCGGGCCGGGCAAGGTACTGTCTGGCCTCGTGCGGCAGATACAGCGAGAGGCAAGCTGCCTGAACGTCGAAGACTCGGCGAGCCTTGAGGTCGCGCGCGAGCGGCTGGCCGCCGGTCAATAACGAATTTCAATTTTTAATTTCATCACCGGAGGAGCAAACGAAATGCCCGATCAAGAGATCGAAAATAAAGTGAAGCAGATTATCGTTGACGAATTAGGCGTGGACGAAAACGAAGTCACCCCGAACGCCCGGTTCACAGACGACCTCGGAGCCGACTCGCTCGACACGGTTGAACTCGTGATGCGTTTCGAGGAAGAGTTCGGCATCGAAATCCCCGACGAGGACGCCGAGAAAATCCAGAGCGTCCGCGACGCCTACAACTACATCGATCAGCACAAAGCGAAGTAAAGCAGTGACAAGTGACAAGTGATGAGTGACGAGCTAATACGGATTGCTCGTTTTCGACCATTGGTTTCTTGTTTTAACTCGTCACTTGTCACTCGTCACTCGTCACTGTTTTCAAAGGAGCAATGATTTTGAAACGTCGCGTCGTGGTCACAGGTCTGGGCCTCATCACGCCGGTGGGGAATTCGGTCGAGACGACTTGGACTTCGCTGATGGCGGGGCTGAGCGGCGTTGACGACATTAAGAAATTCGACACCACGAAGTTTCCCGTGCGCTTCGCCGCCGAAGTCAAAAATTTCGACCCGCTCACCTTCATCGAGAAGAAGGAGGCGCGCAAGATGGGTTCGTTTATCCATTACGCGATTGCCGCGGCAGACGAAGCCATGAAGGACAGCGGCCTGCGTATAGACCAGACCAACGACGAGCAGGTCGGGACATACATCAGCAGCGGCATCGGCGATTTCTGGGCCATCGAACGCGAGCACTCGAAGCTCTTGAACGATGGCCCCGGTCGCGTCTCGCCCTTCTTCATTCCGTCGGCCATCGTCAATCTGGCCGCGGGACAAGTCTCAATCCGGCACGGGGCGAAGGGGCCGAACTCCGCCACGGCCACGGCTTGCGCGGCGGGCGCGCATGCCATCGGCGACAGTTTCAGGATTATTCAACGCGGCGACGCCGACGCGATGATTTGCGGCGGCGCGGAATCCGCCATCACGCCGATGTCCGTGGCAGGCTTTGCCGCGATGCGCGCCCTTTCGACGCGCAACGACGACCCGCCGCGCGCCTCGCGTCCCTTTGAGCGCGACCGCGACGGCTTCGTCATCGGCGAAGGCGCAGGCATTGTCATTCTCGAAGAGTTGGAATTTGCCAGAGCGCGCGGGGCGCGCATCTACGCGGAGATTGTCGGCTACGGCATGACGGCTGACGCCTTCCACATCACGATGCCGGACGAGACAGGCTCCGGCGCGATTCGCGTCATGCAGAAGGCGATGAAGGATGCGGGCGTCGAACCGTCGGTCGTTGAATACATCAACGCGCACGGCACGTCCACGCCGTACAACGACAAGTTTGAGACGGCGGCTATCAAGAAGACTTTCGGCGAGCACGCAGATAAGCTGGCCGTCAGTTCGACGAAATCCATGACGGGCCACCTGCTCGGCGCGGCGGGCGGCATCGAAGCCGTCTTTTCCATTCTGGCGATTGACCGCAATCGTATTCCGCCGACCATCAACTACGTCAATCCGGACCCGGACTGCGATTTGGACTACGTGCCGAACGAGCCGCGCGAGGCGACCGTCAACTACGCGCTCTCCAACAGCTTCGGCTTCGGCGGCACGAACGCGTGTTTGCTGTTCAAGAGATACGAAGAAAAGGTTAGCGAGCAAGCAAGTCACGAGCAAGAGGCATAATGAAGATTATCGTTTTAATGAAACAGGTCGCCAACAAGGACGCCATCCTGCGTATCAACAAAGAGGCGACCTGGATTGAGGAGGGCGACCTCTCGCACGAAGTCAACGAATCGGACGGCTATGCTTTGGAAGAAGCGTTGCGCTTGAAAGAAAAGTTGGGCGGCGAAGTCGTCGTCTGTTCGATGGGGCCGCAGCGCGTCAAGAGCGTCATCAAGGACGCGCTGGCGCGCGGAGCCGACCGCGCCATTCACGTTGCCGGCGATAACCTGTCGCATCTTTCGCCCTACGCAGCGGCGAGCGTGCTGGCGGATGCCGTGCGCGAAGAGCAGGCGGATTTAATCCTGACGGGCTTGCAGTCGGACGATTACGGCTACGCGCAGACGGGCGTCATCATGGCCGAGATTTTAGGCTTGCCGCACGCGACGATTGTCATCGAAGTTGACGCTTCGGGCGAGCAGTTGAGAGTCAAGCGAGAGTTGGAGAGCGGCTGGTATCAATGGTACGCGATGACGAAGCCCGCGCTCTTGACGATTCAATCCGGCATCAGCCAGATTCGCTACGCGACGCTGAAGGGCATCATGGCCGCCAAGAAGAAAGAGATTAAAGAAGTGACTCCTTCGGCGGAAGCCGCGTCCGCGCCCTCGCACCAGCGCATCGAAAAAATCTACCTGCCGGAGAAAACCAAGCAGACGCAATTTCTAGGCGGCGGCGATGCCAGGGCCGGAGCCGTCGCGCTCGCAGAAAAACTGCGGACGGAAGCAAGAGTAATTTAAAAACAGTGACAAGTGACGAGTGACAAGTTAGTAAAGAGCGATGAGTGAAAAGAGATTTCCTTTCTGCTCATTAACTCATTGCTCATCATTCATCGCTGCTTTCTCTTGCTTGTCACTTGTCACTTGTCATTGAGGTTCATATGAGCAACGGAATTTTAGTTTTCGCGGAACACCGTGCGGGAGTTTTTAACAAGGCTTCGTTTGAGGCGATGGCGGCGGCGCAAGCGTTGGGCGCAGAGTTAGGGCAGAGCGTGACGGCGGTCGTGCTCGGCGCGGGCGCGTTGGCGACGGAGTTGGCCGCGTATGATGTCTCGAAGGTCGTGTCTGCCGAGAACGAGAAGCTGGCGGAGTATACGCCGGACGGTTACGCGGACGCGATGGAGCGCGTCGTGCGCTCGCTCGACCCGCAGTTTGTCATCCTGCCGCACACGTATCTCGTGCGCGACTTCGCGCCGAAGTTGTCCGCGCGTTTCGGCAAAGGCTTAATCAGCGATTGCATTCGCGCGCGTGTGACGGACGGTCAAGTGACGTTCTCGCGGCGCATCTTCCTCGGCAAGATGGACGCGGATATTGTTTCGGACGGCGCGGCTCCGGTCTTCGCCACGTTCCAGTCGGGCGCGTATCGCGCAGATCAGGCGACGAAGGGCGCGGGCGCAAGTGTTGAGGCGATGCAGGTCGAAGTCGGCGAAGTGCGGATGACGCCCGAAGCTCCTTTTCAGGAAGTCAAGCAAGCGGTTGATTTGACGAAGGCGGACGTTATCGTCGCCATCGGGCGCGGCATCAAGAGCAAGGACAACATCGCGCTGGCCGAAAAACTGGCTGAAGCTCTGGGCGGCGACCTCGCCGCGTCGCGCCCGATTTGCGATGCCGAGTGGCTGCCGATTGACCGACAGATTGGCTCGTCGGGCCAGACCGTCGCGCCAAAACTCTATATCGCGCTCGGCATCTCCGGCGCGATTCAACATCTCGTCGGCATGAAAAATTCCGGCACCATCGTCGCCGTCAACAAAGACCCCGAAGCTCCCATCTTCGACATCGCCGACTACGGCATCGTCGGCGACCTCTTCGAAGTCCTGCCCGTTCTGACCGAAGAAATCAAGAAGCAGAAACAACAGTGACAAGTGACGAGTGACGAGCAGCAAGCAAGGACAAGAAGTGATGAGCGATAAGCGATAGTGAAAGCAGATTGCTCTCAACTCATGACTAATCAGTTGTCACTCATTACTCATCACTAACTCGTCACTTGTCACTTGTCACTCGTCACTGCTTTTAGCTGTTGGACGACTTCTTCGGGTTTCCAGTCGTTGCCCGTATAAACTTTAAAGACTTTGCCTTCGGGGCCGATGATTGCGGTGCGGAGCGAGTGGACGATTTGGTCCGCCTCGGCGTAGTAGGTAAGGCCGAAGAACTGCGCGATGGCTTTGACTTCATCCTTTGTGCCGGTGGCGAATTGCCAGTGGTTGAAAGTCTCGCTCGTGTAGTTTCCGGTGTGGGCCGCGCCGTAGCTGCGCAGGATTTTCGGCTGGTCGTGTTCGGGGTCAATGGTGATGCTGAGCAGGCGCGTGCGGCTATAGAGTTGCGGATTCTGCTGAAGCTCTTTGTCAATGGCGGCGAAGTTGTCGCTCATCAGCGTGCAGTATTCGGGCAGCGGGCAGCGCGTGTAGATGAAGGTCAGGAGCAAAGCTTTGCCTTTGTATTGCCGCAAGCTGATGCGTTTGGCATCCTGATTGACGAGCGTAAAGTCAGGCACAAAGTCGCCGGGCGCGGCTTCCTTCGCGGCGCTGGATTGCTCGGCCTCGTTAGTCTTCGTCGCGGGCTTGGTGACGATGACATCTTCGAGCCAGACGGAAGCGTCGGCGTCAGAGACGAAGAGCGTGGCCTGAATCGCGTCGCCGTTTGAGATGTCGTTGATAATCGAAGGGTCTTTGAGCGTGAAAGGCATCGTCATCGCGTCCATGTAGCCGCGAATCTCTCCGTGCGAGATGGTGACGCGATTGCCCGCGCGGTCAACGCCGACGACCGTGCCTTTCAACTCGTAGCGTTTTCCTTCGGGGGCTTTCGGAGTTGGTTGAACGTTCGGCGCCGGTTGACACGCGAGCAGCGCGGCGCAGAGACAGAGCAGGAGCGCTGACAGAAGCGAGCGCGCGATTTTGTTAGAGCAAGCCATCAATGAATTTTTCACTTTGTTCAGCGAGCCTGTAGCTGTTCGTTATAGAGTTTCTGGTACGTCCAATAGTTCGGCAGGACTTTGAAAACGTAGTCCTTCGATTGCGTGTAGCCAATCTCTATGACGTAGCGGTCGGGGTCGTTGGAGCGTGCGCGGCCAACCCAACGCGCGAGGTTGTCTTCGCCGCCGTTGTAGGAAGCGGCGACCGCCTGCGGCATCTCTGGAAAGAGCTTGAAGAGATTGCCCATGTATTCGGAGCCGAAGAGGACTGCGATGCGCGGATTATAAAGGTCGTCTTGTTGAAAGTTTTGCAGGCCAAGCTGCGCGGCGATTCTGTTGGAAGTGGTCGGAATAAATTGGAGCAAGCCGCGCGCCGCCGAGACGGATTTGGCGTCGGCGCGAAAGCGCGATTCCTGCCGCATGATGGCGAGCACGAAGCGCGGGTCAACCGCGCGCGGCGGCGCGTAGGCGCGAAGCGATGCCGCATACGGAGCCGGATAGAGCAGTTCGACCAACTCGCGCGGGGCGAGTTCGAGCAGGTAATCCGCGGGGATTTTTTTCCAGAGCGGCTCGGCAAAGCGGATGGCGTGGTCTGCGTTGTCGCCGCGCTTGAAGATGACGGCGAGCGTGTAGGCAGCGTCGGACGAAAGCGCGGCTGGCGCAAGCTGCGCGGGCGGTCTTTGCGGCTCAGCAGGACGTTGCGGCTCAACTGCTTTATCCGGCTCGTCGTTGGCAGCGGGCTTTGTCTCGACTTTCGCGTTGCTGTTGCCGAAGGCGTTCTCCGCGACGGCGAGTTCCGGCGCCCCTTCATCGTACAAGCCGAGGAAGAGCAGTTCGTCAGCTAACGCTTGATGCGACGAAGCAAGCGCAGTGTCGCGCGAAGCGCTGGTGATGACTTCCTGCCTGCCGACGGGCAACAAGCGAAACGAGGGAAGACGATTGTAAGCGGGCAGCGAAGCGTAGGCGCGGCGCGCGATGTCGAGCAGTTGAGCGGTGGCGTTCGCGTCTTCGGTCAAGCGCAAAGCGTTCTGCGCCGAGACGCGCGCGCGTTCGGCTTGCCCCGCTTGTAAGGCTTGCTGCGCATCCGCGCGCAGAGCTTCAAGCCTTGATTGGATGATGCTCTTCGCGCGAGCGTCATTCATCAAGGCGCGCAGTCGCCGCGTGGCGCGTCCCCCGTAATATTCGTTGCGCCCGTCGGGAAGCGAAAGATAGATGTTGACGGCTTCCTCCGTGCGGCCCATCTGCTCGAAGATGTAAGCGCGCAGGAAAGCGATTTCCGCCGGAGTCGTCCCGCCGGCGGCGCGCATCCCGCCCGTGTCCGGTTCATCTTTGAGCGCGTCCAAATCCGCGAGCGCGGCTTCCCAGGAGCTTTGCGAAAGATGTATGCGCGCCTGCGCGAAGAGAGCGAGCGCGGCGGTCTGGCCTTTGAATTTATCGCGCGTCCTTTGCGCCCATTCGAGAGCCTCGCCGTCGCGCCCCGCTTCGCGCAAAGCGTCAATCAGGTTGAGATAATAGCGTTCAGGATTCGGCGCGTTCGGGTAACGCTCAAGCAATTGCTTGAAGGCGCTGACGGCCTCGTTTGAGCGTTTGCCGCGCAGGTAAGCGGAGGCCAGAGAACTGAGGGCTTCGCGCGCGTTGGGGTTGTCTGGAAACTGCGTGACGATGCGTTGGAAATATTTGACGGCTTCGTCAAACTGCGTGTCCTGCGCGTAGCCGCGACCGATTTGAAAAAGGGCGTCAGGCACGTTCGGGCTTTGCGCGTAACGCTCGACGATGGCCAGATAGTGCAGGCGCGCGCCCGCAAAGTCGCGGTTGAAAGTATAGATTGCGGCGCGGCGCAAGTGCTCGCCTTCGGCAAGCTGCGGCGCTTGCTTTTGGGCTGCCTCCGCGCTTCCGCTGTCGAGCAGGTCAAGGCCGCGCACGCCTGACAGCGCGTAAACATCCGGGCGCGCGGCGTCTGGAGT
>JAWVFT010000021.1:0-17185 GCA_033855775.1 Blastocatellia bacterium | reverse complement strand
AGTTATTCGAATAACTACGGCGCGCGCTCTTTTTTGTCTGCTGATTAAACGCGGCGGTCTGCGGGAATCAGCGATTTGTGAATGTGAATGGCGGCCATCGCTCCTTCGGCGGCGGCGACGACGGCGAGTTGCGAGTTGGGCGTCAAATCGCCTGCGGCATAGACGCCGCGCACGCTCGTCTGCTGCCCGTCGTCCACCCAGACCAGCCCGCATTCTTCGTCGAGCTTGCAGCCGAGTTGCGTGTGCAGGTCGGACGCGGGCGACGTGCCCAGATTGAAAAAGAGCGCGTCCGCTTCGAGCGCGCTCCGGTCTTCAAAGCGCACGCGCTCCAAGCGACACGCTTCCTTATCGCCTTCGAGTTCCATGATGCGGCGGTCTGTTATCTCTATACTAAAACGCGCGAGCAGGGCGCGATGCTCGTCCGTCATGTCGCCCGCGTCGCCGTTGGTGATGAGCGTCAGCTGGTTCGTCCACGTCAGCAGGTTCAACGTGAAGCCGACCGTCTCGCGCCCGCGCCCGAGGACGGCGACGCGCTTGCCCGTGACTTCAAAGCCATCGCAGTCGGGGCAGTGATGCACGGTCGCGCCGTAGAAGTCGCGGAAGCCGGGGCAATCCGGCATCACGTCGCGCAGGCCCGTGGCGAGCAGCAGGCGGCGCGCGTCAAACGTCTGCGAATTGCCTGCGGCGTCGTCGCCCGCCGTGACGCGAAAGTGTTCCTCAGCGACGCGCTCAACCTTCGTTACGCAGGCTTCCATAATCAACCCGCCGTGCTGTGCGACTTCATCGCGCCCGCGCGCAAGGAGTTCGGCGGGCGTGATGCCGTGGTGGCCCAGAAAGCCGTGGACGCCGTGCGCGTATAGATTGCGCGGGCTGTTGTGATGAAAGGTCAGGACGCGTTGGCGGTAGCGCGCCAGAAAGAGCGCGCCGGACAATCCGGCTGGCCCGGCTCCGACGACGATGCAGTCGTAAAGCTTCTCCTCGCTCATCCGCTCTCGCCTCTCTTCACTAACGCGCGCTCGCCTCGTGCGCTTCTACTTTTAGTCTCAACTGCGTTTGCGCTGCTGACGGCCGACGGCTGAGGCTACGGCGAAGATGAGAAGACAATATCACGAAAGGGTGGTTAATTGGCTTTGACTAAGGCGAGCGCGATTCGGCGGGCAATCGTGATTCATCGCCGGGTTGTCACGTTGTCAGGCGACGATAGATGCCGGGCATGCGTTCGGGCAGCGAGAGCACGTCGTCGATGATGGTGTAGCCGATTTCGCCGTAGAGGTCGCGGAGTTCGATTTCGGATTCGCGGTCGATGGTGATGCAGAAGGGAATGATGCCCTGCTGCTTGGCTTGTCGCAGGGCTTCGCGCGTGTCTTCGCGGGCGTAGCGCGCATCGCCGTAGTCGTGGTCGTAGGGACGACCATCGGAGAGCACGATGAGGAGATGCGTGCGCGCCTGCTGGCGGCTGAGGCGCGCGGCGGCGTGGCGAATGGCCGCGCCGAGACGCGTGTTGTTCTGGTAGGTAATGCCGCCGATGCGTCGCTCGACCTCTTCGGTGTAATGCTCGTTGAAATCCTTGATGATATAAAACTTGACGTTGCGCCGTCCCTCACTGGTGAAGCCGTTGATGGAATAAGCGTCGCCGACGGCTTCCAACGCTTCACTCATCAAGACGAGTCCTTCCTTCTCCACTTCGATGATGCGTTTGCCGGGATGCGTGTAGGGTTGCAGCGGATGACGACCGATGGTGCGCGCCGTCGAAGAAGACTGGTCGAGCAGAAACGAGACGGCGACATCGCGCTGGCGGCGCAGGCGTTTGGTATAGATGCGCTCGGACTGCTGGCCGTCGGCGCGGCGGTCGATGACGTAATCAATGACGGCGCTGAGGTCGTAGTCTTCGCCGTCGAGTTCGTTGGCGACGCGCAACAGGTGTTCGGGCTTCATCAGTTGAAACTGGCGCCGGATGGAAGAGATGACGCCGCGATAGCGTTCGCGCGTGTCTTCGACAAACGAGCGCGGGCCGCGCTGCACGCGCTTCTCTATGACGCGACACCAGCCGACGCGATGGTCTGTCAATTCTCTGTCCCACTCGTCGTAGCTGTAGGCCACCTCGCCCTGCTCCAATCCCTGTTCGGGCAGTTCGCCCTGCGCCCACATCTCCGCGCCGTCCAACTCTTCGGGGTCGCCTTGCGGCTCCGTGCCCGTCCATGCGTTGAAGAGCTCGCGGGCGTCGCGCGGTTGAGCTTTGCGTTCGGGCGTCGGCTCGGTCGATTGCGGTTGCTGTTGCTTCGACGTTGAACCCTCGCGGCCTGATTCGGATTGCTCCGTGCTTGAGTCAACTTCCTGCTGAGCTTCGTCGGGCGTGATGGATTGAAAGAGCGAGTAGACGCGCGTTGTCGCCATCAAGGTGTCGGCGACGGTGGCCTTGGGGCTCGTCAGGTAATCGGCGACGACGCCTTCGAGTTCGGAGACAATCTGGCCGTAGAAATTGCGCGCGTCATCGAGCGCGCCGCCGCAGAGCGTGATTTGAAACAGCAACTCGAAGGGAACGAGCGTGACGGGCAAGTCGATGATGCGCGGGCGCGAGTTGCGAAGGTGCTGGCGCGTCCAATCGAGGTCGCGGGCGAGGCCGCGATAGACGTGACGCAGGCGACGTTCGATGCGACCGTTTTCGAGCGTGCCGAAGATGCGCCGCGCGAGATTAGCGTGCGGAAAGAGCGCGAGCGCGGCTCTGTAGTCCGCATCCGGCGGCAACGCGGGACGCTCCCTTTGTTGTCTGCCGGCTTCCTCTTCGGGCGCGAGCGCGGCTTCGCTTTTCGACGGGTCGTTGATATAGCCGTCGAGGGCGAAGGCGTCGCGGGCGTCCGCGTTCTCCGGCGCGTAGAGTTCGGCGATTGAAGTGTAGGCGGCGCGCAGGCCGTTGGATTCGCGTTCGTGCGTGCCAAATTCTATCTGCCCCGCGGCGTGCGCGGCTAGGACTTTGTAGAGACGAAAGTCAGACTCTTCATCGCCAAACTCTGCGACGAGCGAGGGCAAGTGAATCACTCGTCCATCGTTGATGCGGGCTTCGGCGGGGACGGCGGCGAGCGGTTGAATCTCGACGGCGCGGCCCGTCAAGCCTTCGACGTAGAGACGCAAAAGATGCTGCACGCGTTCGAGTGGCAATCCGCCGTGCTCCGTGCTGCTGACATGAAGCGCGTCGTTGCTGCGCGAGGTTTCAAGGGCGTAGTAGCTGCGTCGGGCTCGCGCGTCGCGCTGGTTGCGCTCGTTCGACAATCCTTCGCGCGCCCACTGTTCAAATTGTTCGATGGAGACGGCGTGCAGGGCTTTCGTGCTCGAACGAAAACAGGCGAGGGCCGCTTCGCCGTCCAGCGCTGCAATCTCGCGCGTGATGTTGAGGATGCGTAGCGAGAGCCGCGCGGCCTCAGCGTGTTGAAGCTCGCTTGCGAGGACTTGAAAGAAACCGGGGCTGGCGCGGATGAAGGCGACGAGTCCTGCGTTGCCGTGCTCGGCAATCGTCCAGAGCAGTTTGAGCCACGCCTCGAAGGCTTCCGGCAAGCTGCGCTGCACGTGGCTGCCCGCGACCATGACGTGCAGGGCGGAGCTTCCGCCGCGCTCAAGAAACGCGCCCGCGCTTCTCAATAGTTCGAGCGCGTGCGGCGCCGTCTGCCCGTCGAGGGCTGCGGGCAGGGCTGCCCACACGTCCGCCGCGATGCCGCCCGCTCGGGCCGCGAACGCGGATGCCAGCACGATTGACGCCGCCGCCACGCTCCGGGTCTCTTCGCCAAACTGCCGGAGGCTTTCAACGACGCGCGGCGTCGCTTCCAGAAAGTCTGCGCTGTGCTTGGCCGAGCGACGAGAAATCTCCGCTGCTACTTCAAAGATGGAACGAAGCTCTGCGGCGTCCGTCGTGACGGCGGCAAGGCTAGGGGCGCGGCGAAACGTCTCGACCGCGACCGAACTGGAAAGCGTCATCTGGCGGGCGCAAATTTGAAAGATGAGCGGGCGGGCTTCAGCCGGGACGGCGGCCAGAGCTTCGACGCCTTCGTTGAAAAACGAAACGGCTGTCTCCACGTCGCCCATCGCAAGGCGGCGTCCGATGTCGCCCCACGCGCGCAACTCGGGCGCCGCCAGCGCTCGCGCAGCCTCCGGCGCGGCCCGCAAAAATTCCATGCTCGCGCGCAGGCTGACGCCCGCAATCGCGGCGCTCGTTTCCAGAGCGGTGTAGGCGGCCTCGACGGGCAGCTTGCCCAACTCGCGCGCCAGGCTCGCCAGCGTGCGCCGCTCCGTCAGGCTCTTGACCGAGCGCAAGCGTTCACGAAAGGCTCGCTCAACCGAGTCGCCCTGCGCCTCGCCCGTCGCGCCCGTCAATCCTTCGTTAGACTCTTCTTGCTCGCCGCTCATCATTCACACTTTCGCGTTTTGTGTCTCGCCCGTCAGCTTAGAAAATTTAAGTCGAAAGAGCAATCAAGCAGGTTGCGGCTGAGCGCGAGTTTGACGCTGGCTCTGTTGACGTTCAAAGCTCGCGGCGCTGTCGTCTTGCCGTTTGCCGCTGCGCGTTTGCGAGATGGAAAGGCTGCGCTTGTGTGCGGCCTTAATCCGCGCTCGCGCTTGACAGCGTTTCCACATTCTCTTAGATTCAAGCGGCTTTTCCAGCGCGCCGGAGCAGCCGCGCCTGCACGGCGACTCCGTAAGGATTTCCCTTCGCTTCGTCACTGAAAATCAAGCTGGCCGTTCGATTCTTCCGGGCCACGCGGCGCGTTTATCCGGCGAACACTTTCAGCTTTCATCCCGCTTCGTTTAAGGCTAACGACGCTGGCGCGTCAAAGGTAATTCGATGATTCCCCCAAACTCTTCGCGGCTCTCTTCCGCCACGTCAATCTGTCTCGTCCTGTTCGCGCTCGTGCTCTGTTTCGCCGCGCCTGTGCGCGCCGCCGTTGGCGCTTGCAGCGCGCCCGACTTCAAAGCCCCGCGCAGCTTCAATGTCGGCGAATCCTCCAACGCGCTCGCCGCCGGAGACTTGAACGCTGACGGCAAACCCGACCTCGTTGTGACGAACCACTACAGCAGCACAATCTCCGTGCTGCTCGGCGACGGCGCGGCGGGCCTGCTCTCGCGCAGCACCGTCGCGGTCGGGCTACAGCCCGTCTTCGTCGCCATCGGAGACTTGAACAATGATGGCCGCGCAGACATCATCACCGCCAACGAAGGCTCCAACGACCTGAGCATCCTCATCGGCGACGGCCACGGAAATTTCAACGCGCCCACGCAAACGGGCGCTGGCCTCGGCGCGGTTGCCCTTGCCATCGCCGACATCAACAACGATGGCCGCGCGGACATCATCACCGCCAACGGCGAAGCCAACACCGTCTCCATCCTGTCCGGCGCGGGCGACGGCTCCTTCACACATTCAACTGATTTGTCCGCCGGACTCAACCCGCGCTTCGTCCTCGTCTCAGACTTCAACCGCGACCACCGCGCGGACATCGCGGTCGCCAACTCCGACTCGGATAACGTTTCGCTTCTGCACGGCACGGGCGGCGGTAACTTCGGCTCGCCCGCTCAATTCGCGGTCGGAGACGGCCCGCGCTTCTTAGCCGCCGCAGACTTCAACCGCGATGGCCGCCTTGACATCATCACGGCCAACACAGACTCCAACAGCATCTCCGTCCTGCGCGGCAAGAGCGCGGGCAGCTTTGCCGCAGCCGTCAACTACGAAGCAGGCGATAGCCCGCGCGCCGTCGGCGTTCTCGATTTCAACTCGGACGGCAAACCCGACATCATCGCCGTCAACCACGACTCCGACACGCTCTCGCTCTTCGCGGGCGATGGTCGCGGGCAGTTCACAGAAGCCCTCACGCTCGACGCCGGAGCGCAACCGCAATCGCTCGCCACGGGCGACTTTAACTCTGACGGCGAAAGCGATGCCGCCGTCGTCAACACGGCTTCCGATAGCGTCGCTCTTTTTCTGGGAGAGCGTGAAGGCGGCCTCGGCGCGGTCGCGCATTACGAGTTGGACGGCAACCCGCGCGCCATCGTCGCCGCAGACTTTAATCACGACGGCCACACAGACCTCCTGACCGTCAACAACGAACCCGACGAACATCGCCCCGCTCTTGACGAACACCGCGCCGACGACGACACGCGCCGCCCCGCAGCCCTTGTCAACAAAGAGAGCGACGCTCCCCAACACGAAGAGGGCAGCACCATCTCCGTCCTGCTCGGCGTGGGCGACGGCTCGTTCACTTTGGGCCAGCACATACACGCGGGCGCGTTGCTCTTCGCGGTCGTCGTCGCCGATTTCAACGCGGACGGCCAACTCGATTTCGCCGCCGCCGACACGGGCGACAACAGCGTTCTCGTCTTCTACGGCGACGGCGCAGCCCACTTCGGCAACGAACTGGAACTCGAAGTCGGCCTCGCTCCGCGCGCTCTGGCCGCTGGCGATTTCAACTCCGACGGCTTGCCAGACCTCGTTGTGGCGAACCGTTCTTCCAACAACGTCTCCGTCCTGCTTAGCAACGGCCCCGGCTCTTTCGAAGAAGCTCAACCTTACGCGACCGGCACGCATCCGCTCAGCGTCGTCACAGGCGATTTCAACTCGGACGGCCACGCCGACATCGTGACCGCGAACTTCGACGCCAACACCGTCTCCGTGCTCGCCGGCAACGGCAAGGGCAACTTCGACGACGCGATTGAATATCCGGCGGGAGCCAATCCGAGCAGCATCGCCGTCGGCGATTTCAACTCTGACAACAAGGCCGACCTCGCCGTCACCAACAGCAGCAACGCCTTCAACACCGTCTCCATTCTCAAGGGCGACGGCCACGGAGCTTTCAACGCGCCCGCGCCCTTCACCGCCGGAGCCTATCCTTCATCCGTCATCACAGGCGACTTCGACGGCGACGATTTTCAGGATTTGGCCGTCACGAATTTGAACTCAGGAGCGATTTCGATTTTGAAGGGCGACGGCGCAAGCCATTTCCTTGCGCCCGTCACGTTCGGCGTCGGCCTCAGCCCGGCTGGCGCCGTGGCCGCAGACTTTAACGAAGACGGTCATGCGGATTTAGCCGTCGCCGAGTTTGGCTCTAACGGCATCTCGATTCTGCTCGACACACGCTGCCACGCCGCGACGATTTCGGGCCGCGTGACGGACGCGCGCGGGCGCGCTCTCAGCAACGTCCTCATGATTCTCATGAGCGGCGACCAACGCGCAACCACACACACGGACACGAGCGGCCAATACACTTTCAACGCCGTCTCCGGCCACAGCTACTTGCTCAGGCCCGACAAACGCGGCGCTCTCTTCCTGCCGCCGCTGCGCCTCTTCCCACGCTTGCGCGAAGCAGAGACGGCCAACTTTATAGGGCTTTCATTCGGCGGCCACTGAGCTTGCCCGCCGAGCCGCCTTTGAGCTTAGCCGCGCTCCGCCGCCTGAGCTTGCCCTCGTGCTGCCGTCTCTGATTGTGAAGTTGAGTTCCGAGCGATTTGCTCAAGCGCCGCACCCGCAGGAAGACAACGCTTCGAGCTTGTTGTCGCGCTTGACGCGATAGACCGTGCT
Organism: Blastocatellia bacterium; assembly: GCA_033855775.1. Taxonomy (GTDB): domain Bacteria; phylum Acidobacteriota; class Blastocatellia; order Pyrinomonadales; family Pyrinomonadaceae; genus DASVTR01. The sequence goes on along the minus strand of JAWVFT010000021.1, from coordinate 9,633 downwards.
GCCGCCGCCTTCGTAATAATCCGCCTGCACGATGAACTCCATCCTGCCGTCGCCGTCAACATCTCCCACGGCGGAAACCAAATATTGATTAGGCGGGCCAGTGTCCTTCAGGATGCGCGGGTAAAATTCGCCGTCAATGATGAAGCTTCGCGCCCTGCCGTGGAGTGTCTTGCGCAGCATGACGAAAGAGTAGTCTCCGGCCTTCGGCCTCGTCGCCATCGGCCTCGAATTACCCCATCCGTCTTTGTAGTACGTCGCGCTGATTAAGAGTTCCTTTACTCCGTCGCCCTCCAAATCTATCCGCAAGGCCCGCGTGATGTTGACGCGCGGCTTGACGAAACGCTTGCTCCGCAGAACGTCCGCGACTGCTTTGTAAACTTCCGTCGTGTCGCCCAACAACTCCGGCTCTCGCGGCATGGCGTTCCACTCGCCGCCGACTACAAGCACGACTCCTTCGGTCGGCTTCGGCAAGAGTTCCACGATTCGCGTGTCCGAGCAATAATCAACATCCGGCTTCGGCGCGGCCCCGACGCTCAAGCCAGCCCGCGCCGTCAAAGTATAGAAGCGATATTTCTCGCCGCCCTTGAGCTTCGGCGCGATGGCCAGCGCGTCCACCCACTTGCCGTTGACCAAGCCGCCGATGAGGCAATTATCAACCAACACCGGATGAACTTCTTCCGCCACGCTTACGACCGTCTTCGCTGGAACGCTCAACATCGTCGCCAGCATCATTGTCATCATCAGCTTAAAAATAGACACGCGAATCGTCTCCTCTCCAACGGACGCAGCCAAACGCAAAGCGAGCGAGCGCACAGTTAATAAATGGGCGTGCGCGCTCGCTCAAGATGCGAACATGCTTGTTCAGTGAAGAGGACGCAGGCGCGGCTCAAGTCTTGCGCCTGGCGTTTGGATGTTTTAGATAACGGTCGTCACAATCTCGCGTATGCTGCGCTGCAAATCGCGGTCGTCTGTGATGGGCGAGCAGAGGGCCACGTCGGCGGCGGCGATGGCCGGAATGCCGCGCGCAATCATCTGCGCCGCATAAATCAGCAGGCGCGTCGAGACGCCTTCTTCAAGGCCGTGGCCGCGCAGGTTTCTGACCTTCTGCCCGATGAGCACAAGGTCGCGCGCCACGTCTGCTTCGACGCCGCCCTCGCGCGCGACAATCTCCGTTTCCAGTTCCGGCGGCGGATAGTCGAATTCGAGCGCGACGAAACGCTGGCGGGTTGATTGTTTCAAGTCCTTGAGGATTGATTGATAGCCGGGATTGTAAGAGACGACGAGCATGAAATCCGGCGGGGCGTCCAGCACCGTTCCACGCTTTTCAATCGGCAAGCGGCGGCGGTCGTCCGTCAGCGGGTGAATGATAACGATGGTGTCCTTGCGCGCTTCGACCACTTCGTCCAGATAACAGATGGCGCCGTTTCTGACGGCCTTCGTCAGCGGCCCGTCGTGCCAGATTGTCTCTTCGCCTTCGAGCAGGAATCGCCCGACCAAATCGGTCGCAGACAAATCCTCATGGCACGCCACCGTAATCAAAGGACGCCCCAGCCGCCACGCCATGTGCTCGACGAAGCGCGTCTTGCCGCTGCCCGTCGGGCCTTTGAGCATCACCGGCAGCCGCGCCGCATACGCCGCCTCGAACAACTCCAACTCGCGCGCCACCGCCACGTAGTAAGGCTCTGCCGTCGCGCGATATTCTTCAATGGCTCTTTCCATAACTTTAAACTTCTATCCTTCAACCCGCCGTCTTAAGCTTCAACCCCAAGCACAAGAGCGCTTCAGCTAGCACCTGATTTTTGTGGACGCCACCCAGACCGCCCGCTTCTCCGAGATGATGATTACTTTAACCCATGTGAAGCGTTTCCCCTTCACGTTCGAGCCTTTGACGACTTGCACGCGCGTCTTGTCTGGATATTCGGAACCCATTGTTGATGCGTCCGCCTCGCAATCCTTGCTGTCACAATCCGCCCTTGTGATGACGCCGCTGCGGTCGGCCTTGTCGTTATACAGCATGCACTCCGGCTCTGATTCTACCCTCGCCGGAGACGGCGTTGCTAACGGGCTGGCGGTCGGCGTCGGCGTCGCGGTCGCAAGCGCAGGCGTGGGCGTCGTTGTTGGCGTCGGCGTCGGCTTGGTCGGAGACGGGCGCGCTGGCGTCGGCGTCGGCGTTGCCGCAACGACGTTAGACGAAGACGCGCCGGGTCGTTGAGACATCCGATAGCCGATGAGCAAGCCAATCAACAACACGCCGATTGCCAACGCTCCAAACAACAGCGGGCGCCATCCGCGCCGGGGCGCAGGCGCAGGCATTGGAGACGGCGCGGGCGTCGGCTCCGGCCCCGGCTGGTTTGTGAAAGCCACCGTCTTTGGCAACTCGCTGGCAGGCATGGGCGAGCGAATGAGCGTCGCTTCCGGGTCGCGCTCGGCGAAGAGCTTCGCGCCGTCGTCAAGACAAAAGGAGAGCGTATCATCTTCGTAAGCGCGGCTGCATGTGGGGCATCGCTTCATCGACATTCTCCGTCCAGAGAGAGAGAAGCGGGAACGCTTCTGCTACGATTTTGATGAGTGGCTACTTAACCTGGTTTGAGGTATCCTTCAAGTGGTTACAGCGGACTGTGCGACAAAATAGCAACACATCTTAGCGCCAGTCTTGACGGGGCGGCAAACGATTGGGAAGCAGAGCGCGCGGCTTGAGCGCAGGCAAAATCCTTGCGGTCGCGGGCGTTCGGTTTGAAAGTGATGAAGATTGCAGTGGCGATGAGCGGCGGCGTGGATTCAAGCGCGGCGGCGGCGATTTTGAAGGCTGAGGGGCATGAACTGGTCGGCTTCTCGATGCAGTTGTGGAACCAGCGACGCGGGCTCAACCTGGACGAGAACGGCGAGCCTTTGCCGTCGCGCTGTTGCTCTTTAGACGACGTGTACGACGCGCGCCGCGTCGCCGAAGAGTTGGGCTTTCCCTTTTACGTGCTCAACCTCGAACGCGATTTCGAGCGCGACGTGGTGCAGCCGTTCGTCGCAAGTTATCTGAACGGCGAGACGCCGATTCCGTGCGTGGCCTGCAACAGCCGTTTGAAGTTCGCTTCGCTCGACCGCCTGGCCGCGAGCCTCGGCTGCGACAAGGTGGCGACGGGCCACTATGCGCGCGTCGAGTTTGATGAAACGGCCAAGCGCTTCCGTCTCTTTCGCGGGCGCAATCTGGCGAAAGACCAATCCTACTTTCTCTGGGAACTGATGCAGGAGCAACTCTCGCGCTCGCTCTTTCCACTGGGCGAGATGTCCAAGCCGGAGGTGCGCGATGTCGCGCGCGCGCGCCAACTGCCGGTCGCCGAAAAGGCCGAGTCGCAGGAAATCTGTTTCGTCCCAGACGGCAAGTACGCAGCCTTCATTGACCGTTATCTTGAGGCCGAAGACACGGGCGAGCGGATTCCGGGCGCGGGCGAAATCGTCAACACGAGCGGCCATGTGCTGGCGCGTCACGAAGGCATTCATCGCTACACCGTCGGGCAGCGGCGCGGAATTGGTCTATCGAGCGAACGCCCGCTCTACGTCGTGGCGATTGACGCCGAACAGAATCGCGTCGTCGTCGGCCATCAGGAAGAACTGCTCAGCACGGAGTTCATGGCGGCTGGCGTTAACTGGATTGCTTTCGACAATCCAATCACAGACACGCGAGCCGAAGTGCGCGTGCGCTATCGTCATCAACCCGCGCCCGCCGTCGTTACGCCGCTCGACAACAACCGCGCGCGCATACGCTTTGACGAACCCCAACGCGCCATCACGCCCGGCCAGGCCACCGTCTTCTATCGCGGCGACGAAGTGTTGGGCGGCGGCTGGATAGTCAAGTGAAACGCGATGCGCGCTCTCGACGGCGACGATGAAAGAGAAGCTCTCGATAGTTTATCGCTCATCATTCATCGTTCATCGCTCATCATTCATCGCTCGTCGCTCGTCGCTCAACACGCATCGCTGTCGCCTTCATCATCGTTGTCGGGTTCATCGTTCGTAGAACCTTTCCTCGCCTGTTTGCGTATCACACACGCTCTCGCGGCTAAGCAGCGGCGGGGGCCGTCTCTAAAGTTTTAGTCAGTTGGTAAAAATAGTTATGGCAATGTCGCGCGCTCGTAAAATCGTTCTCATTATCGCCGGTCTGCTGTTGGCTCTTGTGATAGCCGTCGTCATCGGCCTCATGCTGCTGCTCTCTATGTTTCGCAAGAGCGAGCCGGTCATTCGTGACAACAGCGTGCTGGTCTTGAAGGTCAAAGGCGGGCTGCCCGATTACGTGCCGGAGGACGCGCTGAGGCGTCTGTTCGGCAGCGATGATTCGTCGCTGACAAACCTGCTGACGCAACTCAAAAAAGCGAAGGTTGACAAACGCATCGGCGCCGTCCTGCTCGACATCAACATGTCGGGCGCGGGATGGGGCAAGGCCGAAGAGATACGCGACGCGATTACGGATTTTCGCTCGTCCGGCAAACCCATCTACGCCTACATGGAACTGGGGATGAACAAGGAGTACTACATCGCGCTGGCGTGCGAGAAGATTTTCGTCGCGCCGCCGGGCGACTTGTTCGTCAACGGTTTCGCGGCTGACGTGATGTTCTTTCGCGGCTCGCTCGACAAGCTCGGCGTCTACCCGGACGTTTATCAAATCGGCAAGTACAAGAACGCGCCCGACAGCTTCACGCGCAAGGAGATGTCCGAAGCTCAACGCGAAGTCGTCAATGCTATCCTCGACGACCTCTTCAATCGCTTCGTCAAGACCGTCGCCACGACGCGCCACAAGTCCGAAGAGGACGTGCGCGCCATCGTTGACAACGCGCCCTACAGCGCGCCCGACGCGCAAAAAATCGGGCTGATTGACGGCGCGAATTATCGTGATGAAGTCGAGCAGGAATTGAAAGGAAGGCTCGGCTACAAGGACGCGGACGAACTGCGCCTGACGAGCGGCGACCAGTACAGAGAGATAGAGCCGGAATCGTTGGGCCTCAATCGCGGCGAGCGCGTCGCCGTCATCTACGGCACAGGCTCCATCGGTTCGGGCAAGTCCGAGGGCGGCCCCTTCAACGGCCAGTCCATCGGCTCCGACACGTTCATCAAAGCCATTGACGACGCGCGCAAAGACGATTCCATCAAAGCCATCGTCCTGCGCATTGACAGTCCGGGCGGCTCGTCCTACGCCTCTGACGTTATCTGGCACGCCATCGAACGCGCGCGGGCGAAAAAGCCCGTCGTCGTTTCGATGAGCGATGTCGCAGCCTCCGGCGGCTACTACATCGCCTGCAACGCCAACAAGATTGTCGCGGAGCCTTCGACATATACCGGCTCCATCGGCATCTTCGCGGGCAAGCCCGTGATGAAGGAATTTTATAACTGGCTCGGCATCTCGAACGAGTATGTCCTGCGCGGCAAGAACGCAGGGCTCTTCCGCGAGACGGAAAAGTTTACGCCCGAAGAGCGCGAGAAATTCTTCGGCATCATCAAGAGCACTTACTACGACGAGTTTGTGCCGAAGGTGGCGAAGGGACGCAATCGCAGCCCTGAGTACATTGACTCCATCGGGCAGGGCCGCGTCTGGACGGGCGCGCAGGCCAAAGAGAACGGGCTCGTTGACGAGTTCGGCGGCCTCGACAAGGCCGTCGAAATCGCCAAGCAACTCGCGGGGATTCCGGCGGACAAAAGCGTCAAGCGCGTCGTCCTGCCTTACCCGCGCAGCTTCTTTGAAGACCTCTTCAACAGCGGCGGCGACGATGACGAAGCCAGCCTCAAACTCCAACAACAACGCGCCACCTTCGAAGCCCTGCCCGAAGACGTGCGCCGCACACTCCAATACGCCACCATGCTCGACCGCATGAAACGCGGCGAAGCCATGGCCCTCATGCCGTTTGATTTGAGAATCAAGTAATCAAGAGTCAGCCAGTTCTCAATCAGTCTTCAACAAGCAGTGGCCGCTTCCAATGCTTCTGCTTGTTGAAGACTGATTGACTGGCTACCGACTACTGATTGCCGATTACTTCCTGTCCATTCATGTACGGCCTGAGTGCTTCGGGGACAACGATGGAGCCGTCCGCTTGCTGGTAGTTTTCCAGAATAGCGACCCACGTGCGGCCGATGGCGAGGCCGGAGCCGTTGAGCGTGTGGACAAATTCGGGCTTGGCGTTGCTCGCGCGACGAAAGCGTATCTGCGCGCGGCGAGCTTGAAAGGCTTCGTAGTTCGAGCACGAAGAAATCTCGCGGAACGTTTGCTGCGAAGGCAGCCAGACCTCTATGTCATAAGTCTTCGCGGGGCCGAAGCCCATGTCGCCGGTCGAGAGCGCGACGACGCGATAGTGCAGCCCTAACTTTTGCAACACCGTCTCGGCGTTGCGCGTCAAAGCTTCCAACTCATCATAAGAATTTTCCGGCAGCGCGAGTTTCACCAGTTCGACTTTCTCAAACTGGTGTTGACGGATAATGCCGCGCGTGTCGCGCCCGTAAGAGCCTGCCTCGGCGCGAAAGCATGGCGTGTAGGCGACCATGCGCAGCGGCAACTGCGCGGCGTCGAGTATCTCTTCGCGGTGATAGTTGGTGACGGGAACCTCCGCGGTCGGAATCAAGTAGAGTTCGCGCTCGTCGCCTTCGTCGCCCTTCTCGCTCGCTTCCTCTTTCTCTGCTTTGCCGCTCGCCAGCTTAAAGAGGTCGTCCTTGAATTTCGGAAGCTGCGTTGTGCCGAAGAGCGCCGCGCCGTTGACGATGAAGGGCGGCAGCGTTTCCATGTAGCCGTGCTCGCGCGTGTGCAGGTCGAGCATGAAGTTGATGAGAGCGCGGCTCAGACGCGCGCCCGCGCCGTTTAAGATGGCAAAGCGCGCGGCGGCAATCTTCGTCGCGCGTTCAAGGTCAAGGATGCCGAGCGACGTGCCGAGGTCAACGTGGTCTTTCGGCTCGAAGTCGAAGACGGGCGGCTGGCCCCAACGTCGCAACTCTTCATTCGCCGTCTCGTCCTTGCCGACCGGAACGCTCTCGTGCGGCACGTTGGGAATCGTCGAGAGTATCTCGCGCATACGCGCTTCCGAAGCGTCGCGCGCTGTGTCGAGTTCCGCAATGCGTTCTTTCAGTTGGCCCACTTGCTCGCGGCGCGCGTCCGCCTCGTCGCGCTTGCCTTCCTTCATCAACGCGCCGATTTCGCGGCTCGAAGCGTTGCGCTCGGCGTTCAGTTGGTCGGATTCCGCGATGACGCGGCGACGTTCCGCATCCGTCGTCTCAAAGTCGTCGAGCGTGGCGGTGGGAAAGCCGCGCGCCTCCAAAGCAGCCCGCACGTTTTCAAGATTGTTGCGGACGAAGTTTAAATCCAGCATCGAGTCGTTGTCCTTTTCAGGGCGAGCATTTGCCGCGGCCCTTTATCGTATGGTATGAAAGACGCTTTTACACAGTTTGCAAACGAAAAGCGTCAAGCTATCCGACGCCGCACACGAGTGTCAAGCGGCGTCCCTTTCGTCGCAAGCAATCGTTTGCCGCCGGGCTGGCAATTCGCAGCCCAAAGGATTTGAGAACAAGGTATGCCACAAAAAATTCGTAAGGCTGTTTTTCCGGCGGCTGGCCTCGGCACGCGCTTTCTGCCCGCCACCAAAGCTTCGCCCAAAGAGATGCTGCCGCTGGTTGATAAGCCGCTCATTCAATACGTGGTCGAGGAAGCGGTCGCCTCCGGCATCGAGTCTGTGATTATCGTCACGGGTCGCGGCAAGAGCGCCATCGAAGACCACTTCGATATTTCCTTCGAGCTTGAACACCTGCTGCGCGAGCGCGGCAAGACCGAAGCCCTCAAGGAAACGCGCGCCGTCTCCGAGTTGGCCCGCATCAGCTACGTCAGACAGCGCGAAGCTCTCGGCCTCGGCCACGCTATCTATCAAGCGCGCGATCTCGTCGGCGACGAGCCGTTCGCCGTCATGCTCAGCGACGATATTGTTGACGCCGAAACGCCCGCGCTCAAACAGATGTTGGCAGTTTACGAAAAGTATGACGCGCCCGTTCTCGGCACGATGCAGGTCGCGGGCGAAGCCATCTCGCGCTTCGGCGTGATCGATGCCGAAGAAGTCGGCGACGGCGTTTACCGCATCAAAGATATGGTCGAAAAGCCGCCGTTCAACGAAGCCCCTTCCGACCTCGCCATCATCGGACGCTACATCCTGACGCCCGACATCTTCGCCGAGATAGAACAGACACGCCCCGGCTCAGGCGGCGAAATACAGATCACAGACGCGATGCGCCAACTCCTGAAAAAGCGTCCCTTTTATGCCGTGCGCTTTCAGGGAACGCGACACGACGCAGGCGACAAACTCGGCTTCCTCATCGCTACCGTTGAGTTCGCCCTCAAGCGGCCAGACCTCGCGCCGGAGTTTGTCGAGTATCTACGCTCGTTGAAATTGTGAGAGCGCATTTGTAAAGCCAGAGGTCAAGCGGCCAGTGTCAAGTGACCGCTCATCTCCGGCCCAACCTTAGGAGAATAGATTGTGAGCGATTCAGGCAAGCCTTTTTCAGGACAGGCGGCGATTGTGACGGGCGCGACGCGCGGCATCGGTCGCGCCATCGCGTTGGAGTTGGCGCGGCAAGGCGCCGATGTGGCCTTCAATTACGCGAAGAGCGCGGAAGCTGCGGAGACTTTGAAGACGGAAATCGAAGCCCTCGGCGTTCGCGCTGTTGCGACCGCTTGCGATGTCGCTCAGACTGAAGCCGCCGCCGAGATGGTTAAGCAAACGAAAGAGGCTTTCGGGCGGATAGACTTTCTCGTCAACAACGCGGGCATCACACGCGATAATCTCATCCTGCGCATGAAAGAGGATGATTGGGATGCTGTGATAGACACCAATCTCAAAGGGGCCTGGAATTTCTCAAAGGCTGCGCTGCGCGTCATGATGAGACAAGATGGCGGCGGCTCAATCCTGAACATCTCTTCCATCAGCGGTCGCGTCGGGATGGCCGGACAGTCAAACTACTCCGCCTCAAAGGCTGGCCTCATCGGTTTAACGAAGGCGCTTGCCAAAGAAGTCGCCAGCCGCAAGGTCACAGTCAACGCGCTCGCCCTCGGATTGGTGTCAACTGAAATGGCGGGCGCGCTCAGTGAAGATTATCGCGCAAAGCTGCTCGAACAGATTCCGCTCGGACGCTTCGCCGAGGCCGCCGAAGTCGCGCGCATCGCTTGCTTCATGCTTTCTGCGGACGCTCGCTACATCACCGGGCAGACGTTACAGGTTGACGGAGGCTTGGCCATCTAAGAGCCGCAAGCCTCGTGATTTTTGCCTGGCTTAAAAGACATCGGGAACGATTGTCTTTGCGTCTGGAATCCAACGCTAAAAGAGGAGTGGCCCCGTCAATCTTGCGACTGACGGGGCCAAAATTTTTAGGGGCAGGCTCGGAGATTCAGGGTGGCGTTGGCAATGAACTGAGAATCGTCACATACGTTCGATCCCGTGATTTATAGGCGGTGCGTGTGTTACGGGCGAGATAATTCCGCGTGGCTTTCTTTATAAAGCTGCTCAAGCCTGCAAGCCTACGCACCTTAAAACGGGGCTTCGACCATGAACAGCAAACCACTTTTTTCAACCATCTATAAATTCGCCAAAGCAAGTCCGCTTGGATCTTCGTGCCTTAGGATGTGTG
>JAWVFT010000020.1:0-24426 GCA_033855775.1 Blastocatellia bacterium | reverse complement strand
CGTTGCCGAATGTTAAAAAGCAGTGACGAGTGACAAGTGACGAGTGACGAGTTAAAGCCAACTGCTTAATGCTCACGGCTCGTCGCTTGTTCATGTTTGTCTCTTGCGCTTGTTTTTGCTCGTCACTTGTCACTCGTCACTGCGTTTAAGTAATGCGTCAACTGAAAATCGCTTTAGTGCTGGCGCTGGCCATCATCCTGCAATCAAGCCTGCGTGTCGTCTGGCCTCCCTTCGTCTACGTTGACCTGCCGCTCATCGTCGTGGTCTATTTCGCGCTGCAACGCGACGCGATGCAGGCTTTGATGGTCGGGTTCGCGGCAGGGCTGGCGGCGGACGCGCTCGGCGGCGGCGGGCTGCTCGGGGCGGGCGGTTTCTCGATGACGCTGACGGCTTACTTAATCGTCAGTCTGGCGACGCGCGTGATGCTCGACAACCCGCTGGCGCGGATTCCCGTCTTAGCTGGCGCGGCCCTTTTGAACGACACGCTCTACGTGCTGCTGCACCGCATGCTCGGCCAGACGATGAATTACAGGTTTGTTGACCGCGAGCCGCTCAAGCTGATTGCGACCACAGTGGCCGGGACAATCATCCTCTACGTGCTCGACCAGTTATTTAGCGAGCGGGCGCGGCAGCGGCGGCAACTGGCTTTCCGGCGGCGCGTCGCGCGGCGCAGTCCCGTCCGGCTTGGACGCAGGAAATGACGAAGGCAATCGAAGCCTTCGGTCAAGCGAAAAGGTCTGAATAATTTAGTGGATATTGCGGGCCGATTCTGTTATTGATTAGTGGGTTTTGATGGATGAAGCTCGACGCCCGACCGCCGACCGCTAATCACCGACAATTGCTTTATGAAATTCGAAGACGACTCACAAAATTTGCGCGTTCGCCTGCGCATCATCCAGACGTTGGCCTTGCTGTTGCTGGCCGTGCTGGGCGTCAGGCTCTACGTCTTGCAGGTGGTCAACGGGCGACACTACGCCGAGCGCGCAGAGAACCAGCGCATCCGGCTGTTGCCGATTCCGGCCCCGCGCGGCGTCATCTTCGACCGCACCGGAAAGCGCGTGCTGGTTGACTCGCGCCCGATTTACAACGTCATCATGTCGCGCGAAGACATGAAGGGAAAAAACTTCGCCGCGCTCGTCGCCCCGCTCTCCGCAGGGCTTGGGATTGACGCAGACGCCCTGCGCGAACGTTTTGAGCAGGTCAACTCGCAACCGGCCTTCGAGTCAATTCTGATTAAGGAGAACGCGAACTCCACAGACATCGCATGGGTCGAGGCCCGCGCGCTTGAGTTGCCCGAACTGCGCGTCGAACTGCAACCGCAGCGTCGTTATCCTGAAAACGGCGTGCTGGCGCACGTGCTCGGCTACGTCGGCGAGATTAGCCCTGAGCAGTTGGAGCAGCCGCGCTACAAAGAGAAGAACTACAAGCCGGGCGACATCATTGGCAAGGAAGGCCTGGAAGCCGTCTACGACGATTACCTGCGCGGCAAAGACGGCTATCGCAAGGTCGTCGTCGATAGTCGCGGCCACGTGCAGAGCGAGATTGAAGTCGTCCCGCCGCTGCCCGGCCAAGATGTCGTGACGACGATTGATTTGGACTTACAGGAGACTGCCGAAGAGCAACTGCGCAACTCGCCCTCGAAGCGTGGCGTCATCGTCGCCCTCGACCCGAACAACGGCGAAGTGCTGGCTCTCGCTTCCTACCCGACCTATGACCCGAACCTCTTCTCGCAGCGCATTGCGACGAAAGAGGGGCGGGCCGAATATGTGGCGATGCAGAAAGACCCGCGCACGCCGCTCGTCAACCGCGCGATTCAGGGTCGCTATCCTCCCGGCTCGACTTGGAAGATTCCGATGGCGGTCGCAGGGCTTCAGCAGGGAGCCATCACGCTCGAACACTCGAACCTGCTCTGCGGCGGCGGCATCACCATCGGCAACAAGTTCACGCGCTGCATGGGCAATCACGGCACGCCCGAATTGCGCTACGCGATTACGCATTCCTGCGACGGCTACTTCTACCGCCTCGGCCTGAAGATGGGCGTTCAGGGCATCATGGAGATGGTCGATGAGTTTGACATCAACAAGCGGAGCGGCATAGACCTGCCGCACGAAGTCGTCAGTTGGACGCCCTCGCCGCAGTTCAAAGCGCGGATGCAGCCGAAAGATCCCGAATGGAGAGACATCGACACGGTTTACGCTTCCTTCGGGCAGGTCTACGACATCGTGACGCCCATCGTGATGCTGCGCGCCGTCGCGGGCATCGGCGTCGGCGGCAAACTTTACATCCCGCATCTCTTCAAGGAAGCGCGTGCCATCGGCGACGACCCGAACAGCGCAGACTATCGCCCCGCTCATCTCTTCGACCATCCAGACCCGAAGATTGTTCCGATTCCAGAAGCGCAGCATCACATGGTCGTCGAAGGCATGTGGGGCGTCGTCAATAACGGCGGGACGGGCGCGAGAATCCGCATGGCGAACTTCGACATCGCGGGCAAGACCGGCACGGCGCAGGTCGTCGGCCTTGGCAAAGACACAGGCGAGAACAAAGACCACGCGTGGTTCGTCTCCTACGCGCCCGCCTACAAGCCGGAGATTGCCGCCATCGCCCTCATCGAAAACGTCGGCTTCGGCGGCACCTACGCGGCCCCCGCCGTCCGCGCCCTCTATGACGTCTACTATCGCAAGACTCGCGGCGAAGACCCTCCCGGCGCGCAACAAATCGCTCAACTGAAAAAACAGTGACGAGTGACGAGTGACAAGCAGCAAGTTAAAAGCTTGTCCCTGCTCGTCACTCGCTGCTTGTCACTCATCACTGCATTTTATGGTCGCAATTCTAGAACGACGCTCGCTCCGCGATTTCGATTGGATACTGGCCCTGCTGGCCGTGATGATCGTGCTCTTCGGCACGTGGCAGATTCGTAATGCGCAGCCGGAGGAAACCTACTGGCAGAAGCAACTGATTGGCCTCGGCATTTCGCTGGTGGCGATGCTCGCCATCTCGTTCACGGACTATCGCAAGCTCGTCCACATCGCTCCGGCCTTTTATCTCTTCGGGCTGGCCCTGCTGGTCATCGTGTTGATTCCCGGCTTGGGGATGAAGATTAACGGGCAGCGTTGTTGGATTAAGATGCCGGTCGTCGGGCAGTTTCAGCCGTCGGAGTTCGTCAAGATTCCGACGGTGCTAATGCTGGCGCGTTACTTCGGCAGGCATCGCCACGGGCCTTTGACGCTCAAAGAGATGATTATGGGCGGCGGCATCCTCGCGCTACCGCTCGGGCTGATTCTGCTTGAGCCTGACGCCGGACAGGCTTTGACTTACTTTCCGCTGCTCGGCGTCGTGCTCTTTCTGTCTGCGATTAAGATGCGGCTGGTCGTGGCCGCGCTGATACTGAGCATCGCCGCCGTGCCTGCGGGTTACTACGTCGGCGTCAAGACTGGGAAAATCAAGAACTACCAGCAAGAGCGCATCAACGTCATACTGGACCCTGAGAACGCAGACCCGCGCGGCATCGGCTATCACACGATTCAATCAATGGTGACGGTCGGCAAGGGCGGGCTAACCGGCTCGCAGGCTTCGAGCGAATACTCGCAGAGCCGTCTCAAATTCCTGCCGGAGCCGCACACGGATTTCATCTTCGCCGTGACGGCGGAGTCCACGGGCTTTCTCGGCTGCATGTTGCTGCTGCTGGCCTACGCACTGTTGCTCTCGCGTTTAATATCGGGAGCGCGCCGCGCGCCAGACCGCACGGGCATGCTCGTCATCATGGCGATTGTCGGCGGCATCTCGTTTCAACTCTTCATCAACATCGGCATGGCTCTGGGAATGCTGCCCGTCATCGGCGTCCCGCTGCCCTTGATGAGCGCGGGCCTGTCCAGCGTGCTCGCCACCTTCATCGCCATCGGCTTCGCCATCAGCGTCCAACTGCGCCGCTTCGTCAACTAAACGAGAGCCGCCGCGTGACCAGAAGCGGTTCACGCTGGAGGCGCAAAGGTAAAGAAAAACCAAAGCTCGCAAAGAAGCAGTCAACTCTTTGCGAGCTTCTGTCTTGTTGTTCTTTGCGCCTCCAGCGTGAAACTGCCGCTCTCGTTGTCACTCGACGCGCAGTTTCAACCCGCCGTCATTGACGCTCGTGTCGTGAGCCATTCGGCTTGCAGCTTTTCAATCGCCAACTCTTTCTGCTTGGCTTCGACCTCAATCCACGGCGCGTCATGAAAGGCTGCGGGCATCGTTTCTATAAAGTCGCTGTGATGGCGGTCGTTGAAGGCTTCGCGCCCGTTGGAGATGTGGACGAGTTGCCATTCGGGGACGGCCCAAGTCTCGCGCGCCGCCGCGAGCATGGCGGCGACGCTCGGATGGTCGTAGCTGTCCAGCTTCTCGTGGACGAGATGATGATGCGCGTCGAAGACCATCGGCGTTTGGGCGGCGCGGCAGATGTCAAGAATCTCCGCTGCGCCGTACGCGTATTCGTCGTTCTCAAAGGCGATGCGCGAGCGAATATTGTCGGGCAGTCCGCGCACAACTTCCACCAGCCGCTCGCTCCGTCCGCCCTTCCCGCCGTGTATCTCAATCAAAGCCCAAGGCGAGCGCGGCAGTTCGAGCAAGTCCATCACGCGCGCGTGTGTCGCCAGAATCTTGATGCTGTTGGCGATGACTTGCGGCGAATCCGAGTTGAGCACGACGAACTGGTCTGGATGCAGCACGAGCCGCAGCCCTAAGCTTTTCGCCTTAAAACCTGTCGCCGCCAACTCGCCGGAAAACTCTTCCAGCACGCCCGCGCCCGCTTCATCGTCGGCGAAGGGAAAGAGGCCGGAAGTCATCCGGTAGAGACGTATGTTGCGCGCGGCGCAAAAGTCGAGCGCGTTGTTCAGGCGCGCGAGATTGTCGATATAAAGTTCGCGTAGCAGTCGCGCTTGCTCCGTGGGTTCAAACTGCAAGAGACGCTTGCGCGTCAACGCGCGATAGCGCACCGCGTCCGAGGTAGTGATGCAGACCAGGCCCAACTGCGGGCCGCGCGCGTCCTCTTTTTTTCTGACCGCTTTCATCCGCACGATTGATTACAGCGCTTGTGTGATAAATATATCGCAAAGCCTGTTCGTTATTCTGCTTCCCTTGTGTAGGAAGACGCGACTCAAGAGCGGCTCAAGGATTTCTCAACCCGCGTTCATATCCTGCATACGTCATCAGCCCCCGGAAAAGTTTTGCGCGGGCGCGCGCTCCCCGCGCCAATCAACGCCGGAGCGCAACGATGTGGTTTGCGTTTGCCGCTCATTGCTGTTATCAGAGAGACACTTTTTGAATTGAATGGAAGGATTAATTTTATGCTTTTAAAGCTCCGCCGTGTGCTGCCCTGCCTCGCGCTCGCCTGCCTCTGCGCTTGCGGCTCGAACAATAATTCCAATACGCAGACGAGCAGCGTCAGGACGACGACTACAACGACGAACACGGAAAACGCGAACCAAACGAAAGCGACGGCGAACGCTCCGGCAACAACTCCCGCCAGCCAGCCGACGGCAGCGACCGGCGGCATTGACGCCTGCTCGTTGCTCGACAACAAAGAGATTGCCAAAGTTCAGGGCGGAGCGATTAAAGAGACTAAGAACAACCAGCGCAGCGAAGGCGACTTTCTGATGTCGCAATGTTTCTACACGGCGGACGAGTTTGTTCGCTCCGTCAGCCTGTCCGTCGTCCAACCCAACCCGGCCAATCCAGCCAAACAGCCGCGCGAATATTTCAACGAACGCTTTCGTCAAGCCGAAGAGAAATCCGGCGATGAGCGCGAGCGCGAAAAAGAGCGCGAGCGTGAGAAGGCGAAAGAGCAGAAAGAGCAGAAAGAGCAGAGCGCGGGCCGGCAGCCGGAGCGCGGGGCAGAAGAGGAAGAAGAAGAGGGCGGCGACGCGGAGCGCGTCAGCGGCGTCGGAGAGCAAGCTTACTGGGTGAAGAGCGGGCCGAGCGCATCGCTCTACGTCCTCAAAAATAATCAGTTCCTAATACTCAGCATCGGCGGCGGCGAGGCCGAGCCAATCAAGCTCAGGAAGACCAAGGCTCTGGCGCAGCAGGCTCTCAAACGACTGAAGTAGTCGCTGCTGCCCGCCACGCTTTGAGGTTGAACTCAAAGCATGAGCGACGAGAGTGTGGCGATTCAAAGCATCAATGCTCTGGAAGAGATAGACAAAAGATAGACGCGGAGTTCAAGCAGAGAGACGCGGAAGTTGTTGGATGACATTCAACAACTTCCGCGTCTCTGTTGTTTCGACTGTTCCGTTCAACCTTTGCGTTGGCGAACTATGTTCGCTTCGCTTTATTCAGACGCCGCATGGCCGTTTGTTCCGTTCGTCTGCCACGGTCGCCAGAAGGCTGCGATGGCGAGTCCGGCCACGCCGAGCGCGAGAGCGGTGGCCGCCAATGGATGCAGCGAGGCTTTCGTGTAGAGACTGCTTTCGGAGACGTGGCCTTCATACTCGCCGCGCTCCTTCAGTTGGCCCGCTGCTTTGTAGAGGCCGTTATCTTCGCGGCTGCGCGCGGGGCGGTCTGTCTGCTGCATCTGCATCATCGTCAACTCCATCGCCTTGTCCGTCAGGCGCGGCGCGAGTTTTTCCGTGACGGAAATCGCCTTGCCGCCGCCGCCCGCGAAGACATCGCGCTCAGGATTTTCGGCGCAATAGAGAATTGCTTCGGCCACGACTTCGGGCGCGTAGACGGGCGGCGGCAGCGTCGGCTCGCCGTCGAGATAATTCTTGGCGTGCTGTGGGTAAGGCGTGTTAATCGCGCCCGGCTTAACGAGCGTGACGGAGACGGGCACGCCCTCGGCCTCAAGCTCCATCCTGAGCGCGTCTGTGAAACCCTTCACCGCATGCTTCGACGCGCTGTACATTCCCTGAATCGGAATCGCGCGGTCGGAGAGCGTGCTGCCGACGTTAATCAACGCGCCGCCGCGCCGCTTGAGATGTTCGGCGGCGATGGTCGAGCCATAGACGACGCCCCAGAAGTTTGTCTCAAAGAGTCGCCGGTGGTCTTCCGCCGGAACCTCAAGAATCTTGCCGTAGATGGAGACGCCCGCGTTGTTGACCCATGTGTCGAAGCCGCCGAAACGCTCGCGCGCCGTCTCCGCGATGCGCCGCACGTCCTCTTCCCTGCCGACATCCGCGACGACGTGGATGGCCTCGCCGCCCGCTTCGTTAATTTCAAACGCCAAACGCCTGACGGCTTCCTCGCTGCGCGAAGCGACGACCAGCCGCGCGCCGCGCGCCGCAGCCATCCTCGCCGTCACCAGCCCGATGCCGCTCGAAGCTCCCGTGATAACGATGGTCTGCGCGCTCAGTTTTTTGAGTTCGATCTTCATGACTGCCCCTTTTCGTCCTTGTTAGTTTTGCCAACTTAAATTCGGCCCGCCCTTATCTCAGCGAGCGATGCTCGACCATCAGGCAGCGGTCTTGCACCACTTTGATTCCGGCTTTGGCGAGCGTCTCTGCGACCGCATCGTTGCGAATGCCCGATTGAAACCAGACGGCCTTCGGCTTGGCCGCCAGTATGTCTTCGACGTGCGCGTCAATGTCCTGCGGCCTGCGAAAGACATCAACGAGGTCAATCTCGCCCGGCACCTCCGCCAGCTTGCGATAAACTTTGCGCCCCAGAATCTCCGTCACGTTCGGGTAGTAGACCGGAACGGGAATGACTTCCAAGCCAGCCGAGGCCAGATAGTCCGCGACGTAGAAAGCGGGTTGAAAGGATTGCTCCTCGGTCTTGATGCCGAGCACCGCGACGCGCTTTGTCTGCGCGAGCAATTGCCTGACGCCTTCGCTGTTCTTGATGAGATTATTTTGCCAGTCCATTTTTTTCCTTGCTCAAGCCTTAGAGTCTTCCGCGTTCGTGTTCAGCACAAGCTCAGCGCGTGTTCAGTAAACGAACAGCCGCGCCGCGCATCCATACGCGCGCGCAGCTTTTCCGCAGCCTGATGCTTCGTCTATTGCTGCTGTTTATAACGTCTCAGATTCTGCCACCTGTAGCGAGGCAAGCGCAATGCCAGATGAAGTCGCGGTGGAGCGCGTCCTCAGCATGGCGATGAAGAAAGGCGGCGGGAATGTTACATTAAGCCGTTCCTATTTCGCGGCGGCCAGACGGGAGGTGTCAGGGCAGATGAAGCAAACAGAGAGCGCGGGCGGCATCGTCGTCAACGCCGCCGGGCAGATTCTCGTCGTCAGCCAGCACGGCACATCATGGTCTTTGCCGAAGGGACACATCGAAACGGGCGAAGACCCGTTCACCGCCGCGCTCAGGGAAATCCACGAAGAGTCTGGCCTCACGCAGTTAAACTACATCAAAGATTTGGGCAGCTATCAACGCTACAGGCTTTCGGCAAAGGGCAGCGAAGAGCGCGCCGAGTTGAAGGTCATACACATGTTTCTCTTCACCACGACGGAAGAGAAGCTCTGCCCGGTTGACCCCGCGAATCCCGAAGCGCGATGGGTGGACAAAACCGAAGTCGCAGGATTATTGACGCATCAGAAGGACAAAGAATTCTTTCTGCGAGCCATCAGTTGATGATGTTTCGGCTGATGACGTTTAAGCTTGCGGCTCGCTCTTGAAGAGAGCCGCGACCTCCGCGGGCAGCGGCGAGTTGAACTCCAACCATTTGCCGCCCGAAGGATGATGAAAGGAGAGACGCGCGGCGTGCAGGCACAAGCGTCCGGCAGTTTGCGCCGAGCCATACCATTCATCGCCGACGATTGGATGGCCGAGATGAGCGCAATGAATGCGCAGTTGATTCGTGCGGCCCGTCACAGGCTCAAGCTCCACTTGCGTCCGTCCGCTTCTTCGTTCCAACACTCGCAGCCGCGTCAACGCGGGCTTTCCGTCCGCCATCACAATCCAATGCGGTTGCCGTTCGGAGCCGCGCCCGATTGGAGCCTCGATGTCGCATTCATCCGCGTTGATGATTCCTTCAACGAGCGCGAGGTATCTTTTCTCAACGAGCCGTTGATGAAAATGGCGTGAGAGAATGCTCAGGGCGCGTTGATTTTTGGCGATGACCATCAACCCCGAAGTGGCCCGGTCGAGACGATGAACGATGCCGGGGCGCACGACTTCTTCCGTCGCTTCCCTGTTCAGGTGATAAGCGAGGGCGTTGGCGAGCGTGCCGCTCTTGACGCCGCGCGTCGGATGCGTGAGCATCCCTGCGGGCTTGACTAAGACCAACAAGTCTTCGTCTTCATAAATGATTTCCAGCGGCAACTGCTCCGGCGTCATCGCGCCCGGCGCGCTTTCGTCCAAGCTTATCTCAACGCGGTCGCCAACTCTGACTTGCTGCCCCGCGCGAGCTTCCATGCGATTGACGAAGCACGCGCCCTCGTCTAACAGATGCGCGATGCGCAGGCGGCTCAGCCAGCCGAGCCGAGCCGCCAGAAATTCATCCAACCGCTGCCCCGCCGTCTCCGGCTCAATCTGAAATTGAAGGCTCTCTTTCATCCACTCATTTCCGGCCATGCGTGGCGCGGGTAGCGGCGGCTCAGTTCGCGGCGTGCCTGCGGATAGTGGCGCGTCCAGAATCCGGCTAGGTCCTGCGTCACCTGCACGGGACGCCCGTTCGGGGCGAGCAGGTGAAGCACGACTGCGACGCGCCCGCCCGCCAGCTTCGGCCCTTCCTTCATGCCGAAAAAGTCTTGCAGCCGGGACGCGACCCATGGCAATTGCGCGCCCTCATAATTGACGCGCGTTTGTCTGCCGCTGGCGAGCGTGACACGTTCGGGAGCCATCGTCGCCAGCAGTCGCGCCTGTTCGTCGTCAAGCTTCCGTCGTAACTCCGAGAGAAGCCCGCCCGCGCGCGCCGCCTCGCGCAACTCCGCGAAGCTGCGCCGCCCTTCGCATAAACGTTTGAGACTCTCCGCGACTTCATCTTCGCCGAGCGTTGGAAAATTTTTCTCCGGGAAAGCGCGAGCCATGAACGCGACGCGAGCGAGGAAACGGTCAATCGCCTCGCGCTCTGCGAAAGCCTGCGCGCCCACAGCCAACGCAGCCGTCGCCAGAGCGCGCGCCACCTCTTCGCCGCGCGCTTCGACGCTGCGAGTCTCATCGAGCACAAGCCCGTCGTAGCTCAGTCGCCCCAGGACCTCGACGCGCTCCGCTTCCGCGTTCCACTCGACGACGGTGGTTTCAATTATCTCGCCCGCGTAAAAGTCCAGCAGCCATTCCGGCTCAATCGCGCTGGCGAGGCGAACGAGCGTTTCCCCGCTGCTCCGGCCGGAACGCCCACGGCCCGCATCGCGTCGCTCTTCGGCGTCAACCGCGACGAGAAATTCAGCCTGACGAACGACGCTCTCCGGCGCGATGACGCCTGAGCCGCCGCCTCCTGCGAGCAAGACTTCCAGGCTCGATTGATTCGCGTCCGCGCCCATCACGCGGCGGCGCGCAACGCGGTCTGGATAACCCGTCAAAAGCGAAACCAGCAACTCCGTTTCCTCCGATGACGACAGCGCGGCTCTGCTCGTTGATGAATGCGCATCTCTGTTCGTTGATGAAAGAGCATCTTTGCTCGTTGATGAGAGCGTGGCTCTGCGCGGTTCGCTCCGCGCTTCGTACCGCTTGAGCAAACGCCCAAGCTGCCTGCGCGTTCTGTCAACGGCCCGCACAGCCGCGCCGTCGAGTTCCAACTCGCGCAGGCGCGCGGGGGCAAAGTCAGCGCGTTCGGCTTCTTGAAAGAGGTCTAAGAGTTCGAGCAGGTCTGAGGGGCCGTGCGTGTTTGCGCTCGCCGTTGTTGCTGCGGCGGCTCTGCGCTCGCGCGGTTCGAGCATGAGACGGCTGGCACGTATGTCGCGCTCGTTGATGAGGCTAACGATGACGCACGCCGCTTGAGCGACGCCGCGCGCTTCGCCTTCGACAAGGACGCGCGCGAGTCGCGGGTGCAGGGGCAGGCGCAACATGCGCTCGCCGGTCTTCGTCAAGCGCATGCCCGCATCGAGCGCGCCGAGTCGCAGCAGCAACCTCTCCGCGGCGTCGAGCGCGGGCCGGGCCGGAGCTTCAAACCACTCGAAGCGGTTGAGGTCTGTGACGCCGGCCGCGCGCAGTTCGAGCGCGGGTTCGGCCAGGTCAAGCCGCAGGATTTCCGGCGCTTCATGTCGCGGGCGCGCGGCGAAGTCCTGCGCCGTGTAGAGACGCAGGCAGCGTCCCGGCCTCGTTCGCCCGGCGCGTCCGGCGCGCTGCGTTGCCGACGATTGGCTGATGCGCGCGACGTTCAGAGTCCTGACGCCAGACCATGGCGAGTGGCCCGCGATGCGCGCCAGGCCCGAGTCAATGACGGCGGCGACGCCTTCAATCGTGACGGAGGTTTCCGCGACGTTGGTTGAGAGAATGACTTTGCGCCTTTCGGCTGGACGCACGGCGCGGTCTTGTTCGGCGGCGGGCAGTTCGCCGTGCAGCGGCAGGATTAACAAATCGTGCTGAGCCGCGAGCGCGGCGCAAGCCGCCTGCGCGCGTCTTATCTCCGCCGCGCCGGGAAGAAAGACCAGCACGTCGCCCTCCAACTGCGCGGACAAAAGAGAGCGGAGAGCCGCTTCGACTTGCGCGGCCAGCGGGCGTTCGTCCGGCCTCGTCAGATGTTCGATTGCGACATCGAAGCGGCGGCCCTCGCAGCGCATGACGACGCATCCCAGATACTCCGCGACGGGCGCGGCATCGAGCGTCGCAGACATGGCGATGAGACGCAGCCCGCTTCTCGTCGTTCGTTGTAGACGACGAAGCAGCGCGAGCGAGAGGTCGGCTGTCAAGTGTCGCTCGTGAAATTCGTCCAGCACGACGCAGCCGACGCGCTCAAGCGAAGGGTCCGACAGCAAGCGTCTGGTCAGCACGCCTTCCGTGAGAAAGCGCAGGCGCGTGCGCGGGCCGGAGACATCCTCAAAGCGCACTTGATAACCGACGCTCTCGCCCAAACGCTCGCCGCGCTCTTCGGCCACGCGCCGCGCCGCCAGCCGCGCAGCCAAACGCCGCGGCTCCAGGACCCACACTTCTTTATCGCCCGCAATACCCGCCTCCAACAAAGCGGGCGGCACGCGCGTCGTCTTCCCCGCTCCGGGCGGGGCTTCAATCACCAGATTGGGCGAGCGTCGCAGGGATGCGATAATCTCCGGCAGGAGCGCGTCAATGGGCAAAGGCTGCATGAAATGATAACGCTGTAGGCCGCACACAGAACGATGAACGATGAGCGATGAATGACAAGTGATAAACGCTGAACGACAAGCGATAAACTATGAGCGATGAACGATGCGCGATAAATGATGCACGAGCGATGGAGAAGTTTAGACTACGAACGCCGGATTTTAAGATGTCAGGTTTGAATAACGACTCGACATCCGTCGCTCAACTTCCTGCGCTTTCCTTAATCGCTTATCACTCGTCGCGCATCCTTCATCGCTCATCATTTATCGTTCACTCAAGCCGCGTTCACTGTTGCCGCTTTAGTCGCCCTGCGCGGCCACGGGTTCATGTTCCGCGTCGAGCGCGGCTAGTTCGGCGACCATCATGCGCTCGCCCGCTGCGGAGGTGCAAGCCTCTTTCGGCGGGTGCGAAGTGTGAACGTTGTCGCGCTGGCGCGGCAGCCAGAGACAGACGATGAGAGCCAGCCCGGAGACGACCGCGCCGACCCAGAAGACGCTGTGAATCGCCGAAGTCAAAGAGCCTTGCAGCAGTCCGAGGACGCTTGGCGAGAGAGCGGCGCGGGCCTCCGGTTCGATTAAGGCGTTCGGGTTCGCGGCCAGTTGCGCGGCGCTCTCCGGCGTCAGGTTGTTGTCGCCTTGACGCGCGAGTTGGTTAAGATGCGAGGCGAGTCCGGCGGACAGTACTGCGCCCATCACCGCGACGCCGACCGCTCCGCCGATGGAGCGCGAAAACTGGTTGAGCGAAGTGGCGATGCCGAGTTGGCCGCGCGGCACGGCTTGCTGCACGGCAATCAGCAAGGTCAGCATCGTTAAGCCCAAACCCGCCCCGACCATCACAAGGTCAACGTAGAGCCAGAGGCGCGGCGTCGTGCGTTGAAAGCCGGCGAGCGACGCCATGCCGAGCGTCAGCAGCATAAAGCCCGCGATGCTCGTCGGGCGATAGCCGATTTTCAACAGCAGTCGCCCGCCGATAATCGAGAGCGTAACCCAACTCAGCATCAGCGGCGTCAGGAGAGAGCCTGCTTCGGTGGCCGTTGCGCCGAGCGCGCCCTGCGCAAAGAGCGGCACGAAGGTAATCGCCCCGAACATCGCCACGCCCGCCAGAAAGCCCGTCACGACGGCGACCGTCACGACGCGATTGCCGAACAACTTGAACGGCACAATCGGGTCAGCTGCGCGCCGCTCAATCCAGACGAAGAGAATCGTCAGGCCGACGGCTCCGGCCAGAAGCGCGAGGTTACGCGCGGTCATCATCATGGCGAGACTCGTTCCGCCTTCGACCAGAGCCAGCATCAAAAGCGTGATGGCCGCCATCAACGTCGCCGCGCCCGCGTAATCAATGGCGGGCCGCTCCTGTCGCTTCGGCTCCTTCAACGCGAGGCCGAGAATCAGCGAGGCCGCGAGCCCGAACGGCAGGTTGAGATAAAAGACCCAACGCCACGATAGCTGGTCTGTGATGAAGCCGCCGACGACGGGGCCGACGACGCTCGCCAGTCCCCACACGCCGCTGAACAGAGCTTGCACTCTGGCTCGCTCCTTCAACGTGTAGATGTCGCCGATGATGGTCAGGCCGAGCGGCACGAGCGCGCCCGCGCCCAATCCTTGCAGCGCGCGAAAGATAATCAACTGCGCCATCGAAGCCGAGAGGCCGGACAACACTGAGCCGACGAGAAAGATAGCGATGCCGATTTGATAGAGCAGCCTGCGCCCGTAAAGGTCTGAGAGCTTGCCCCAGACGGGGACGGTCACGGTCGCCGTAATCAGGTAGGCCGAGAAGACCCAACTGTAATGGCTCAATCCGCCGAGCGAAGAGATAACGGTCGGCATCGCCGTCGAGACGACCGTCGCTTCGAGCGCGGCGAGAAACGTTCCCGTCAAGACGCCCGCCGTGACGGCCCAACGCCGCCGCGCAGACATTTGGAGTGTCGGCGTCATCTGATGTGCTGTGCTGATGGTTGCAATCTCCCTCTGGTTCTTTTGCCAACAGTATCTAACGAAGCGGAAGCGGCTGGCAACCGCGCCGGGCCGTGGCTGCACGCTCGCTTGCTTTTCCCCTTCGCGCTCGGATAAATTACAGTCTCAACCGGAGCGCGCTCCCGCCCAAATCTTTTTCGGACTGTTCACTTAGCCGGGGATGGCTCTTCTTCTCCAAAATATATCTGTCTGAAAGGAACTCTTAATCAACGCTATGAAAGCTTTCGCAACCGAATCAATTCGCAATCTGGCCGTCATCGGCCACGGCGACGCGGGCAAGACACAACTGGTCAGTTCCCTGCTCTATCTGGCCGGGGCGACGCCGCGTTGGGGCAAAGTGGACGAAGGCACGACCGTCACGGATCACGACGAGGATTCCATCGAACGAAAAATCACGCTCAACACCGCTCTGGCGCATCTCGAACACAAAGACACTAAGATTAACTTTATAGACACGCCCGGCTACGCTGCCTTCATCGCGCACGCGCGGCCCGCCCTGCGCGTCGCGGACTGCGCGCTCTCCGTGGTTGACGGCGTGAACGGCGTGCAGGTGCAGACGGAGAAGACATGGGCCTACGCCAACGAGTTTATGCTCCCGCGCTTCATGGCCATCACGAAGCTCGACAAAGAGCGCGCTGATTTCGGCGTGGCATTGGATACAGCGCGCAAGACGTTCAGCCGCGCGATTATTCCCTTCACGCTGCCCATCGGCAAGGAGAAGGATTTCAAAGGCGTCGTCGATGTCGTGCATCTGAAAGCCTACGAGTTTGACGAGCAGGGCAAGGCGCGCGAGGTTGAGCTTCCTGCGGACGGGCGCGACGTGATTGACGCGACGCGCGAACGGCTGGTCGAACTCGTCGCCGAATCCGACGATGCTTTGATGGAAAAATACTTCGAGGCAGGCACGCTCGACGACGCGGACCTGCTGCCCAACATCAAGAAGGCCATCGCCGCCAGCAAGCTCTGCCCCGTCTACGCCGTCTCCAGCACAACGCTCGTCGGACTCTCAAACCTGCTCGACGGCCTTGTCGAGTTTGCGCCGGACCCCGCGACGCACGAAGCAGAGCACGGCAAGTCGAACGCCGACGGCGACGGCGAACCCCTGACGCGCAAGTACGCGGACACGGAACCCTTCTCGGCCTACGTCTTCCGCACCGTCGCGGACCCCTTCGCCGGTCGCATCAACATCATGCGCATCATCAGCGGCAAAGTGCAGCACGACGCCAACGTCTTCAACTCGCGGCGCGGCGTTGCGGAACGCCTCGGCGCGCTCCACTCCATGCAGGGCAAGCAGTTGGACAAGATTGACGAAGCCCGCGCAGGGGACATCATCGCCTGCGTCAAGCTCAAAGAGACGCAGACCGGAGACACTTTATGCGACAAGGCGGCGGTCATCGTCTACGACGGCGTTGAGTACCCGGAGGCCGCCATCGCCTTCGCCATCGAGCCGAAGTCGCGTCAGGACGAAGAGAAAATTTCGGTCGCCCTGCACAAGATTCTGGAAGAAGACCCCGCGCTCCACTTCGACCGCGACGCGCAGACCAAAGAGTTTCTGCTCGCGGGCTCCGGCCAACTGCACGTCGAAACCGTGATTGACAAACTGAAGAAACGCTACGGCGTAGAGGTCGCCCTGCACCCGCCGAAAGTTCCCTACAAGGAAACCATCACGCAGCGCGCGGAAGTGCAGGGACGCCACAAGAAACAGACGGGCGGGCGCGGGCAGTTCGGCGACTGCAAGGTCATCTTCGAGCCCTTGCCGCGCGGCGAAGGCTTCGTCTTCGAGGACAAGATTTTCGGCGGCTCCGTGCCGCAGAACTTTCGTCCCGCCATCGAGAAAGGCATCGTCGAAGCGGCTTCGACTGGAGCGGTCGCGGGCTATCCGCTCGTTGACTTCAAAGCCGTCCTCGTTGACGGCTCCTTTCATCCGGTTGACTCGGACGAGCACAGCTTCCGCGCCGCCGGTCGCAAGGCTTTCCGCGCCGCCATTGAAAAGGTCAAGCCGACCCTGCTCGAACCCGTGATGGATGTCGAAGTCGTCGCCCCGCAGGAGTACAGCGGCGACATCATGGGCGACCTCAACTCGCGCCGTGGCCGCGTGCAGGGGATGGAGGCCAGCAGCGGCAACCAGCAGATGATTAAAGCCCAGGTCCCTATGGCCGAGATGCTCGACTATCAATCGAAGCTCAACTCCATCACCGCCGCGCGCGGCTCCTACCACATGCAGTTCTCGCACTACGACCAGGTACCCGGCCAAATCGCCCAGAAGATTGTCGAACAGGCCAGAGCCGAAGGCCGCATCCGCGCCGAAGAGGAAGATTGAGAGGGCGCAGTCACAAAGTATTGAACTGCTATTGATGCAAGCGACGACATGGACGACCCTCTATGGAGATTTGCCCAAAATGTTCATCGGAGCTTTCCGAAATTAAAGAAACGTGTCCCACCTGCGGCGCGCACATCGGATATCCGAATGTGCGGGCAGCGGAGAGACAAGCAGAAAAGGATGCGCTTGAAACGCGGTATCGCAACGCGCTAGAGGAGTCGAAAGTTGATGGACGGGAACATGCGCTCGCAAGCTTCGATGAGAGCATGAAGAAGACCAGCGCGGTCATTAACGTTGAGCTTAAAATTCTTCATGAGTTCATCACCAGCGATAAGATGATTTATTCTACCTACGGATTATTGGTAGAAGGGGAAATGCGAATACCCGCGACGGCAGAGAACGACAGCGCTCGTCAGACTGTCGGAGCGAAACTCTTTGGGTCTTATGCCAAGCAGATACGCTATGCCGCCTTGTCAAAGGATGGCGGAGGCCCCAACTCCTATGGGCCGTATGCTCTTAAGCTTTGGGAGGTAGCCATTGATGACCGGGCTACGCTGCTGGAAGACAACTCTTACGTCTTTGTTGAGAAGCACGGCATCAGAACTCTTCAGGAGATTCCGCAGGGCTATCGGGCGACATGGAGAGAGCGGCATAAGCTGGCGGTGGCGAAGCTATCCGAGCAAATTTCCTCTGGCACAACCGAGGCGGAACATTCTAAAATCCTGTTATCCGGCGCGGGTGTTCGCGGGACGGATGAATTTATCGAGGTGCATATCTACGGAGGCTTCAACAACAAGGCTATCGAGTCGGTGAGAGGCAGTTCGACGGTTAAAGGCGGTTTGTCAGCCGAGAAGAAACTTGGAAAAGCCTACATCAGCATCGTTAAGGATTATCTTAAAAAAGCCGGCAAGGCGTGGAATGAAGAATGATAGAGCGAGCCTTCATCTTGGGGCAGATAGGTAAAGCGGTTTACGAGCAGGACGACCGCTATTACGTCTTGGGCCTCGGAGACAGCCCGGAGCCTGTGGAATGCCGGGCCGGGGAGGTCGCGTTCTTTTTTGACGTGAGCAGGGAATATTCGGTCATTTCCGGCGGCGACATTAGCAGCGCCACAATCAGAGAGACGCTTGAGTTCAGCCGTCAGGCGCATGGCGCTTTGACGATGATGCTGAGCGGCCTCAACCAAGAGTTATCGCCGGAGAGTCGGCGGCTATCGGTAGAGGCGGCGGAAGAGTTATTGCAAGACGGCGCGGCGCTCGCCTTCGTGCGTGCGCGATTGCTGGCGAGGCTCTTGCCTGAGACGGCTGATATGGACGGCGCGCTTGTGTACGCGGCAAACGCCGGAGCGCTTACTGTCTTCGCTCTTTATGAAGAGGTCGGGCAATCGCAGGAGGCCATTAAATTCATCCTTGAAGCGTGGAGCGAAGTCGCCACGGAGTTTTTTCTTGACGCGCCGGAGCAAGCCGCCGGAGCCGAGAAAATCCTCATCGAGTCCGGGGTCTTCGCGGAGATGGCGACAGCGGCGACTGCCGGGGAAACGAGCCGCCTCGGTTCCATCGTGGCGACTTACGGCATGAAGATTGAGTTAAGACGCGCTCTGCCCCCGCCGCGCAGCACGCAAATCATCAATGCCGTCAGGATGAAACTTCAGGAGAGAGTGAATGCCGCTCCGATTAAGGCCGCCCATATTCGCCGGGACGAGATGAAAGCGGACAGCGAAACGGCGGAGTTTGAAAGCGTTGAAGTGGAGCAGCCAGCCGCGCAAGCTACCGCCGCGCTCCGAAAGCTCATCGCAGCATTCGATAAGAGGAACAGGGATTGGAGGCCATCAAAGGGCTATCAAGTCGAAGAGCGAATCAACCATCAGATAGAGGCAATCGGCAAGCTTATCAGCAAGGGCGACCTTGAGCGCGCCAGAGAGTTTCTCCGTGGCCTGCTTGAGTTTCACCTTGAGCACAGCCGGAAAGAGCACACGGCCATGAGCCTCTGCGCGCTGGCAAAAGCCGCCATGGATGCCAATGCCTTTGAGACGGCGGACGAACTAGTGAGCTACGCCTTCGCGTTGAACGTAGAGGACGCAGTTATCTGGACTACGCGAGCCGAAATCCTCAAAGCCACCGGCCAAATTGACGCCGCGCTCGAAGTTTATGAACAAACGGTGCAGAGTTTCCCCGATGATGTCGTGGCACGCAACGGTTACGCGGAAGCTCTCAAAGCCAAAGGCAACTTCGACGCCGCTCTCGAAGCTTACGAAGAGACGATGCGACGCTTCCCCAACAATGTGGTGGCACGCACCGGCTACGCTGACACGCTCAAAGCCAAAGGCGACTTCAACGCCGCTCTCGAAGCTTACGAAGAGGCGATGCGGCGCTTCCCTGGTAACGTCGTGGCGCGTAGCGGCTATGCGGAAGCCCTCAAAGCCAAAGGCGACTTCGACGCCGCTCTCGAAGCTTACGAAGAGGCGATGCGACGCTTCCCTGGTAACGTCGTGGCGCGCACCGGCTACGCTGACACGCTCAAAGCCAAAGGCGACTTCAACGCCGCTCTCGAAGCTTACGAAGAGACGATGCGACGCTTCCCCGATGATGTCGTGGCGCGCAATGGTTGCGCGAGTTTGCTGGTGATAATGAAGAACTTTGATGAGGCAGAATCTCTTTTGTCTTATCTATCCGGGATTCAGCCTGTCACAAAAAATCATTGGATAGGCCATCATATTCTTGGGATGCTGTCTCTGCGACGTGGAGAAACGGACGAGGCCATTCGACGATTGGAGTATGGTTGGAAGAATACGCCGTGGAGCGATGATCGAAATTACTTTGCGACGGCTCTCGGCTTGGCAAGGATGAGACGGAAAGAGTTTGGCCCGGCGATAGAGATGCTGGTGGATAATGTGGTGTCGCTCGATGTCTTTCAGCGACAAAAGCGTTTCGCTTTTATCGGTCACTCGCAGGCCGCGTTGGGGCTTAAGGACGAGGCGGTGGATACGCTGGCGCAAGTTACCAACATCGGCGGCCCTCTCGTCTTAGACCTCAAAGGCAACTTGATTCGCTGCTTTGGTCTTGACCCGCGCAACCCACAGAATCTCACCGCCGCGGAAATTGCAGGACTCGAAAGAAAAATAGATGACGAAGAAGAGCAACTGGTTATGTTAATGGCAGCTTGAGCAACTCACGCCCCTTGTCTGCTCTACGCGCACGATTCTCCCTTAAAACGAGCGCGTCTCTTAAACAACCGTTTCAGCGAGAATCAGCCCGGCAGTCTACATCAAAGCGACTGGCCCGAAAGCAGCGTGGCGCGGGCCGGTCGTTGAGGGCGATACGGCATTTGTCAGTAGTTCTCTTCCGCCGTCACCGCAATTTTGGTCACTCGTCAGGCGATTTGTGTCCTTCGTCGTGCGCGCCGAGTCTGTCGTCAAGCGTTTTTAGACCGTCGCCGCTCTTTTTGCGGCGGTCGTCAAGCATTCCGAGCCCGTCGTTCCGGTTTCCAACGCCGTCGTCACGCGAACTTTTCCCGCCGTTACGCAGACTTTTTCCACAATCGGAGTTGCTGCTTCCATAAACGGACGCGCCGGGGCCGTCGTCAGTCAAACTTTTCCCATAATCGTGCCTGCTGAGGCCGTCGTCACGCGAACTTTTCCCATTCACAAGCTAACCACCGTCATTCACAAGCAAACTTTTCCCATTCACAAGTAGACTTTCTCTATTCACGGGTAGACTTTTTCCATTCACAAGCGAACTTTTTTCATAATCGCACACGCCAAGCCCGTCGTCAGGGGTTTTTTGCCGGTTGTCAGGGTAAGATTGTCGTAAAACCATGCAGAAACGGCGGAGGGCGGCGTTTGCGAGGTAAATTTTTTGCTTTTGTGCGCGGCGAAAATGAGTATAATTGGCGCTCCAACTTTATATGGCCTGACGGGTCGCGCCTTGCAGCCCGCGAAGCGCGGCTCGCGTTTTAACCTCTAAACCTCCGGGAAGGCATTGCCTGCCCGCTTCACCTGATAAGGAGAAATCCGCATGAACGATAAGCAGAGACGACGCGTTGAAAGATTAATGCGCAGCCGGGACATCGCCGCGACTCAAGGCAACTTCCCGCCGACCAGCGCGGGCGGAAAAGCAATCGCCGGCATTACCATCAAGCTCAATGAGATTAATAATCTTGAAACCCAACGTAACATCAATCTGCGCGCCGCACAGCAAGGCACTAGCAAGAGGAGTGAGGCGCGCGACGCTTTGCGCGCCTGGCTGACGACCATCAGCAACACGGCTGCGACCATCGCGCTCGACTTCCCCGACGTCAAAGACAAGTTTCGCATCCCCCGCACTAACGTCAACGACCAAAATCTGCTCGGCGTCGCGCGCTCTTTCATCACTGAAGCGACGCCGCTCAAGGCCCGCTTTATCGAATACGACCTGCCGGCAGATTTTCTCAGCCAGTTCAGCGCGGTCATCGCCGATTTCGAGCAGTCTATCAACCAGCAGAACACAGGCAAAAGTGGTCGCAGTTCTACGGGTCTTGCCACTGACGTGACGCTCGCCGCCGCCGAGCAGGATTTGGAGCGGCTCGATACGGCGATGCGTAATAAGTTTGCGGGCGACGCGGCGACGCTGGCCGCTTGGGAGAGCGCGCGTCGTTTGCAGAGCGCGCCGAAGAAACCGAAAGCGCCTGCGCCACCGCCGCCTCAGTAAACGCAGGAAGGGGCGATGGCGGGTGGAAAGAATCGCTCTCAAGGAGCGCAGGCTTGCGCGTGGGCATCGCTGCATTAATTTAACGTGCGTCAGCCATGATGCGTGGCATCACAACCCCGCATCATGGCTGACTCACGTTAAATAGCGTTCGTGCCTCGCCATCAAGCTCTTATTTCTGTCTGTTCGCAGGGCAGGCTGCGGACCAATTCGTACACTTCGGGAAAGTTGCTGATTTTTGTAGGAAGTAGCCATGCCGATTCGCCGTTCTTAAACTGTATCTCAGTTCGCCAAAGACCTTTGAAATTGGTTTCCCGGTTGAGTCTGATTCGGTCAACCACGCGGCTCAGGTCAGTCCACGCAAAGCTTTTTCCATCATTACGCACTAAACCTTCCCTCGAAAAATATTTGACCGATTTGACATGACCTCTGCGAAACAGCCACGCCACCGCCCCGTAGGCAATTAACGGCATCAAGCCAATCAGCAACATTGCGGGCGCAAGCTTAGACCCCTTCGACAACTCTCTGATTAAAAGTAAAGAGCCGAGCGGAACCATAAAAAGTCCGAGGAGGACGATTAAGATAAATTGCAGCTTGCGTATTTTAACTTCCAACAGCTTCTTTCCACTTGTCCCCGCCTCCGGTTTTATTCCTATGCCTGCTTCGGTCTGGTTACGAGCAACGCCTGACGGGCGATTTCGCTCGCCTGTCCTGATGGTTGTCGAGGCGTCGCCCGCGGCTAAGGATTGAGCGCGTGCCACGGTCGCGCCGCGCTCTTCACCACGATTAAAGATGTACGCCACCATATGCCGGTGGTTGGCTAAGCTCAAAGATTTCCATTGCTCAAGCGTGTTGAGATGCTCTTTAGTCATGACGCTCAACTCAGCGATGTGGCCGGTGAGAGACTTTATAATCCGGTCAACGTGTTCAGACCGGAGCAACAGAAATGTCCCTTCCTCTTCCGGCTGAAGAAGCTCGCGGCTCGATATAGAGCCGCGCGGGCGTTCAGAAAAGACCTGCTCATAGCAGCCCCAGTAATCCAGAAATATCTCCTCCTCGCCCCATGCGCGGCGCAGCGGGCGGCACGAAGTCAGCTCGTCGTCGAGCCATATCATGTCAACCAATTTCAGACTGTCGGTTTTCATATTCCTGATGCCGGTAGAGGCAAGGCGTTCATTTCGGCAATAATTCCCAAAAGCGTTGGGCCTGCGACGTTTTAAAGCGATACTCTATCTCGCCAGACCATTCGGGCTGGAAAAGATTCGCGTCGAAAGCGACGAGCAAAGTCTTCTCGCCTTCGAGCGAAAATTTCATTTGTCTCAGGCGCGCGTCAGTGAAAGGAACATTGATAATCGGGCTGGAGCCTTTGAGAGCCAGCAGGCGTGTTTCCGTCAAGGCGACGAGCGAGGTGATTAAGACTTTTCTCCAACTGTAATATGCGCCGGGACTGCGAAAGTCGCGGAAGGTCATCGAACCCCTGACATCTTCCTCGAACAGAACAATGCCTTCCGGCTGCAACTGAGATTTATAAGCCGCAGCGACTTTTCTCGCTCTGACACTGAAAATCACCGAAAGAATTGTGAAGACGAAACCGAGCAGAAAGAAAACGCCCGCCGGAATTAATCCGAGGGCCGCTATGTTGAAGCGAACGCGGCCAGCCGTTAACGAAGGCAGCAGCAGACAAATGCTGCCGCCGATAACTCCTAAAATCAGCAGCGAAATTCCGACTCTCAAACCCGTTTTTCTCACAATGATTTTCTCCTGAAATTCTCATGACGGCTTCCACGCTTTCACATCTTCACCGGGATTGTTATTGTCAGCCCGTTGAAAGCGGCGCTATTTCCGCTCCGGTTGAATGAGTTGTTAGGCTGCGCCCACCGGATCACTTTGGTTCGTAGCATTCCCAGAAAACTTTCGAGATTTTGAACGGCCTGTCACTCCGAATCCTAACCTTCGGATAAGCTCTGTCTTGCGGGAATTTGGAATTGCTTCCGGCATCAAAATCTCTGGTGAATCCCACTCCATTAGATAACCATTGCCCAATTTTCAAAGGATAGACATTTCCGTATTCATCTATGACCTGTGCTTCAGGAATCAAGATTGTTCCATCTGGCATGATGATTTGTTGGCGGGTATCAGCAATGTCCCGTTTATAACCTTCGATATAAAGAATTACAGTTTGAGTAAGATTTCCAGCTTCTAAGGGTGGCCGAAGATTAATTTCAACCCAATCGGAAGAAATTGGTAGATTGCTGGCTATCTCACGATCAATTTGCCGTGTCAGTAAAGAGTAAGCTATGAAGCCAACATAAAGCAGAATCAAGCAACCTAGTCCAATAAGAATGTATTTAATCATGCGTTTTATTTTGCTAAATTATGATTCAAGATGTAAGCAGCATAACGCTTATTAGGCGCACAAATGGGCGTCTTCAATTACGCCCGTTTGGCCGCGTAATCCGACCCCTGGTAGCAAAGCCCTCAAACTCATCCGCGATATGACAGAATTAGACGCCCATCAACCGGATGGATTAGAATCCCACCTTGAACCCAGAGCCATCAGCGAGAGCATAGCATGGGATTGGAGGCGCTTTGAATAGCCATCAAGAGGATGACCGCTACTGCTACTTTAAAGCTCCCCCAAACGTTTCAGGTTGAGACTGTCAAGAGCGCGCCGGGAGGCAAAATACTTCTTGACGCCACAGACCCGAGAGGGTAAATTGGCTTCAGAAATTTCTCGACTACAGACCTCTGTCGCAGAGATTTCTATTCCCCATATTCTGATCTCTAACGTTGGACGCCAGGTTCCAGCAAGTGGTTTTTATTGCCCATCCCTCTGGGCTTCACCTCAGCCCCCTTCAGTAACAATACACATTTAGGAGGAGCCATGAAACTATTTTCCAGACTAACGAGACGGTTTGTTTTTGCCGCAACTTTGACGTTGATGCTGTTGGGCGCTTTCCTGCCGTCGAGTAGCAGCGGGCACAATAGGGTAGTTAGCGTCACCACTACGAGCATAGGGTACGAGAAAGAGATTACCTACTACAGTGACCCGGGACTCACAAATTATGTGGGCACCGGTCATATCTATTGTAATGGGAGGGGAACTCTTACCGGGACCAGTTCGCCATACCACACAGAGGAGATACTTAATACTTGCTGCGGAAGCGTGCCCTGTTAAATTCCGGGCGGAGGGAGGCGACTCAAAGAGTTTTGAGTTGAGGATAAAAAGCGGCGGGCTGCCTTCACTCAGCCCATCGCTTACTCTCACGCAATGCTATCGAGGCGTCGGGTTGAATGAGTTGTTAGA
>JAWVFT010000019.1:0-62875 GCA_033855775.1 Blastocatellia bacterium | reverse complement strand
CGGAGGGAGTGGAGATGGTGATGCCAGGGGACAATGTGGCGATGGAGATTGAGTTAATCGCGCCGATCGCGATGGAGAAGGGGCTGCGGTTCGCGATTCGTGAAGGCGGACGGACAGTGGGAGCAGGAACCGTCTCCGAAATCGTTGAATAGAAAATCGTCGCTCGACTGATCACCGGCGGAGAACGAAGTATCTTGAGTTTTGAGGTTTAAATCATGGCGCGTGATAATATTGTGCTTCAGTGCACGGACTGCAAAAGTCGTAACTATACGACGACGAAGAATAAGAAGACGACACCGGAGCGACTTGAGTTCTCGAAGTTTTGCCGACGCTGCCGTAAGCATACGGGACACAAAGAGACTAAGTAAACGATGCGCGCAGCAGCGATCGAGCGCGGGATGAAAGCCTTGCTCTCACACGTCTGTTCATCGTTGCGACCGCATTGTTTACTTGAAGGGGTATAGTGTCAATGGTTAGCACGTCGGTCTCCAAAACCGAAAGTCCGGGTTCAAATCCTGGTACCCCTGTTTTTGGGCGTTAAGGAAGGAACG
This sequence comes from Blastocatellia bacterium, assembly GCA_033855775.1. GTDB lineage: Bacteria > Acidobacteriota > Blastocatellia > Pyrinomonadales > Pyrinomonadaceae > DASVTR01. Next base: position 62,324 of record JAWVFT010000019.1, on the reverse strand, counting down.
ATTTCAGGTGTCGAAGAAAGCCGACAACATCATGAGCGATAAAGATGACTCGGATGAGTTGCCGCTAGAGCCGGAGCCAGCGCCGGGACGCGTCAGTTCCGAGGATGTGCCTGCGGGCGTGCCGGGGCCGCGCGCGGCCCGTTTTGGCGAAGGCGTCGAAGGACAAGGGGCGCGGCGCGAGCGCGGTTTGACGGGCGCGCGCACGGGGCCTATTGAGCGTGTCACGACGTTTCTGCATGACGTGCGCGCAGAGATGAATCGCGTCTCATGGCCAGCGGCCAAGGAAGTCAAGAACACGACGATTATCACAATCGTCGCTGTCATCTTCTTCGCCATTTACCTGTTCGGCGTGGATCAGGTCATCGTCCAGATAGGACATTTCGGGGCGTGGCTGTTGTCTCTGGTCGGGATTGCTGCCTGAGAGTGACGAAGGGGATTCTAAATGAAGCAGTGGTACATTCTTCACACTTACTCGGGACACGAGAAGAAGGTGCGCGACAGTTTGAAGGCGCGCATTCGTGATACGGATTTGCAGAACGAGATAACGGAAGTTCTCGTCCCGACCGAAACGGTCGTCGAGATGCGCGGCAACAAGCGCGTCGAATCATCGCGGATGTTTTATCCGGGCTACGTGCTGGTCGAAATCGAATGCGACGAGCGCGCCCACATCCCAGACAATGTTTTTCACGCGATCAAATCAACGCCGAAGGTGACGGGCTTCGTCGGCGGGCAGAACCCGACGCCTTTGACGCCGGACGAAGTTAATCAGATCGTGCATAACGTGACGGAGGCGGCGGAGAAGCCGAAGCCGAAGTTTTCCTACGCGTCGGGCGAAACCGTCCGCATCAAGAGCGGCCCCTTCGCCAGCTTTACGGGCAAGGTCGAAGAGGTCAACGAAGACAAGTCAACCCTCAAGGTGACGGTCACCATCTTCGGTCGCTCGACGCCCGTTGAATTGAACTTTCTAGATGTCGAGAAAGTGACGTTTGCAGAAGAGGAGTAAAGCAGTGACGAGTGACAAGTGACAAGTGACAAGTCAGAACGCTCAGTCCGTTCTTTAACTTGTCACTTGTCCCTCGTCCCTCGTCACTCTTAAAAAGCAATGGCAAAGAAGATTACAGGTTATATCAAGCTGCAAGTTCCGGCGGGCAAGGCTAATCCGGCTCCGCCGATTGGCCCGGCCCTTGGCCAGCACGGCGTGAACATCATGGAGTTCTGCAAGGCTTTCAACGCGAAGACCGCGCAGATGGACCCGGACTTGAAAATCCCGGTCGTGATTACGGTCTTCGCCGACCGTTCCTTCACCTTCGAGACGAAGACGCCGCCGGCGGCTGACCTCTTGAAGAAGGCTTCGGGCATCCCGAAGGGTTCGGGCAAGCCGAACAAAGAGAAGGTCGGCTCTATCTCGCGCGCCAAGATTGAAGAGATTGCCAAGACCAAGATGCCGGATTTGAACACGACGAACCTTGAGAGCGCCATTAAGACCATCGAAGGCACGGCGCGCAACATGGGCTTAACCATCGAATAGATGCCAGCCGCCGGATGTTGGTTTTTCCAGCATCCGACGCCTGTCATCTATCTTGAGAGGGAGAGGCTGTGCGAGATAGTTCGTCGCCTCGTTTGCACCTCGGGGGATTTTGTTGATGAAAAAGCACGGGAAGAAATATCGCGCGGCTGCCGAAAAGATAGAAGAGGGCCGCAAGCACACTTTGGAAGAAGGCATAGCGAAGATTAAAGAGATTGCTTTCGCCAAGTTTGATGAGACGGTCGAGTTGACGATGTGGCTCGGCGTTGACCCGCGCAAGGCCGACCAGTTGGTGCGCGGAACGGTTGTTCTGCCGCACGGTCTGGGCAAGTCTAAGACGGTGCTGGTCATCGCGCAGGGCGACAAGCTTCGCGAAGCCGAAGAGGCTGGCGCGGATTTCGTCGGCGGCGACGACATGGTGGACAAAATCAAAGGCGGCTGGCTCGACTTCGATGCCGTTATCGCCACGCCCGACATGATGCGCTCGGTCGGCCAACTCGGCAAGGTGCTCGGCCCGCGCGGGCTGATGCCGAATCCGAAGACAGGCACCGTGACGTTCGACGTGAAGACGGCTGTCGAAGAGACGAAGGCGGGCAAGATTGAGTATCGCGTGGACAAGACGGGCGTGATTCACGTCCCAGTCGGCAAGGTTTCCTTCGAGGCCGACAAGATTCAAGGGAACGCGCGCGTTCTGCTCGATGCCGTCATCAAGGCCAAGCCTTCGACCGCCAAGGGCAAGTACGTCAAGAAGGTGAACCTCGCGGCCACGATGGGGCCGGGCATTCTGCTGGACGAAACGGATTACGCCAAATAGAAGTGAGGGACGAAGAAGATGAAAACGAGAGCACAGAAACAACAGAATTTGGAAGCCCTCACGGAGCAGTTTCAAAAAGCGACCGCAGCGATGCTGGTCGGCTTTAACAAACTGACGGTGGCGAAGGATCAGGAATTGCGCAACCAGTTGCGCGAGGCCGGCGTTCGTTACGAGGTCGTCAAAAACACGCTGGCCCGCAAGGCCGCCGAAGGGACGCCGTTTGAGCAGGCCGCCGAACACTTCAAGGGCGTGACGGCCCTGGCCTTGAGCGAAGGCGATCCCGTCAGCCTGTCGAAAGCGATTTCCAAGTTTACGAAGGCCAACCCTGACATCTTTAGTTTCAAGGTCGGGATAGTCGAAGGCAAGGTGGTGGCGCTTCAGGATGTCGAAGCCATCGCCAGCCTGCCGTCGAAGGAAGACTTGATTTCGAAGGTCATGTTCCTGATTAACTGTCAGGCGCAAAGGCTCGTCACGGTTCTTTCAGCCGTGCCGCGCAATCTGGCCATCGTCGTCAAGCAAATCGGCGAGAAGCAGGGCGGCGGCGAAGAAGCCGCTTAACGTTTTCGGGTTGGGATGGCGGATTGCAGGAATCGCTTTCAGTCCGCCGCCCACAATCCGCGAGAGAGAAACAGCCGGTACCATTGGATAAACGAGCGAGGCGATATGTCAGAATCGCCTGTCACGGCTCGGACGCACGTTTCGGAAAGCACGCGATGCAGCGAGCAGGAAAAAGCGTCCCGTGGGTTCTCACGGCTTGCGAACCATTAACCACAGACAGCAACCAAGAACCCTTTTGAGGAGGATAGAAAGCAATCATGGCAGCTACACGCGAAGACGCATTGGAATACATTAAAAACATGACTCTGTTGGAAGCTTCAGAGTTCGTCAAGGTGCTGGAAGAGACGTTCGGCGTCTCGGCGGCGGCGGCGACAATGGCAGCGGCTCCGGCTGCCGCGGGCGGTGGTGAAGCCGCTGCTCCGGTGGAAGAGAAGACCGAGTTTGACGTGATTCTGCAAGCCGCCGGCGGCAACAAGATTAACGTCATCAAGGTCGTCCGCGAAGTGACCGCGCTTGGCCTGAAGGAAGCCAAAGACTTGGTCGAGGCCGCTCCGAAGGCCGTCAAGGAAGGCATCTCGAAGGACGAAGCCGAGACGATTCGGCAGAAGCTCGCCGATGCGGGCGCGACCGTCGAAGTCAAGTAAGACAGTGGCGAGCAGCAAGCGACGAGTAACAAGTTAAAACCTTGCGCTCGTCGCTTGTCGCTCACCATTTGTCACCGTTTTTTCGTCGCTTGACAATTTGACCGTTCAACCTTTAAGGTAAGGGAGTAGTGAGGCGCTGGCGTTACTCCCGGAAAATTTGACGAAGAATATTTACCGCTTTCATGAATAAGCGGTCAGGGCAATGTGCGCTCTGGCCGCGCTTTGGCGTCTCTAGAGATAGATTTCCGCGATTAGTCGCTTTCGGCCATCAGCAGGCCGCCTGCGGCGAAATCGTTGAAGGCCGCTCCTTTCATCCTGTTTTATTAAGCTGATCGCCGACTGCTGACGGCTGATCGCTTTATCAAAAGGAATCTCCGATGTCTGCAAATCCGCTTCAAGTAGTCGCTAGTGGGACGGGACGCCGCACGAGTCAGGCTCCCGAACGTTTTGATTTTTCCAAGATTAAGACCGCTGTTCGAATCCCGAATCTGATTGAGATTCAACGCGAGTCGTACAATCGTTTCCTGCAAATGGACTTGCTCTCTGAAGAGCGTCAGAACACGGGTCTTCAGGCCGTCTTTCGCTCGGTCTTTCCGATTTCGGATTTTCGCGGCACGGCGACGCTCGATTTCGTCGAGTTTCAAATCGGCAACTGGCAATGCAAGTGCGGGCGGCTCGAAGGCTTGAACTACCTGCGCGCTAACTGCAAGACCTGCGGCTCGACCGTCAAGGTTGACCCGCTCACCCCGGGCGAAACGCTCTGCCACAAATGCGGGACGTTCAATAACGTGCGCCCGCAATTGTGCGACAACTGCGGCGAACCCGTCGGCCTCAAGCACAAGCACGACCAGCAGGAATGTCAGGAGCGCGGCATGTCCTACTCCGTCCCGCTCAAGGTCAAGATTCGTCTCACCGTCTACGACAAAGACCCTGAAACCGAATCGCTCAACATCCGCGACATCAAAGAGGAAGAGGTCTTCTTCGGCGAAATTCCTTTGATGACCGACAACGGCACCTTCATCATCAACGGCACGGAGCGCGTCATCGTCTCGCAGTTGCACCGCTCGCCCGGCGTCTTCTTCAAACGCGGCGCGCTCTACGTCGCCAAGGTGATTCCGTATCGCGGCTCGTGGGTCGAGTTTGAATACGACCAGAAGAATCTGCTCTACGTGCGCGTCGGCAAGCGCAAGTTTTTGGCTTCAATCTTCCTGCGCGCGATGGGCATCTGGCTCAATCAAGGCTTCGACCCGAAGGGCTTCCACGGCGATTCGCAATTGGAAGATGCCGTTAAGAACGCCTCCTTCGGCGACGAAGACATCCTGCGCGCCTTTCATCTCTCGGACGAAGTTCGCGTCGAAGAAGGACGGCTCTTCATACAGGTGCCGGAGACGGGCGGCAGCAATCTGGTCGGGATGAAGGTTGACAACGACATCAAGGGACGCGGCGACGCCGTTGTCCGCGCGGGCAAGAAGGTAAGCAACTCCGCGCTGGACGCGATGCGCAAAGGCCACATCCGCGAAGTCGAGATTGACACGGCTCAGTTCGAGGGCGCGTACGCCCTCTCCGACATCGTTAATACGGAGACGGGCGAAGTCGTGCTCGAAGCCAACAACGAGATTACGCCCGCCAAGCTGCAAGAGATTGTCGAAGCCGGAATCAAGACCTTCTCGGTCTTCTTTCCAGAGCGCGACGACCTGGGCGCGATTCTGTCGCAGACCTTGAAGAAGGATGTCATACAGAAGCCTGTGGATGCGCTCCTTGAAATCTATCGCAAGATGCGTCCCGGCGACCCGCCGACCGTGCAGACCGCGTATCGCCTGCTCGAAGGCATGTTCTTCGACCCGCGCAAGTTTGATTTCTCGCGCGTCGGGCGTTTGAAGTTCAACATCAAGATGGGCAAGCCGGAGATGGATCGCATTGACGACCCGTTGCTCTCGGCCCGCGACTTCTTCGAAGTCGTCGCCTACGTCCTGAAGATGCGCAAGAACCCGCAGGAGTATCAGGCGGACGACATTGACCACCTCGGCAATCGTCGCGTCCGCGCCGTTGGCGAACTCCTTGAGAATCAGTTCCGCATCGGCCTTGAGCGCATGGAGCGGGCCATCAAAGAGAAGATGTCCATCCATCAGGAGATGCAGACGACGATGCCGCGCGACCTCATCAACGCCAAGCCTGTGACGGCAGCGGTGCGCGAGTTCTTCGGCTCATCGCAGCTTTCGCAGTTTATGGATCAGACGAACCCGCTCTCGGAGATTACGCACAAGCGTCGCCTGTCGGCTCTCGGGCCGGGCGGACTTTCGCGCGAGCGCGCAGGCTTCGAAGTGCGCGACGTGCACCCGACGCACTACGGGCGCATCTGCCCGATTGAGACGCCTGAAGGGCCGAACATCGGCCTCATCTCATCGCTCTCGTGCTTTGCGCGCATCAACGAGTTCGGCTTCATCGAATCGCCGTATCGCAAGGTCAATGACGGGCGTGTTGTCGAGTATGTCCGCATTGTCAACGGCGGCGACACCAAGTTTAAGCCGGGCGACCACGTGCCGGCCGAAGAGGTCGAGAAGGCTAACAAGCGCGTCGGCGCTGAAGGTCATCGCGCAGAGTCGGAGCCCTGGCCCTTTTATCTGACCGCCTGGGAAGAGGACAAGCACGTCGTCGGGCAAGCGAATATCGAGTTGAACGACGACGGCTACATCATCAACGACCGCAACGCTTCGCGCAAAGCCGGTGAGTTCGTCACCGCCCTCCGCGAAGACATTGAGTACGTTGACGTGTCGCCGAAGCAACTCGTCTCGGTCGCCGCTTCCTTGATTCCGTTCCTTGAGAACGACGACGCAAACCGCGCCCTGATGGGTTCGAACATGCAGCGTCAATCCGTGCCGCTGCTGAGGGCCGAAGCTCCGTACATCGGCACGGGCATGGAGAAGGTGACGGCGCAGGATTCGGGCGCGGTCGTCGTCGCGCGCCGCGATGGCGTGGTGGACTACGTTGATAGTGAACGCATCATCATCAAGGCCGACCACAACGTTGACGGCACGATTTCGCGCGAGGTGACGGCGGACATCTACACGCTCATCAAGTTCAAGCGGTCGAACCAGAACACATGCATTAACCAGCGACCGATTGTTCACGTCGGCGAGCGCGTGGCCAAAGGACAGGTTATCGCCGACGGCCCTTGCACGGACAGAGGCGAACTCGCCCTTGGTCGCAACGTGCTCGTCGCCTTCATGCCATGGCGCGGCTACAACTTCGAGGACGCGATTTTAGTCTCCGAGCGTCTGGTCAAGGACGACTACTACACTTCGATTCACATCGAAGAGTTGGAGATTGAAGCGCGCGACACGAAGCTCGGCCCCGAAGAGATTACGCGCGACATTCCGAACGTCGGCGAAAACATGCTCCGCGATCTGGACGACAGCGGCATTATCCGTATCGGCGCGCAGGTCAAACCCGGCTCGATTCTCGTCGGCAAGGTGACGCCGAAGGGCGAAACGCAGTTGACGGCGGAAGAGAAACTGCTGCGGGCCATCTTCGGCGAAAAGGCCGGAGACGTGAAAGACGCTTCCTTAGTCTCGCCTCCGGGCATTGACGGCACGGTCGTTGACGTGCAGGTCTTCACGCGCAAGGGGCAGGAGAAAGACCAGCGCTCGCAAACCATCGAGCAGGAAGAGGAAGACCGCTTGCGGCGCGACCTCGAAGATGAAATCCGCATCCTGCGCGAACAGCGCAACGCGCGCATCTACGAGCTTTTTGAAGACCGCAAGCTGGCGAAAGACCTCGTTGTCAATAAGGAAGTCGTTATCCCGCGCGGCGTCAGTATCACGCGCGAGATGCTGGCCGACATCGAGCCGAAGGCGCTTCGTAAAGTCGAGTTGACTTCGACGCGCGTTGACATCGGAGCGGAAATCAAGGAGTACGAAGACCGCACCGAGCGCCAGATTAAGATTCTCGCGGACATCTACGACGAGAAGATTGCGAAGCTCAGGCAGGGCGACGAACTCGCGCCCGGCGTCATCAAGATGGTCAAGGTCTTCATCGCCATGAAGCGCAAGCTGTCGGTCGGCGATAAGATGGCCGGACGCCACGGCAACAAGGGCGTCATCGCGCGCATCCTGCCCGAAGAGGACATGCCCTACTTGCCGGACGGCACGCCCGTCGAGATAGTGCTGAACCCGCTCGGCGTGCCTTCGCGCATGAACGTCGGGCAGATTCTCGAAACGCACCTTGGATGGGCCGCGCGCGTTCTGGGAATGCACTTTGCGACGCCCGTTTTCGACGGAGCCTCGGAGAAGGAAATCAAGGTGCGCTTGAAGGAAGCGGGCGACAAGCTGAAGGAGTTGGGCTTGCCGGAAATCGTCAACGAGTCCGGCAAGACCATTCTCTACGACGGACTGACGGGCGATGCGTTCGAGCAGAAAGTGACGGTCGGTTACATCTACATGCTGAAGCTTTCGCATCTGGTGGACGACAAGATTCACGCGCGCTCAATCGGGCCGTACAGCTTGATTACGCAGCAGCCCTTGGGCGGCAAGGCGCAGTTTGGCGGACAGCGTTTCGGAGAGATGGAAGTCTGGGCTTTGGAAGCCTACGGCGCGGCCCACATTCTTCAAGAACTCCTGACGGCCAAGTCTGACGACGTGGCCGGACGCTCGAAGATTTACGAGGCCATCGTTAAAGGCGAGGCGGATTTCGATCCCGGCCTGCCGGAGTCGTTCAACGTGCTGGTGCGCGAACTGCAATCGCTCTGTCTAGACGTTGAGTTAATCAACAAGAACGACGACGATGGCGCAGGCAGCAACGGCACGGGCGAAGCGATTCTCGTCAGCGGCGCAGCGGAGTAAGGATTAGTCCGAAAGTTTAAAGCCCACAGTCCGAAGCCTGAAACTCAAGGCTTGCGACTTTGGACTTTGGGCATGGGACTTTGCACAGTTTGGGAGATAAAGATGTTTCGATTCCAAGAACAAAAGACACAGCTTGCGCCTGACTTCGAGGCGATTCGCATCTCTCTGGCCTCGCCGGAAAAGATTAGGCAGTGGTCGCACGGCGAAGTGACGAAGCCGGAGACGATCAATTACAGAACGTTCAAACCGGAGCGCGACGGGCTTTTCTGCGCGCGCATCTTCGGCCCCGTGGCCGACTGGGAATGCCTCTGCGGAAAGTACAAGCGGATGAAGCACCGCGGCGTCATCTGCGACAAGTGCGGCGTCGAGGTGACGCAGGCCAAGGTGCGCCGCGAGCGGCTCGGCCACATAGACCTCGCCAGCCCTTGCTCGCACGTCTGGTTCTTCAAGGGCTTGCCCTCGCGCATCGGCCACCTGCTCGACATCCCCTTGCGCGAGTTGGAGAAGGTGCTCTACTTCGAGTCCTACATCGTGCTCGACGCCGGCGACGCTCCGATTAAAGAGAAGGAACTCTTAACGGACGAGCGTTACCGCGAGTTGGTGCGCGACCATCCAGGCCAGTTCGTCGCCAAGATGGGAGCCGAAGCCATCAAGGAACTGCTCTCGATGGTGAACGTCGAAGAGTTGGCGGGCGAGCTTCGCATCAAGATGAAGGAAGAGACTTCGCAGCAGAAGAAGCTCAAGTATTCCAAGCGGCTCAAGGTGGCGACCTCTTTCCTGAAGAGCGGCAATCATCCCGAATGGATGATTCTCGACGTGATTCCGGTGATTCCGCCTGAGCTTCGCCCGCTCGTGCCGCTTGATGGCGGACGCTTTGCGACTTCCGACTTGAACGACCTTTATCGTCGCGTCATCAATCGCAACAACCGCTTGAAGAAGTTGATGGAGCTCCGCGCTCCCGAAGTCATCGTGCGCAACGAAAAGCGGATGCTACAGGAAGCGGTGGACGCGCTCTTTGATAATGGCCGTCGCGGTCGCGTGCTCAGAGGCGTCAACAATCGCCCGCTCAAATCCCTGTCCGGCACACTCAAGGGCAAGCAGGGACGCTTTCGCCAGAATCTATTGGGCAAGCGCGTTGACTATTCGGGCCGCTCGGTGATTGTCGTCGGGCCGGAACTGAAACTGCATCAATGCGGCCTGCCGAAGAAGATGGCCTTGGAGTTGTTCAAGCCGTTCATCTACAACCAGCTTGAGAAGCAGCAACACGCCGCGACCATCAAGCAGGCGCGCGAGATGGTCGAACGGCAGGAGCCTGTCGTCTGGGACATTCTCGAAGAAGTCATCCGCGAGCATCCTGTGCTCTTGAACCGCGCCCCGACCTTGCACCGTCTCGGCATACAAGCGTTCGAGCCTGTCTTGGTCGAAGGCAAGGCCATCAAGATTCACCCGCTCGTCTGCACGGCGTTCAACGCGGACTTCGACGGCGACCAGATGGCCGTCCACATTCCGCTCTCGCCCGAAGCGCAGATTGAAGCGGCTGTCCTGATGCTGGCCTCGAATAACATCCTCTCGCCCGCGAACGGCCAGCCCATCGCCGTGCCTTCGCAGGACATCGTGCTTGGTTGCTACTACCTGACGCGCGACAAGAAGGGCGCGAAGGGAGAGGGCCGAGTCTTCGCTTCGCTCGAAGAAGTGTTGCTCGCTCTGGACGCCAAGGAAGTGACGACGCAGACGCCCATCAAGCTGCGCATCACGGGCGACTTGATTGACCTGACGCAAGAGCACGACACGCAGGACGTGATGAACGCCGCCGTGCAGGAGAACATCCGCCGCGTCATCAACACGACGGTCGGGCGCGTTATCTTCAACGACGAGATTCCGAAGGGCTTGCCCTTCATCAACGGCACGCTGAAGAAGAAGGGGCTGACCTCCATCGTCAACTATTGCCACATTCGTCTCGGCCACGAGATGACCGTGAAGATGTTGGACGACCTGAAGACGCTCGGCTTCCTCTACGCGACCAAGGCCGGAATCAGCATCGGCATTGACGACCTCGTGACGCCCGACGCGAAGAAGACGCTCGTTGCAAAAGCCGAGAAGGACGTGATTGATGTCGAGCAGCAGTATCTCGACGGCGTTATCACCAACGGCGAGCGCTACAACAAGGTCGTCGCCATCTGGTCTGAAGTGACCGACAAGGTGGCGAAGGAAATGTTCAAGGCGATGGATGACCGCGAGAAAGCCTTGGACGAGTTGAACCCGATTCTCGTCATGTCGGATTCGGGAGCGCGCGGCTCGGCTCAGCAGATTCGACAACTCGCGGGCATGCGCGGCTTGATGGCCAAGCCTTCGGGCGAAATCATCGAGACGCCAATCCGCGCCAACTTCCGCGAAGGCTTGAACGTGCTGCAATACTTCATCTCGACGCACGGCGCGCGCAAAGGTCTGGCCGACACAGCTCTGAAGACTGCCGACTCAGGCTACCTGACGCGCCGCCTCGTTGACGTGGCGCAGGACGTGATTATCTCCGAGCCGGATTGCGGCACCCTGCGCGGCATCTCCGCGACGGCGATTGTCGAAGGCGGCGAAGAGATTGAATCCCTGCGTGACCGCATCGTCGGTCGCACTTCGCTTGATGACGTGATTGACCCGGTTGAAGGGCGCGTCATAGTGGAAATCGGCGAGGAGATTAACGAAGGCGTGGCGGCGGAGATTCAACGCTCCGGCGTGCAGCGCGTTCGTATTCGCTCGGTCCTGACCTGCGAATCGCGGCGCGGTTGCTGCATCAAGTGCTACGGGCGCAATCTGGCGACCGGAAGACCCGTTGACATCGGCGAAGCGGTCGGCGTCATCGCCGCGCAATCCATCGGCGAGCCGGGAACGCAGTTGACGATGCGCACGTTCCACATCGGCGGCACGGCCCGTCTCGAAGAGTCGAGCAAGCACGAGGCCCGCACCGACGGCACGATTCATTACGTTGAGGTACAGACGGTCAAGAATCGCAAGGGCGAAATCATCGCCATGAATCGCAACGGGGCTTTGACGATTCACGACGAGCGCAATCGTGAAGTGGCTCGCTTCCAGATTGTCTACGGCGCGCACATACACGTCGAAGATGGCCAGCGCGTCACACAGGACCAACTCCTTGCGACGTGGGATCCGTTCACCTTCGCCATCCTGACGGAGGTGGCCGGTCACGTTAAGTTCCAGGACTTGAAGGAAGGCGTAACGGTTGACGAAGAGGTTGACGAAGTGACGGGCCAGTCCCGCATGGTCGTCAAGGATTCGCCGGACGAGAAGAAGCAGCCGCGCCTTGAAATTCGCTCAGGCTCGCACAAGGTTTTGAAGACTTACCAGATGCCTGTGCGCGCTAACCTGATGGTGACGGACGGCGAAGTGGTCGAGCCGGGCGACATCATCGCGAAGATTCCGCGCGAGACGACGAAGACGAAGGACATCACGGGCGGTCTGCCGCGCGTCGTCGAACTCTTCGAAGCTCGCAAGCCTGCGGAAACCGCCGTCATGAGTGAGATTGACGGCACGGTCAAGCTTGGGCCAATCGCCAAGGGCAAGCGCAAGCTCATCATCACGGGCAACGACGGCGAGGAGCGCGAGTACGACATCCCGCGCGGCACGCACATCAACGTGCAGGAAGGCGACCGCGTTCGCGCGGGCGAAGCCCTGATGGACGGCCCGCTTAATCCGCACGACATCCTGCGTGTGTTGGGAATGAATCGCTTGCAGGAGTACATCGTCAACGAGATTCAGGAAGTCTATCGCTTGCAGGGCGTCAACATCAACGACAAGCACATCGAAGTGATTGTCCGGCAGATGTTGCGTTGGGTGAAGATTCGTGAAGTGGGCGATACGGAGTTCCTGCTCGACGAGCAGGTTGACCGCTTCCGCTTTCAGGACGAGAACGAGCGTGTTCTGGGCATTGACGGCGAAGTCTCGCAGGCCGAACCGCTCCTGCTCGGCATCACCAAAGCCTCGCTCTCGACAGACTCGTTCATCTCCGCCGCTTCGTTCCAGGAGACGACGCGCGTGTTGACGGAAGCAGCGATTTCAGGACGCATAGACTACCTGCGCGGCTTGAAGGAGAACGTTATCATGGGTCGCCTGATTCCAGCCGGAACGGGCATGGAGTTCTACCGCAACGTCAAGGTTGACCGCGACGAGACGATAGACGAAGGACGCCGCGAGCGCGACCTTGAAGAGTTCCCGGACATCGTTGGCGGCGTGGACGTGCCTGCTCCGGCTTCGACCCGCGCGGCTGTCGCGGCGGGCGCAGACGGTGAGATAGAAGTGGCGGGCGACGAAGAGGAGTAAATTCTTCGCTTCGTTTGCGGACAACTCAAGCGGGGCGCGAGCGCAAAGGCAGATGCTCGCCCCGCCTTCATCGAAGACCGGCGCAAGGCTCCTCAAACGGGAACCCGCGCCGGTCTTTCTTTGTCTTCTTTCGCTTGGAACGCAATGCGCAAGGCTGAAAACTTCGCGCCGCGCTTTTGCGTAACACCAACTGCCTTGCCACGGCTCGCGCATGAGCATCGAGCAGCAAGTTTTCCCGGCGCGCATTCGCGCGGCTCTATTGGAGGCCACAGATGAAACGTTTGCTCAGTCTCTTTCTCTTGTTGTTCGTCGTCCTCGCGCAAGGGTTGACGATGAGCGCGAGCGCGCAGCGGCCCGCCGCGGCAGGCGGGAGCGCGGCGAGGCAGGCGAGCGGCGATAGTCAGCCTGAGATTCAGGGCGACTGGCCGGGAACGCTCGATGTGGGCGGGAACAAACTGCGCCTCGTCCTGAAAATCTCAAGGGCCACGGACGGCAGCCTCAAGGCCGCGTTGGATAGCGTCGATCAAGGCGCGATGAATTTGCCGGTTGATGTCGTCACCTTCACAGACGGCGTGTTGCGCTTCGAGATGAAGCGGTTGAGCGCGGCTTACGAAGGCAGGCTCAGCCGCGACCGCTCCGAGATACTCGGCACATGGAAGCAGGGCGACGCTTCGCTCGGCTTAATCTTCAAACGCTCCGGCGGCGTGGCGCAAGGGCGCGCGGTTGCTCTCAGGCGCGGGCGCGTCGAGTTCAAATTGTGCAATCGTGAAGAGTTGCCGAATGAGGCTTTGTGCGGCTCGTATGAAGTCTTTGAAGACCGCGCGGCGCGAACAGGGCGCCGCATCGCGCTCAACATTCTGCTGCTGCCCGCCTTGAGCGAAAAGGCTGCCGCCGACCCGCTCTTTTATCTGGCGGGCGGCCCCGGCGGGGCTGCGACTTCCTACGCGAGCGCATGGTTCATGACACGCTTGCGGCGCGAGCGCGATCTGGTTCTCATTGACCAGCGCGGGACGGGCAAGTCGAATCCTTTGAACTGCAAGCTCTACGGCGAAGCGTCGGACATGCGCGGCTACTTCGCAGATTACTATTCCGACGAGGCCATCAAGACCTGCCGCGCAGAGCTTGAGAAGGTTGCTAATCTTGCGCTGTATACGACGACGCTGGCGATGGATGATTTGGACGAGGTGCGCGGCGCGCTCGGCTACGAGCGCATCAACATCTACGGCGGCTCTTACGGCACGACCGCCGCGCTCTCATACTTGCGGCAGTATCCACGGCGCGTGCGGGCTGTGGCCGTCTTCGGCGTCGCCCCGCCTGACTTCAAGCTGCCGCTGCCCTTCGCCAAAGGCGTCGAGAACGCGATGAACCGCATGATTGAAGACTGCGCAACCGACGCGGCCTGTCATGCGGCCTTTCCGAATCTGCGCGCGGAGTTTGAGACGCTGCTCGCGCAACTCGACAAGGGGCCGTTGGCTGTGACGGCGACGAACATCCTGACGAAGCAGCAACAGCAACTCAGCTTAACGCGCGCGGCCTTCGTTGACATCATCCGCACGCTGCTCTACTTTCCGCCGACCATCAGCATGATGCCGCTCTTGATTCATCAAGCGGCGAGCGGCAACCCCGGCGAGATAGTGACGCTCGCTTATCTGGTCATCAACCAGCTTGAAGGACAGATTGCGCGTGGGATGCAGTTGTCCGTCATCTGCGCGGAGGACATCCCGTTCATCACGGAGCAGGAGATAGCGAGCGAGAGCAAGGGAACGTTCTATGGGGAGACGCGGACGCGCGCCTTCATCAAAGCCTGCGCCGGTTGGCCGCGAGGCGCGACGCCGCAGAGCTTCGCCACGCCCGTCAAGTCTGACGCGCCCGTGCTGCTCATCTCAGGCGAGGTCGATCCTGTGACTCCGCCGTGGATTGCGGAGGCAGCGGCGCGTTATCTGCCCAACGGCAGGCAGGTGCGCATCCACAACGGCACTCACTATTCCTACGAGTGTGCGGAGAATCTCGTCGCAGAGTTTATAGAGAGCGGGACGACGAAAGGCTTAGACGCTTCCTGCCTCGAACAGATTCGCCGCCAGCCTTTCAAGACGAGCAAGTAGCCACCCGAAAGATGAAACGCAAAGCGACAATGGCGCGCACGGAAGGTTGATTCCGAACGCGCCATCGTCGCTTCTCGTCAAGCGACTCCAAAGCCAACATTGATAGCCCGTCAAGGGAGTCATCAGCGAAGGAAAATAACGCTCTCCCGTTCGTCGTTTCCTTCAACTCCCCTGACGGGCTGATTGCAGGTCTACTCCAACCGCCAGACCCCTCCGGCGGCCCCTGAGGAGAAGCCTTACGGCCGTACAGTCCCGCTTGAGCCTGCAAAAATACAGCCGATTGCGCGACTTCATCAAAAAATTCGACCCTTGAGCCGCCAACTTTTCTTCCACGCTCGCGAAAAAATTGACAACTATGTTTTTCCCTTCGGCATCTACTTATATGTAACCCCCCCGTGCTTTCAACATTCCGTCGCAGTTTAATCCAATGATGAAAATACGTGTCTTGTTCCCTCTGCTGTTGTTGTGCGCTTTCGTCCCCGCTATAGCGCAATCGCAAATCGTTTCTTCTTCGACAGGGCAGCCGCAAGCAATCGCGCCCGCCGCGAGCCTTGCGCCGCAGGCTTTCTCTGTTGCGCCGCAAAGCTTCTCTATAGCGCAGCCCGTCCCGGCAGCGCTCTCCATGCAGGCCATCAGCGCGAGCATTGACGAAGCGAAGCGGCTCTTGAAAGCGCGCGTCGCTGGCGGAACAAATTCTTCTTCAAACTACGTGACGCTGGCCGCGCTCGACACTGGCGACAAGAGCGTGCAACTGCTCTCGCTCGAAAAGGAACTCTTCCTCAAGCGCGGCTCATTGATTGAGACGAGGACGGCGGGCGGCACGCCTCTGCGCGTGACGGTGGAGCGCGCCAACGGCGTCAACACAGCCGTGCAAATCTATAATCAAGCGAGCGGTCGCGCGCTTGTGCCGCTGGTCGTGCAGTATCCAATCCTGCGCGACGGCGAGTTGCGCGAGATGGCTTACTACACTTCGGCTCACGCGGCCTTGTTATCGGGCGAAGTGGTGGCGGAGGGCAACTTTTATGTGCGCCGGATGCTGGATGCGGCTGCCGCGCGCCTGCGCGACGAAGGTGTCATGATTGAGCCTTCGATTGTGGACATAGCCGAGCATCTCTGCATCGTCGAACACACAGACCACAAGCGCTTCATGAGCGAAGACCGTGGCGCGCTCTTCCGCGAAATCCTCTCGCTCTACGCCTTGAACGAGCCTGACACCTATCGTTACTCCGTCAGCGTCGCGGGCGCGGGCGGCATGGTGCAGATGATTCCTTCGACCTACAAGATGGTCAGAGACCAGCACCCGAACATCGCCCTCAAGGATGATTTCGTAGGCGGCATGACCGACCACTCGAACGCGCTCGCGGCGATGTTGCTCTACATGCAGGGCGCCTGGAGCGACCTGCTCCGCAACCCCGAAGTCGTTGACGCGCTTGCGAGCGGCATCGCCACGCAGCCCGAACTCGTCGCCGCAGGATACAACTCCAACCCCGCGCGCCTGCCCTCCTATCTCAAGCGCGGCGGCGCAAACTGGCGCGACTTGATTCCGACGGAGACGCAGATGTACCTGCGCATCTACGCTTCGCTCGATCAACTGCAATTCAAAGACCGGCCCGCGCCAAAACCGGCCAGCCAGCCCGCAGGCATCACGCCGCTCCTCGCAACGCTCCTCAGCGTCTGGAAGATGGGCGCCACCGGCAGCGCGCCCTTCATACACGGCCTGCTGCCCTCGCTGGCCGCGCACTTCTAAAGGCTGCCGCGCCAACTCAACACTGCTGCGCGGCGCTGCACAAAGGCTCTGCGATTCGCAGTCAGCCTCCAAAGGTCAAACAGAGCCGTCATGGACGACAATCCATGACGGCTTTGCTGTGTAAGGCTTGAAGCGCGCCTGCCTGACGGCGATGCGAGTTGGCTTGAGGTCTTAAGACTGCGCTTCAGTGGCCGGGCCTCTTGGCTCCCACTCAATCGTTAGCTCGACATTCTCCGGCGGGTCGTCGCCGAGTTCGGGTCGCCAGATATACACGCCGTCCACGACGGGATGACCTACGTCGTCGGCTAACTCCGTGCCTCTGTAGAGCCAGTAAGAGACGTGCGAGGAATCTTCATCGAGCGAGAGCGTGAAAGTTCTCTTCATCAAACTGCCTCCAACAACGTTGTCAATAATGGAGCCGCCTCCTTATACTCGCTTCCATCGCCCGCGCGCAACGTTTGGATTTACCCGCGCCCCGGAAGCCTCAAACAGCGCCGCGAAGAGACGATTGCGCAACCCGCGCGTCCCGCTTCTTGCTTCCATCAATAAATATTTACAGCGCTCCACGTCGCTGAAAGTTGTTGACTTGGAAAAGCAGTTGGACTAACCTTTCGTTACACGCAGAACGGGGCTACCCAGAGTCCTCAACGTCAACTGTTTGGCCGCAGACTTGGAGGGTACGGTCTTGAAAGCCAAAGCTCAATCTAAACTTTTTTATCTGGCAGTGTGTGTGTTGACGGCGACCTGCGCGGTGAGCGTGGGTTTGGTGTCAGCCGATTCTTCAATCAGGGTTTCAGGGGCGAAGCAGCGTGTGGTCAAGCGTTGGGCCTTCGCTTCGGAGCCGATTCTCGTGACTAACGTGCAGGCGCAGAGCGCGAGCGTGCAGAGCGACAGGCCGTTCGCGGCGGGTGATGAATGGCTCAGGGGCTTGCGGTTCGATGTCTTGAACAAGTCTTTGCAGTCAATCGCGTTTGTGAAAGTCCATGTGCTGCTTTACGGCGTCAAAGGTTATGAGGGCGCGTTGAGCATTCCGCTGCAATGGGGCGAGCCGCCGTTGCTGAGCAATGGAGCGGTCGTCTCCAGGCCAATAGATTCGTTGACGCCGGGGAACAAGGTCAGTCTGGCCGTCACGGCAGAGATGTACGCGCGCGTCAAGGGCATGGTGGAGAAGCAGGACACGATGGCGAACGTCAGCGAAGTCAGGCTCTTGACAAGCTCCGTCATGTACACGGACGGGACGGTCTGGAAGGGCGGCTCCCTGCTCTACCCGGACGAGAAACGCGCGGGCGTCTGGACGGAGAGAAAAGACGACCTTGCGCAAAGCAACTCTTATCTTCCGGGCAACGCCGCTTACGGCCACGCCAACATCATCAAAGCGAGCATGTCGCCCGCCGGGTGCAAGCGAGTCTCCGGCAGCATCTTCATTAGCTGTTGCTCCGGCGAATGCTTCGTGACGCCCCAGCGCGCCACCTTCGCCAACGACCGCGGCTGCGCCCAAGCGGAGCCAATCACCATCTCATGCCAGCCCTGCTCGATTCAGACCTGTCTCAATCAAGAGGCTGTTCCATGCGAAGCAGGTTGTAGTTAAGAGAGACTGAGCCGCGCTTCCGTCACTATCGCGCGAAGACGGCGGCGCGCGTTCATCCGGCGCGCTGTCAGGATAAACCACACTCAAAGACGCAAGGCGGAGCGCCCACGAAGCTCTCCGCCTTGCGAACAAAGCGACGCGCGGTGTCAACGACGCGCCAGTTGACGTAAACGAAGCGTCATTTGCTCTGAACGAAGCGTCGTCAGCCGCGAACGATTGACTGTGAGGCGTGAACGAAGCGTTATTTGACATGAACGAAGCGCCGTCGGACGTGAACGGAGCGTCGTCGGAGGCGAACGGAGCATCGTCGGATGTGAACGAAGCGTCGTCGGGAGCGAACGAGACGTTGTTTGGCGTGAACGAAGGGCCGTCAGCATGAACGAAGCGTTGTCGGAGGTAAACGACGCTCCGTCCGTGTGGACGAGAGGCCGTCAGCGTGAACGAAGCGTCGTCGGGCATTGACGAAGGGCTGCGCAGCGGCGTCGAAAGGCTGTGAGGGGGCGTGCCGAATCGCGCGCAGGGTGGCGCGGGGCGTTGCAGGGCGAGCGAAGCGGGCGCGCGTCTCGCCATCCCGGGGTAAGCGGAGCGCCGTTCGCTCTTAAACGACGCGCGCGGGACCGTTGAAGATTGCTGTGACGACTCAGGGGCAGGATGGGGAATCGTGCCATTTGTTCCTCGACATATTGATACCGGAAGAAACCTCTTCTTCCTTAATCCACGAAAGGTATCTTCAGATGAGAGACATCGAAATCCGTGAAGGGCAGGCGTTGAACCGTATCAACGACTTCGGGCAGTCGCGCGCCGCAGATTTTCCGGCGGCGAGTCTGGGCGGGCAGAAGTTTGCCGAGGTTAAAGCTTTGGTCAGCGCATTGGACGACCTCGGAGAGGAACAGGCCAACGCTACCGGCGGGGCGCAGTCGAGCGCGGAGATAAAAGCGAACCATCGCGTCACGCTCAAGCAAATGCTGCGCGCCATCAGGCAAACGGCCAAAGCCATAGACGCCGACAAGCCCGGGACCTCCGAGAAATTCAAATTCCCGGCCACCAAAAGCGACGAAACACTTATCAATGCCGCGCGCTCGATTGCTTCCGAAGCGCAGGCGTTGGCCGCAGATTTTACGCAAAGAGAGATGGCCCCCACCTTTGTCGCGGACTTGAACACGATTATTGACGGCTTCGAGAACGCCGACAACAGCCTCAATCTCTACACAGGCAAGCGCGTCAGTTCCACCGCAGGCATCAAGGCCACACTCGCTCAGGCCAGACAACTGCGCGGGGAACTGAACTCGATTGTCACCAACAAGTATCGCAACGACCCCGCCTCGCTCGCCGCATGGGAGAGCGCCAGCCACGTCGAACGCCCGCCCGTGTCAACCAAGAAGAGCACAGCTAAGAAGGGATGAGGGCGGAAGACAAGTGATGAGAGGGAAGAATGAAGAACACACGCGGCGACGTGTAGATATGCCGCCGCGATAATCAGTGGGAACCGCGACGGGTTCCCAAACGGCTTTGCCACTCAACGCTTTGCCACTCCACCCGGTATTGACCTGAGTGTCTGCGGCACAGCCTACGGCACTTTCACCTGACACCAGAGGAGAGATGAAATGACTACCAACACTAAAAGCATCTTGAGAGGTCTTATCGTTCTGGCCCTGCTGGCGATGACGATGTTTATTACTTTCCCCATGTCCTCTGCCACTCCGAAGGCAGCCGTGCAGCAATGCCTCTGGTACAAGAGAATGCGCCACTACACCGACACGACCTATACAAACTGGTGTGGAACCACAACCTATCTCTGTGACGGCTCAGTCGCCCACGCAGGATGTTGGACCGCCTTCTCTACAGTGACAACGTGCGACTGCATTGAAGAATAGGCGCAACTTAAACTGCGCCCATCTCGGGACGCGGCGACACGCCGACGTGTCGCCGCAAAACTCAAAAGGAATCTCGCAGAGGCAGCGCGCTCTTTCTTTATACATAAAAGCCCTGACTTGACTCTACAGACCGTTGATGGCAGTCAATAATTATCTGCCATCAAAATTATCATGAGACTTAATAGCTTCAGCTTGCTCCGTTCGCGGGAGTTACGGAACACGGTAATTCCACACTTGAAACTTTCCGTGGAATTATGCTGTGCATCAATATAAACGTTGAGTTTTACCGCTGATAGTGATAAAGGATCAGCGATCCTAGCGAGTAAACTGTAAGGTTGATGTGTCGCAAAATCGGCCTTACAAGATTGATTGAGCGCCATAGGTCAATGAGTTACTTTAAAAAATTGTGGCACGATGTTGAGCCAATCTTTCGCCACGGGCTTGTATCTGCTTCGGTCGCTGTAATCGCTGCTGGCTTATTGAAGTTATGTGACCTCCTATTACCGCCCGATGTGGCAACAGAACTTCATTTTATAGATCATATATTAGTAATAACCTTATTCTGTTTATTTAGCGGACATACGTTGCTTATATTACTCATTCGTTTAGGCGCACACCTTCGAGCAGAGATCAAAACACTTAATGCGAAGCAGCATAGAGCTAAACAAGCAAAAGTGGATAGGAAAGAACCTGTTTTGCTGGAAGAGGGTCAAGACTATGTGAAAGAGGGTTTTAAACAATCAATACCTCGAAAAGAGGTTACTTTGCCAAGAGAGAATATTGAATAATGGTCTTATGTTGAGGCGCTTAGGTTGAATTTAAATCTAAAAAAATCGCTCGTTGAGTATCTAAGAATAGCTCTAGGTGGAGAGAAGCTTTTACCTACCATACTGCTTTACTTGTCATCTCTGATAGTCATAGTTCCTTTAAGCTATGCCCTTTCCAGAAGCTTGAGTCAGCAAATAGCGCCATATCTTATTCCCTCATTAGTTTTTCTTCTTATCGTCGTCGAGTATTCATATGTGAAGCTAGCGCCTCATCAACACGGCTCAAAAGGCGAAAAAAAATATGGCTCCGCTAAGACCGATACTTTAAATTTCAAAGGCAAAGTGGATAAAGAAACTTCAAATATCTCATATACAGAAACTCGACCTGAACGATCACAGTCTACAAATAATGTAGCATCACCGAAGGCATCAATGGCACAAACCAAATCAAAATCAAATGAGGGATTTGCGTCTTGGGCGTTTTCAACGGCGCGCCTACTTAGAAAGGCGGTCGGCATTGGATTTATTCTTGCTACTGCTATAAGCATCAGGCATCTAAAGCTTGAAGAATGGTCCACCTTGGCGCCCGGTGACGCTGTAAAAGTTTTCTTCAATACCTTAGCGCCGCAACGAGCCAATCTTGCTTTCATCCAAGCCGCAGCTTGCTTCCTGTTGGCCTTGATGCTTCCGAAACCCAGCACCTCCACCTTGATACATCGTAAAAGCGTAAGCAAAGTGGACCGGGCGACTGCGCAAAAAGCTTGCCAAAGGATTCATTCATTTGTTTTAGCCATATACCTCGCTTGGTCACTCTACTATCTTATTACCGGGCTGTCTTTACTACTAGGCCCGAGTCAATTTGATCAGGCTATTTCGGTAACGCTTAACACGGTTCCAAGCTTGTTGTTTATATGGCTTTACTTAGAACTTGCGGAACTCACCGTTGACGATGTGGCTCTGAGTGGAGCTGACAAAAAAATAGATAAGGATGAAGCAGTCAAGTTAGCAATCAGCAGTGAGGTGTTATATTATCGTGTAATCACCCTCGGAATATTCGCCTTAACAATTGTGCCTGTGTGGTATGCCTCTAGCCGGAATGATCCATCCGGCCCAAATGCAGTATTCGTCAGGAATATTTTTGACCTGATTTCTGCTTGCTTAAACGGCGTGGCTCTTGCCTTAGTTGTTGGGCGACTGGGCAGCAAGATTATTGATCCAGGTTCTATAACTCTAGGGCTCCTTTACTTCTACGCTGTCATTCAGCCAACCGCAGCAATCTTCCACAACGATCCTGTCGCGCATCTCCTTGCTACAACAGTAGCGTTACCCCTAAAGGTGCTCCTATGGCTTGTGTTTGTATGGGCGCTTACAACCGGAATACTCTCGGAATACGTCTCTGAAATCAGAGTTTTATTGGTGCGCGAACAAACAAGCAGAGAAGTGAATTTGGAATAAGAAAAACCACTTTGACTAGCGCCTGCTATTAGGGTAGATATGTACGCTCATTCTCTGACGCTCATTCGTAGCGCGTGGACTCCGGCGTTTAGTCATCCGATGGGATTCCACAAAACAACTCTTTTGAATAATCCTGTTGTCTCAACGGAGACATCAAGGGGGATTTCTATTGATGGTAAGGATGCGAGATTCCCTTGTAATGTTGAATTTGATATCGCAACAGAAAGCTATTGATGATTAATTGTCTGACAGTATATTTTACAAGGCTGAGTGACTTTTACACTTTATCTATGCATCGTCGCCTCGCCTTTTCTACGCGCCTCGCTTTATCCCTCATCCCTTAAAAGTTGTCCGAATTGAAAACTACCTGAGCCGCATTCTGCATCACCTGAGAACGCTGCGACGCGGGCAGCGGGAGCGGGCGAGTTTGACGGAAGCCCTTATCTTTCCGGCCTCAAAGGTGTAATATCGAGTCACTCGAAGGACACGGTACAATCATTGCTTTGTGTAGCACGTTCGATTGTGGGCAGGACGTGTGCTTGGGCTGTCCTTTCGGCGAGTCAAAGCGCTTTTCAGTTGATGTGTGAAATTACATTCGGTTGATTTGGTTTGAGGAGGAGAAGAATGAAGCAATCGTTTCAGCAGCGCGCCGTGTGGGCGCTGGCGTTGATTCTGGCTGTGGGCCTGACGATGACGGCATCGGCGCAGAAGAATAGCAAGCGGGTGAACGACGCCGCGCGCCACGCCAGCGACGCGGCCAAGGTCTTTACGGAAGTGATGAACACGCCGGACAAGGGCATCCCCAAGGAGTTGCTCGACAAGGCGGAAGCCATCGCGGTGTTTCCCGGCGTCGTTAAGGCCGCCTTTATCGTCGGCGGTCGCGGCGGGCAGGGCGTCATCAGTCGCCGCGTCAAGGGCGGTTGGAGCGCGCCCGGCTTCTTTAACGTCGGCGGCGGCAGCTTCGGGGCGCAAATCGGAGCCTCGAAGACCGACTACGTGCTCTTGATTATGAACGAAGCGGGCGTCAAGGGATTGATGGAAGACAAATTCGAGATGGGCGGAGAAGCATCGGTCGCCGCAGGGCCGGTCGGTCGCACCGCCGGAGCCTCCACCAATGCCACCCTCGACGCAGGCATCCTGACCTACTCGCGCAGCAAGGGCCTCTTCGCAGGCGTCTCGCTACAGGGAGCCGTTATCAACCCGGACAACGACCTCAACGAGGCCATCTACGAAGGCAAGAAAGCCAGCGCCGTGCTCGACAGCGAACACTCCCTGCGAGAGATGCCCGCCTACGTCCGCATCTTCCCGCGCACACTCGCACGCTACTCCGTGCGCCGGTAAAAGCAGTGACAAGTGACGAGTGACAAGCAGCGAGTTAAGAAAAAGCGGGGATGAGTTGAGAGCGACGAGTGACATGCGACGAACAGGAAGTTGATGAGTAAAATGAGTAATAAATGACGAGTGACATGCGACGAGATAGCTGGCTTTGCCTATCAACTATCGTCTATCACTCATCACTCATTATTCTTGCTCGTCACTCGTCACTTGTCACTCGTCACTGTTTTTACTTCTTGCTTTTCATTCGACGCGCCTTTAGAATCGGCGAGTCGCACGGCTAAGAGCTAGACCGAGCGGATTCTCCCCGCCCTTCTTTTGTCAGTCGGAGAAAGCACGGATGCTGCCACGCACGCAACGCCAGAAGGAAATACTGGACTATATCTCGCGCTTCATAGAGCGTCACGGGTATGAACCGTCGTACGCTCAAATCGCGCGCCACTTCGGCGTCTCATCCAAGGCCACCATCGCTAAACATATCGCCGCGCTGGAACGTCGCGGGCTCATCTCGCGGCGCGACACGGAGGGAGCTTTTAACCTTGCGGTCAAGGTCGAAGAAGCTCCGGCGGACGCCATCTGCGAAGTCCTACTGCTTGGCCGCATCGCGGCGGGCGCGCCGCTCGACGCCGTTGAAGACAGCGAAGTCATCAGCATTCCGCGCTTCCTCTTAGGACGTGTGAGGCCCGAAAGAGTCTACGCCCTGCGCGTCGCGGGCGACTCGATGATTGACGAGCACATCTGCGACGGCGACATAGCCCTTATCGAAAATCGCACCGAAGCGCGCGACGGCGAAATCGTCGTCGCCCTCATTGACGGCGCGCGCGCCACGCTCAAACGTCTCTTCCGCTTCGGCCCCGAAGTCGAACTGCGCCCCGCCAACTCCCAACTCGCGCCCCTGCGCCTGCCAGCCTTCCGCGTCAGCGTTCAGGGAATCTTTCGCGGACTGCTGCGCCCGACGACGTAAGAGCAGCAGCAAGTTAAGAGTGACAAGTGACGAGTTAAAGACAATCGCTTTGACTCGTCACTTGTCATTTGTCTCTCGTCATTTGCCCCTCGTCACGCATCACGCATCACTTCTTACTGCTTTTTCTTAACTCTTCACTCGTCACTTGCTGCTCGTCACTGCTCTTAAAAGTAACTAATTCGCAACCCTTAAGCAGCAGAATCATCAAGGGTTGTGTGGCAATATCTATGCACAGAAGGGCAGGGAAGCAAGCAGCAATAAAGGAGAGTGAGAGCATGAACGCAGAGAACACGAACGCAGAGAAGAAAAGCAACAAGGTCGCTATTCTTGTGGAGAAGAATTTCGAGGACTCGGAGTTTCAGATACCGTACACGGCCTTGCGAGCGGCGGGCGCGGAAGTCACTGTGCTTGGCTCGCGCATGAACGAAGAGTACGCGGGCAAGCAGGGCAAGGCTTCCATCAAGCCGGACGCCACGACGACCGAAGCGCGCGCCGCCGATTTCGACGCCGTTATCATTCCCGGCGGCATGGCCCCGGACACCATGCGCACCAACATGAAGACCGTCCGCTTTGTGCGGGACGCCGTTGAGCAAGGCAAACTCGTCGCCGCCGTCTGCCACGGGCCGCAGGTCCTGATTGAAGGCGACCTCTTAAAGGGAAAACGCGCCACGGGCTTTCGCGCGATTCGCAAGGACATGCAGAACGCGGGCGCAGACTTTTCAGACGAGCCGCTCGTCGTTGACGGCCAACTCATCACTTCGCGCCGCCCCGGCGATTTGCCAATCTTTACCACAGCCATCCTGCGACGGCTCGGCCTCAGCATCAAGGATACGACGTTGCCGTCTGAGACGGACACCAACGCCGATTGGTGGAAGCTCGGCGAAGAGTGGGGCGGCTCGGCTAAGAGCGAGATTGTTGACGCCCTCAACACGGCGATTCGCGGCGAACGCTACGCCGTCACGGCCTTCGAGCATTACGCGGAGAAGGCCACCGACGCCGAATTGAAATCCATCTTCACGGAGATTGCCGCGACCAAGCAGCAGCACATCGCAACGCTCGTGGCGCGGCTCAGCGCACTCGGCGAGAAGGAAGACTTTCAAGCGGCGGGCAGCGGGGCCTGGGCCACGCTCAAGAGTTGGCTGCAATCGAACGACGACGTGGCCGTCCTGCGTCGCGCCCTAGGCGATTTGCAAACAGGCGTCGTGGACACCTACAACCTGCGCAACTCTTTGACCGACCCGGCGACGGCCCAAATCTTCGACGACATCGAAGTTGACATCGCCAAACAGGAACAACGCATCGCAGACCTCTATCACGCCAGAACCGGCACAGGCACAGCCGACCCCGCCTCGCCAACAACCGGCGCGGCAGTCGCAGGCGCGTAAGAGGAAGCTGGAAGGCAACAGGCCAGAGCCAGCGGCAAGACAGCAAGCGAAGGGAACGACGAGAGAATGGCTCTCGTTAAAGGAAAGGGACGACGAGAGCCACTCTCTCGTCGTCCCTTTCGCTTTGTCCCATTCGCTTACTGCTTTGACGCGGGCTGTCGTGTTCCGTCGTTGCTCTTACTTTCCACTCTTAGCTTGCGGCCTGCCGAGCGGCGGCTGGAAGGGAATGTAAGTCGAGGGAATCGGGACTTCGTTGCCGACGCCGAGCGTGCGGAAGTAGGCGACGCCCGTCGCGCTCGGAATGACGTACCAGTTGCCCTGCGAGGGACGATAGACGGCCACGTCCGTCTTGCCGTCCTTGTCGTAATCGCCGGGGATGGGAATGTCTGTGGAGTCTCCCCAGTTGCTCAGCTTGATGGTGTTGGTCGAACTCTGGATGATGTACCAGTTGCCCTCCGAGGGACGCCAGACCGCTATGTCCGTCTTCCTGTCGCCATCGTAATCGCCGGGGACAGGCACGTCGCCGCCGATGCCCCATTGCTGCTGGATGACGGTGTTGTTCGTGCTGCGGATGATATACCAGTTGCCTTCCGAAGGACGCCAGACCGCTATGTCGGCCTTGCCGTCGCCGTCATAGTCGCCGGGAACGAGCTTGTCCGTGCTGAGTCCCCATCCCTGCGCTCTGGTCGTGTTGGTGGCCGACAAGAGGATGTACCAGTTGCCTTCCGATGGGCGGAAGACTGCGAAGTCCGTCTTGCCGTCGCCGTCGAAGTCGGCGCGAACGGGACGGTCGCCGGGGCCGCCCCAGTTCTGTATATGGATGGAGTTGTTGCTGCTCTGGATGACGTACCAGTTGCCTTCCGATGGGCGAAAGATGGCGACATCGGTTTTGCTGTCGCCGTCATAGTCGCCGGGCACAAGGAAGTCGCCGAGCGATTGGCGTCCCCAGTCGGCCTGCGTGCGGAAGGAGTTGTCGTGGCTGTTGAAGATGTACCAGTCGCCGTTGTTGGGATTCCAGACGGAGATGTCCGTCTGAGCGTCGCCGTCGAAGTCCGCGACCTGCGCGCCGCCGGGGCAGGCGTTGAGCACGGGGACCGCTCTGGCGATGCCGTTAAAGTCGTTGTCGCTATGCGCAGTGATGAAGTCAATCGCGCCATCGTTGTTAAAGTCGGCAACGGCGGCGGCTCTGGGTTTGCCGAGCACGTAAACGCTGATGGGCACGCCAAATCCGCCGAGGCCGTTGCCCTGAAGAATGGAAACGTCGCTGGAGGCCATATTCGCCGTCATCAAATCGGGAATGCCATCACGATTGAAGTCGGCCACGGTCAGGTTTTGCGGGGTCGCTCCCGTCGGGAAATTCAAGGCTGCGCCAAAGCTGCCGTTGCCCGCGCCCAGGAAGATTGAGATGTTGTTGCTCGGAGCCGGATAGAGAGCCGCGATGTCTTGCTTGCCGTCAAGGTTGAAGTCGGCTGAGACGAGATAAGAGGGAACCGTTCCGGCGCCGACAATTGGCGGCGTCTGCGTGAACGTCCCGTTGCCGTTGCCGAGCAGGATGTTGATGCCGGGGTTGGAGCCGCTTGTGACAGCAGCCAAGTCGAGCTTGCCGTCCGAGTTGAAGTCCTTCGTGATGATGAACGAGCCGCCCGCGCCCAGATTGTTGTTGGACGTGAAGGTGAAGTTGCCGGTTCCGGTGCCGAGAAAGGTGGTGATGGTGTTGGGCGTGGAATTGGAGATGCCCACGATATCCTGTTTGCCGTCGGCGTTAAAATCTCCGGTGGCAAGATACTGCGCGAAAGTGCCGACGATAAGCTGCTTCTTGGAGCCGAAGGTCCCGTTGCCGTTGCCGAGCAAGGCTTCCAACTGGAAGTTGCTGCTAGGGTCAATGGCCGCGAGGTCAACCTTGCCGTCATTGTTAAAGTCGGCCAGAGCCACAGGGCTTTGCCCTGCATCGTTGACGCGAACAGAGACGATGCTGTTAATCGCAGCGCCGAAACCTCCCGCCCCGTTGCCCAGACTGACTTCGACCGAACTGCCGGAGGTCATCAAATCCTGCTTGCCGTCGTTGTTAAAATCCCCCGTCAAGATGTTTCTGATATTGCCGTCGAAAGTCGGCGGAGGCTGGACGGAGACGGGAACCAGCGCGGGGAAGTTGCCTGCGCCGGGATTGAGGAACACGGAGAGATTGCTGGTGTTGTAGTTGGCTGTCACAAAGTCTGTCTTGCTGTCGCCGTTCAAGTCTGCGGCGACGACGGCGATGGGCGACGTGCCGGAAACGACGTAGAAAATGTTTTCCGGGCTGTTGGCGCCGCCGGCCAGATTCGCGTTCAGAAACAGCGAGACTGTGTTGTACTGCATCGCGCCGAAGTTGGCCGTCACTACGTCCGGCTTGCCGTCGTTGTCAAAGTCGCCGACGGCGAGCCTAATCGGGTCGCCGCCTTGCATAGTATGGAGAGTCTTGGCGCCGCTCGTCCCATACGTGTTGTTGCCGAAGAGGACGGTGAGAGAGCCGGGTTGCGAGCCGTTGTTCCGCAGGTTCGCCGTCACGATGTCGAGCTTGCCGTCCGAGTTGAAGTCTGCTAGAGCCACGGAGTAAGTCGTGCCGACTCCGGTGATGGAGAATTTCGGGCCGAAGGTTCCGTTGCCGTTGCCGGGCAGGACGGCGACTTCGCTCGTCGTGCTGTTGTATTCCGGCACCACCAAATCGAGCTTGCCGTCCGCGTTGAGGTCGCCCGCAACGATGGAGAATGGATTGCCGTTTTCGCTGCCGATGACGGGAACGTTCGCGCCCGCCGTGAACGTTCCAGCCCCCGTGCCGAGCAAGATAGAGACGAAGGTGGACGAACTGTTACTGATGGCTAAATCGGGTTTAGTGTCGGAGTTGAAATCTCCGACAGCGATGGCCGAAGGCTCCGAGCCGACAGTGTAGTTGGTCGGCGCTCCGAAACTGCCGTCGCCGTTGCCGATGAAGATCGAAACGTCGTTGGTAAAACGATTCGCTACTGCCAGGTCGAGCTTGCCGTCCGAGTTAAAGTCGCTGGTGACGACGAACATCGGCCCGTCGCCAGCCGGGAATGTGGTCGGAGTTCCATAGATGCCGCCGCCTAGATTCAGCAGAATCGAGACGTTGTTGGCGGTGTGGTTGGCGGTGGCAAGGTCTGGCTTGCCGTCCGAGTTAAAGTCGCCGACGGCGACGGAGCGCGGCTGCAACGCGCCGACCGCGTAGCTCGGCGCGACTCTGAATCGAGGGGTCGAGCATCCGGCGCGAGCCGTCGCGCTGAGCCAACCTGTGATGACGAGAACAGCCAGCGTGAGAATGAATGGCTGCTTCAGATAACGTTTGATAAGCTGCGTTTGGGGCATTGGACTTCTCCTGTAGAGTCGGAAAGCTATTGCGGGAAACTGCGGCCAGGCAATTCCGGCAAGACTGGGATGCTTGATTAGAACAAACAAAGGGGCAATGACTTCTGGGCTGACTGCGATTGCTTGGGAAGCGAGCACGAATGTAAGTCGCGCTTCGTGAGACTGTCAAGCGACGCGCCCCGCCGCCATCGCGCCAGCCTTCTTAATCACTGTCACGCCGTTGACTTTGACCGAACCGATGACACGAAAGCTGAAGGCGCTGCCTGCTCTCAAGATATTGGTTGTGCTAAGATGCCGGACACAACGACAAGGAAAGGTCTTGCTTCAAAGAGGGACGGAGGAGCAGAAGCGATGCTGGCAGCCGTAGCAGCTTCAAGCCTAATTGCGGGAACGAAACAATGTTTCCGTTGCAGAAGGTTCAAAGACAGAAGTGAGTTTCACAAATTCGCGCGCAATCTAGATGGCCTGCAACCTTACTGCCGTGACTGTAAAAGAGAGATTGATAATGAACACTACAGGACACATCCGCGTCGGAACTACGAGCGCAATAAAGCTAAAGCTCTGGCTAATCGAAGATGGCTCTACGAATATTTGAAAACCAAACAATGCGAGTGGGAGGGATGCGCGGTCAACGACCCGGACATGTTGGTCTTAGACCATCTTAATCCGGCTGAAAAGCGCAGGGAAGTTAGCCGGATGGCGCATCAAACATATAGCCTGAAGACCATCGAAGAGGAAGTGAAAAAGTGCAGAGTCTTATGCGCTAATCACCACCAGAAACATACTATTCAGCAGTTCGGTTATAAAAAGTGGGTAGACGAAATGCCTTCTTAGCGTGCAGTTTGTTTGAAACTTTGAGGAAAAAAAGAGAGCCACCTGTCGGAGTCGAACCGACGAACCTTCCGATTACGAATCGGACGCTCTACCAACTGAGCTAAGGTGGCTTGGACGATTTAATTGTCGGGAGCAAATATACGAACGCGCCGCTGTTGCTGTCAAGCAGGCCGCGCTGGCCATGGAGGGAGAAGAACAAGATGCCTAAAGACCCAAAACGTAACCGCTCCAATTATGACATCGGCGGCGGAGAGATTAACGAGTTTGAGTTTCATCAAAATCAGGGCGCGATGGCCGAGGAGATGCGCGCTCGCTTTGAGCAGTTAGAAACGGAGCGCAGGGAAAGCGGCGACGCCGAGCCGCCGTCGGAGGCCGAGCGCATCGCGCAACTGATGGAGGCCGTGCGCGAAAAGGTGGCGCGCAAGAAGGGAAAGCAATCTTCGGGCGGCGGGCAAACACTGAAGGCCGGACAAACGCTCGGAGCCGACGGCATGCCTTTGGCGGGCGTGAAAGGAGGAGCCTCCATCGCGCGCAAGAAAGGCGGCGCGAAGAAGGGAGCCGCCGAGAAGAAGGCTTCAGCCGGAAAGAGCAGCAGCAAGAAAAGCGGCGGCAAGAAGAGCGGCTCGAAAAAGAGCGTAGCGAAGAAGAGCGGCGCGAAGAAGGGCGCGAAGGGCGCGGGACGCAAGGCGGCGCGCAAGCGTTGAATATCAGGACAGCAAAAGGAGCTAACATGACAGAGCAAACGGGCGGCGCGAATAAAGCAGCGCGCGAGGAGAGCGTGGACGAGCAACCTCTGGATAACGAAGAAAACGAACTGGAAGCCGAGCAGGAATCGGCGGCAGCGATGGACGCAGACGTGCCGCAGCCGCCCGGAGCCGACGAGACGACCGAAGGCCAGCCGTCTTAAGCGACACGGCGACAGAGGCGACGCGGAGACACGGCGACGCGGTGAAAAAGCAAGCTGGCAAAGTTACCGCATTGCTCCTTCATCTCGAAGGCCGCGTCGCCTCTGTCTTCACTTCGTTCCATCTTCAAGTCTAAGCAGCACCGCTGCGTCGCCTCTGTCTTCGCTTCGTTTCATCCACACGTCTGCGAGTCGCAGTGTTGTCATGCTTGCGGCGTCTGCGTCCAGCCGCATTGTCACTCATTTCTAACTCGCCGCGTCCCCGCGTCTCCGCGTCTCCGCGTCTCTTCTTGCCTGCGTCGCCGCGTCGCGTCTTGATGGTTTCCGCTGCGGGCGAAAATCGGTTAGGATATGCCCGTCCAGTTTTGAGTTGCTCCCCACGCGCCTCTCGGATTTATCATGAACACAAATTGCCCCTTGAACCGGGACGGCCACACGGCGGTCGTCGTCTTCAAACAACAGCGATGGCTAAAGGCGTTGCTCTGCGCGCTGGCTCTGTTCGCCCTGACCGGCTCGACTGTCTACGGGCAGCAGGCGCGGGTCGAGGCTCGCCAAAAATTGCCCGCGCCCGAAAAGATTATCGGCGAATATTGGAAGGCCGTCGGCGGCAAGAAACGGCTGGCGGGCGTCAAGGTCGCGACTTACGAGTGGACGTTTGAGGGAGAGCGCGCCGGGAGCGCGCGAACGCGCGAGAGATTCCCCGCCGCCGTTCGCACAGACCTGACGTTGGATAATGGAGAAGTGACGAGCGCGGCCAGCGCGCGTTCGGCCTGGATGCGCGGCGCGGACGGAAGCCTGCGCACGCTGACCGACGCGGAAGCGGGCGCGGCCAAGTTGCAGGCGGCGCTGGCTGCCAGCCGCTTGATTGATTACAAGAAGCTGAACGTGCTGGCGCGCACAGTCGCTCTTGACCGCAGCGACGCGGAAGCAGCTTACGTGCTTGAGTTCTCGACACGCGCGGGCGCGCGACTGCGCTACTCGTTCGGCGTTCAGACAAAGTTGCTGCTGAAGATTGACGACGTGGCCAGACAAACCGTGACGCGCTTTGCGGACTATCGCGCAGAGAGCAGCGGCCTGCTCGTGCCGCATCGCATGCAGATAGAGCGCGCGGCTCAATCCGCTAAAGACGATTTGCCAGCTTCTTTAACGTTGAAACTTCAGCGCGTCAGCTATGACGCGAATTTCAGCGACGCGGTGTTTGACCCGCCGAGCAGCGAGGCTCTGGATATTCCGTCGCTGCTCAAGGAGGTCGAGAAGAATCAGGAGAAGTTGGACGAGCGCGTGTCCGAGTATGCGTTCACGGAGAAACGCACCGAGCGCAAGATTAACGACAAGGGCGAGATTAAGGAAGAGAAGGTGACGGTCTACGAGATTTACCCTTTGCAGGGCGGCGGCTCGTTCTACAAAGTCATCAGCGAAAACGGTGTCCCGTTGTCGGCTGAACGCGCCGCCAAGCAAGACAAGACGATAGCCGAGTTTGTCGCCAAGTATGAACGCGAGCGCGACGAGCGCGAGCAGAAGAAAAAGGAAGCCGCCGAAAAAAAGAAGGGCGAGGAAGAGAAGAAGAAGGATGACGATGATGATATTACGGTGGCGCAGTTTCTCAACGCATGCGAGTTCGTCAGCCCACGCCGCGAACGCCTGCGCGACCGCGAGGCCGTCGTCTTCGACTTTCGTCCCCGCCCCGGCTTTCGTCCGAAGAATCGCGCCGAAGACATCATCACGAAGCTAATCGGCATCGTCTGGATTGACCCTTCGGATAAGCAAGTGATAAGGCTCGAAGCGAAGCTCGCGGAAGGCTACAAGATGGGCGGCGGCCTCGTCGCTTCGATTCGCCCCGGCTCGTCCTTCGTCTTCGAGCAGACCCGAATCGGCGACGGCGTTTGGCTGCCGCGCTTCGCGCAGGTCAACTTCTCGGCCAAGATTTTTCTCTTCAAGGGCATCGAAGCCAACGAGACACGCGAGTTCAGCGACTATCGCCACTTCGAGACTGAAACCAAGGACTACAAGCTGGACACTCCCGCCAGCAAAGCTCCCGCTCCACAATGAAAGGCAAAGGTCGCAAGGTTAAAGGCTCAAGCTCATCTCGCAGCTTCGCGCTCATCTCGCAGTTTCGCGCTCATCTCGCAGTTTCGCGCTCATCGCTAACCTTCGACCGCCAACCGCTCATTAGTTATGAATGAAGTCATCGTCATCGGCGGCGGATTCGCCGGAGTGGAAGCGGCATGGCAGGCGGCTCGCGCGGGCGCGCGTGTGCGGCTTTACGAGATGCGGCCCGTGCGTTCGACTCCGGCGCATCGCACGGACAAGCTGGCCGAAATCGTTTGCTCCAACTCTTTGAAATCCGACGAGCCGGGAACCGCGCCCTACTTGCTCAAGGAAGAGTTGCGGCGCGGCGGCTCGCTCGTGTTGGAGGCAGCGGCGGCGACGCGCGTTCCGGCGGGCGCGGCTCTGGCCGTTGACCGCCACAAGTTTGCGGAGTATGTGACCGAGCGCATCGAAGCTCACCCGTTGATTACGCTTGTGCGCGAAGAAGCGACGGAGATTCCGCGGGACGAGATTACCGTCATCGCCACCGGGCCGCTCTCGTCCGAGGCTTTGACGGACGCCATCATGCGCTTGACGGGCGACGACCAGTTGTACTTCTACGACGCCATAGCGCCGATTATCGCCGCCGACTCGGTTGACGAAAGCATAGCTTTCCGGGCCGCGCGTTACGGCAAGGGCGGCGACGATTATTTGAACTGCCCGTTTGACGAAGAAGAGTACGCGCGCTTTCATCAGGCTCTTTTGGAAGCGACGAGCGTGAAGCTGCACAAGTTTGAAGAGACGCGCTGGTTCGAAGCGTGCCTGCCTTTGGAAGAGTTGGCGCGGCGCGGCGTGGACACTCTGCGCTACGGGCCGATGAAGCCGGTCGGCCTCGTTGACCCGCGCACGAATCGCCAGCCCTACGCCGCCGTGCAGTTGCGGCAGGAGAACGTGCTGGCCGACGCCTACAGCCTCGTCGGTTTTCAGAATCACCTGCGCTTTGGCGATCAGGCGCGCGTCCTGCGGCTGATTCCGGGCATGGCCGAAGCGGAATTCTTGCAGTATGGACAGATTCATCGTAATACTTACATCTGCGGGCCGCGCGTCCTGAAGGCCACAATGCAGACGCGCGAGCAACCTTCGCTCTTCTTTGCGGGTCAAATTACGGGTGTCGAAGGTTATGTTGAATCGGTGGCGTCGGGCTGGCTCGCGGGCTTGAACGCGGCGCGGCTGGCGGCTGGCGAGCCGCTCGTAGAGGCTCCGTCCAAGAGCGCGACCGCCGCGCTGGCGCGCTACGTCACCAGCGCCGACGCGAAAAATTATCAACCCGCCAACATTACTTTCGCGCTGCTCGAACCGCTGGCAGAGGAACAACGCCGCCGCGTCCGGCGTAAATATGAACGTCGTCAACTACAGGTCGAACTGGCATTAAAAGAGTGGGACATCTGGCTTCACACAATCCATTACGCAGACACCGCGACGCGTCTCGCCGCCCGTTAGCCGAGCGCGCCTGCGTTCGCTCCAATCTCCGGCTCGTCGCCTTGAGCGCGCTGTTTATGATTGCGCTGCTGTCGCCTTTGGCGAAGGTCGGAGCGCAGTCCGGGCGCAGGCGCGAGACGCAGCCCGCCGCCAGCCCGCGCCAGCCCGCGCAGCAGCGGCAGCGTCGCTCCACTTCGACTCCGCCCGCTGACAGCGCGCCCGCTCCAACCAAGCAGATAGCTCCGCCCCTCAATATTCCGCTCGGCGACCCGCCGCCCGCGCTGACGCCGACGCCAGCCGCCGCGCCCGCGTCAACCAAGAGCGCGGAGACACAGGAAGGCGATGAAGTTGACGAAGCCGATGTCGTCCGCATCAACTCGAATCTGGTGACGGTTCCCGCTTCGGTCGTGGACACGCAGGGCCGCGCCGTGACGGATTTGAAGTTGGAAGATTTCGAGTTGCGCGTTGACGGGCAGCCAAAGGAGATTAGCGAACTGGGCCATTCGGAAACGCCCGTTCACCTGGTCATGCTCTTCGACAACAGCATGAGCCTGTCGGCGGCGCGCGAGTTTGAAAAGAAGGCTGCCATACGCTTCTTCCGCACCGTCATGCGTCCCATTGATCAGGCGGCCATCTACTCAATCTGGACTGTCCCGATTTTCGTCCAGCCCTTCACCAACGACGTGCGGACGCTGGTGCATACCATCGAAAATTTCGGCAAACCCGAAGAAGGCGCGACCGCGCTCTTTGACACAGTGGTCAAAGCCGCCGAGTACGTGCGCCCGTATGCGGGCCGCAAAGTCATCGTCATCGTTTCCGACGGAGCCGACACGCTCAGCGCCGACAACGATTTTCTCTCGGCCCTCAAGCACGTCATCATGGCCGACGTGCAAATCTACGCAGTCCAGACAGGGCAGCACGACGACAACGCCAATCTATACGATTTGTCCGCGCGCCATCGTCTGAACGAGTTTGCTTCGCAGACGGGCGGGGCCGTCTACGTGCCGCGCATCACGAGCGACCTGGACGCGGCATTCACGCAGATTGCCGCCGACCTCTCGCAGCAATACGTGCTCAGCTACTATCCGCAGGACGCTTTCAACGACGGGCGCTTTCGCACCATCAGCCTCCGCGTCAAGACGCGTCCCAACATGCGCGTGCGCGCTCGCAAAGGCTACTACGACCGCGTTGGACAAAAGCAGGCGCAAGGTTTGCCCTTCGAGAACATCAACATCGCCGTCACTCAACCTGACGCAGCGCGCCCCGTCTCAATCTCCGGCACGGGCCAGTCGCTTGTCTCCGCCAGCAACGCCAACAACGCCAACAACGAACGCCGCGCTCCGGCTCCAACTACAAACAACGCTGCGCCCGCCATGAGAAGAACGAGCGGCGGCAACTCCATCGGCCCGCCCGGCCCGGACGACGAGCCGGAACGTCCTGAGCGAAGCGAAAGCGCGCTCGCCCGCAACATTCCAGAAGCCACGCCTTCATCATCCGACACAGACGCGCAGCCTTCGACCTCTTCAGCCACACAGGCTCCGACACAGACACCAACATCGACACCGGCTCCGACGCCAGCGTCAACTTCGAGTTCAACGCCAGCGCCCGCAGCCAAGCCGACTCCCGCGCCAGCCGCTTCGACAACGCAGCCCGCCGCACAGCCCGCGCCGAAAAGACCGCTCAGCGGCGGCGCGCTCAACGGCAAGGCGATTGTCTTGCCCAAGCCCGTCTATCCTCCGTCGGCAAAGAGTCTCAGGACGATGGGCACGGTCGTCGTCGAAGTCTTGATAGACGAGAGCGGCAAGGTCATCACGGCCCGCGCCGTCTCCGGCCCGCCCGCCCTGCAAAGCTCCGCCGTGCAGGCCGCGCGGCAGGCGAAGTTTTCTCCGACCACGCTTTCCGGCCAGCCCGTGCAGGTCGTCGGCACAATCACCTATTCCTTCGTCCTGCCCTGACCGCTGTTCTTTAAAAGCGCTGGACGCGAATTTCAGATTGCGAATGGACGCGGGCCGCTTTATTCTTAAAACCGCAAGCCACAGTCCGCACTCCGCGAGAGGAAGGGCGTTCATGATAGAACAGCTACTCGCACAATTTTTCGAGCATCTTCGTTACGAGCGCAACGTCAGCGAGCACACCCTGCGCAACTATGCGAGCGACATCGGGCAGTTTTACGATTACCTCGCTCCCGCCGATGCGCAGACCGGCGCGCGCCGCCCGCTCGACATCAAGCAGATAGACCACATCACCATCCGCGAATGGCTCTCCACGCTCCACACGGCGCAGAAGAAGAAGACCTCCGTGGCCAGAAAGCTGGCGGCCCTGCGCACCTTCTTTCAGTTCTTAGTGCGCGAGGGCGTCATCGAGATGAACCCCGCGAAGCTCGTCTCTACGCCGCGCCTGGAAAAGAAGCTGCCCGTTCATCTCTCTGTCGAAGACGCCATCCGTTTCATCGAAACGCCAGACACGGAGACTGACTTGGGCCGCCGCGACCGAGCCATCCTCGAACTGCTTTACGGAACAGGCGTCCGCGTCTCCGAACTGGTCAAGCTCGACCTCGGCGAGATTGATTTCAAGGGCAAGCTGATTCGCGTCACAGGCAAACGACGCAAGCAGCGCATCGTTCCTTTCGGCGACCCCGCGCTTCACGCCCTGCTCAGCTACCTGACGGTGCGCAACGTTTTTATCCAGAGCGCTCCGCCCGAAGAGCGCGACACGCAGGCCGTCTTCCTCAACTATCAAGGCACGCGCATCACCACGCGCTCGGTCGGGCGCATGGTTGACAAGTACATCACCATCTGCGCGGGCATCCACGACATCAGCCCACACTCGCTGCGCCACAGCTTCGCCACGCACCTGCTCGACAGCGGCGCAGACCTCCGCGACATACAGGAACTACTCGGCCACGCGCGCCTCTCCACCACACAGATTTACACGCACGTCTCGATGGAAAAATTGATAGCGGTCTACGACAAGACACACCCGAAGGCGTGAAAAGCAGTGGTAAGTTAAGAGTGACGAGTGACGAGCAGGAGAAAGCGGTAAGCAGTAAGAAGCGACGAACAACGAGCGATAAGTGACAAGCAGTGATGAGCGATAAACGATAAGCGATGAGTTGTTGTTATTACAACTCATCGCTTATCGCTTGTCACTCGTCCCGGCTTTAATTCTTGCTCGTCCCTCGTCACTCTTAACTTGCTGCTGTCGTTAGAGTGTCGGCATGTCATCGAGGCCCTCATTGGCTTCGATGATGGCTTGGCAGGCGGCGTCGTAGCGGGCGGTCGGCATGGCGTCGAGGCGGCGCTCGTCAATGGGCTTGTCGCAACGCTCGCAGACACCGTATGAACCCTCATCCATTCTGAGCAAGGCTTGGTCTATATCGGCGACCATGCGCGATTCGTGCTCGCCGAGGCGGAACGCAATCTCCTGATTGACATCGCGCAACGACATGTCAACGCTGTCTTTGGCGCCGTCGTCGGCTCTGGCAAATTCCAACGCCGCGGCCTGCTCGTCGCGCACGTGTTCCGTGTGTTGCCGCAACTGCTCTAAGAGCACGCGGCGATACTGTTCCAATTTCTTCTCATCCATTATTTCTTCTCAACCCTCTCGGTTCTAATTCTCGACAGCGGACAGCGACAGTTCTTGCGCGCCGCCGGTCTTCGTCGTCTTTCGTTCGTGCGCGCGGATTATAACTTACTCCGGCGCGCGGGGCGTAATGCAGAGGCGCGTCAAGAGCGTCCTTGACTATCGCATCAACGAAGCGCGCCTTGAGCCTCGCTCTCTCTCTTCAGCCACTACCGACGCGAGCTTGAGCGAATAATGATTGACACGCCGCTGCCGTCTATTATATGGTCATCAAAGTTGAAATTGGATTTCATTTTCAATCCTGAGACGTGAAGTTTAGCGCGTCTATCAATATCCTAAGCTCGAAGATTTTCTTGCTTATCAAGAAGGATTCGCTCGGCCTGACTTTTGGCGAAGCAGCCGCGCGAACCCTTTTGAACGACAACCCTTGAGAGGCTGGCGGTCTTCTTCATTCTAGAGTCGCCGGCCGTGACTTGCAAGAAAGGCATCCGATGGCGACGCGTCAATCCTACAAACAGCGGACTCTTCTACACGCCATTCTTCTGGCTTTAACCGTCTGCCTCTGCGCGCAGTCTACCGCGCTGGCGCAGACGGAATTGACGGCGGGCATTCGCGGCGTCGTC
Organism: Blastocatellia bacterium; assembly: GCA_033855775.1. Lineage (GTDB taxonomy): Bacteria > Acidobacteriota > Blastocatellia > Pyrinomonadales > Pyrinomonadaceae > DASVTR01. The sequence continues at coordinate 23,589 of JAWVFT010000019.1, read as the reverse complement.
ACATCTTCCGGCACGGGCGCGAGCATCGGCGGGGCGCGCGTGCGTGTCAGGAGCGCGACGTTGCGCTTGAGCCGTGAAGCGCAAGCGGACGAGGACGGACGCTTCTTCATGAGCGGTCTTCCTCCGGCGGCGGATTATGAAGTGACTGTTAGCGCAGACGATTTTCGTGATTCGTCAACGGCGCAGGTCGCGCTTGTTTCGGGCGGCATTGCGACGATTGATGCGGCTCTGGAATTGAAGGGCATCAGCGCGTCGGTGACAATCACGGATGCCGTCTCGCCCGTCGTCAATAACGCGCCCGAAGTGAGTCAGGTGGTTGACACGCGGCAGATTGGCGAACTGCCGTCGAACGGTCGGAGCTTGAATCGTTTCGCCCTGCTCGACCCGCACGTCCGCAACACGGGCGGCCTCGGCGCGGACGGCTCGACCGCCGCGCGCCTCTCCATCAACGCCAACTCTTATCGCCAGACTTTCTACAAGCTCGACGGCAATAGCAACTACGATTTCGTCTTTGCCAACGCGCCGCAGCAGCAAGTCTCTCTGTCGGCGGTGCAGGAGTTCAAGGTTCTGACCAACCAGTATTCGGCGGAGTATGGCGGGTCGAGCGCCGGAATCATCAGCGCGGTCACGCGCTCCGGCACGGCCAACTTTCACGGCGAGGGCTTCTTCTTCCTGCGCCCGAGCGGCATTCAGGCAGCCCCGCCCGTCGCGTCGCAGCATGTGCCGAACGAGCTTGCGCAGTTTGGCGGCGCGCTCGGCGGGCCCTTGTGGAACGAGCGCGCGACCTTCTTCGTCAACTACGAGCAGACGCGCGCAACGCGCGGCGCGTTCATTCAAAAGCCGCAGCCGTTGACCTACATCGGAAATTTCCGCGACTACGTTGGCCTCGCCCGTTTCGATTACAACTTTAACGACACGCACTCCGCTTCGCTCAGGCTCAACGGCAATCGCAACACGAACGATAATCCGAACGACCGCGTTAGCAATTTCACGCAGCCGAGCGCGGCGCAGGTCAGCAAGACGCAGGCCGTCGGCGCTCAATTCACAGACCGGACGGTGTGGGGCAGAGCGGTCAACGAACTGCGCGCGAGCTACGTCAACGCGCTGCCGTCCGCATCGAGCGCGCTCTTTCCGCAAGTCTCAATCGTCCGCCCGAACTACAGCACGGAAGGCGGCTCGAACTATTCATGGGTGCGCTCGCAGTCATGGCAGATGGCCGACCAACTGGCGATGCAATTCCGTAATCACGACTTGAAATTCGGCGGCGACTACACGCGCCAGCACGTTCGTGATTTTAGTTCGACGCCGTTTGGCGAATATCGCTTCAGCCCCGGCACGCCCTTGCCCGGCCAAACCCCGCTTGACTACACGCAGAAATTCGGCGACGGCTTCGTCCGTTACGGGCAGACGATTTTTTCCGCCTTCGTGCAGGACAACTGGCGCGTGGCGTCACGTTTGACGGCGAACCTCGGCTTGCGCTACGACTATCAATCAATCACCGATGACCGCAACAACTTTGCCCCGCGCCTTGGCTTCGCCTTCGACGTGGCGGGCGACGGCAAGACCATCCTGCGCGGCGGCGCGGGCGTCTTCCACGACCAGTACTACATGTACATCACGCGCCGCTTCCTGCTCGAAGGCGTTGACGCGAATCTCAGAACCTATAGATTCAATTACACGCCAAGCCCAACGCCGGGCGCGCCCACGTTTCCAAACTCGCTCGTCGCGCCTCCCGTCGGCAGCGCGGAAGCGATACGCGATTACGTTTATCTTCCAGCGGCAAAGCTGCTCAATCCTTACAGTATGCAGTTTTCCTTCGGCTTGCAGCGCTCTCTCTTTAAAGATTGGACGCTGACGATGGATGCGATTCATTCGCGCACGCTCAAGCAGATGCGCGTCAACGACATCAACGCGCCCGCGCCCTTCATTCGCAGCGCGCCGGGGCAGACGCTCTCCGCCGCGGCTGCCGACGCGACGAGGCCGTTCGGCACAACTTATCAAGGCATCAAAACTCGAAAAGTCGCCGTCATCGAAAACACGGCTTCGAGCAACTACGACGCGCTCGACTTCGGATTGCTGCGTCGCTTGAGCAATCGTTTTCAATTCGAGGCTCACTACGTTTACGCTTCGGCTTTGACCGATTCGATGTTCTTCGGCGAGCCTGACACGGGCGTGCCGAATCTCTTCGGCGTTGACGCGCGGCAGGAGCGTGGCCCTTCGGATTTTCATCAACGCCACCGCTTCGTCGCCAACGGCTTCGTCGAGTTGCCGTTTCAATCGCAACTCTCTTTCGTCACGACGCTGGCCTCCGGCTTGCCCGTCAACGCCATCACAGGAGTTGACAATAACGGCGACGGCTACACGGTTGACCGTCCCGCGGGCTTTGGGCGCAACTCTTTCCGCGCGCCCATGCAGGCGAGCTTTGACCTCTCGCTCGCGCGCAGGTTCCAACTACGCGAGAGCGTGCGCCTTGAACTACGCGCCGAAGCTTTTAATCTGACGAACCACACGAACTACATCAAGTTGAACAACATCTACGGCAATGCCGCCACGCCGCTCGCCACCTTCCTCGCGCCGCAGCCCGGCCTGCAAAATTCAGACCCCGGTCGCCAGTTTCAATTCGGAGCGCGCCTCGTCTTCTAACAAGCGCGAGAACGAAAGAGGCGACGGCTTTAGTTTGAGCCGTCGCCTTTCTCGTCAGCGCAAACGAAGCATTGCCGCGCCGCGCAAGCCTTGCTCGCTTAAAAGCGAAAGTCAGACTTGCTTAAAAGCGAAAGCCGACGCCCGCCGTGAATTGAAAGTTGTGTGTGATGTTGCCGGGAACCGTAAATTGTAAAGGAGTGAACGGCCCGCCGGCGGGGCCGCTGAAGGTGTCGAGCGTCGTGTCGCCATAGCGAATGATGGTGTCGCCAGCATCAAAGCGCGCGACGATGCGGCGCGTCGGGTAGAACTCCAGAACGCCGCCGACATCAAAGGCGAAGTGTGTGAGGCGCTCGGTGTGCAAGTCGAAAGGGAAAGAGCTTCCATCGTTGTTCGGCACAATGTTGAACTTGCCGCGCGTGAAGCTGATGAGGCCCGGACGCGCCTTGGCGAAGATGCCAAACTTCTCGTAGCGTTTGCCAATCTTGACGCCGAAGAGCCCTTCGGCTCCGCGCCCGCCGTCGAGTTGCGCGCGCGCGCGCGCGTCGTGAGGAAAGAGATTGCCTTCGGCTTCAAAGGCGATGTTTTTGGTCGCGTTGTAGGTGAATCTCACGCCGAGTCCCGCCTCCGTCGTGCTGCTGGTGTCCAGCGTGAGCGATGAGAAATGAACGCCGACTTCGAACCTTTGCAACTCTTCAGACTGCGCGCGCGCCTCCCCGGAATTAAAGCATGAAGAAAGCGCTATCAGGGCTGCGACTAAGATTAAATCTTTTTTCATAGAGGCTGTCTCCTTTGTTGAATGATGACTCGTTGATGACAGTCGCGCGGCTCCGCGAGCAGGCACACGTCCGGCGTCAAGCCACGAAAGGCTTGCTCTTTTATGTCAGCCTGCGCAGTGTCGCGGTCTAGTTTTTAGGGAGAAGATTTTCGATGCGGTCGGCGGCTCCGATGACGATGCGGATTCGTCTGGGAGTCTGGCTGGCCGCCGCCGCGCTGCTCAGGGCCGGTTCTCTTTCGACCAACACTTGCTTGCGGCTCTTCGTGTTGCGCCCGGCCTCTTCGTCAAAGGTCAGGTTCGGCGGAGCCTTGGTGGTCGGCCCGTCTTTGCCTTCGGCGCGTAGCGGCACGCTCTTGGCAGTCGTTTGCGTCGTCTTGGGCGTCGTCGAATCGTAGAACTCAGGGATGTAGCCGGCATCGCGCGTCACCCATAGATTCCAGTTGCCGCCGCTGCCGATAATGGGCGAGTCGGAAAACCACTCGTACTGGCTGCCGTCCCAGTTGAAGGTGATTTTGTTGTGCTCTATGGTCGCCACCTTGCGAAAGTCGTAGCCCTCGTGCGGCGTCAGCGAGAAGATGAAGCGGCCTTTGCCGGGCAGGTGAAACCAGACGAGCGGCCCGGCGCAGCCGCCCGTGCGTCTGGCTCCGGCGACCAGTTCTCCGTTGACCAGCAGCTTGTAGTTGCTGATATTCAACTCGACATCGGCGAGCGTGTAATCGCGCGGCGGGCTGAGGCTCATCGGCGCTTCGCGCAACTTCGTCTGGTCAAACGAGACTTGCACCACGTCAACAATCTTGCCGCCGGTTTGCGGGTTGACGAGCACGTCGAGCGCGAAGGCATCGCCGTCTTGAATCAACTGTGGGGCGGCGGCGCGCGACAATCCCGCGACGTTATAGTCCGGGTGCATGCGCCGTGTCTTGAAGGACGTGCGGGCGCGCAACTCTTTCTCGTCTTCCGCGCTGAGCGGCTTGACGAGGACGCGAAACTGCTTGGCGTCGGCTACGGGCTCAATCACCAGGTCGTAGCCGAAGAAGAAATCGCTGCCGCTATCGACGAAGACGCGGCGAATCGTCTGCGACTTGAAATAAGCTTCGGCGAAGCTCGACGACAGCGCGCGCGCGTTGGACGGGTCGGCCTCGGTCGTGAAGGCGACGAAGTAGCCGCCCTTCATCGGAATCACCAACTGCTGCTTTTTCCCCTCCTGCGCCCGCGCGCCGATAGCCGATGCGCCACAGAGCAGCAGCAGGCAGAGAAGAGAGCCGGTTAACTTTCTACTTGTCATCCGTGTTGTTCCTCTTGAGGACTCTGATTTTCATGTCGTCCGCCGGTTGAAAGCCCTTGAGATTGGCGCGCGTGAAAAAGCCTGCCTTGTCTTCATCCTTGTTGCCCGCAGCCTCGCGGTCGTTGCTCTCGTTCAAGCCCGCGACTTCCGGCAGCGACTGTTTGCGCCCGCGTTCCTTCGCCTGCTTCTTCTCGACATAGATTATGCGCGTCACAATCTTCTCTTGCGTGACGGGAATTTCGATGTACTTAACGGACGAAGGCGGAGCGGGCGCGGGCTGAGTTTTCGCGACAGCCGTTTGCCTGAAGGCCAGCGCGGAAGTCAGAGCTAAGCAGACGACGAGGGCCGCAGCGACGGGGATGGGAACGGGCAGCCGCGCCGTCAGCAATCGTTTCCAAATGGAAGCGCGAGCGCTCTTGTTAAGATTAGCCGCAGGCTCCGGCGTGAGCAGCCGCTCGCGCAAGTTGGCGTTGTAGCGCGGCCAGTAATGTTCCGGCGGCGTGGCGGCGGCGGTCGTCCCCTCGAAGATAAAGAGCGTGTCGGAGAGCGACTGGTATTGGCTCAGGCAGTCCGGGCAATGCTCAATCTCGGTTAAGAGATGAGCCTTGCGCTCGCCGTCCATCCCGGCGAAGAGCAGGTCAGCGAACTGGCTTTCCGTCCGGCGACAATTGTGCATCGTTTGAACTCCGTCCTAAATATTTTCGCCCGCCGCGCACGGCTCATATTCGGGAGCCGCGGCCTCGACGCCCAAGCGTTGCCGCAACTTTGAGACGGCGCGAAAGAGAGCCTTCTTGATTGTCCCCGTCGAGCAGCCGAACGCCTTCGAGATTTCCTCGTAGGTCAAACCCTCGCGGTGCTTGAGCAGGAAAATCAAGCGTTGCTGCGGCGTCAATTCTCCGAGGGCTTCGAACACTTTTTGCAAGAGCAGGCGCGCGTGCATGTCGCCTTCGGCATCGCGCGCGCGCCCGGCTTGCCAGCCGTTTGCTTCGTCCATCTCGGCGAGTTGTTCAAGGTTGACGGCTGAGCTATCGCTCGTCCATCGGCGAGAGGCTGCGCGCCGGTGGTTGAGAAATGAATTGATGATAATCTGCCGCAGCCATGTATAAAAGCTCGACTCGCCACGGAATCCGCCGAGCGCCTTGAAGGCTTTGAGCCAGACTTCCTGCGATAAATCTTCGGCGTCCTGCGCGTCGCGGCAGTAGTGCAGGGCCAGCAGGTAGACGCGCCGTTGATAGCTTTCGGCCAGAAGGCAGAAGGCGTCGGCGTCGCCCGCCTGCGCGGCTGTGATTAACTCGTCTTCGCTGCGACTCAAAGGCGGCCATCCTCACAAGAGAGGTTCCAGAAGGTCAACTCTATAGACACACGCATGCGGATTTGGTTGGCCGCCGCGCCCGTTTATTTCGCGCGGCGGCGTCGGCTTAACTGCGGAGCAGCGACGACAACGCGCGGCGCAGGCGAAGTGAAGCCTTGAAGCCGTAATAGCTTCAGTTTCGTCACCGTCAGGCTTTAACCTTCGGCGTCGTCAGGGCTTTAACGCCTGGCGTCCCGGCTGCCCCCGCGGGCTGAAAGCGTATGCTGCGAATGCGGCGGCGGTCAATGCGTTCGACCGTGAAGCGTGCGCCGTCGTGTTCGATTGATTCGCCCTGCCGCAGGAGCCGCCCGGCCTTCGCCAGCAGGAAACCGGCCAGCGTCGTATAGCTAGCCTCTTCGGGCAAGCGCAGGTTGAAACGACGATTCGCGTCGCGCACGGCCAGCATGCCGTCGAGCACGTAAGCTCCGCTCTCTTCCCTGACGACTTGAGCGAGCGCCTCCGAGTCGTACTCGTCGTTAATCTCGCCGACAATCTCTTCCAACAAATCTTCGAGCGTGACCAAGCCTTCGATGCCGCCGTGCTCGTCAACGACGAAGGCGATGTGCGATTGCGCCGCCTGCATCTGCCCGAGCACGGGGCCGAGCCGCGCCGTCGCCGGAACGAACATCGGCGAGTGCAGCAACCTCTCCAACTGAAAATCTTCAGCCGCTTTGCGCAGGCAAGGCACCAAGTCTTTCATCAAGAGCACGCCGACGATATTGTCCAACCGCTCACGAAAGACGGGCAGGCGCGAATAGCCCGTCTCACAAAAAACTTTCTCCGCTTCATCCAGCGTCGCCGTCGCAGGCAGAGCGACGACGTTGGTGCGCGGAATCATCGCTTCGCGGACTTCGGCCACGGAGAAAGCGAAGATGCTGTTAATCAGGCGACGCGCGCCGGGAGCCAGATGGCCGCTCTGGTGCGAAGCGTCTACGAGTTGCTGTAACTCTTCGGAAGTGTAAATCGAGCCGTGCTCGGCGGACGGATGCAGGCCGAAGAGACGGACCGTGCGCGTCCCTGCCCAGTCGAGCAGGCGAATCGGCAGGCGAAAGGTTTTGTAGAACAACTCCATCGGCCACGCAATCGCCAGAGCCACCTTTTCGGCGCGCTCAAGCGCGAGCGTCTTCGGGGCCAACTCGCCAAGCACGATGTGCAGAAACGTGATGGTGATGAAGGCGACGGCGAAGGCGATGGTGTCGAGCATGCCTTGCGAGACGCGCCCTTCGAGCGGGCCTTCGAGCAGGCGCGCGATGGCTGGCTCGCCAATCCAACCGAGGGCGAGCGACGCCAGCGTGATGCCAAGCTGCGTCGCGGAGATATATGCGTTGAGGTTGTCCACCAAACGCAGCAGCCTTTGCGCGCGAGCGTCGCCAGCCTCCGCCAGCGTTGCGACACGCGAGCGCCGCACGCCCACCAACGCAAACTCCGACGCGACGAAGAAGCCGTTCGCCAGCACCAGCAGGAAGACCGCGATGATGCCTAAAACTGAAAACATACCCGGCAATAATTATATGTATTGAGCAAGCTGCGACACAGCTTAATGGCTCGGGCCGCGTGGCGCCAACCCCGGCTTCAACGAGCGCGCCCGTCGTCAATCAGCTTGCAGAATTGCACGATGCGATTCTCGGCCCAGAAGCGGTCTTCGCCGTGCGTGTCGGCGGCGACGAAGCCGACATGGCCTCCGTGTTCCGGGGCGATGAAGATGACGGACGGATTCGTCGCAAGCGACGGGTCGCGGAAGGAGTGGAAGGGAATGAACGGGTCGTCCTGCGCGTGGATGAGCAGGGTCGGAATCTGTATGTGACGAATGAGCGGCAAGGCGCTGGCGCGCGCGTAGTAGTCTTCCGCGTTTTCGTAGCCGCCGTGGATGGAGGTGTAGCGGTCGTCAAATTCTCTGACCGTGCGAACCAGATGAATGTCCGTCGTGTCGTACAAGTCTGGAAAGAGTTTCTGCTTGTGGCGCATCCGGCGGCGCAGGGAGCGCATGAAGCTTTGCTGATAAAGCCAGTTGGCGCGAGCCTCAAGCGCGACGGCGCTCGTCGCGAGGTCAACCGGCGGCGAGACGGCGCAGATGCCTGAGAGTTGCGCGGGCAATTGATTGGGCGCTTCGCCCGCGAGCTTGAGAGCCATGTTGGCCGACATAGAGAAGCCGACGATGAAGATGCGTTGCAGTTGGTCGCGCTCGATGAGGTCGTTGAGGACGGCGTTGAGGTCGCCGCTCATGCCGCTGTTGTAGAGCGTCGGCGTCAAATGTTCGGTCGCGCCGCAGTTGCGCAGGTTCAGCCGGACGACGTTGAAGCCCGCGCGGAAAGCCTTTGCCGCCGTGCCTAGAATGTAGATGGAACTGCTTGAGCCTTCCAGGCCGTGAACGAGCACGACGGTCGAAGCTGTGCGCGGCTCGTTCTGCCAGCGACAATGCGCGAGCAGTTGCACGCCCGCTTCGATGGCGAAGACGCGCTCTTCGTCGAGGCGATGCGCGCGCAGTTGAAAGCGGCGCGGCCAGGCGTAGGCCACGAGCGTCTGCGCGTGGCCGTTGACGAAGAGCGGGTGCGGCTCGAAGGGTCGCTCGGCCAGCGCGCCGCGGACGCGCTCAGGCGAGATGGAGCGGGCGCCAGCGGCGGCTAGATTCTGCGCCGTGGGTTGCGTTGTCGGCTGCGGATAATCGGCGCTCATCTTCTTCAATGCGTTATCGGTTCGATGACCATTCCTTCAGGGAAGTTTACGACGTGAAACAGCTCAGAGTTTTGCTCTCGACAAAGATTTTCATCTTACATGCGGCAGCGAAGTTTATCTTACACCGATGCGCCCGGCAGTTGAAGATAGCGCGAAGCGTAAGCGCGCCGGCACTGCCAGCGCACTCGCTCACGCTCGCTCTCTAGCTCTATGCGGCACGGGCGAGGTTGAAGAAACCGCTGGCCGAAGCGTTCAGGCCAGACGGGTCGGCTCGTTCGGAGCGGGGTCGCCCACGGGCGGCGGCGCGGCGTCCGGCTCACGCACGGGCGCGGCTGGCGTCGGCTCGGTGTCGGGCGGCAGCGGCAGCGGCTCAGGCTGTGAAGGGTCCGGCACGATGGGATCGTCGGGACCTGTGCGCGGCACGGGGTCGCCCGGCTGCGGCAGCGGCTCAGATGGTTGCGGCGGGTCTGTGTTCGTGTTGCGGCTCATGCGAAGTCTCCTATGTTAATGTGCGAAGTGAAAGACGAATCCGGCTCAGAAACGAAAACCGACGCCCGCCGTGAACTGGAAGTTATGCCGTGTTTCGGCTGGCGTTTGGGATAACGTTCCGCTTGGAAAAAAGTTGGGAATGAAGAGCGACGAACTGCCGTAGCGAATGATTGTATCGCCCGCGTCAAAGCGCGCGACCACGCGGCGCGACGGATAGAACTCAAGGACGCCGCCGAGGTCGAACGAAAAATGGGTGCGCCTCTCAAACTCGCCGGTGCGAAACACGTCCACGGTGAATGCTCGACTAAAGCTGACGAGGCCCGGACGGGCTTTGCCAAAGAGGCCGAAGCTGTTCCAGCGTCTTCCAACCCTGGCTCCGAACTGACCTTGCGAGATGCGCCCGCCGCCTCTGCCTTCGTTGATAAACATGTGCTTGTGCGGAAAGAAATTGCCTTCGGCTTCGAGCGCGAAATGGTCTGTCACATTGTAAGTGAAGCGACCGCCGAAGCCGGGTGCCGTCTGCGTGTCGTGAAACTCTGTTTGAGCGCTGACTGAGCCGAAGCCGACGCCGCCGCCCGCTGAGCGTTCGACGGAGTTGAGGCTGAGCGATGAAAACTGCGCTCCGATTTCAAAGCGTGGCGCGTTTGTGCCGGACGTTTGAGTCTCGTCGTTGTCCGTGCTTGGGATGAGCAGTCGCAGGGCCAGCCCCGCGCTGAATTGAAAGTTATGTGTGGAGCTTGGCGGAGTCGGTTCAAAGATAATCGGCCCGGAGTCGGGCGTGCGTCCCTGACGAATGATTGTATCGCCCGCGTCAAAGCGCGCGACCACACGACGCGACGGATAAAGCTCCAACGCCGCGCCAACGTCCATTGAGAAATATGTCCGTCGCTCCGGTTGCAGCGTGAGAAAGGTGAACGGCTGGCCGTTGAAGTCAAACGTTTCCTCGCCCACATGCGAGAGTACTTCGCCGTAGCTGACAAAGCCGGGCCGCGCTTTAGCGAAGATGCCAAACTTCTCGAAACGCTTTCCGGCCTTGAGGCCGAACTGCCCTTGAACGACGCGCCCGCCGGTCGTCCTTTGCATCAGTTCTCGATGCGGAAAGAAATTGCCTTCGGCTTCAAGCGCGAGATGGTTGTTCAGGTTGTAGGTGAAGCGCAGGCCGAAGCCCGGCTCGGTTTGTTTCAAGCCGACGGAGACGGATAATCCGCTGGCTGTTTCGCGCGGCGGAAACATCGTCAGCGACGAGAATTGCGCTCCTATCTCTATCTTCGAGGCTTCGCTTTGTTGCGCTCGCGCGCCAGAGGCGAGCAACAGAAGCATGACGACGGCGACCATCATCAAGCGCGAAGTGATGTTCATGGATGAGTCTCCAGAGAGTTTGAGAGTTGGCTTGAGCGCGACCGGACGGCGACAAGATACCACCGAATGAAAAACGGCGCACTAGCAGACTGACGAATGAGAGTAGGGCTCAGAGAGAAAATCGGCGCGACGGAAAAACCGTTGTCATGCTGAAACGACGACGGCTTAAAGTTGCTCTCTGTCGTTCTGTTCGGCGCGCTGCGCCTGTGCGACGACGAAGCGAATCATGCGATAGTTGATATGCGAAGGCAGGGCATCGCGCAAGGGCTTGAGCAGTTGTGTGCCGAGTTGGTCAATAGCGATTTCGATTTGCGCGCGGTCCGGTTCGGCGACGTGGCGCGAGATGTCGAAGGGCCGCCCTTGCAGGATGCAATCGGCGAGATGCTTCTCGACGGTGATTTCGGTCAGGCCGCGTTGTGTGCTGATTTGTTCGATGGTTAGGCCGTCGCAGTAGAGCGTGTAGGTTTCGTCAACGGTGTTGACTTGCCGGTTGTTCAAGGCGGCGGGCTTGCCACTGTTGAGCGAGCCGAGCGGGTCGCTGACGGCGGTTGAGGGCAGAGCCAGTTCGACGCTTCTTTCTTCGCGCATCACGTCACGGCCCAACAGCGTCAGCGAGACGGTCGGATACGCGCCGCCCGCGACGGCGAGGCAGCCCGCGCTGATGAGCGCGTCTATGTAGAGCAGCAACTCGTCCTGCGTCATGTCGCTGAGGATGGCGTAGGTCGAGAGCTTGTCGAGGCTGGCCTGCGTGATGTTCTTGGCGCGCGAGCCGCGCAGAGTCGCGGCCAGCATGTTCTTGCCGAAGCGTCCATTCATGCGCGCCGCGCACGCCAGAATCTTGCGCGCCAGCAAACGCTCCTCTTCGGTTAAGGAGCGCGCCTGCGTGATGTTGATGGACTGCGCTTGATGGAGGCCAGGGTCTTCGCCTTCGGCGGAGTCAAACGGCCAGGGCGAGCTTGTGTCAACTTCGATGGACAGTCCTGCTCCGGCGGCTTCGGCTCTTTCGCGCGCTTGACGCAGCCGCGACTGCTCGCTCAACTCGCGTTCGAGGTCGAGCGCGAAGGGAACGTTGTCTCTGACGAAGCCGTCGAGCGCGGAAGAGGGCGCGAGCGGCACAGCTTGCTCTCCGAGGCCGCGCCCGGCGGCGCCTTTGGTGGACGATGTGCAGTTGCCGCACGTCCCGCAGTTGACCGCATGCTTGTGGTCGCCGAAGTAATCAAGGATGAAGGCGCGATAGCAGTTCTCGGTGTAGCAGAAGCTAATCATCTCGCGCAGCTTGCGTTGTTCGAGGGCGGCGCGGCGCGCAATCTCGTGCGGGCGAATGCGCAGTTGCTTGACGGGCTGGTCGTCAAGGAGCAGCACGCCGCGCGTTCGCCGCGCAGGGGTGTAACTGACGACGCCGGATGCCGCGAGCGATGAGAGAGAGCGTTTGACCGCGCCCGCGTCGAGGCCCATCGTTTCGGCAAACTCGGCCACGTCCACTTCCGTGTCGGCGCGCTCGTTTAAGTCGTAGCCGCCGAGCAGTCCGAAGAGCGTTTGACGAGCGCGCGTGTCGCGCGTTCCAATCTTCTCGCGCGCTTCGTGCGACTTCAAGAGCAAGCGAATCAACGCGCGATTTTCGCCCGACGCGCCGCGCTCTATGTGGCCCGCTTTTTCCAGGATGATGAGCGACGATTGCACAGACATCTCGTTGCGGATTCCGGCGCGCGAACTGATTTCGCTGACCGACAACTCGATGCGCTTTTGATTGGTGGCGACGAGCGATTCGTAAACGCGCGCGATGGTTTCGGGCGGCGGGTAAGAGCCTTCGATAAAGTAATCCTGCGTGCGCTTGTCGGCGTAGTTGAAGAAGAGCGTGCAGGTCGAAGGCAAGCGGTCACGACCAGCGCGACCGATTTCCTGATAGTAAGCTTCGATGGAGCCGGGCATTTGATAGTGAGCAACGAAGCGTATGTCGGGCTTGTCGATGCCCATCCCGAAGGCGTTGGTGGCGACAATCATCTGCACGCGGCCCGACATGAAATCGTCTTGCGCGCGCGTGCGCTCCTGCTCGTCCATCCCGGCGTGATAGGCGACGACGCTCAGGTCAGCCAGACGAAAGCGCGCCGTCACCTGCTCGACGGCCTTGCGCGTCGAAGTGTAGATGATGCCGGAGCCTCCGGCGTAGGAGGCGGCGAGGCGTTTGATGTGCGCAATCTTCTCGCGCTCCTTCTGCGTGTGGACGACGTTGATGGTCAGGTTCGGACGGTCGAAGCCGCTGACGAAGGCGCGCGGCTCGCTCAGTTGAAGCTGCTCGATGATGTCGGAGCGGACGTGTGGCGTGGCGGTCGCCGTCAGCGCGGCGATTTGCGGGCGGCCAATCTCTTCGATGGCTTGCTTGAGCCGTAGGTAGTCGGGGCGAAAATCGTGGCCCCATTGCGAGATGCAGTGGGCTTCGTCAATAGCGAAGAGAGAGATGTTAATCGAGCGCAGGGTTTCGACGAAGTGTGCGCTGCGAAAGCGTTCGGGCGCGACGTAGACGAGTTTGTATTGTCCTTGGCGGATGCCCGCGATGCGCGCCTTCTGTTCCTCAAACGTAATCGAGCTATTGATGAATGTCGCCGGAAGATTGCGCGCTTGAAGAGCGTCAACCTGATCTTTCATCAGCGCGATGAGCGGCGAGACGACGACGGTCGCGCCCTCTTTCATCAACGCGGGCAGTTGATAGCAGAGCGATTTTCCGCCGCCCGTCGGCATCACGACCACTGTGTCATGGCCTGCGAGAATAGCCGCGATGACCTCACGCTGTCCCTCGCGGAAATCCTCGAAGCCGAAATGCTTGTGCAGCGCAAGAAGCGCTTCTTCGATGCTCATAAATCAGGGGTCTGGAGCGGGAGTCTCAAAGCCGCAAATTAGATGTTCCAGGTTAAAGTCTAGTTTCTTAGCGGCAAACTCTCAAGTCAAGGCTTGCGGCGGACACGCTCCGGCATCTAGCATAAGGCCGGAGCGACGTTGGACTTTAAACTTTTGGGCAAGCGGCTTGATTGATGATGACGGAACAGAAATGGAAATCGCGGACAAAGCATGATTTGATGATTGAGGTGTGGGAGCGCCTCGATTGCGAATCGGTGGGAGCGGCGGAACTCGAAGAGATTGAGCGCATCGTGCGCGAGCGATTTGGCGAGGGCGCGCTTGAGAGTCCGGTCGTGGTGGCGCGGCTGTTGGCCGACGAAGGCGCGGAGTTGCGCCACGCCGAAGTCCTTGAACTCGACGCGCGCCAGCGAGCCGCAGACCCTTACGAAGCGATGTTTCGCAACGTCTTGAAGTTTTCCGATTTTAATCAAGCGGCCAACTCAATCAAGAATCTTGAGAACCTGCGCCGCCAGTTTGCGCGCACAAAGGACGAGACGGGAATCAGGCGCGCGCGCGAGGTCGCGCTCAAGGGCAAGCAGCGGGCGCAGATGATTGCGCGCAATCCGAAAGTTGACGAGCGCAAGCGCGCTGAAAAAGTTGAGATTGCGGAATGGTTCACGCTCTGGCTGCAAACGCCCGAAATTTTTCAGGACTGGCTCGACCTGCGCCGACGCTCGAAAGATTTCCGCGAACGATTCGCTGAAACGAAGACGTGAGGGATGAAGATGGTGAAGGCTTCGACGAGGCAGGTGCGCGAGGACTTTGACCGGATTGCCCTGCTGACCGAACAGCACGGCGGCGCGGGCGATGCTTATCACAGTTATCTTATCTCGCAGCTTCCGCCTCGCTTCGAGCGCGCGCTTGAGATTGGCTGCGGAGCCGGAGCCTTCACGCGGCTGTTGGCCGAGCGCGCGCAGAGCGTCAACGGCATAGACCTATCGCCGCAGATGATTCGGCTGGCGCGCGAGCAGTCAACGGATTATCAAAACATCGAATACACGCTCGCGGATGTCATGAGTTATCCGCTCGCCGCCGAAAGTTACGATTGCGTCGTCAGTCTCGCCACGCTGCATCATCTTTCGCTCGAACAACTCTTGCCGAAGATGAAGGACGCGCTCAAGCCGGACGGACTGCTCATCATTCACGACCTCGTTGCCGACGATGGAATGATTGAGAGAGCCGGAAGCGCGCTGGCGTATCCGTTCAGCGTGGCGCGGCGACTGTGGAAGACGGGACGGCTGCGCGCTCCGCGAGCGGTGCGAGACGCCTGGAACGAGCATGGCCGGACGGATGTCTATCTGACGTTGAACGAAGTCGGAGAAATGTGCGGGCGACACTTGAAGGGCGCGCGGATTCAACGTCATCTGCTGTGGCGTTACACGGTCGTCTGGCGCAAGCCGTTGCCGTAAAGGCGGACGAGTCTTGCGCCGCGGGCTGAAAACTCTTCCTTGACCGTCTCTCGCATCGGCCATAGAATCCCGTGGCATGAAAGGCGCAGTCATTAACAATGAAGGCGAAGCCGCTGGCGTTCTGCCGCCGACGGTCGAGCGCGGGCTGAACGCATTCATCGAAGCGGCGTGCGCCGCTTTCGTTGAAGACCTGCGCGCCGTCGTGCTCTATGGCAGCGGAGCCGAAGGGCAACTGCGCGCGACATCGGATGTCAACCTGTTGCTCGTGCTCTCTGCGTTTGAGCAGCGGCAAGCCGACAAGCTGCGCGAACCGCTGCGGCTGGCTCAGGCGTCCATCCGGCTGCGAACGATGTTTCTCCTGGAGTCGGAACTGCATCCGGCGCTTTCGGCCTTCGCCGTGAAGTTTGCAGACATCCTGCGCAGGCGGCGCGTGCTTTATGGCGACGACCCTTTTGCAGGCATACACATCTCGCGCGCCGACGCAATCGTTCGACTCAAGCAGACGTTGCTGAACCTGACGCTCAGGCTGCGCGAAGCCTACATCGCGCGCGGGTTGCGCGAAGAACAACTCGTCGCCACGATGTCGAACGTGGCCGGGCCGCTGCGCTCATGCGCGGCGAGCTTGCTTGAGCTTGAGGGGCAAGCCTTTGAGTCAGGCAAGGAAGCTTTGCGCCAGGTCGCGGCGGCCTTGCCGGACGCAACGGCGCATGCTCTGGAAATCGAGCGCATGTCCGAAGCCAGACAGACCGGAACGCTGGCGGGCGGCGTGGCCGCTCCGACGCTCTTTCATCTGATTGAGTTGGCCCGCCTGATGTGGACGCGGGCCGCCGCTCTCTCTTGAGGCAACGCCCATGAATCCCTTCGACATGCGCGGCCCGGAATTTCTGGTCTTCTACATCCTTCTCTCCGTCATCATCATCACTGCTCTCGTGCTCACTCGCCGCGTCGCGGAAGCCGCCAACGCGCCACGGCTCGACCTCTCCGACCCGTACTTAATCGCCTGCCTGCGACGAGGGGAAAGCGAAGCCCTCGTCGTCGCTCTAGTCTCGCTCATTGACCGCGGCCTGCTCATCTTCGACGGGACACGCATCGAGCGAGCGCAGGGCGTGACGCCCGATTCGGTTCGCAGGCCGATTGAAAAAGCGTTGATAGAGAAGTTTGCGACGCCCAATGAAGCGTCTTCGATTTTTGACGACATCACTTTGAAGATGGCTTGCGACCAGTATCAGGAAACGCTGAAGAGCGCGCGACTCTTGCCCGACGAATCTGTGACGCAGGCGCGGATGCTGCGTTTCGTCATAGCCTTCTTCATCCTCGGCGCGGTCGGCGGCGTCAAGATTTTCGTCGCCCTCGAACGCGGGCGCACTAACGTCGCGTTCCTGATTATCCTGATGATTGTCGCCATCGCGCTGGCGGCCAGGGTGTCATCTCCGCGCCTGACCGCCAGCGGCTCCGCGATGCTCGCGGACGTGCAGACGCTCTACAGCAATTTGCGCGAGCGGGCGGCGTTCATACGCCCCGGCGGCGCGACGATTGAAGCGATGATGCTGGCGGCGACCTTCGGCGTCGGCGCGCTGGCGGGCGAGGCGTTCGCCTACACGAAAGTCCTCTTTCCACGCGCGAAGAGTTCCGCGGCAGGCTCGTCTTGCGGTTCATCATGCGGCAGTTCGTGCGGGAGTTCATGCGGCGGCGGCGGTTGCGGCGGTGGCTGCGGCGGCTGTGGAGGATGAGGCGTTGAAAGACCGTATCGGCCTCGGCTGGCGGCCCGAACTGGCCGCCGGGATTCTCTCGAATCTGGACAAGATTGATGTCGTCGAAGTCATCGCGGACGACTTCTTCGCGGCGCGGCGGCACAAGCGACGCGCGTTGCGGACGCTGGCGGCGCAGACGAAGGTGACGCTGCACGGCGTCTCGCTCGGCATGGCCTCGGCGGTCGCCGTCGAGCCGAAGCGACTGGAACGAATGGCGCGGCTCTGCGAAGAAATAGCGCCGCTGTCATGGTCTGAGCATCTGGCCTTCGTGCGTGGCGGCGGCGTCGAGATAGGACATCTAGCCGCCCCGCCGCGCACGGCGGCGACCATTGATGGAGCTTTGATAAATCTGGAACGCGCGCGAAAAATCGTCGGCGTCGCGCCGCAAGTTGAAAACGTCGCCACGTTGATTGACCCGCCGGGAAGCGACCGCGACGAAGCGACGTGGGTCGCGGAGATTGTGCGCGGCTCCGGCGCAGACCTGTTGCTCGACCTTCATAATCTGCACGCGAACGCGCTCAACTTTCATTTCAATCCTTTCGACTTCATCGCGCGCATTCCTGCGGAGCGCGTCGCGGCGATTCACCTCGCGGGCGGAAAATGGATTGGCGAGAACGGCGCGCGGCGCTTGCTCGACGACCACTTGCACGATGTTCCAGACGCCGTGTACGACTTGCTCACGGAGGTCGGGGCGCGCGCGCCGCGTCCGCTCACGGTCGTGCTTGAGCGCGACGGCGCGTTTCCCTCCATTGATTGTTTGCTGCAACAGCTTGAGCGCGCGCGTCAAGCTCTGGCGCAGGGACGCGCGCGATTGTTTGCCGCGGGAGATGAGGAAGCGGCGGCATGAGCGCGCCAGGACTGGAGGCTTTTCTGGCCAAGATTTATGTTGACGAAGCGGCGCGCAAGCGCTTTCTGGCAGACCCGCGCGGAGAGGCCGCGAGGGCGGGGCTGGCGGCGCAGGAGGTGGAAGCGGTCGCGCGGATTGACCGCGTTGGACTCGAACTGCTGGCGCAGAGCCTTGAACGAAAACGGGGCAAGCGTTTCGTCCGTCCGCCCGGTTAAGTTGCGCCGAAGCTTTGTCTCTCGATTGTCGCTTCTCGAAAATTGAAACAGCCCGCCTGCGCTTGAGAGCGCATGCGGGCTGTTCTGTTTCATCCGGCTCGATTGAGCCAGCGGTTATTGATTGTCAACGACCGATTCGATGACCGCCTGTGTCGAGACGTTGACGTTGGAGAAGAAGTCGTAGCCGGTCAAGGCTTCGACTTGATCCACGCTGACGCGCGATGCGCGCCAGTCTGAGTTGACGGCTGACGAGTTGGGCATCAGGACGGCAATCGTGCGTGTCGAAGTGGTGACGCGCGCCGCGTCGTCGCCCGTCGCCGCGCTCAGCACGATAATCACTTTCCATGTCTGCGCGGGAATGTTGACATGCCCATTGGTGATGGTTCCGAGCGAGCCTGCGCCGCCGGAGATGATGTACAACTCGTTGCCCTGGCTGACGAGCGAACGACAATAGATTTCGAGGTCGTTCCAGGGCCCTTGATTGTTGGCCGACGCCTGCGGGATGAAGTTGGTCATCAGGAAGGTCGCGGAGTTGTCCGGCACGGAGCGCGTGCGGTCGCCCGAAGGACACATGTGCCCGCGGTCGTAGCCTGAGCCGGAATAGTCCGTGCCCTGCACTTGATACCAACCGGCAGGCACCGCGGGGTCTGCGCGGTAATCGTTCTGCCGCGGCGCGCTGCCGAGCCAATTGCTGTCCAGATGCCAACTGACCCAGTTCGGCTCTCCCTTGTCCCTGTGATAAGAGAGCGCGTACTGCGCTTTGTCCATCAGGTAGTTGGTGGGGAAGTTCACGTCCGCGACGGCGTTGCTCGGATTGCCCATCGCCAGATGGTTGTCCGTGAGCGGCGGCGGAGGCGGAGGCGGCGTAGTTAAGCCGTCCGACGAGCCGAACGTCTTGTACGTGGAAGCGATGGGAATGTCGCCCGCCGCGCCGTACTGCTGGATTGTGACGGCGGGCGAACCGCTGCTGTTGATGATGTAGAACTTGGCTTCAGACGGTCGCCAGATGGCGATGTCCGTCTTCTTGTCGCCGTCGTAATCGCCGGGGACGAGCTTGTCCGTCGCTTCTCCCCAGTTGCGGATGATGGTGGCGCTGTTCGAGCTTTGTCGTATGTACCAGTTGCCTTCCGAGGAACGAAAGACCGCCGCGTCCAACTTGCCGTCGCCGTCGTAATCGCCTGCGACGGGCTGGTCTGTTGACGTGCCGAAGTTGATAATCTGCGAGCCGCCAGCGCTTTTGTGTATGTACCAGTTGCCTTCCGAGGGACGAAAGACCGCGGCGTCGGCCTTACCGTCACCATCGTAATCGCCGGGGACGAGTTTGTCCGAGGCGTTGCCCCAACCGATGACCTGCGAGCCGCCGGAGCTTTGCTTGATGTACCAGTTGCCTTCCGATGCGCGGAAGACGGCGATGTCCGTCAGCCCGTCGCCGTCGTAGTCGGCCTGCACAGGCTCGTCTGTGGACGCTCCCCATCCGGTGACGGTGTTGAGGCTGGTCGAGCTATTGACGATATACCAGTTGCCTTCATTGGGCCGCCAAACAGCGAGGTCTGCTTCGCCGTCGCCGTCGTAGTCGCCGGGGACGGGCTTGTCGTTGAGACTGCCTTCGCCCCATTGCCTTGAGCGCGTCGTGCTGTCGCCGCTCGCCGAGATGCTCCACATGCCGGTCGAGGGCTGCCAGACAACATAGTCCGTGTGATTGTCCGCGTCGTAGTCGGAGACTTTGACGAGCTTCGGCGTGCCGGTCGGGGCGGGGCCGCCGGAGCAGATGTTCGGGGTCGTGCTCGAATTGCGCGGGGCAGCGGGCGCGAGCGCTTCAAAGTCTGTTGAGTTGTTGTCGGTGTCCTGACAACCATTCGTCTTGCGCGAGGCGCCGTTGTTGGCGGCGGGCGCAGGCGTGACGGTCGTCTCGACGAAAGCGTTGGTCGCGCTTCCGAAGCCGACGGAATCCACAATCGCGCCGCTGTTCAAGGCGCCGTTGCGAATCGCCATGCCGCCGCCCGTGCCTGAGAAGGCGACGCTTGAGTCAAAGGCTCTGTCGGCAGCGACCGCGCCGTTGTAGGCGGGCGTGTGGCCGATGAGATAATAGCCTCCGGCGGGGATGATTGTGCTCGTGCTCCATGTCGTCACCTGCACGTCGTTCGTGCCGGCAGCCGAGCGATAGACGACGCGATAGCCGTTCAAGTCAACGCTTGAGCCGCTGACGTTGTGCAACTCTACGAACTCGTCGTCCGCCGCGGGGCTGCCGTCGCCCGCGACCTGAAACTGGCTGATGACGATGCTAGTCGAGACGGCCTGAACGTTGGTCGAAGTGGCGAAGAAGCCGGGACAGAGAGCGATGGAGACGAGTAACGAGACGATGAAAAGGGCGCAAAGTTTGTGGCGCACGGGGGCTGTGCGGCTGCCACGCGGTGGTAGTCCTGACACTAATGAAGACCTTTCTGAATAATGTTTAAGTGATAACCTCTCCACACAAGAGAGAGGCAGCGGCGACGGGGGAACGAATCTTTTACAGGCAAACCGTATTAACGTCAAGCATCGGGGCGGCGCGCGAAAATGGGTTGCCGGGCAAACCTGTTTCAGTAATGACTCTCTATCTGTGCGCGCGACGCTTTGACTGCTCCGGCTGCGAGCGGCTTTGATGCGCGAAGCCCTCGCTTAAGATGCACAACAACGGCGGCGAAACGATGCCCCGGCGCGGCGCTTTGCCATGCGCGCGCGGGCGGCGAGTTGCATTAAGTGAAATAGGCTTTATAGTAGATGATAGCTAGAGAGTGTCTAGAGAGTGTAAAGGTATTTAATGTCCGAAACTTTAAGCGCGAAAAGCGCGAGCGTTCGCCCGCCTGACCGGGAAAAGCTGGTTTTCTCCGTCTGTGTTCAATTCCTCTTCATGCACGTCGCCTGCCTGCTCGTCATCTGGACGGGCGTGAGCTTGGCGGCGGTCGCCGTCTGTCTGGCCCTGTACGTGGTGCGCATGTTTGCGATTACCGCAGGCTTTCATCGTCTCTTCTCGCATCGAACTTACAAGACGGGCAGGGCTTTTCAATTCCTGCTCGCGTTTATCGGAACGGCTGCTTACCAGAAGGGGCCGCTCTGGTGGTCTGCGCACCATCGCCGCCATCACCTGCACGCGGACACTGAAGACGATTTGCACTCGCCCTTGACGCGCACGCTCTGGCGTTCGCACGTCGGCTGGTTTCTCTCCGAGGACAGTCAGGCGACAGACCTGCGGCTCATCTCCAACCTGCTCAAGCTGCGCGAGCTACGCTTTCTGGACAAGTACTACTCGCTGCCTCCCGTCCTGCTCGCCGTCGCGACCTTTCTGCTCGGCGCGCTGCTCGAACGCTTTGCGCCCAACCTCGGCACGTCGCGTTGGCAGATGCTCGTCTGGGGATTTTTCATCAGCACCGTGCTGCTCTATCACGGCACGTTCACCGTCAACTCGCTGGCGCACATCTTCGGCAAGCGCCGCTTTGCGACCGCGGACAACAGCCGCAACAACCTCTTCGTCGCCCTCATCACGCTCGGCGAAGGCTGGCACAACAACCATCACTACTACCCTTCGTCCGAGCGTCAGGGCTTCTATTGGTGGGAACTGGACATCTCCCACTACACCCTGCGCGCCCTCTCATGGTTCGGCATCGTCCGCGACCTGCGCGCCCCTCCGGCCAATCTCTCTACACTGCAAAGCCGCACGGCCTCGAACAACTTATTCGAGCCGACCTCGAACCAAACAAAAGAGACGCCCGCCCCCTAGCTCCTCTTTCATCATTGCTTATCTCTCAAACAAAAGGGCGGCGCTCATCGTGTGCGCTCTCTGATGTGGCTGGCCTGCTTGAGGCAAAGCTAAATGGATAAACATCTCGTCTTCGTTTACGGCACGCTGCGGCAAGGCGGCGTGCGCGCTCTGTCTCATCTTTTCCCCGGCGCAAAGTTTATCGGTCAGGCAAAGGTCAGCGGCAGCCTCTATGATTTAGGCCCGCATCCCGGCTTGCGTCTTGATGAAGCGAGCCCGCCGGTGATTGGCGAAGTCTATGAGATTGACGATAAGATTTTGCGGAAGCTTGATGAGATAGAAGAGTCGAGCGCTTACACACGCAAGCAGGTTGAAGTCTCTCAAGGCAACGACAAAATGCTGTGTTGGATTTATTCGCCTGCGTCCGAACTTTCTCACCGTCGTAGATTAATCGCTTCGGGCGATTGGATTGAGTATGCCAAAACGAAGACCGAATGGCCTGCGGACGTATGGCCTGACGAAACTGAAAGTTGATGATGAGGCAATCTCTCTGTGCATGCTGCCACGCCGCGATAATCGTCTAAATTCTCTCGCGGGAAACGGCCCCGCTCACCGGGTTTCAGCGCAGCCTTAATCGCGGCGGGCGAGGCGCGTTCCTGCGTTAGTCCGGCGGAAGTTATAAGGCGTTGGGCCGCTGGCGATTTTTTAAAGCTCTATGCTAATTTAATGCGATGAAACGGATTCGACAGATTCACTTTTATCTGGGGGTGTTCTTCGCGCCCTTGATTCTACTGTTCGCGCTCTCCGGGGCTCTGCAAACTTTCAGGCTACAGGAAAGCCCGAAGGGCAGCACGGAAACTCCTCCGGCGTGGATAGTAAAGCTGGCCGACATTCATAAAGACCAGCGGGCGGCGCACGAGCCGGGCCGCAAGCGCTCGCTGCCGCTGCAATGGTTCGTGGCGCTTATGTCTCTCGGACTGATAAGCAGCAGCGTGCTCGGCATCTACATGGCGTTCAAACTCAAATATGATAAGCGGCTGGTCATCGCGCTGATAGCCCTCGGCTGCGTGATTCCTCTGGCCTTGCTCTACTTATGACATGCGCTAAACAGAAGCGAGGCGCGGGAACCGTAATCCACGCGCCGCGCTTTTTGTAATCGTAATCCACGCGCCGCGCTCTTACTTTGGTGGCTCAGTCGTTTTCGGCTATTGCGACTTCGGCGCGCTCTGCAAACGACGCCCGCCGCCCGCCGCAGCCCTCATCACCGCCATTCAAATGAGCGCGCTGGACTCCAACACAACATTTTCATTATTTGCCTCTCTAACACTCTCCCCTGCGTTACAATGCCGCCTTGTCAACGAGCAAGAGCGCTGCCCGTGACGCTCAACTTTAACTGACAAAACATCGCCACAGCAGCCTAATATGCGTTAGGCCGCAAAATTGGAGGTTCATTATGGGAAACTCAAAAACACCTTACCTACATGATCCAAATCGTCTTGGGGATGTCATTGCTGCAATCCAAGCGATGGGTACTTACAAGTTTTACAAGCTGTCGTTTGACAAATGGGCTGATCGCATCTCGGGTGATTCTGCCAAAGGGGAACGCTGGCGTAAGGTTTTTGAAGAGCATCCAGAGTTTTTCCGCCTCGACAGCCCTCGAGAAAAAGCTTCTCTAGTTTGGCGGCGGCAGTATCCGAAACGATTTGATGTGGACGAAGAGCGTAAATTGTCCCGCGAAGAGTTCTATCAGTTGACGGAGGAGCAGAAAGTGCGCGTATCACGAAATCCCTTAACGCCTGCTGACATTAAAGCTCTGATAGATACCGCCATCAATCTTCATTCTCGATCCCTTGAGCAAAAGAAGGAGAGGCGATGGTGGATACCGCTGACAAGTGCCATCGGTGGTCTTGTTGGCGCAATCGCTGGCGCTCTCATCAAAGGCTCTTAGCGCGGCCTAACAACTCATTCAACCCGAGCCCGCGATAGCAATCTTTTCATGCCCCTTCCTCCGCTCTGGTAGAATGCCTCATGCGCGGGCCGGGTTAGATACTGTGTTGAGAGTCAAGCAGATTTTGCCCACTGCGGGTCGAATGGCTGACCACTCTTCAACACACCGTAAGCCAGATGTACGATCTTACGCATCACGGCGCAGATGACACTCATCTTG
>JAWVFT010000018.1:0-15086 GCA_033855775.1 Blastocatellia bacterium | reverse complement strand
GACGCTCAAGAGCTTGGCTGTCATGATTGTCCTTGAACTCGCAACGCTGTCGCTGATTCCAGTCCTCTACGACCCGCAGCGTTTCAACTGGGCGGCGCGTTTGACGACGGCCCTCGTCTTCTGCCTGTGCTTCGCTTTCTTCATCTCGGAGCTTTGGCTCAGCCATCAACCACGGCTCAAGACGGGAGGCGGCGCGGACTCTTCGCTTGAGACTCCGCTGACCGCTTTGACCACGCTCGGTCTGCCCTGTTTATGGTACGCGGTGTTTGGCCGTTGGAAGTTGACTCGCAGGAAGCGCGCGGCTGCCGCCAAGATTGACACCCTCCGCATAGACATCTGAATAGACATCTGAGGCAGAGAGTCGCCTTGCGATTTTCCAAACTCGCTAATTTCTAACTCGCTATTATTCGGTCAACGACTTGACCATCAACAGCCCGTCGCCGCCGTTTGAGTAATAGCGCGGGAGGCGTTGCGTGACGATGTAGCCGAGGTTGCGATAAAGCTGCTGCGCGCCTGTGTTGACCGAACGGACTTCGAGGCGAATGATGCGGACTTCACGCCGCCGAAAGCCGTCTTCGACCTTCATCATCATGCGTTCGGCGATGCGGCGGCGGCGATGCTCAGGCGCGACGCCGAGCGTGGTGACGTGGCCCGTGTGGTCAGGCTCGACGAGGCCGACGATGAAGCCGACCATCATGCCGCCCTGCGTCACGGCGCGATACGAGACGGACTCCGGCGCGGTCAGCAGATACTCGAAGGTGTCGCGGCTGTAGGCTTCGCCGTCAACGAAGCATCGTTGGTCGAGCCGCCAGCACTCGTCCAGATGCGAGAGCGTCATGGGCCGCACATCATAGCGAACCTCGACCAGCGAAGACTCTTCCGGCACAGCGGAAACCGGCGGCGCGTCCTCCCCCGGCTCCTCCTCCTGCGACCACCATCGCGCGCGAATTTTCTTTAAGACTGCCATACGAAAACAGTGACAAGTGACGAGTGACGAGTCAGACAGCGAACAATAGCAAAAGAAAAGCGGCGACGAGTTGTAACTTGTCACTCGTCACTTTATTATCAACATACAATCGCCGTAGCTGTAAAAACGATAGCGGGCTTCGACCGCGTGGCGATAGGCGGCGAGCGCTTGGGCGCATCCGGCGAAAGCCGCGACGAGCGCCAGCAGGGACGAGCGCGGCAGATGAAAGTTGGTCAAGAGCGCGTCCACCACGCGAAACTCGTAGCCGGGCGTGATGGTCAGTTGAGCCAGCCGCGCGCCCGCGCGAACGAGGCCGTCATCGCCTACGGCTGATTCTAAAGCGCGAGTAGTAGTTGTGCCAATAGCCAGGATGCGTTGGCCGTCGCGACGCGCGCGGTTGACCGTCTGCGCCGTCTCTTGACTGACGACGATGCGCTCCGGCGCGACCCTGTGGTCTTTGAGGTCGGAGACGCGCACGGGCTCGAACGTGCCGTAGCCGACGTGCAGCGTTATCTCCGCGAGTTGCGCTCCGCGCGCTCTCAATTCTTCGAGGACGCGCGGCGTGAAGTGCAGCCCGGCGGTCGGCGCGGCAATCGCTCCACGCTCGCGCGCGTAGACGGTTTGATAACGCTCGCGGTCTGCGCCAGACTCTTCGCCGTCGCGTTTGATGTAAGGCGGCAAGGGCGTCTCTCCGAGTTCCTCGAGCAGTTGTTCGAGCGGCTCATCGTTATAGAAGCGCAGCAGTCGTCGTCCCTCTTCGAGCGTTTCGACGACTTCGGCGCGCAGGCGGCCCGCGCCGAACTCGACACGCGCCCCCTTCTGCAAGCGGCGGGCGGGGCGCGCTAAGGCTTCCCACAATTGCGGCTCGCGCTCCGTAATCAAGAAGAGTTCGACGCGCCCGCCGGTCGGCTCGCGCGTTCCGTTGAGGCGCGCGGGAAAGACACGCGTGTTGTTGAGCACAACGACATCGCCGTCGCGGATGAAGGATGGAAGCGCTGCGAACTGGCTGTCGCGCCAGTCGCCCGTTTGGCGGTCGAGAATCAACATGCGCGCCGCGTCGCGTCGTTCCAATGGATGCTGCGCGATTAACTCTTCCGGCAGTTCGTAGTCGAAGTCTGCGATTTGCATTCTGGAAGTTTCAGGGCAGCGGGGCGATGGCGGCGTCGGCGGGCGAAGGCTTGACGGGCTCCGCCGGATGCTCACGATGAAAGACGGCTGTCAGTTGCGCGCCGAAGAGCAGAATCAAGCTCGAAAAGTAGCCCCACGTCAGGACGGCCACGACCGCGCCGACGGGGCCGTACAGTTGGTCGTAATGAAAGTAGTGCAGGCTCCATGCGAAGACGTACTTCGACAACTCCCAAAGGATTCCGCCGAGCACGGCTCCCGGCAAACAATCGCGCACGCTGACCTCCGCGTTCGGCATGAACCGATAGACGAGCGTGAAGAGCGTGATGGTAATCAGCACGCTCAGGAGCGTGAAGATGATTTGCCAGAATGCGCTGGTGACGGTCGCCAGCATCGTCATGCGTTCCAAAGCCCGCAAGGGAATCCGCGCGGCCAGTTGTTGCAAGGCGACCAGCACGGACGTGACCAGCACGGAGAGCGAGAGCAACAACCCGACGATGCCAATCATGAAGAGCGTCAGGGCGCGGCCACGCAGGAAGGCGCGCGAGGTCGTTCCCCAGATGCGATTGAGCGCGCGCTCGATGACGGCGAAGACCCATGAGCCTGCCCACAGCACGACGCCGAAGCAGGTGATGAGAATGCCCGGCCCGATGTTTGAAAGCGAGCGCACAGTCTCGCCCAGAAAATCCGCAGAGCCGGGATAAACCTGCACCACGCGCGTCATCATCTGCGCCAACAACGCGCCGCCTCCGGCCAGTTGATTGCTCAAAGCCAACAACAGCAGCAACCCCGGAAAGAGCGTCAGCAGCCCGAAGTAGCTCATCGCCGCCGCTGACGTGTAAAGGTCGTTCTCGTGAAAATAATGGAAGCTGTGGCCGAGCATGGTCAGCCACGGCGCGCGATTGCGCACGCCGAACGAATGTCGCGTCAGTGAAGCAAGCCATTTCATCTCAATTCATAAGGGCCGTGACGAGTGACAAGCAGCAAGTGATAAGCAAGAATCAGAATCAAGCGACAAGCGTTTGTCTTTAACTCGTCACTTGTCACTCGTCACTTGTCACTGCTTTTCGAGCGCGGCGCGGGCGATGGCGAGTTGGGCGAAGACTCGCGAGGTGTCGCCTGCGAGCGCGCGCGCGTCTCTTAAGGCTCTCTCAAAATCCAGTCGCGCCATTGTCGCAAAAACGCTTTCCAAACGGAAAGCCTCGGTCGTGAAAGTGAAAGGCGACTCGGTTGCGGTCGCCGCAGCTTCGTCCGTCCGAATCTCGATTGTCGCTTCGTCGCCCGCGTAGTCAGCGGTCGCGTTGGCGGCCTTGACGAGTTGCGCGAGCGACTCCCATGCGCGCTGCTGGTCCAGGCGCGCGGCGGCGTTCGTCAGCACAATGTAAGCCGCGACGCGCTGGCCCGCACTCGTCTCTGCGCGCGCGGCGTAATGCTCGGCTTCGGTCAGCAGTTCAGCGACGCGTTGCGCGTCCCGTTTGCGCGCGGCGACCTGCGCCGCCTGCGCGTAGCCCCAGGCGGCGGCCAGCGGCGGCACGTCCGCGCTCTTCAAAAAGCTCAAGATGCTTTCGTAGTCGTCTTCCTTTTCGTCTGCGTAAGCGCGCGAGAGGTCTGCGATTTGATTGACGGCGATGAAAGAGTTGGCGGCGCGACGCGAAGCTTCGTCGCTCAACTCGGCGGCGGCCCGTCGCGCTCTGTCCCATGAACGATTGCGCGCGGCGATGAGCACGATTCTGACGGTGATGCGGTCGCGCTCTGCGGCTTCGCTTGCGCGCCCGCGTTCTTCAAAGTGAGAACGCAAGTCGTCTGTCGAAGGCGGCGCTCCGACGTTTCGCGTGTCGAGTTGTGATGACAGCGAAGCGCGGCGGCTGTCCGTGAACTCATTCAGCAGAGCGCCTGCGCGCGCCTGCAACTCCGGCGCAAACTGCGCGGCCTCGCGCTCGTAGAAGGGCAGCAATCTGCCGATGGCGAAATAGCGCGCGGATTTGTCCTGCGTCTCATTCGCCGCGCGCCGCGCGCTGGCCGGACGCAAGAGCACGCTCGCTGCGACTTTGAAGAATGCGTTGCGCGTGGCTGGCGAGAAAGGCTGCGGAGGCGCGGCGTTGTTTGTGATGGGACGAAACTGCAACGAGCCGTGCTCGTCTACGGCGACCATCAACTCCGGCGACACGATGGGCGTCGAGAGCAACAGAACCGTGTTGGCATCGGCTGCTGCGTCCCTGCTCATCTGCGCAATCATCAAGCGATAGAGAGCCTCGCCCGCCGCCGCGTTCTGCTCATGCAGTCGCAGCAGGAAGACGATGAGGCTGGCGCTCGCGCCTTCATTGACGACGGGCGCGACAATCTTAAACGCGCTTTCAGCTTCGCCGTCGTCAAGCATCTCTAAGCCGAGCGCGATGCGCCGCGCGCCAACCGCGCCTGGCTCGCGCCAGGTCGAGACGCGCTCGCTCTCGTTATCGTCAGTGTTGCTCGCGCCCTGCTTATCTTTCAACAACTCGCGCAGGAAAATATCCGCCAGCGCCGAATCGCGCTCTGCCGCCCTTGCCAGCGTTTCATCGCGCGCTTCCGTCACGGGCGCGACCGCATCGAGCGTCGAGGCGGCTTGTTGCGCGTCCTCTTCCTGCTCGGCTTTGTCCGAAGCCGTGGCCGCTTCCCATGCGCGGCGAAAGATGAGGCGGGCGCGTTGCGGGTCGAAAGCGTAGAGCGTGTCGGCGGCGATGGCTTGCAGTCGCGCGCGATAGAAAAGGTCTGCGAGCGAGCGCGCTTCTTCAGCCGTCTCGGCGAGCAAGGTGAGAGCCCTGGCGCGGCGGGCGCGCTCTAAGCCTTGCGCCTGCGCTTTCGCGTTCGGCTGAGAACGATTGCGCCCGCGTTGTTGTTGGGCTTGAACGTTCAGCGCGACGAAAGAGAAGACGAGCGCGAGGCTCAGGATGAAAGTGGAGCGATAGCGATTGCGAGGCGAACTGTTCATGGCCGGATAAATCTAGCACGAATAAATTCATTCGACATCAAAGAGTCCGGGGCCGAAGGGCGAGGGCGCGGGCGTAGGGTTCAGGCCGAAGTGCTGGTAGGCGAGGCGCGTCGCCATGCGCCCGCGCGGCGTGCGATTGAGAAAGCCGATTTGAATCAAGTACGGCTCGATAATCTCTTCGATTGATTCGCGCTCTTCGCTAATCGAAGCGGAGATGGTGCCGAGGCCGACGGGGCCGCCGCTAAACTTTTCGATAATCGTCAACAGCAGCTTGCGGTCAACTTCGTCCAACCCGTAGGTGTCAACCTCCATCCGGTTGAGAGCGTCGCTGGCGACCTCCTGCGTGATGCGCCCGTCGTAGTCAACTTCGGCGTAATCGCGGACTCTGCGGAGCAGGCGATTGACGATGCGCGGTGTCCCGCGAGCGCGCTTCGCTATCTCGCGCGCCCCGCCGTTGTCAATCTCCACTTTGAGAATCTCGGCAGAGCGTTTGACGATGACTTCCAAGTCCGCGTGGTTGTAAAAGTCCAGATGAAAGACGATGCCGAAGCGACCGCGCAAGGGAGCGGTGATGAGTCCGGCGCGTGTGGTGGCACCGACTAAAGTGAACTTCGGCAATTCTAACTTGATGGAGCGGGCCGCCGTGCCTTGTCCAATCATCAGGTCGAGTTGGTAATCCTCCATCGCCGGATAGAGGACTTCTTCGATGGCCGGGTTGAGACGATGAATCTCGTCTATGAAGAGCACGTCGCCTTCCTGCAAGTTGGTGAGAATCGCCGCGAGGTCGCCGCTCTTTTCGATAATCGGCCCGGCGGTCGAACGCAACTCTGCGTTCATCTCGTTGGCGACGATGTTGGCGAGCGTCGTCTTGCCGAGTCCGGGCGGGCCGGTCAGCAACACGTGGTCGAGAGCTTCGTGGCGGCGCAGCGCGGCCTTGATGAAGATGCCCAGATTGTCCGTCGCGCGACGCTGGCCGATGTACTCCGCAAGGCGCGTCGGGCGCAGGCTCAGTTCAAACTGTCGCTCTTCGTCCAGCGCGGTCGCGTCGCGCGTGTTGGCCGGTTCGAGTTCATCCATAACAGAGTTTCAGGGTTCAGGCTTCCGGCTCTTTGAGCTTTTAACTTTGAGCCTGACGCTTGAAGCCTAGCCTTTGGCTAACAGTCGCAGGCTGCGGCGCAGGATAGCTTCGACGGAGATGTCGCCGCCGTCCTGCATGGCCGCTGTGACGGCCTTTTCCGCCGCCGCTTTTTGATAGCCCAGATTGACGAGGGCCGAGAGCGCGTCTTCGCGCATCGCGTCTTCGGAAGCGGGCGAGCCTGCGCCGCCCGCGCGCGTCGCAAACTCTTCTTCAAGCGCGGGCGACGAGAGAGCGGCGATTTTGTCGCGCAGTTCGATGACGAGGCGCTCGGCGGTCTTCTTGCCGACGCCGGGAATCGAGGTCAGGCGCGCTAAATTGTTGGCGCGAATCGAAGCGATGATTTCGTCCGCGCTCATCCCAGACAGCATCGTGATGCCGAGCTTCGGGCCGATGCCGCTGACCGAGATGAGCCGCAGAAAGAGCTCGCGCTCGCGCGTCGTTTTAAAGCCGTAGAGTTGAAGCGCGTCTTCGCGGACGTACGTGTAAATGCGCAGGGAGACGGCCGAGCCTGCGTCTTCGAGGTCGTAAAAGGTCGAGAGCGGAATCGTCACTTCGTAACCGATGCCGCCCACGTCGATGATGACGGTGTTCGTTTGTTTGACCAGTAAAGCGCCGGATAAATATGCAATCATTAGCTTGTTTTAAAGAGAGCGCGAAGAAGAGAATTTCGGGAGCGCCTTCGTTTTCAAGCAAGATTGTAGTTTATCGCTGCGGCTTCGGCAACAAGCGCACGCGACGGCCCGGAAGCGACACCGAGACGCGGCGACCGGGGAGACACGGCGAGATAGAGAAGAACCAATCACAGGTAGCTTGCCGAGTCGGCATAGACTTATCTTTCTCGTCTTTATCGCCCCGGTCTCCTCGGTCGCCGCGTCTCACTTGCCTCGGTCGCCGCGTCTCCGTGTCGCCCTTGTTTTGTGCTGCACGTCGTTAGAGCTATACTAAGCCTCACAGAGCAAGCAGTCTTAAAATTGAACGTGCAATGAAATCGGAAAAAATCTCAGAGCTGACCACCAATCGCTTGAGCGTTTACCTGCGTTGTCTGAACCGGCTCGCGGCGGCTGGCATCAAGACAATCTCTTCGCAAGCGCTGGCCGACCAGTTCAATCTCAACAGCGCGCAGATTAGAAAAGACCTCGCTTACTTTGGCGAGTTCGGCGTGCGCGGCGTCGGCTATTTCGTAGAGGAATTGCGCGACCACATCACGAATATTCTCGGCCTTGACCACGCGCACCGCGTCGGCATCATCGGCGCAGGCAGACTCGGCACGGCGCTCGCCAACTATAACGGTTTTGCGAAATCGAACTTCACGGTCGTCGCGCTCTTCGATAACGACCGCGCGAAGATTGGACGGCGCAGCGGCGAAGGCGAGATTATGATTCACGACGTGAAAAGAATAGAGCGCGTGGCGCGCGAGGAGGCGATTGATGTCGCCGTGATTGCCGTCCCGGCGCGCGTGGCGCAGCGCGTCTTGAATCAAGTGATGGCGGTTGGCATTAAAGCCGTGCTCAATTTCGCGCCCGCGCGCCTGCACGCGCGGCTCGACGTGAAGGTGAAAAATGTTGACTTAACCATCTCGCTCGAATCATTATCCTACTT
The DNA here is from genome assembly GCA_033855775.1 of Blastocatellia bacterium. Lineage (GTDB taxonomy): Bacteria > Acidobacteriota > Blastocatellia > Pyrinomonadales > Pyrinomonadaceae > DASVTR01. The sequence continues at coordinate 7,292 of JAWVFT010000018.1, read as the reverse complement.
TCTGGCGCGACCGCAGAACGCCAGCGTGACAAACCCGCCGAACGTTTCCGCTTATCAAGAGGAAGTCAGGCAGCGGGATGAGCAAGAGTTGTGAAGTTGAAGAGACAGGAGTAAAAAAGATGTCCACATGCTTTCTGAAAAGATTTGTGCCGTTTCTGCTGACGCTCTTCGTCGGCGTCGGTCTGGGCAGCCTCTTCCAAACGGAACGCGCGCCGTCGCAATTCACGACGCGCACCTATAGCGAGTCGCGTCAAAACTACGTCTTCGCGCCACGCGATGCCGGCGCCTCGTCAGCGCCGCTCGCCATTCTCTTCGAGCCTTCGACGCACATGACGGAGGCCGCGCGCAGGCATCAAACTTACGGCGTCGTGCAGTTGTTGGTCGAGTACGGAGCCAACGGCAAGGCGCGCGTTCTGGAGCGCATCACGACCTTGCCCGACGGCTTGACCGAAGAGGCCGTGGAAGCCGCCGAGCAGACGCAATTCCGGCCCGCCACCATCAACGGCCAGCCCGTCACCCAAACCAGAGTGCAGGCTTTCTACTTTGACATGGCCCGCTACTAAACGAGACGCCTGAATGGACGAGCAAACGGCGCGGCGCGAAATCGTGCGCGTCGGTCAGTTGATGTACGAGCGTTCCTACGTTGTCTCTTCGGACGGCAACGTCAGCGTGCGGCTTGACGACGGGCGCATAGTTGCGACGCCGACGATGACCTCGAAGGGACGCATGGCCGAGGATTCGCTCGCCGTCACGGACATCGAAGGCCGCGCCCTCAATGACCGCAAGGCTTCGTCCGAACTGGCGATGCATTTGTTGATATATCGTGAACGCGCGGACGTGCGGGCGGTCTGCCACGCGCACCCGCCGCACGGCACCGCGTTCGCCGTCGCCGGACTCGCCATTGACCAGCCGATTCTGTCCGAAGTGATTCTGACCTTGGGCTGCGTGCCGCTCGCAGATTACGGCACGCCTTCGACCGACGAACTGACGACGGCGATGCGCCCGCTCGTCAAACATCACAACGCGCTCTTGATGGCGAACCACGGCGCGGTCGCCTACGGCTCTGATTTGTGGCAAGCCTTCGACCGCCTCGAAACGCTTGAGCACACGGCGAAGATAGCGATTCTTTCAAGAGCGCTCGGCGGCTCAAGGAATCTTCCGCCCGCCGCGATTGAAAAGTTAATCAACGTCCGCGAGGCCGCGGGATATTTGGACGAGGGCGCGCGTTGTCAGGCTTGCGGCTACCTGCACGAAACGACGCTTGCCTGCTCGACAGGGGAACGCCCGCCGGTCGCCGCCAGAGCTTCAAACAACGGCGCGGGCAAGATAGCTTTGACGCGCGACGAGTTGGTCGAACTGCTGAGTCAGGCCGTGCAGTCGAGGAAAAACTGATGAAGAAGCGGTTGCTCTACAGGTTGATTGCCGTGTCCTTGGCTTTCGTCATCGGCCTCGGCCTGACCTCAATCTGGAAGGCGTCGCGCCCGATGTCGCTCTGCGAGTTGGACGCCAATCCAGCGCCTTACGCCGGTAAAACAATTCGCTTTCGCGCGGTCGTTACTAAAACTCAAAACTTTATTCTGGCCTGTTCCGCTTGCGGCGATACTGCGGCAGGCGCCAGCATTGACCTTGACCCAAGCGAAGTCGCAAAGTTTCCTCTGCCGGAATCGTTTATGTCGAGGGACGAGGCTAACGTTAGAATCTACGCCATGGATGCTGTGATTGTCGGCACGCTTGATTCAGACTTCGGGCCGGGATGCTTTGGGCCGAAGTTCCATATCTCGAACGCGAGAGTTGAGCGTGTGCTATCCTTTAGCCCACAGCTTGATTTGCAGACAAATCTTCAATGGACTAAATCTAATTCTTACTGAGGGAGAAACTTGATGCCACAAGAAGCTCTAGGCATGGTTGAGACAAAGGGATTGGTGGCGATGATCGAAGCGGCGGACGCGATGGTCAAGGCCGCCAACGTGACGCTCATCGGCTACGAAAAAATCGGCGCAGGCTTTGTGACCGCGATTGTGCGCGGCGATGTCGCGGCGGTCAAAGCTGCGACGGACGCGGGCGCAGCCGCCGCTCGTCGCGTCGGCGAACTCGTCAGCGTCCACGTCATCCCGCGCCCGCACGGCAGCGTTGACGACGCCCTGCCCATCGGCAACGGCAGCTAACAACAGTGACGAGTGATGAGCAGCAAGGGACGAGTTAAAGCCAAACGCTCGTCACTTGATTCTGCTTCCTGCTCGTCACTCGTCACTTGTCACTCGTCACTGTCTTTATGATTATCGCGCGCATCCTCGGCACCGTCGTCTCGACGCAGAAGGACGAGCGGCTGTTGGGAAAAAAGCTGCTCATCGTTCGCCCGGTCAACCCGGACGGCTCGGACACGAGCGGCTACGTCGTCGCCGTTGACACGGTTGGCGCAGGCTATCACGAGCGCGTGCTGGTCGTTGCAGGCTCCAGCGCGCGCCTCGCGCAAGGCATGAAGGACGTGCCGGTTGACGCGGCAATCGTCGGCGTCATCGACACGGTTGACATCACGGACGACTAATCGAAGTCCAAAGTCTAAAGTCCAAATGTAAGGTCAAGAATCTGGCTTTCCGACTTTGGACATTGGACTTTAGACTTTGGACTAACGGCTTAAGTATGCAGCTTGCTCGCGTCATTGGAACGGTCGTCGCCACCGTCAAGAACAGTTCGCTTGAGGGGCGCAAGCTGCTCGTCATTCAATCATTGAATGCGCGGCTTGAGCCGCAGGGCGCGCCGCTGGTGGCGGTTGACGCCATCGGCGCAGGCCGGAGCGATTTGGTCTTCTGGTGCAGGGGCAAGGAGGCTAGCTTTCCTTTCAAGCGTGAGGACACGCCGACCGATTGCACCATCATCGCCATCGTCGATTCCGACGCGCACGTCACGAACGGAGCAAGACCGCGATGATTCTCGCGCGCGTCGTCGGCAACGTTGTCGCCACGCAAAAGAACTTTCGCTACGAGAACGCGCGCATCATGCTCTGCCAGCAGATTACGCCCGAAGGCGAAGAGATGCGCAACACCATTCTCGCGCTTGATTCGGTGGACGCGGGCGTCGGCGATACAGTCTTGATTGTGCAGGAAGGTTGGGGAGCCTCGACCGCCGCGACGGGCGAAGCGGGCGCGGCCATTGATTCGGCCATCATCGGCGTCGTGGACAGAATTGATTTACACGCAGACCAAACATAGGAGGACGGCCAATTGAGCAGCGAGCAGGATCAAGTGCGACAGTTGGCCGAGCGCATCGCGCGCCGTGTCCGCGAGAGCGCGCAGCAGCAGCAAGCGTCGTCGTCAGACGGCGCAGCGCGCGGCAGTGAACTCAACGGCGAACTGGCAGCGATGCGCCGCAGTCTCGCCGAACTCAAAGAGCGACTGGCTGAGCTTGAAGCGCACATCGCGCCGGAAGAGCGCGCGGCGCGCGACAGGTCCGGCCGTCAAGTTAGCGCGCAGGCAAGCTACACGAAGACCGCGCCCGAAGCCGCCGCTGCCCCGCCCACGCGCTCGCCCTGGCTGAGCGGCATGTACGTTCCGGCCACGCATCCGAGCGAGGAAAAATTCGGCGTCGAAGAAGCAGCTGTCTCCGAACTGGTTGATTTCTTCGAAGGCTCCAGGAAGTGTGAGCTTGAGCCGGGCGGCAAGCCCTGCGACCACTGCTCTATGTGCAACTCGCGCGGCTTTTAATCTCCTTACCTTACTCTGCAATGAAACGCTGTCCCGAATGTCAAAGAGGTTACGGCGATGAGATGTTTTACTGCATCACTGACGGCGCGTACCTTTCGTCCACGCGCGAGCCTGAGCTAACGCAAGCGTCTCCAACGAGAATCGAACCACCGCCGACTATTCCTGCGCCTCCCGAGACTCTGGCGGAAATCAAATTCCACGAAGCACACATCGCAGCGCCCGCCAAAAAGAAGCGATACAACTGGGGCGTCTGGCTGCTCATGGTTCTTGTGTTGGGCGGAATTTTAACGGTGATAGGGACGCAGGTTATTCCACACATGGGTAGACCCAATAGCAAGCCTCTTCCGACGCCCTCGGCGTACTATCCGCTTGACAATCCCGCGCCGCGCCAATCGCGCCAGCCCGAACCAGCACCCGTCGCAAGCCGCCGCCTTCCACTTGGCTTAAGCTTCTTGCAGCTTGGAACGGAGCAATATCAGCTATTTCAATTCACGGTCGGGTCGGGCGGCGGGCGCGTTGTTGGAGCCTTCGCCGCAAGAGGAGGTTTGGCGAACGACCTGCTTGTTACAATCATCCCTGCGTCGGAGCTATCCGCGTATCAAAGCAATTACCCATACAGAAGTTTTTATGAATCTGGCAAGGTTACAAGCGGCTGGCTAGACAAGACGCTATCTACCGGCGAGTATTACCTAATTATACGCAATCCGTCTCAATGGACTTCGCGCAAGGTTCGCACCTCGCTCGTGCTAGAAGGACAATAGCCCCCTTACTACTCAATGCGCTTCTGCTCTGCATAAAGAAATTAAAAGAGGCCGCTTTACATGATGTAAAGCGGCCTCTTCATCGTTTGACGTGAAGCAACGGCGCCGGGCGTTGGCGGCGTTAGCCATAGCTTGCGGCGATGGCTTGCGTTGTTGATTCTTTATTTCCCGTTGCCGCTGTCTCGCCGCACATCGTTGGCGTTAATCTTCGGGGCTTGCCTTGAGCCTTCGTCGGCCTTGAAGTACGGCTCTTCCTTGAAGCCGTAAATCTTCGCGCCGATGACGGTCGGGAAACTCCCGCGCGTTGTGTTGTAGTCCTGCACCGCCGCGTTGTAGTCGGTGCGCGCCGTGCCGATGCGATTCTCCGTGCCTTCCAGCGAAGCCTGAAAATTCTGGAAGCTCTGGCTCGACTTCAAATCGGGATAATTCTCGACCAGCGAGAGCAGTCGCCCGACCGTTCCGCCAAAGCTGTTGTTGGCGTCAATGACGGCCTGCTTCTGCTCAGGAGACTTGTCGCCGTTCTCGCCCTTCGGCGGGTCGCTGATGGTGTTCAGCAGCCGCGAACGCGCATTGGCGATGTCGCCGAAGACTTGCTGCTCCTGCACCGCCGCAGCCTTCGCGGCTTCAAAGAGGTTCGGGATTAAATCAGCGCGCCGTTGAAGTTGGGCCTCGATGTTGGCCCACTTGCCTCTGACGTTCTGCTGCTTGCTTTGAAGCGTGTTGTAGCCGCACCCGCTGGCCGCCACAGACACCAACACTACGAGAGCCAGCAGCAACATTCTTCTTTTATTCATCTCTCTTCTCCATGTTGATAAAACACGACTCGCTCTTCAATCGTCGCAAGTCTTTCGTGAATCAACCGCGCGGCTGATTCATTAACAGTTAATCAGGCCCGCGCCCCTGACGCTTCGCCGTCCATGCGGTCAACCGCTTCGATGACGCGCTCAATCTGCGCCAGATAAACGGTGAACAAATCGTTCGCTTCCCGTTCTGTCAGGAGAGCTTCGTCGCCGGAGCGCAATGTGAAAATCCGCTCGAACGCCGCGCCGTCGAGCTTGAGCTTGAGCACGGTGGCGCGCACGCAGTCCAACTTCGACACCGGCGGCTCTTCACCGCTCAACAACAGCACGGCGCGAAAGAGCGCCGCAAAGCTGCTCAAGCTATCCGACATCAACTCGGCCAGCTTCCCGACAGAAGCGGAAGCCGGAATATAGAGCCGTCGCAGCTTCAGCAACTTGCTCCGCAACTCGTACTCCGTTTGATGTCGCAGGTTCTCGTCCGACAGTTTCAGAAACTCGAAAGGGTCTTTGCCGTAGAGAACCGTGCGCGCCTTCTCCATCTGGTAAAACTCTATGGGGAACACGTCAGCCGCATCGTTCAACTCGCCGAGCGTGAAATAGACCGGCAGCGGGTGTCCCAATCGTTGCCACTCGCGCATCGGCGCCTGCGCGAGGCGCAAGTCTTCCGGCCTGATGCGCTGCAAAGCAATCAACAGATTATAGTCCGAGCGCAACTCTGCCTGGTCGCCCGCCGCCGCCGCTGAGCCGTACAACACGACCGAAGCCAGATTGTCGCCGTGCGTCGCGCGCAAATCATCAATCAGATGATTGAACGCCTCCTGAACAATTCTCTTAGACATCTTTGTATCAACTCAACTATGAACAACGGCCAGTGATGAACGACCAACTGTTAAGAGCTTATCCTTCATCCCGCGCTCAAAGCTTATCCTGCCGACTTCATCGCTGTCCACGTTCATCGTTTCCAGTCCACTACCAACTGCCGCCGGAGCCGCCGCCGCCGAAGTCTCCGCCGCCGCCGAAGCCACCGAAACCTCCGCCTCCGCCGCCACCGCCTCCGCCGCCAAAGCCGCCTCCGCCCCAACCGCTCGAACGCCCGCCGCTATTCAACAGCGAGCCAAGCAACAGCATGTTCAAGCAACCTCCGCCGCCGCCACCTCTGCCGCCTCTGCTGCCACGCGAAAAGATGATGATGACGAAGAGCAGAATCACTCCAAACAAGCAGATTTTTGGAATGCTCAACTGCGGCGTATTGCCGCGCGAGCGCTCCGGCCCGCGATAAGTTTGACGCTGCTGGTCTATGCCTTCAATACTGAAGCCGCGACTCTGCGCCAGCGTGGCGACGTAGGCTTCCATCGTGTCCGAGATGCCCTGAGCGTATCGCCCCTCTTTGAATCTAGGCACCAGCTTGTCGCGTTGTATCTGCGCCAGCAACCCGTCCGGCAAGTCGCCTTCGATATGTCGGCTAACCTGCGTGAAATACTTGCGGTCGTTGATTGCGACAATCATCAACAAGCCCGCGCGGTCGCCGTCCTTCTGCCCGATGCCCCAACCGCGAGCCACCGCCAGCGAGTAGTCGAAAATATCCTGCTCGCCCGTCGTGTTGACCGTCACAACGGCGGCCTCAATCTGTCCGACCCGTTTCAGGTTTTCGAGAATCGTTTCCAACCGCTGCTTCGTCGCCGCGTCAATCACGTTGGCGTAATCGTTGACATGGCCGGTCGGCGCAGGCAGCGGCGATTGGGCAGTCTCGGCGCGCGCCGTCAAGGCTCCCATCCACAGCGCACACGCCAGCGCGAGCGCTTTCAGCACAACAGACTTTCGATTATCTCTGCTCAATAAAGCAATCATACCAACTCACGCCCGCACGTCAACGTTCCGCGTGCCGTCGGCGGCGACTAATCATCTAGAAGCCATCTCAAAAATATGCTCTGAGCAAAATCAACATACAGCCCAGATGCACAAAGCCTAAGTAGTTCTCATCATGGCACTCGTAACGCACCAGAATCCGACGATAGTTTTGCAGCCAAGCA
>JAWVFT010000017.1:0-65538 GCA_033855775.1 Blastocatellia bacterium | reverse complement strand
TGATGTAAGCTTCCCCTGCGCAGCCGGAAGGCTTCCCTGCGCAGCCGTAGACTTAACATCTGCGCGCGGGAAGCTTAAACCTGCGCGCCAGTGACCGACATTCGGACAGCTAAAGTCCTCATCCTTGAGCCTCAAGGCTTGGAATCTCTGGTAGAATGCGCGGCAGTCCGGCGGTCTGTAGAGTTGCATGAAGGCTGCCGGAATCAAGTCAGGTGGAGAGTCGCATGAACGCTGTCGATGAAAAAATAATTGAGCAGAGCAAGCGTAAGCTCTTGCTGTATCTTCTCGGAGCCTGCATTTTTATGGCGGTCGGGGTATGGATGTTTTCTATGGACGATGCGAGCATAGAGGCTCATAGACGCTTTAACAACCCGCTCTATGTTCATGGCGTTGGGCTGGCCGCGATTATCATGTCGGCGCCGGTCGGCGCGCTTGTCGTTAGAAAGTTGTTCGATAGCAAGCCGGGAGTCGTCTTCAACAGCGCAGGGGTGTTGGATAATTCGAGCGGGGTTTCCACAGGCTTTATTCCGTGGTCGGACATCACAGGCGCAGAGGTATTGCAGATACAGAGACAGCGAATGCTCATCGTCAGGGTCGTCAACCCGGAAAAGTATTTGGAGGCCGGCAACGCCTTGAAGCGCGCTCTGAATAGACAGAGCTATAAAAGCTACGGCAGCCCGATTTCCATCACGGCCGGAACGCTGAAGATTAGCTTTGAAGAGCTACAGGCCACTTTCAACGAGTATCTTTCAAAGTATGGCAAGCAAGTCTGACGCTTCACTTCGAGCGCGCAGGGGGAAACGTTGAACGCCGCGCGCCCTAGCATCTTCGCTCTGTTGTCGCGCTGCCTGCGACTGCGCTGCCCTGTCTGCGGGCGTGCCTCAATCGTCGCGCGCCCGTTTCACATACGTCATCATTGCCCTTCGTGCAACGCGCTGTTTCAACGCGAGGCGGGCTTCTTCGTCGGCGCGATTATGGTCAACGTCGTGACCACGGAAGTCTTGATAATCGCCGTCTACCTCATCAGCCTGCTCTTCATCAGTTCACATTACGAACTGATGCTCACAGTCCTCTTCGTCCTCGCGCTCTTGTTCCCGCTCGCCTTTTATCATCACAGTTGGAGCGTCTGGCTCTGCTTCGACCATCTGGTGGAAAAGCTGCCGCGCCACGTCGCGCCCGCAACGGGACGAACGACGGGCGGCAACGGCAAACCGTAAACGCTTCGCACGCTTGCTTGCCGCCGCGCAGGGCTTGCTTGCCGCAGCGCTCAGGGTTTATCTTAGAGCCTGCGACAGACTCTCTTCCCTCCTGTCTGCGCCTTCAAAAAGGATGCATCTCTTTCGCGCAACGCGCATCAAAGAAGGGCGAGCGCCGCCGCCCGCAAGCGCGCGGCCTCCACTTTGACAGGAGCTAATCAATCAATGAGAAGAATCGCAGCCGTTTCCCTGCTCCTCTCCCTTTTGCTCAACGCCAGCGTTGCCTCGTTCGCGCAAACGCGCCCGCGCCGCGTCGGCAATTCGACGCCAACCAACAACGCGCCCCAATACCCCGCGCCAACGCCAACCACACAGACGCCTTCAACGCAAACCACGACCGCCAGGCGACCGCCCGTGCTCACAGGCCAGAATAACGACGGCTATCCTTCAAGCACAAAGCAGAAGCCAGCGCCAACAGACAACGAGCCGGAAGAAGTCGGCGAAGGCGACATCGTGCGCGTCAACACTTCTCTGGTCACAGTTCCCGTCAGCGTCATGGACAGGAGCGGCAGGTATATACCGAACCTGCGACAACAGGACTTTAAGATTTTCGAAGACGGCATGGAACAACAAGTCGCTTACTTCGCCGCCGTCGAAAAGCCTTTCACCGTCGCCCTCTTGATTGACACGAGCGAGTCCACGCGCTTTCGCATGGAAGAGATACAGGACGCCGCCATCGCCTTCGTTGACCAGTTGCGCCCCGACGACCGCGTGCTCGTCGTCTCCTTCGGAGATGACATCAACGTCCTCGCGGAAGCCACCAGCGACCGCTACACGCTGCGCAACGCGATTCGCCGCGCAGGCCACGGCGGCAGCACGCGCCTCTACGACGCCGTTGATTTCGTCGTCAATCAACGCCTCAACCGCATCGACGGGCGCAAGGCCGTCGTCCTCTTTACAGACGGAGTTGACACGACCAGCAAGCGCGCCTCCTATCAATCCAACATCCGCGACGTGGAAGAACTGGACGCCCTCATCTATCCGGTGCAGTACGATACCTACAACGACGTGAACGGTAGCAACGGCGGCGGCGGCTCATGGCCTTCCCGTAACCCGTATCCCAAGCGACGCCGCTCCTCATCGACCATCGGCATCCTCGGAGACATCCTTGACGACGTGCTGAGCGGCAACGGCGGTCGCAATGGCGGCGGCGGTGGTGGTGGAGGCGGCGGCGGTGGCGGGCCGGTCATCATCGGCGGCGGTGGCGGCAACAACGGCCCCGGCATGGGACGCGGCGATTACGAGCGCGCAGACGCTTACCTGCACGACCTCGCGGACAAGACGGGCGCGCGACTCTATCGCGCGGACAACCTGCAAGACCTGACGCAATCCTTCGCCTACATCGCGGAAGAATTGCGCCGCCAGTACAGCCTCGGCTATTACCCGAAGACCACCGCGCAGGCAGGCCAGCGGCGCCAGATTAAAGTCCGCGTCCTGCGCCCGGACCTCGTTGTCCGCGCCCGCGACAGCTACATCTCCAAGCCCACGAGCGGCGGCGGCACATTCGCCACCCAAGCCCCGCTGCCCCAACGCAACACAGCCCCGCCCGAAATGCGACGGCGACAACTCAACTAGAAAGCAGAGACGCGGGGACGCGGCGAGAAGAAGCGACTAAATCAGTAACGCAAAGGCGCGGCGAGTGATAATCACTCGCCGCGCCTTCATCGTTCTGTCACTGTGCCTTTATCTTTCTGTCGCCGCGTCCCCGCGTCTCCGCGTCTCCGCGTCCCTTGTACCCCGCGTCTCTTCTTCCCCGCGTCGCCTTGTCTCTTAAACAATCGTGCCGTCGGGGACGGTGGCGTTCTTGGGGACGATGATGATGCGGTCGCGTATGTAGTAGCCCGAAGCTTCGCCGTCTGCGTTTTCGATGCCGTCCTCGTTGAGCAGCCGGACGTTTGAGCCGATGCGCGCGTTCTTGTCGATGATGGCGCGGCGAATGATGGTGTTCTCGCCGATGCCAAGCAGCGGGACGCCGCCCGCGATGTCGGCCCGCATGTCTTCGATGGATTGATAATAATCCGAACCCATGATGACCGAAGCTTCTATCCGCGAGCCATGCCCGATGCGACCACGCAGCCCTATGATGGAACGCAGGAGAGTCGCGTCGTTGATGATGCAGCCTTCGCTGATGATGGAATCGCGCACGTCGCAATTATGCACCTTCGACGGCGGCAGATAGCGAGAGCGCGTGTAGATGGGCGCGTCCGGGTCGAAGAGATTGAACTTCGGTATCCGCGCAGTCATATCCAGATTCGCCTGATAGAAAGCCTCAATCGTTCCGATGTCTTCCCAGTAGCCGTCAAAGAGAAACGACTGCACGTTGTAGTTTTGTATCGCGCCCGGAATAATCTCGCGCCCGAAGTCAACCCAGGAGGTGTTCTGCGCGAGCAGTTTTTCCAGCCGGTCAAACTTGAAGACGTAGATGCCCATCGAAGCCAGAAACGGGCGCGCGCTCGCTTCCTCTGCGGTCAGGCCGAAGGCGGTCGTGTCCACGCGCATCGCTTCCAGAGCCTCGCCCTTCGGCTTCTCGCTAAACTCCGTGATGCGCCCTTCGTGGTCTGCCTTGAGCAGGCCGAAGCCTTCGGCGACCTCCGGCGCGCACGGAACGACCGAGACGGTGACATCCGCGTTCGATTCAAAGTGGCGCGCGAGAAACTTGCGATAGTCCATCTTGTACAGATGGTCGCCGGAGAGAATCAAGAGCGTGTCAATGCCCCAATCGCTGATGTGCGGCATGACTTGTCGCACGGCGTCCGCCGTCCCTTGAAACCACTGCGGGCTTTCCGGCGTCTGCTCGGCGGCGAGGATTTCAACGAAGCCGTCGGAGAACTGCGAGAAGCGATAGGTGCGCGCGATGTGCCGGTTCAGCGACGCGGAGTTGTACTGCGTCAGGACGAAGATTTTAATCACGTCCGAGTTGATGCAGTTGGAGATGGGAATGTCAACGAGCCTGTACTTGCCGCCCAGAGGCACGGCCGGCTTCGAGCGTTGCTGCGTCAAAGGGAACAGGCGCGAGCCCGCGCCGCCGCCAAGAACCACCGACAGGACGTTATGTTTATCTGGCATACCAGCGCTCACCATCATCTAAGTTGTCGGAGAACACTTGGAGGATAAGCGGAAAGCAGCGCGGGTTTCAAGACGCGGGCGCGCTCTTCCGAAGAATCGCAGCCAGCTAGGTTTCGTTTGATGGATGGAAGAAGCGACGCAAATGTTCGCGGCTGTGAGGCGCGCTTCGCTTAGTGAAGATGCGAAGGCTTAATGATTCTTTTCGTCTTCCGGCTCGCTCGCTTCATGAGCAGCCGCTCGTTCTTCATCTTCCGCGTCCGGCTTCGGCTCGAAGTCGTCAGCCGGGGCGTGATAGGCGAAGACTTCATCCGAGGCAGGCAGCACGCGCGCGGCCAAATCTTCGAGCAGCCGGCGAATGCGGCCCGGCTCTTCCGCGACCGGCGGCGCGATTGCTTCCACGTCGCCGACTTCGGATTCAAGGCGCATCAACTCGGCTGTGAAGCGGCGGCAGGAATTGCAGCCGACGAGGTGCGAAACGATGGGGCCGGATTCCCTCTCGCTCAAGCGTCCCTCGATGAAGGACGAGAGAGCGTCTTCGTCAAGGTGCGCGCCAGCCAGATAGAGTCCGGCTGCGGAGCCGATTGTCGCTCGTTGCAGAAGGCGCTGTTGAATCATACGGCGCATCCCTTCCAGTTCTGGATTTCTTTTCGGTCGTGGCACCGTTTCCTCGACGCCTCCTTTCGCTTGGACGTTTCTCAAGCCTGAGCTTTGCTCTACCCTTCGGTAGAAAAAGTGGTCAAATGACGACGAACATCCTCGCTCGATAAATCTTCGGTCGCCATGTCCAGACAAATCCGTATCTCTTCGTCGCTCAATCCGCCCTTCTCTTCCAACTCCTGACGGAAACGTGCGAGAGCCTTGCCGTAAACTTTCTCCAGCCAGCGCATCACCGTTGACTCGTGGACGCGGCTTTCGGGAGCGCTGGCGCGACGTTTCGACTGTCGTTGAAACCAGCGGCGCAAAGGCGACGCGGGCGTTTCCACAAGACGCGCAATCTCTCTCAACTTCAAGCCTTCGACGTGGTAGTACAAGAGCAACAGCTTCTCGTGGTCGTCGAGCGACGCGAGGCTCGCATCGAGCGCGGCGACGGTCGCCGCCGCGTAACGCTCGCGCGCAATCCTGTCAACCATCGCGCCCTCGCCGCCGCGCGCTTCGGCCCGCCAGCCCGGACGGTCGTGCGTCTCGCCGCCGCTCTCCGACCAATCCTCAATCGAAATCTCGTCGTGCCGCGCGCGGTGCATGTCAATGACGGCGTGCCAGACCACCGTGCGCAGCCAGCCGCGCAATGTGCCGCGTCCCGTGTAAGTCGCAAACTTTGATTGGCGCGCGCCCTCGACGACGCGCGTGCCGTACAACTCTACGTAGACGGAATCAATGACCTCTTCGGCGTCCGTCTCGACGCTCGATAGATGACGCGCGATGCGCTCGATGTAGCGACGATAGCTCTGGTCAAACTCCCACCATGCGTGCTCGTTGCCCCGCGCGCAGGCCAGGGCCAGATAGAGGTCGGTTATCTGAAGCTCTGCGAGAAATTGCCGGATGATGTCGGGCGCGGGCGCGTTGCCGTTGCTCTGGTCTACCAGATACTTGTCGATGGCCACGCGCACAGCCGTCTTGAATTCTTCGAGGGAAAGGCCATAATTGGGCGCAGCTTCCGAGCAACGCGCATAGAGCGCGCCGATGTCGTCAGCACATTCGTTGATGGCCCTCTCCAATTGTGTGAGCGGTTCAGTCGTCACCGTTGGACAAGATTATAGATTAAACCGCCCGCTTTCGCCTACCACTTTCGATTGCCAAAGAACTTTCGCGCAACTTTTCGAGCCGGAGCAGCAGCGGCGTCGCCCTTGAGAGAGCCGCGACGCCGCTGCCGCCCCATTGTTTTTCATCTCAGCGCGGCGTCGCGCAACTGGCGATTATGCTTGCTGATTGATTCCTGATACTTCTGCAAGATGCTCAGGGTGTAGAGAATGTCCTTGTCTTCCAGATTCGGATATCTCTCATAAGCTTTGCCGAGCGCGGCTCCGGCGATGACTTCCGCCTTCTGATAATTCTTGTTCTCCCACGCGACGGCCATGTCATAGAGAGCTTGAGCCAGCACGGCGACGGTGTAATTCTTCCGCACCTCCTGATCTTTCAGCATGTCGCCGGACGAGCCGCCGACGCTCAGCACAGCTTCGTCTTCATGCACAACTTCCGCTTTGCGCTCAAGGTCGTAATAGGAAAGGCGCACGCGCACGGGCAAACGCTGCCGCGCCGCCCTTGCTTGCTTCACCTTGAAACGCATCATCACAACTTCGGTCAAGCCCTGATTCATATCGTCGAGCTTGAGATTGATGCGATTGGAGCTATGCTGCGGCTCGTAGCCGTAAAGCTGCTCCAACTCAAGGCCGGGGTCGTAGTTGATTTCAACCTGAACGCGACGCGCGACGGGAGACACGAGGCTTTGCAGTTCCTTGACGAAGACCTTCTCTATGTCCTGCGCGTCGGCGACGAAGTGAAACAACCCGCGCCCGCCTTTCGCCAGCTTGTTCAGCAACTCTTTGTCGAGGTCGAGGCCGACGCCGATGGTCGAAAGGTCTATGCCGTCGTCGTTGAACGTGAGAGATTCACGGACGATTTGCTGCGGGTCTGTGACGCCCGTGTTGGCGATGCCGTCGGTCAGCAGAATGACGCGATTGGTCGCTTCCGTGTTCAGGTTCTTGCGCGCTTCCTTGTAGCCGAGCATCAAGCCGCTGTGCAGGTTGGTCGAGCCGCCCGGCTCGATGCTGCTGATGGCTTTCCTGATGGCGGCGCCGTCGTTGATTTTCTGCGCGGGCAACAAGACCTGCGCGCTACTGTCGAAGACGATGATGGAGATAACGTCCGACGGGCGCAGTTGCGACACCATCGTCAAGAGCGACTGCTTGACGCGCGACATCTTATCTTCCGCCGCCATCGAACCGCTGCGGTCAATGACGAGCGCCAGATTCAAGGGGCGCAGGGCCGTGCGGTCGCTGACGGCTGAGGTCGTGAAGCCGACCTGCAAGACCGCTTCCGGTTGCTGCGCCGAAACAACGTCGTTGCCCCAACGCGTGTCCATAGCGACCGCTTCACCGGCCTTCGGCGTCGAGAGCCGGTGGCGATAGTAGTTAACAAACTCTTCGACCGCCACTTCGCTCGGCGGCGGCAGCAACCCGGATTCGGCCATATAACGCGTGCGCGAAGCGGAGGCGGAAGAGACGCCTTCCTGCGCCTGCGCCACCACGCAGAGGCTCAGCAGAGCCAACATCAGCGAGAGAATCCTGACACCACTCAGACGTAGATTTTTGCTCAAACTTGACATGGACAAACTCCTCTTTCGGAAATCACGAATCGGATGGATAGGATGCTGCGGCGATACAATTCAGGCTTGAATCGGGAGACTTCACCACCGGCAGCAGAATTTCTTATCCAGTCTGATGCATGATTGCGCCCGCTCTGTTGTCGCAAGCCGTCGGCGCCGAACATTGAATCTTCGTTTGATTGCTTAACAAGCAGCCGTTGCAGGCTTTCTCGCCGCGTGCCGCTTATGCCTCAGTGGACGGCGAGGTTCCGAAAATTTTGCGCAGGGACGATGAAATATTGCTTGAACGAAGGCAGCAGAATTAACTTGCGATTGCCGAGAGACGCGCGGCGGCGACGGCAACTACTTGAGAAGAAGCGGCGAAGATGTTCATCTATGGAGCCGCGACTATTTTTGTATCTGCTTGAGCAGCCGCGTGGCGTGATTGCGCGCGATGAGCGGAATGCGTTCGTCGTTGGCAAGCTCTTGCAGGAGCGGGGCGAGTTGCTGCGGGTCGGAGAGGCCGTTTCTTTTGTAGAGCCGGTCGAGTTCATCCAATAGCTTGGGAGCTTCGAGCGGCTGGTTCTGGCGCGAGAGCGTGATGTTGAAGATGAAGATGGCTTGGTCTGCGACGCGACGATATTCGTTGACGAGGGCTGAAGCGTTCTCGTCGTGCGTCCAGTTAAACTCCGCGACGCGCGATTGCTCGCCGCGCGTCATGCTCAAGCGCATCGTGCCGAGATGCGGAAACTGCTTGTCGGCTTGATAGCTCGCGGTCGAGTCCATGAACCTGAGCGCGTCCCACAAAGCCTTCACGCGCACGAGGGCCGCCGGGGACAACGCAATCGGGTCAACAATCGCAACGTCGTTATCCTTCCGCTCGAAGCTGATTTCGCCGCGCCCGTTTTCGTCATGAGAGATGACGATGTGACGAATGAAAAACGCCGGCTGGCTAAACTCGTAAGAGTAACGAACTACTGCTGCGGCGGCTGATGACTTGGCGGGCGCCGTTTGAGCAGCGGTTGTCTCGCTCTCGCGCGTATTTTGCTCGCGCATATTTTGCTTGAGCGCCGGAGTAGCAGTCGGTGTCCCGCCCGCTTGCGCTTCGCCGGCTTCCTTGCTCTTGTCTGGCTTGCCCTTCTCTTGAGCGGCGGCGGGCGCGTGCTCTCTGACGTTCTTCTTGACCGCGGCTCCGCTCTGAGCCGCAGCGCAAATCGCCGCGCCCGAAATCATGAGCGCGGCAATGGCTATACGCATAAATGCTTTTCGTCTTCTCACTCGAACTTGACCGACACCAGCTTGGAAATGCCAGCCTCTTCCATCGTCACGCCGTAGAGCGCGCGGGCCATCTCCATCGTGCGCTTGTTGTGCGTGATGACGATGAACTGCGTGTTGACGGACATCTCAGCTACCTTGTCTGTGAAGCGACCGACGTTGGCTTCGTCGAGCGGCGCGTCCACTTCGTCCAGCAGGCAGAAGGGCGACGGGCGATAATGAAAGATGCCGAGCACGAGCGCCAGCGCCGCCATCGCCTTTTCGCCGCCGGAGAGCAACAGCACGTTTTGTAAACGTTTGCCCGGCGGCTGCGCGATGATGTCAATGCCGGACTCTAGCACATCGTCTGCGTCTATCATACTCATCTCGCCGCGACCGCCGCCGAAGAGTTCCTGAAAGAACTGGCTAAAGTTGCGATTGATTTCTTCGAAGGCCTGGCGGAAGCGTTCGCGCGAGCGACGCTTGATTTCGCGCAGGGCTTCTTCGGTCGAAGCGATGCCTTCGGTGATGTCCAGTCGCTGGCCGGTCAGGAATTGGAAACGCTCTTCGGCTTCGGCCAACTCTTCGAGGGCCATCATGTTGACGGCGCCGAAACCTTCGATGCGGGCGCGCATTTCTTCGACGTGCGCTCTGGCCGCTTCCAACTCGAAATCTTCCTCAACCGCGGCTTCGCGCGCCAACTCTTCGAGCGAATGATTCAACTCCGCGAGGCACGCTTCGCGTATGTAGCTGAGCCGCGCCGCGGCTTCGGCGCGTTGGATGTCCAGCCCCGCGCGCGCTTCACGCGCCGCCGCCGCAAGGCGATTCAACTCGGCCAACTCATCCGAGAGCGCGTCCGCCTTCTCGCGCGCGGAGGTCAGGCGCATCGCCATCTCGTTTAAGGTTTGCTGCTCGCGCGCCTGCGCGGCGGCGATGTCGAAAGCTCCCTGCTCTATCTCGCCAATCGAACGCTGCAACTCTTCGAGCCGCAACGTCACTTCATTAAACTCGCGCTCGTAGCGTTCGAGCCGCGCATCAAGGTCGGACTGCTCGGCCTCCATCCGTCGTAGTTCGGCGGCGGTGGCGCGACGACGCTCGGCTGCTGCCGCCGCTGCTGCGCGCTGCTCGCCGAGTCCTTCATTTTCAACTTCGGCGTTGCGCCGCGCGAGTGTCAACGCGACTGCTGCCTGCGCGACCATCTCGGCGGAAGCGGTGCGCGCGGCCTCTGCCGTGGCTGCTTCCGAGAGAGCGGTCGCGCGTCTCTCTTCCAACTCAAGACGCTCCTGCGCCAATCGCGCGGCGTCGTCTGCGACCACGCGCAGGTGCCGCTCGGCGCGTTCTATCTCCTGCGTCAACTGCGTCGCCGTCAACTCGCGCGTCATCGCGTCGCGCTCTTCGCGCCCGATGACTTCATTCAACAACACGACCGCATCTTCGAGTTCGGTCAAGCGCGAGCGCGCTTCCGTGGCGGCGCGTGTGGCTTCGTCCAACTCAAGCGAAAGCTCCGCGGCGCGCGATTCCAGTTCGCGCAGTTCGCGCTTGAAGCCGAGCAGGCCCGCGCCTTCTTCGAGCGCGCGTTCGTCCCCGGCGTTGACCAGTTGGCCGCCCGCCACCCAATCCCCGGAGCGCGTCACGTACATCTCGCCGGTCGCCAGTGATTTGCTGATGGCATCGTCCAGGCTCGCGGCCAGCCGCGCGTTCATGCGCTGCGTGAGCGTGCGATTGAGCACGGCCCGCAACTCGCGCGAGGCTCCGAGCAAGTCGCCGAGGCGCAGGCTGTCAAGGCTCTCGAACGCGCCGCTTGATTCCGCGCTGCTGTCGGCGGGCGCGCTGCTGTACGTCAGAGCAGTGTCGGCTTCGTCGCTCGCCCCGTGCAGACCAGCGACGAGAAAGCTCGCGCGCCCTGCGTTGTGTTCACGCAGCCATGCGGCGGCGCGCGCGGCGTCGTCCGGCGTCGGGACGATAATCGCCTGCAAGGACGAGCCGAACACGCCTTCGACCGCGCGTTCCCATTGCGGCTCGACGTTGAGCATGTCGGCCAGCGTTCCCATGAAATGAAACTCTTCCATCGCTTCCGTGTCGGCGAAGATTCGCTGCACGGCGGACGAGTAGTGAGCGCGGCGCGTGTCGAGTTCAAGCAGCGAGTCTAGACGATGACGGGCGCGCGAAAATTCATCACGCACGCGCGTCAGTTCGGCGTCGGTTTCGGAAACCGCTTCATGCCCCGCGACGACCGTATGCACGGCGGCCTCGCGTTCGGCCATCAACTTTTTCAACTGCTCGCGCGCGGCGACGATTTCCTGATTCAGGCTTTCCGCTTCGGTGATGCGCTCGGCGTGAATCGCTGCGGCGCGCTCGCCTTCGTGCGCCAAGCCTTCGGCTTGCAGGGCGAGCCGCTCGATGGCCGACTCAAGCTGGCGCCCGATTTCCATCAAGCGTTCGGCGACAGCCGTGTGCGTCAAGAGTTCGGCTCGCGCACTTTCGATGGCGGCTTCGGCGGCGGAAGCTTCAAGAAGTTTCTGGCCGTAGGCGGCTTCGGCTGACTGTAAGACGAGCGCGCTCTGCTCGCTCTCTGTACGCAGCGTAGAGTCTTTACGACGCAGGCTCTCGCATTCCTCCGCGACGCTCTGTAGCCGCTCGCGCAACGAGAGCATCTCGGCTTCCACGTCGGCCCGACGCTTTTCGAGCGTGATGACTTGCTCTTCCTGATAGGTGCGCTCGCGCGCCCGGCGGTCGCGTTGCAGGGCGGCTTCGGCTGCCGCCGCGCGCGCTTCCGACAGTTCTTCTTCGATGGCGCGAGCATCCTGCGTCGCCGTGCGAGCGTCGTCTTCGCGCGTCGCCAGTTCTTCGATGAGCGCGCGTTCTTCCTGCGAGACTTCTTCCAGACGAACGCCCGTCTCTTGCAGCAACGCGGAGAGCGTGTGCTCTTCGGCGACGTAAACGCGGCGCAGCAACTCGCGCAACTCTTCGCGCAGGACGCGGTAGCGGCGCGCTTTGGCCGCCTGACGGCGCAGGCTGTTCACCTGCCGGTCAATCTCAGAGATGATGTCGGAGATGCGCGAGAGATTGGAGCGCGCGGATTCAAGACGAGTTTCGGCGGCGCGCTGGCGCACGCGAAACTTCGTGATGCCCGCCGCCTCTTCAATCAACGTGCGGCGATCCATCGGCTTGGCCGAAAGAATCTGCCCGATGCGTCCCTGCTCGACGATGGCGTAGTGCGCGCCCGACAAACCCGTGCCGGAGAAGAGGTCTTGAATATCGCGCAGGCGGCACATGCGATTGTTCAGCAAGTACTCGCTCTCGCCCGAACGATACAGGCGGCGCGTCACCGTCACGACTTCGCCCGGAGCAAAATCCAGAGCGCGACGGCTCGGTCGCCAGTGTCGCTTCGCTTGCTGCTTCGGCGCGATGACTTCGACTTCCAAAGGCGCGAGCGCAGTTGTCGTCACAAGCTCCGCCGCGACGAGCGCGCCCGCTTCTGCTTCAAGATGCGCGCTCGCTTTAAGTTCGAGAGATGCGCTCGCTTCCGATTCGATGGGCGCGGTCGTTTCCGTCGCGGTTATCTCGACGGCGTTAGCGATGACAGGCTCGCTCGTCGCGTCGCTTGACGGCTCGCTCGCGTTCGAGTCAACGGGCGCGTCGGGCGTTGGCCCGTTTGCTTCCAAGAGCAGTTCGGGAGCGAGCCGCTGCTCGACTTCGATGTTGTGTTCGTCAATCCCTTCGAGCGTGGAATCTATGTCTTCTATGTCCGGCTCGTGCTCGCTCGTTTCGTCGCGCATCATGTGCAGGACGACTTCGGCCATGCCGCTCGGCGCGCGATTGCGCGAGCCTTGAAAGATGACATCCTTCATCTCGCCGCCGCGCAGGTGCTTGATGCGCTGCTCGCCCAAGACCCATGCGA
Organism: Blastocatellia bacterium; assembly: GCA_033855775.1. GTDB lineage: Bacteria > Acidobacteriota > Blastocatellia > Pyrinomonadales > Pyrinomonadaceae > DASVTR01. The sequence continues at coordinate 52,760 of JAWVFT010000017.1, read as the reverse complement.
TGGCGTCCGCCACGTTCGATTTGCCGCAGCCGTTGGGGCCGACGACCGCAGTGATGCCGTCGCCTGTGAAGACAAGCTCTGTGTGGTCGGCGAAGGATTTGAAGCCGGTGATTTCTAAGCGTTGAAGTTTGAACATGCGTGCGCCTAAGTCTGTTGGTTGCCCCCGGAAACTGTAAAGCCAAAGCGCAGTCCCTAGAGCGCCGTGGGAAGAGGCACACTATATGTTGGACTTTGAGCAATTGTCAATTAAAGTCTCAGGCCGCCACAGGCTTACTGTTGAAAACGCCGACTTTAAGCGTAAACCGAAACGCTCTAACGGGAAACGATGAAAGCGTGGCTCTTCCATTTGGAGCCACGCTTTCATCGTTGCTGCCGCAGCCTTCCCGTCGGCTTCAGTACGGTCTGTAAGCGAGCGGGATGGGAATGTCGCCCGCCTGGCCGAGGAACTGAATCGTCACGCCGCCCGTGCTCTTGACGATGTACCAGTTGCCTTCGCCGCCACGGAAGACGGCGATGTCAGTCTTGCCGTCGCCGTCGTAATCGGCGGGGACAGGATTATCGCCGTTGCCGCCCCAGTTGACGACGATGCCGCCGCCCGTGCTTCTGAGGATGTACCAGTTGCCTTCCTGCGGGCGGAAGACGGCGAGGTCTGCTTTCCCGTCGCCGTCGTAATCGCCGGGAACGGGAATGTCGCCCGCTTGTCCCCAACCCTGAACGGTCGCGCCGCCCGTGCTCCTGATGACATACCAAGCGCCTTGGCTCGGACGGAAGACGGCGATGTCTGCTTTGCCGTCGCCGTCGTAGTCAGCCGGAACAGGCTGGTCTGTCGAGTCGCCCCAACCCTGCACGATGGACGAGCAAGCCGAGGTTCCGAGGATGTACCAGTTGCCTTCCTGCGGGCGGAAGACGGCGAGGTCCGTGTAGCCGTCGCCGTCGTAGTCGGCAGCGACGGGCTTGTCGCCCGACTGGCCCCAACCCTGCACGCGCACCGTGTTGGCCGAGCTTTGAATGATGTACCAGTTGCCCTCGCCCGCGCGGAAGATGGCGATGTCCGTCTTGCGGTCGCCGTCGAAATCGCCCGGCGTTATCTTGTCGGAACTGAGGCCCCACTGGCGAACGCCCTGCGCGCCGAAGCTGTTGGAGAAGTACCAGTTGCCTTCCGACGGGCGGAAGACCGCGAGGTCGCTCTTCGTGTCGGCATCGAAGTCGCCGACGATGGGCTTCGGAATTATGGCCGCAGGCGGCACGAAGTTCTGGCACGCAGCGTTGCCTGCGAGCAAGTAAGTGTCGGCTAAAGCAACGTTGGTCGTGTCGGCGGCGGCTGTCGTGCGAACTGTCACGTCGCCTTGGCCCGCAAAGTTTCTGCCTGTCAGGCCGCCGATGACATCGCCCGCGCCGGGGCTGCCAATCTTATTGTTGGAGATGACAATCGTGATTGTGCCGTCGGGATTAAAGTTGCTTCCGGCGTCGGCGCTGCCGAGTTTTGTCGGCGTCTGCGTGCTGGCCGGAGAAGCGTCAACGTTGGTGACGATGCCGTAGTCGAACGAAGGCACGCCGGCGCCGTCCGTCGTCATCCCGACGTAGTAACGTCCGGCGAAAGCGGTCGTGTCCCCGGTCGTCGTCGCGGGGTCCGGCGGAACGGGATAGTTCCAGATGATTCGCCACTGGCGATTCGGTAGAAGCTGGCAAAGGCTCGCGACCTTCATCTTGAAGACGAGTTTGTTGGCGCCGTTCAGGTATGGCTCGGAGATGGAGATGTTCTGGATGTCCATGTCGCGGTTGCCGGGCGCGGCGGTCTGGTCGCTCGGCTGGTCGTTGATGATGCGATAGCCCGTGCAGGAATTTCCGGCGGGCGTCGCCAGCGTTTCGTTGTTGCCGCAGGACTCGCCGACCGAGTTGACAGCCGAGACGCGATACAGGTAGAGCACGTTCGGGTCAGCGGTCGCGTCCGTGTAGTTCGGAGTGTTGCCGGGAACGGTCGCCAGCAGTTGCTCATTGCTGACGTAGGTGCGGCGATAGACTTTGTAGTTCGTCACAGCCGTTCCGCCGTCGCTGGCCTCAGACCATGTGAGGCGCGTCTTCGAGCCGTCGCGTCGCGCCGTGATGAAGGGCGCGGCGGGCGCGGCTTGCTGCGTCAGCAGAACGTTGTCGAACTCCGCGAACAAGCCACGGCCTCCGACCTGACGAACGATGGAAGAGACTTGACTATAAGAGTTGCCCTTGCCCGCGTCCGGCCCCTGCACGCAGCCCGCGACGCAGCCGTCCGCGTAGCCGACGAGCACGCGGCCTTGCTTGTCAACGGTTGCGTCGAAGAAGTCGAGCAGGTTGCGATGCGGCGGCGAGCCGCCGGAGAGCCAGAGCGCGCCGCGTTGCGTCGGGTCGTTGGGCGTGGCGTTGACGGTGTGCCACGTCGCGCCGCCATCGTAAGTGGTGGCGATGTAGAGATGCCAGATGCCGAAGTAGTGTTGGAGGTCTGCGGCGTCGCCGGGAGTCTGCGAACCCATGAAGGCGAAGGCCGCGCGATTGTTATCGCCCGCGATGACGGCGGGCATGGCAACGGCGTTGATGCCGAAAGCCGCGCCCACGTCGAAGAGGTTCGTCCAGTTGCGCCCCTGGTCGTCGGAGACTGCGACGACAGCCTTGCTATCGCCATTCGACATTCCGATGTAGACGCGCCCGCCCTTGCCGATTTCGACCGACGGGTCGCTCTGGCCCGCGACGCTGCCCGGAACGGAGCGCACGTTCCACGTGATGCCGTTGTCTTCGGAGACGACGACGGCTTGCTTCGTATAGCTCAGGATGCCGTCGCTCTCGCAGTTTGAGTTCGGCACATAGACTGTTCCGTCCGGCGCGACCTTCGGATGGCCGTGCAATCCGGCACACTGGCTGATGTTGTAAATCGGAACCGCAGGCCCGTAGGTCAGTCCGCCGTTGACGCTGAGGGCGCAGTTGGCGGCGGCGATTGATTGCGAGCAGTAGTAGACGGCGTGCGGATAGATGGCGCCGCCCGGAGGCAGCGGCGTGTGATACGGCCCGCCGCCGATGCCTTGATGGTCAACGCCCGAAGTGCCGCCGCCGCCCTGATTCGGAACCCACGTTTCGCCGTCGTCGTCTGTGTAAGACGAGAGGCTCGTCGTGCCTGCCAGTTGCGAGACGATGGTGCGCCCGTTGCCGCTGCCGCCGCCGTTGCCGCTGTCAGTCCAGAGCAAAGGGTCAAGGCTGTTGGCCGAAGTCGCAGGGCTCTTGTCTTCCCAGAAGGATGACGGAGATGATGGACAGGCATCGTTGAAGGTGACGCGAAACGTCGTCAGGTAAGATTGAAACATCGTCCTGCCTGTGTTCCAGTTATTGCCGAGCGTCGGCTCGGCGGCGTCCAAACCTTTGCCTGTCTCTAAGAGATTTCTTTGCGGAATGTGGTTGGCATAGCGCGGCGCCAATCCGGCGGCCTGCGGCGCGGGCGCGGGCGTAATCGTCGGCGGCGGCACGAAGACCAGAGCAGAGCCGTTGTACTGGTCGGCAGCCGTGGCGGCGAAGTAGACGACGTGAACCGAATAGACGCCCGTGCCGGTCGTAGACGGATTGAGGACGACTTCTTCAACGGTCGTCGGGCCGTCGGCGGAACTGCCGACTTCCGGCCCTGAGTTGGAATCCTTGTGGACGAACAGGTCATAGTCGGAGGACGGGCTGAGCCAGCTAATGCGAACGCGAACGCTTTTGCCAGTCCAGTCGGCGGGCGTGCCTGAGAGCGTCAGCGTGTAGGTGTCGCAGTTGACGCCTTCCTGACAGGAGGCTTCAGCATCCTGCGCGACGCCGCCCGAGCCCGTGCCGACCCAACTTACTTGCTGGTTCGTGGTCGGGTTGAGCGTCCCGCTCGACGGGGCCGCCGCGCCCGCGCGATACAAAGGAACGACGCAGGCGATGACCGCCAGCGCAATCAAAGTCATCAAGGCCCAGGGCTTTTTCGTTATCCGAAGAAAGCGTCCTCGTTCGATGTTTTTCATCACAATAATCCCTCTTAGAAGTTGAAAGGGCCGGGGCGACCGGCAATAACCGTTGACCAACGCTCACGCGCTAAACCGGGCTGAAGCTGAGCGGCTGGCAAATTCTATCGCTCGCCGTATTTCAAGCAGTCAGGCTGAAGCCGCCCGAACGGGCGGCCCTGTCTGGGCCAGCCGCTGCTTTATGGCCGGACGAGATAAGTCGCTATCACGATGGACACAGGATAATGGTCAGGGTTGAGAAATTCTTGAGCCTGCCGCGACCGCCGCCCAAGGTGAGCGGAAGCCACGGCGTCTGTCATCCGGCGAAGCTCAAAAAGACAGCGGGGTGGCTGTCTGTTTCAACCCGATTAAGTCGCAGTTCGAGCCTCAATCGGCATCAGGAAAGTGGGGCTGATGCTCGTTGGCTTCAGGGCAACTGCTTCTTCAGTAAGGGGACGCGCGCGATGTTAGTAACGAGACGAGAGTTTGTCAACAATTTATTATCGAAACACAAACGAAGCGCAACATAACAATGGAGGCCAACCAAACCTTCGCTGGCTCGGTTGACCTCCATCGTCTTCTCTATCTTTGTGAAGGAAGCGCGAACGCTCTTTCAGCGTCGCCGGTTTACTCAAGGGCCGCACTCGCTGTTGGTGTGCGTCACGACAGGGCTGAAGCGCTGCTGGTATTCGGCGCTGGTGATGAAGGCGCAGACCATCGCGCGATAGTTGTTGGTGACGCGCGAGTCCAGAACGTCGAGCCAGAAGCGATAGCCGTCGGAGTCGGGGCTGCGCCGCAGGTAGCCGTAATACTGCATCAGGACAAAGGCCGCGTTATATTCCTTCTCCCTGAAGGCCGGTATCTCGATTAGCTCGCGCAAGACCTCGGCGCGCGACTTGCCGTTAACGACCATCTCCTGAATCTTCAACGCGCGCTCGGCGGCGTAAGGCGCGAGGCCCGCCGTGTCGAACAGCTTGTTGACGAACTCTGCGGGCGCCATCGTGTCGGGATAGAACTGCTTGAAGATTCCGCGCTCGACAAAATCGTTGGTGTAAGCGAACGTGCTCGGCAGCAATTGCGACCCCGGCGTTAGGCTGCTGCGCTCGACCATGAAGTGCGTGTAGTCTGGAATCAGACCGAGAGCAGCGCGGTGAATCCGGTAGATGAAATAGCCCGACTGTTGAAATTCGTTCTCGACGAAGTAGGCAGCCGAGACGCCGACGCGACGGCTGTTCAAGCACGCGCTATCGCCCGGCGCGCACGGCGGCGGAGTGTTGCTGCTGTTGCCCGCTATCTGCTCTTTCCAATAGTTGAGTCCGCCCTGATCAGGCACACGGTTGAGAAAGTCGCTGTAGTGTTGTCGGACGAAGAATGAGGCGTCGTCAAGGGGATTGGTGGTCGGCGTCTGGCTGTCGTTATCGAGGATGCTCAGCGTCACGAAGGTTGGGGAACCCGCGACCGCGCCTGTGCCGGTCGGGTGGCCGAGTTGGAGGAAGAGAGTATGAATGCCTTGCACGTAAGCGTTGTCTGTGATGAGCACGCGGAAGGTCTTGCTCGTCTCGCCGGGCGCGAAGGTGAGCGTCCCCGTAGCCATCGTGTAATCGGACTTCTGCGTCGCTACGCTGGCGTCGGCGGTGAAGTAGCTGACGCTGACGGCGGTTGACGTGTCGCCCGTGCGCGTGACGGTGATGGGAGCGCTGCCGTCGCCTTCGCCGACGAGATAGCTCGGCGCGCTGAACTGAATAAAGCTCGGCTGCGTGGTGGCAACCGAAGCGACGAAGTTGACGTTCTGATTGCCGCCCAAAACGCTGAAGGTGTAGCTCGACGGATTGAAGACGTAGCCGGGTTTGGTCGGCGTCAGCGTAATCGAAGGATTGACGCCGTTCGTCATCGCGGCGCTGACACTGATTGCGCCCGTGCCGCTGGCGTTCGTCCTGAGCAGCGTGAAGGAGAAGTTGTTGATTCTAAATTCGACATCGCCGACGCCGTTGCCCGCCTCGTCCGTGACGCGCACGAAGAGCGTGACGTAAGGGTCTAAGCGCAGGTTGACGATTTGATTGCTGCTCAGGTTGGCGACGCTCACGCCGTAGCCCAAGTATTGTCCGGGCGCAGCGGCAGACAAATCATAGTTGCCGCCCGCGGGCAGGTCGTTGAAGGCATAGTTGCCATTGCTGTCGGCGGTCGTTTGCGCAACCTGCGCGCCGCTCAAGTTGACGGTGGCATTGCCGATGCCGTTGCCGAAGCCGTCGGTCACGCGGCCAGAGATGGAGAAAGTTTGCGACGGCAAGTTGGACGCTTGAGCCGGCAGGCAAACCATCACGGCGACGAAGAACAGCAAGGCCATGAGCGCGAAGCGACAGGGCCGCGCGTGCGCGCATGGCTGCGCAGAAAGAGCAAACGAGGGTGACATAAAGACCTTTCAGGAAGAAGAATAATCGAGAGTCGGACGGCTCGAATAAATTGTATTGATGCGCCGGGGGAAAATCAGCCGTGAGGCTTGATGACGCGCAGTTGCCCTTCGGAAAAAAGGAAACGGACAACTGCGCGATGGATTCTGATGCGCGAGGTCTACAGACAGTTGCCAACAGAAGTAGCGCGCAGTCACATGCTTTTATTCGTCATCGTCCAATGCTTTTAGTCGCCAGTGACATGCGCTTTTATTCATCATTTCTGCTCGTTCGGAGCGGCTCCGTCAAGCGTTCCGGCAGCGGGCTTGGGCGGGCCTTCGAGCAGGTTGCGGCGCGCGTAGAGCACGAGCGTGACGCCGGGGCGCAAAGGGTAGGAGTTGATGCGCTGGTAGCTGTCCTCGATGCCGTACAGGTTTTTGAGTTCAGCCTCTTGCTGGTCTGAGCAGACGATGAGCGGCTCATTCGGCTTCGTCAGTTGCCCGAAGTAGCCGACCCTTTGATAGTCGCGCAAGTACCAGGGCAGCGGCCAGTAATCGCGCGAGGTGACGGTGATGCCCGTCTGCGCGCCGGAGCCGCCGCGCTCGGCCAAGCGGTTGATGTCGTCCACCAGCGGCAGGAATCCGCGAACGGTATGCGCGTAGACGTAGACGTATCGCTCGTCGTCGTAGTGTATGAAGTTGAGCTTGACGGTTTGCGTGGCGGCGAGAGCGAGCGAGGCGACTGTGATGACAACGACGAGCAGGCGTTCAAGCGTGTCGCGGCTCAGTTGATAAAACGATTCGACAGCGTAGCCGCCGATGATGGCCAGCGGCGCGATGAAGCTCAGCATCAGCCATGGCGTCTTGTAGGGAATCAACGAATAAGCGGCGATGATGCCTAAGGCCCAGAGCGCGAGCGCGACGACCGCTCGGCTCGTCGCGCGCCAGAACGCGATGAGGATGCCAGCCCCGCCGAGCAAGACGAGCGGCGATTCTTCCGCTCCCAACCAACGCGCATACCTGAACTCGTGCCATGGCGAAGTGTGGTCTTTCATGCCCGTCTTCGTCCAGATGTTGAAAGTCTCGAAAGCGTCGGCGACGCCCTTCGCGTTCGTGAAGAAAGAGGAATAGAAGATGACGGCGACGGTCGCAAAGATGGCGAGCGCGGCCAGAGCGAGCAGAGCGATGTGCGTCGGCCCGCCAAAGCGTTCGAGAGTTTGCCGCCAACGCACGCCGCCGCCGCGCCGCGCCTTGCTCTGTCTCAACTGCTGCTTCCTTTTCTTCTTCGTCTCAACGATGAAGGGCCGCCTGATGCGCATGTAAACGGTCGCCGCAACGCCCGCAATCAGCAACACGACCACGCTGATAATCGCCGTCTCTTTCGTCGCAAACAGCAGCGCCGCCGAAATCGCAGCGAGAATCAGGTAAGTGGAGCGCGCGCCGTCGTACAGCCAGAGCATCAACAGGAGCGCGATGAAGGAGTTAACGAGCAGGATGATTTTCAGGCGATGGAGAGCGGGCTGGTAAACTGCGCTGAGCGCGCTGATGACGAGCAAGGCGGCGCACGCCGCGATGACTATACTCAGCCACCCTTCGCGATATTCTTCCGGCGGCGGCCCTTCATAATACTTCAGCCACGCGACAACAATCCCAAGCGTAAAGAAGACGAAGAGCGATTCGTGTATGAAGTAGCGCGACATGTAGACCGCGCCGGGCGAAAGCGCGAGCAGGGCGGCGGCGGCCAGCGCGCCGATTGAGCCGAGTTGCCGACGCAGGCAGAGGACGAGCCAGATGGTCGCTATGCCGAAGAGAGCGGGAACGAGCCGGACGGCGACGGTCGAGAGGCCGGAATTGCCGCGAAAGAAACTGTTCAGAGTCGTGGCGGCGAGCGTGAAGTAGTAGAGAGTCGGCCCGTGATAGTTGGCCGGGTCGTAATGATAGATGCCGTCCTTGACCAGCCGTTGCAGGAAGAATCCGTTGACGCCTTCGTCATGATGCAAGGGCTTCAGGGCGAGGTCGTAAACGCGCAGGAACGCGCCCGCCAACATGATGATGATGCTCGCCAGCGTCCAGATGAAGCCGGACATTTCCTTCGGCCCCGCTGGCTCCTGCTCATGCTCCAACCCGGCCTGCGTTTTAAGATTGACGGCGCTCAAAATCTTTCCAACCTACCCTCGAACGTTAATGATGAAAGGCTCCGGCATTATAGTGCGTTTCCGCGACGCGCAGCCACTTTCGGATGCGGCTCGCTCCTTCCGCTTCAACGAGCGATTTTGTAGAGACGATAGCTGCCCGCTTCGACGACGAGAGGATACTGCGCGAAGAAAGCATCGTTGACCCACATCAGTTGCCGCTCCATGGGGCTGACGACGACGTACTCGACGCCCGCGCCGGCGAGCAAAGAGGCGGCGTCCGTGCCGCCCGCGTAGATGCGCTTAATCATCGCTTCGCGGTCTTGATACTTGAGCCCGTGCGTCCAGATGTGGCCGGGGTAGCCCATCAAAGATTGCCTGCCGGTGAGGAACACCGGATGATTAAAAGTCGGCGCGTGAAGCACGAGCGAGCGCGGGCGCGTCTGCCCTTCCAGCATCGCCGCGAACCTGATGCCGTCGCGGTCGAACTCCAGTATCTTCGCAGCCTTTGAGCCGACGACGCCCCACACGTCGAGCGCGCCAGCCAGCACGAGCGCCAGCAACGACGCCAACGCCGCCGCGCGCCAGCCGGAGCCCTTGCGCCACCAGCGCGCCAGAAGCAACGCGACCAACGGCACGCTGCCCACGTACCAATAAAAGAGGACTTTGATATTGTCCCACACCCATGGCGCGAGCAGGATTAGATTCGGGATGACGAAGCAGAGCGTGAACGGCAGATAGTAGAACGCGAGCCGCGCGTTGACCAAAGGCTTTTCCCGCCGCCAGAGCAACGCGCACACGAGCAGAGGAATAAAGAGGCCCGTGTTTTTCAACCAGAACAGCCAGACGTTTTCGTCGCCGTGATCCCAACCCAACTGCCAGCCCAGAAAGCTCGTCGCCTGCACTGCGCTGCCACGCGCGACCCACCATAATTGCGGCACACAGATGACGCCTGCGACCGCAAAGAACGCGAGCCACTCGCGCCAGCGTGGGCCGCGCAGCAGCCAGACAAGCGCGCCGCCGCCGAGTGCTGCGACGGCGCCAGCCAAGTACGCTTTGATGGAAAACGGAATGCCCGCGCTCGCGCCGGTTTGCGCCGGCAGCGATGATGAAAGATACGCTAACCCCGCCGCCAGCAGAGCGAGCGCGCCCAGGCCGACGACCCACGCGCGCCACTCTTCGCGCAGCACGGCGAGCGCTGCGCCCACCAGCAACACCACCATCAAAGTGTGCGCGTGCGCCAACGGCAACAGCCCCGCGATGATGCCCGCCGCTATCATTCGTCGCAGCGACGAGCCGCTGAACAGCAGCGACGCGGAGACGCGGAGACGCGGAGACGCGGCGACAGGGGAACTCGCAGAAGCGGCGACAGTGGAATCCGCAGGCGCAAGCACAGTGGAACTCGCAGCAGTGGCGCGGGACTGTGCAGAAGCGTCTGCGCGAAGACTCGCGCGCTGACTCTTTAAGCTCACACTCTGGCTCTTTAAACTCGCGCTCCGACTCTTTGAAGTTTTATCGCTCTGCCTTCCCTTCTTCGTCTTTCTCTTCTCTTTCGCCGCGTCTCCGCGTCCCCGCGTCCCCGCGTCTTCTTCTTCTTCCGAGCGCGGCTCGTCGTCGTCAGTTGCCTGCCGGAAGAGCGTGAAGATGAGGATGGCGAGCGGGAGGGCGAAGAGGATGCCGCGTTGCGGGACGAGCAGCGTCGTCAGGGCGTTGCCCCAACGCCAGCGCGCTCCGCTGATGGTGTAGGCTTGCGGCAGTTGCGCCAGATAGCCGAAGAGGTCTGCGCGGCGTGCCCAGGCTTCGCGCAGAAAGAGCAGCCAGCCCAGGCCGCCGCTGAAGAGCACGAGCAACGGCGCGACGTGCGCCGCCAGCCGGTCGCGCACGAGCAACAGCGTCCAGCGATGAAGCAGCCCGACGAACGACAGAGCCAGCACGAAATTTTCGATGAACATCGCGTCGCGCAGCGAAGCTCCGGCGCGGACGAACATCGCGGCCACGAAATCCGCGAGGAAGGGATAAGTGAAACGCACGCCCGCGAACGTAGGGTCTTGCGGCGGAAAGTTTTCGCCGCGCGCAAAGCCCGTGATGACGCTTAAGTGAAAAGGCAGGTCGCCGTAGTTGTTCTGCACGCCCGTAAAAAGTCCTTCGGGCAGTTCAAACAACGCGCGCTCGAAGACCATCCACAGGAGCAGCGCGAGAGACAGGTAGAAGACGAACGGCAGCGTCGCGCTCCATGAAGGATGCAGCACGGCGCGGCGCAGGGCGCGCGACGACTCAAGCCAATCGGCCCGCGCCTTCGCTCTCACGCGGCCGTCGCTCAACAGCAAGAGCGGCGAAGCTGTCGCTGCCGCCGTGAGCGATAGCGACAGCGGCGTCAGTCCCATGAAGGAAGCGAAGATGAAGCCCAACAGTCCGAGCGCGGCCAGGCCCGTGCAAGCGCCCGCGCACAGACGCGCCAGCAGCGGCGCGCTCTCGTCATAAAGATAAGTGGCCAGCGCGCCAGCCGTCGTCGCCAGCAGAACCAGCAGAAGCGCTAGAAACATAAAAGGGACGAGGGACGAGGGATGAAAACGGAAGGACGAGGGATGAAAGCGCGGCTACTCAATTTCAACGCTGCTCAACTTCAATGCTGCTCAACTTCAACCGCAGTAGCTCTGCTTTCATCCTTCATCATTGCCGTCGTCATCCTTGATTAAACCGCTTCGGACAAGCTGGTGAACGAGAAGTCGCGCACCTTGAGCGCGGGCGCGAGGATGGGCAGGTTCGCGCCGACGCGCTCCGAGCCGGTGATGCGCACGACGGGCGACATGGCCTCGACGTTGTTCAGCATCTTGACGGGCGATTCGTTGAAGCGAAAGTTGCTGATGGCCGACTTGATGCGTCCCTGCTCGACGAGGAATGTGCCGTCGCGCGTCAGTCCTGTGAAGAGCACGCTTTGCGGGTCAACGAGGCGGATGTACCAGAGCCGCGTGACGAGGATGCCGCGCTCCGTGCTCTTAATCATCTCGTCAATGGAGACGTTGCCGCCCTCGATGATGAGATTGGAAGCGCCCGGCGACGGCTCCTTGCCCTGCTTCTTCGCCCAGTAGCGGCTGTAGTTGAGATACTTGACGACGCCTTCGCGGACAAGATCGAAGCGACGAGTCGGCAGGCTCGCGCCGTCGAAGGGCGAGCCGGGAGCGGCTGCGTAGTTCGGGTCTGTGTAGATGTTGACACCATCGCCGAAGAGCTTTTCGCCGAGACGATTGCCGCCGCCCTTCTTCGAGAGAAACGAGCGGCCCTCGTCTGCCTGCCGCGCCCCGAAGAAGCCGAGCATGTTGGCGACCAAATCGCCGACGGCGTTCGCTTCGAGAATGACAGTGTAGTTGCCCGGCTCAAGGGCGACGGCGCTTCGGGAAAGCTCCGCCTTCTGAATCGCGCGCGCGCCGATGGCTGGCGCGTTGATGTCGGCGATGCGATGCGACATGGCGGAAGCCCAGCCGGAGCCTGTGCCGTCGCCTGTGCGAACGGTCGTGGTGTAGGAGGCGAGCGTATTGCGGCTGTAGCCGAAGTTGCCGTTGGTGTTGGCGCGGGCCGTGAAGCCGCCCGCGTGGTCGAAGATTCCGGCGGCGACGAGGCTCTTCTCGCGCGCAGGGTCAATGGTCGAGGCGATGCCGCGGGCGCGGGCCGCGGCGTCCGCGTTGTAAGTCGCTTCATCGAAGGCCGCGTCAATCGTCGCGTACTGCTGCCTGGGCAGGAAGGGCATCTGCTCAGGGTCTTCGGGCCGCAGTCGCGCAATCTCTTCCGCCGCGCGCACGACTCTCTCAAGGCCCGCGTCGTCGAGCGTGTTGCTCGTCGCAATGCCGCCGCGCTGGCCGAAGTGCGCGTTGACGACGAGCGACAGATTCTCTATATCGCCGCTCGTGTTGGCGGAATTGACGCCGAAGCGCGTGTTGGCCGTCCGCCCGCCCTGCAACGTCGCCTCCAACTCGTCGGCCTTCGACAGAGCCAGAACTTTTTTCAGCAGAGCCTCGGCCTCGCTGTTCGAAAGTATCGCCATAAAATCTCCTCAAATAGTTACGAGTGACAAGTGACGAGTAACAAGCAAGAACAAGCAACGAACTATGAGTTCTAAGTATTTGGCTTTAACTTGTCACTCATCACTTGTCACTCATCACTGCTCTTAAATCTTGCGCCCTGTATTGATGACGTTGATGCGGCGGAAGCGGGCCGGGGGGCAGCCGTGCGAGACGGCGTTGGATTGCGAGGGTTCGCCCTTGCCGTCGAAGTAGGAGCCGCCGAGGCTGTAGTGCTCTTTGGAGCCAACGCCGTCGCAGTTGTTCCAGAAATCGGGCGTGCGCGATTGATAGGCGACATCGCGGAGCAAGCCCACCTTCTTGCCGTTCTTGATTTCCCAGAAGACCTGCCCGCCGAATTGGAAGTTGTAGCGTTGCTGGTCGATGGAGAAAGAGCCGTCGCCTTCGATGTAGATGCCGTCCTTCACGTCTGCGATGAGGTCATCGGCGCTGATGCTTTGCTTGCCCGCGGCGGGCATCAGGGAGACGTTCGGCATGCGCTGGAAAGCGACGGAGCCCCAACTGTCCGCGTAGGCCGCGCCGTGCGAATGTTTGAGGCCGATAAGCCCTGCGTTGTCGCGCACGGTTTGATAACTGACGAGCACGCCGTCCTTGATGATGTCCCACTCGATGGTCTTCACGCCGTCGTCGTCCCACCCGCAGGTCGCAAGGCCGCCCGCCTGCGTCTTGTCGCCTTTAATCTGGACGAACTTCGAGCCGTACTGAAACTTGCCCAACTTCTCGCGCGTGGCAAAAGAGGTGCCTGCGTAGTTGGCCTCAAAGCCGAGCACGCGGTCTAGCTCGGTCGGATGCCCTATGGATTCATGAATCGTCAGCCAGAGATGCGTCGGGTGCAGGACTAAATCTTTGCGGCCCGGTTCGACCGGCTTCGCGGTATGCTTCTGCACGGCCTGCTCTGCGGCGCGTGGGGCTTCGCCGATGAGGTCGTATTCGGCGACCGTCTCGTAGCCCTTGCCGATGGGCGACCCTAAGCTCGAACGCTGCTCGAAGCGTCCCGTCACAGGATTGACGGACGTGACCGTGAAACTCGGGAACGAGCGAATCAAGACCTGCTCGATGTCGGAGCCTTCGGTCGAGGCGAAGAACTTCTCCTCCTTCGTGAAGAACATATTGGAGTTGACGAACATCGGCCCCGGCCCCTTAATCTTCCCCGCCTCCGCGTTGACCTTCAACAGATAGTCGGCCTTCTCTGAGAGCGGCACGGTGAAGGGGTCGCGCTCGACCGGCGTCTTAAACTTCGCGTTCGGATACTTCTCGACCGCGACGAGCGTGATGCGCGTGCGCCGGATAGCGCTGTTAGCCTTGGCGATGGCGACGGCCCGCTCTGCAACGCGCGCTATCTCTTCCTTCTCCAACTTGCTCGAAGCGGCAAAGCCCCACACGCCGTCCACCAGCACGCGCACGCCAAAGCCGAACGATTCCGTGTTCGTCACATTCTCAACACGCTTCTCTCTGGTCGTCACAAACTGGTTAAGCGTTCGCACAATCCGCACATCCGCATAAGACGCGCCCCGCTGCCGGGCGACATTCAAGGCGACATCGGCCAATTCTTTCATCAGTCAAGTCTCCGCTCTTCTTAAAAGCTGTAGGTCTGGATAAAACAGAAGCGAACTTTCAGGTCAGCCCTGATTATACGCGCACCAAGCCCCTTTGTTGCAAAGCCCGCAGAGCAGAATCCGCGACGCGCTTCCTTGCGCTCAAGTTATCTCTTGAAGTTCGGGCAGAGTTGCTGTATTAGCTGTGTGGCTTTTAGATAGCAATGGATATATTGCCCGTGAGAGGAACGCCAAATGTTTATTGACCCGGCAACTATTGCAGGCTTGGGCCTGACAACTTTTGAGCATAGAAACAAATTAATGCCAGCGTTAAGAAAGGTGCGGTACTGGCTCACTCACGGCAAATTGCAGGTAGCTATCTTTGGGCCTGGAGGAACAGGCAAAACGACGGTCGGGCAATTTCTGGCGGGCCAGCTTAATTTAGGAGTTAATACAGGCACGTACAAGCAGTCCATCGAAATGGAAAAGTATGCTTTGAAGGGAGACTTGGTTTGCAAGCTGCTCGTTCCTCCGGGGCAACCGCGGCGCACTATTGAGACATGGCCTGCTCTTTACCGGAGTTTGTCAAAGGGAACATCGGGAGGCGTTATCAACGTCGTCTCATGGGGGCATCATTCCTTTTTGGAGGCGAGCTACGCAGAGACTGAATATTTCAAGCCCGGCATGACGAAGGACGAGTTCCTTGCTGCCTATCTGGAAGCTTGCAGAAAAAGAGAGTTGAAAATTATAGAGGACTTAACGCCACGCCTGCTGGATGCTCCGGGGAAAATCTGGATGATAACTTTAGTCACCAAGCAAGACCTCTGGTGGAACGAGCGATTAAAAGTTCAACAATATTACGCGGAAGGAGAGTATAATAATTTCATCGAGCGGATTAAGCATGAACGCGGGGCGCAGCATTTCTCGCACGAATACTTATCAGCTTCGCTCGTTATTAATAATCTGACGACGGACGCGGGCGAGTTGTTGGCTCCGACGACGGGTGGATACGACCAGAACATACAGTACGTGCACTTGCAGCAATTACTGGAAAACGTCAACAGTTTCGCCCGCAAATAGAGATTGCTGTGGCTACTTCATCTTTCAAACCTGAAACTACCTATACATCGGTCAACGTGTCTGACCCGACAGAAGTAACCATTGCTTTGCTCATCGAATATTCCGCAAAATTAACGGATAAAACAGAGCAACTTAAGAGCAATAGATATCGCCCATATCTATGGGCTTACATTTTATTCTTACTTATTTATAGCGCCTTATTCTTTTGGACATCACAGTTTCATTATGTTTCCATAGCATTGATATCAAGTGTGCCGGTAATGATACTTTTGCTCTACCTGGCTTTTCAAAGAGAGAGGTTAGTAGGAAAAGAAGTGGCGAGCATATCCTCACAACTTAAACGGATTGTAGAGAGAGCATCAGCACTGGAAGATCATGGCGGACTGAGCTTCGGCAAGCGTTTTGAGCTTGATATTCGCATGAATGACGCGGAGAGCGCGCTTCGCAAGGCTAGTGCGATATTATAACCGCGCGCTGTATGTGTTTCGGAAAGAGATGAGGACGCGGCGACAGATGATACTGTCGCCGCGTCTGTTGTTTGTGTCCTGTTGTGTGTCAGGGTGATGCCTTCAAACTCTTGTTTGAGGGGTTAAAGGGTTTTAGGGAGCGATGCGGGTGGAGATGTCGCTCCAGCCGGATTGGCCGGTGGCGCCGATGGCGGCGACGCGGAACCAGTAGCGTTGGCCGCTCTGGAGGCCGGTGATAGTTTCTTTGGATTTGGTGGTGGTTTTGGCTTGTGTCCAGACGGCGGCGGGTGGGCCTTGTGTGCTTGTCTCGATGACGTAGCTTTTGGCGCCGGGGTCGGAGTTCCAACTGGCGTCTATTTCGCCGTCGCTGTCGCCGGTGGTGGTGTTGAAGCGTGAGGGCGGGGCGAGTGGGCCGATGGGCGTGGCCGCCGCCCTGATGTCCATCCCGGCGCTGGTGATGATGGCCGGGTCGTTGGCGCTGATGTTTTCGACGTAGCTGGCAAGCTGCGTCAAGAGCTTTTCGAGCGCGTCTTCGAGTTGTTCCTGAATGACGGTCTTGTTTTTGGCTTGGGCGCGCAGGGCGAGCACTTCGTCGCGGGCCGCTTCAAGGTTATTGGCGGCGGTCGTAAGCTGCGCCAGCGTTGGGTTGGGTGTGGTGAAATTCGAGTTGCCGGTCATCGCGTTGATGATTTGCTTGGCAAGGTCGAGTTTCCCGCTGATGGTAAGTTTGCTGAGATTGAGTTTAATGCTTGCCATTTCAAATTCTCCAGTCTGCACGGGCTAGGTTAACGGCTTGTGAAGGGTTAATGCGGCCTGCGCTCAGAACCTGCTGGTTCGCTCATCCATGAGTCTGCCGCAAAGCCTAATATTTTTCGCTAAATATTGCAAATAAATCTTTTGAACCGATAGTCGGAGACGCTGGCGGCCATGTTCAGCGACTCAGATTGGAGTAATCTGGACTCAGATTGGAGTAATCTGAGTCCAGATTGGAGCAATCTGAGTCCAGATTAGAGCAATCTGAGATAAGACGAGAGTAATCTGAGTTCAGATTGGAGCAGTCTGAGTTCAGATTGGAGTAATCTGAGTTCAGACGAGAGTAATCTGAGATGAGATGAGAGCAATCTGAGGCTAGTTGAAAGTAATCTGAGGTCAGTTGAAGCTGAGACAGTCTCGGATGAGAGTTGCGCGAGGCGCAGTGATGATTGGTTGAGGGCGGAGGCTCGCGCGGGCTGGACAAGTCATAGCAGTAGGTGGCAGAGTTTGATGTTTTGTTGAGCAAGGATTTTCCGGCGGCGGGCGTCATGTGGAAGTTTGTGTTGAGGGGTGGGGCGGCTGCCGCGGTTTCGAGATTCTTTGAGGGGTTATCTTTTATGCTTCGCGCAGGTATCGTGGGGTTGCCGAACGTGGGCAAGTCCACTCTCTTTAACGCGCTGACGGCGCAGACGGCGGCTCTGGCCGCTAACTATCCTTTCGCTACCATCGAGCCGAACGTGGGCGTCGTGCCGGTGCCGGACGAGCGGCTTGAGCCGCTGGCGAAGCTGGTCAAGACGAGCGTTATCGTGCCTGCGAGCGTGGAGTTTTTGGACATCGCGGGGCTTGTGCGCGGGGCGAGCAAGGGCGAGGGACTCGGCAATCAGTTTCTCGCCAACATACGCGAGACGGATACGGTCGTGCAGGTCGTCCGCTGCTTTGAAGACGAGGGCATCGTTCACGTCGAAGGCTCCGTCAATCCGCAGCGCGACATAGAGACGATTCAAATCGAACTGGCGCTGGCAGACCTCGCCACCATCGAACGACGGCGCGAACGCGCGCAGAAGACTGCCAAGGGCGGCGACAAACAAGCGCGCTCCGAAATCGAAGTGCTGGATAAGCTGCAACCCGCGCTCGAAGAAGGCAAGTCTGCGCGCACGGTCGAGCTGACGGACGACGAACGAGCCGTCGCGCGCAGCTTTTTCCTGCTCACCTTAAAGCCCACAATCTACGCGGCCAACGTTGACGAGGCCACGCTCTCGGACGCGGAAGCGAACGAACACGTCCGCGCCGTTCGCGCTATCGCCGAAGCAGAGTCAGCCGAGTGCATCATCATCTGCGCGCAGTTGGAAGCCGAACTCGTCGAACTCCCGCCCGACGAGCGCAGGGATTATCTGGAATCCCTGGGCGTCAAGGGCAGCGGCGTTGACCGCTTGATTCAGAGCGCCTATCGCCTGCTCGGATTGATGTCTTTCCTCACCGCGGGCGAGAAGGAAGTGCGCGCATGGACTATCGCGCAAGGCACGCGCGCCCCGCAGGCGGCGGGCGTCATTCACTCGGACATCGAACGCGGCTTCATCCGCGCCGAAATCGTCAGCTACGACCAACTGTTGAAGGCTGGCTCCTACGCCGCCGCGCGCGAACAGGGTTTGTTAAGATTGGAAGGCAAAGAATATGTCATGCAGGAAGGCGACGTGGTGAACTTTCGCTTTAACGTCTGACGCGCGCGATTGCTGAGCCGCGACGTTGCCGCGCTGGCGCTGGCAATGGTTTGAACGAATGATTGATTGATAAGCACTGCCGATGCAATTCTCTTGAGACTACCGAAACAGTCTCAAGAGAGTTGCATGGGCAAGCTGATTTCGGGAGGCAGGCGAGCGTCCGCGACCGGAGGCCAGCGGCGAATCGCGGCCACGTAGTCGGCTGGCGATTCACCCGCCGGCAAAATCACTTGCAGGTAAAGTTGAAGATTCCTTTCGTCCTCGGAGAGCTTGCTCCGCTCGGCCTGCGCCAAGGACGGAACTTTATAAACTATCCGGCTTCCCTTCGGCAGTTCGTTCCCCGGCTTGAAGCGCTCGCCCGCGTCCGAGACGAAGGCGCGAGCGCTCGTCTCGTAACGCCACTCCGTCTTCAGCTTCACTTCGACCGGAGTTCGTATCTCACTGTTCTGCGGCAAAGGCACGGCAGGAATCATCTCTTCAACTTCTCTTTCGTCAGACTTGCTTCACGGCCTGAGCCAGATTCGGCAGCGGGCCTATGTTCTGTGTCAAAGGCGCTCCGGGGCCGGGCTGTTGCGGCGTCCCCGTCGCCATTAGTATCTGCCGCACCTTCGCGGGCGTCAACGGCGTGCCGTTCTTGGCTCGCGCGCGTCCTTGCAGGCACGCCACCGCTCCCGTCACAATCGGCGACGCGCTCGACGTTCCCGAAAATCGCAACGTATACCAGACGTTCTCCGATGCCCCGCCCTGCGCGTCGCCGTAGCCGAGCGACGTGACGTGCCAACCCCAACCCTGCACGTTGACTATCTTGCCGTAGTTCGAGAAGAAGATGCGCGAACGCGGCACGCCAATCGAAGAGTAAGGCGGAAACGTCGTCCCGAAGCCTGCGTTGTCAAAGTGATTCGTCGGCGGAACGCCAGCCCCTACGACAATCGCCCCGCTGTCCTTCTGCAAGCCCGTCCCGCTGAAAACGGGCAAGTCGAAATTCTCGTTGCCGTTGCCCGCCGCTTCGACCACCGTGATGCCCTTGGCGACCGCTACCTTGATGGCGGAGAAAATGTCTCCCCAGAATTGCATGGCGACATACTTGTTGTTCGGGCCTGTCGCCTGTAGCTCTATCAGCATCACGTCACCGGCCTTGAGCGCGCTGGTCGCGTTGGCGATGGCTCCCGCTGTATTGAAGACGCCGCCCATGATGGTTGACTGCACCACGGCTTTGGCTTCGTGGCTGATGCCGACCGTGCCGAAAGCGTTGGGAACGGAAATCATCTCGCCGAGCACGGCTGTGCCGTGGTTGCGCCAACCAAGGTCGTCTATGACCGTGCCGCCGATTAAAGGAATGCCAGCGGGCAAGTCTTCATGCTTGCGATTCCAGTTGCCTTCGATGTCGCAGATGGTGATGCCCTTCCCTTTGGCCCCTGCGAGGCTCCACACTTCCTCCGCCCCTATGCCGTCCGGCGCATCGTATAGATAGCCCTGCGACGGCTCGAAGTTGCGGCTGCCGCCCGCAGAGCCTTCGGGCATCGCAGGCACAGGGCGCGGCGCGACAAAGGCTTTCCAGACCGAATCCTTTCGATTGAGTTCGCTGGCAATCTTCTTCGCGTCGCTGTTCTTCTTCGGCAAGACCTGCACAAAGCCGCTGTGAATGAAATCCGTGTCCATCCCTTTATCGGCAAACGCCGTGGGGTTCGGCTCCTTCGGCAATGTGCCCGCGACTTCGACGCGCGAACGCACGACCTTCGCGGGCAAGCCGAAGTGTGAGCGCAAAGCCGCGATGTCGTACTTCGCAAGCGTCCGGTTGAGCGAGTCGGCCTGCGGCGCGGCCGCGGCGGGAGCCGCAAACTTTGAGGACGTGAAGGCCACCGGAGCTTCGTAACGAAGCTCGACGACAACGTAGTCCGGTATCTCCGCCTCAGCGATTTGTGCGCTGATGAACCCGGCCCTGGTCTGCTGCCCTGTCTGGCTGCTCTTGCTTTTTTTCGTCGGCATATTTGATTCTCCTTCGTTGGGATGTTGACAAAACGTTTGCGGCGGCTCAGACCGGCGCAATGAAGATGCAGGGAAGATGCGTTGCCAACCGCTTGTTCGTTGAAAAGAGATGAAGGCCGGGACGGACTTTAGAGTTTAGACGGCGGCTGAAAACAAGTTCCCGGCTCTATACTATGTGAGCCTGAGAGGCGAAGCGTTTCAGGGCAGCCTTGGTCTTTGAAAAGCGTTTTAAGAATTAGCCGTTTGAGGAATGACGCCCCGCCAAAGATTAGAATGCGGATGCGTTCGCGAGGCGCAGCAGAGGCAATGAAATGGCCGCGAGGCGTTTGGCGTCTCGCGGCCATCGCGGTTAGTTATCGCAGCAGTGCGCGGATGCCGACCAGCGCCAGATAACCGATTGCCAGCACGACGGCCAGCTTGATTAACCCCACGGCGAGGCCGAACACAAAGCCGAATACGTGTAACGTAATTCCGGCTGCGGTCAGCGCCAGAGGAATCCCGACGACCAGCACGAACAGTCCCAACAGGATAACTCCGACCACTCTTATTGTATCTTTCGCTTCTCTCATTTCCTCTACCTCACGATGATTACGAAACTCCCGAAGCCGCGCGCCGAAGGTTTTCAAGTCCTACCCGTCGCGGCATGCCACGATATACGAAGAACTCGCGGCTGGCGTTCCGTCCAACATCCACGGCGCCCGCGCCCCCGGCTCTGTGTTGAGTCTCGCTGGCGCGGCTGATTATGCTAAGCTCTTGTTGAAAGTTTCAGCTAAATTCGCCGATAGTCTTACTCCAGGAGCGTTCGTTGCGTCAAGGGCTTCGGCATTATTTTGCGCAGGAGGTCCAGCAGGTTGACACGTCATGCCTCGTCGTAGCTCAAGGCCGCTTTTCGATGAACCGGAAGAACAAGAGTCGCCCGACTCTTCAATGGTCGCCGCGCCGCTGGCCGAGCGAATGCGCCCGCGCAACCTCGCGGAGTTTGTCGGCCAGAATCATCTCGTCGGCGAAGGGCGCGTGCTGCGCCGCTTGATAGAAGGCGCGGGCGCGCTGCCTTCTTTGATTTTGTGGGGCGCGCCCGGAACCGGCAAGACGACGCTCGCGCGCCTGCTCGCGGAAAAAAGCGGGGCGCGCTTTGTGCCGCTCTCGGCTGTCTTCTCCGGCGTCAAGGAAGCTCGCGCCGCCATCGGCGAAGCCCGCGAGACGCGCCGCCAGGGGATACGCACAGTCCTCTTCATAGACGAAATCCATCGCTTCAACAAAGCGCAGCAGGATGCGCTCTTGCCCGCCGTCGAAGACGGAACGGTGACGCTGATTGGCGCGACCACGGAGAACCCTTCGTTTGAAGTGACGGGCGCGTTGCTCTCGCGCTCGCGCGTGCTCGTGCTCAACCCGCTGGCGGAAGAGGACACACAACTCATTCTACGGCGCGCGCTCGAAGACGAAGAGCGCGGGCTTGGCAGTCTTCATCCAGTCGTCTCCGACGAACTGCTCGCGCGCCTTGCGCACTCTGCTGGCGGCGATGCGCGCGTCGGCCTCGCCGCCCTCGAAGCGGCGGTCGAAGCCACCGCGCCCGACAAGGAAGGCGCGCGCCGCGTCACGAGTGAGACGCTCATCGAAGCCCTTGGCCGCGCTCATTACGCTTACGACAAGGGCGGCGAAGAGCACTACAATCTGGCTTCCGCGTTGATTAAGTCGCTGCGCAACTCGGACGTGAACGCCGCGCTCTACTGGCTCGCGCGCTTGATAGAAGGCGGCGCAGACCCCTCGTTCATCGCGCGCCGTCTCTGCATTCTAGCCTCCGAAGACATCGGCCTCGCAGACCCGCAGGCGATGGTGCAGGCGTCGGCGGCAGCCGACATCACACGCCTCATCGGTCTGCCCGAAGCTCTCTACCCGCTCTCGCAGGCGACCATCTATCTCGCTCAAGCCCCGAAGTCGAACGCCATCAAGCGCGCCTACTTCGCCGCCTCTGCGGACGCAGCCGAGACGGCCCGCGAGCCTGTGCCGATGCGACTGCGCAACGCCATCACGCCCTTGATGAAGCGCGTCGGCTACGGCAGCGGCTATCGCTACGTCCACAGCGACCCGCGCGCCAGAGAAGAGATGTCATGCCTGCCCGAAGCCCTGCGCGACCATGTATATTATGACGAAGAACAAACAACATTCGACGGTCAGCAACAAGACGAACACTACTAGCTAACAAAGCCGGACAATCATTAAGAGCGCGCCTTTCATGCTTGCCATGCTTGCGGCTGAAAGACTGCGGCTAACGGCTGACCGCTGACCGCATCAGGGAGAATCAAAAGTGGGAACAACGAAATCGGATCAAGAGTTGGCATTTCTGCGTGAACTGTTTGTCGCAACGGATTGGGGCGAGCGGTTCGCCGCCTTGATTGACGAGCACGTCACGCTGCCGGAAAGGGGGCGAATGCTCTACGTCGTTGCGGGGACGGGCGGACACGCCCTGGCGATGCAGGAACGCGCGGGCGACGACGTGACGCTGGCCTGCGTGGACGAAAGCGAAGAGAGTCTGGAACTAGCGCGCGCGAAGGCCGCGGCGGTGAAAGCGGAGCCGGAGTTTCATCGCGCGCAGTTGGAAGCCCTGCCGTTCGAGGATGACCAATTCGATTTGGTCATTGGCGACGGCTCACTCGTCGCGGCGGAACGCTTGCCGGAGATGTTGGAAGAGATGTCGCGCGTGGCTGCGCAGGGCGGAACGGTCGCCCTCGCCCTCGCCACGCACGGCAGTTTCGGCGAGTTCTTCTCCGTCTACTGGGAAGCCCTGCTGAAGGCAGGCTTTGAGAAACACGAGCACGATGTGGAGTCTTTGATAACGGAGCAGCCGACCGTCGCCGCCCTCGAAGCGATGGCCGCGCGCGCGGAACTCGAAGGGGTTACGACCTGGACGAACACAGAAGAGTTTAACTACGAATCGGGCGAGGAGTTTTTTAACGCGCCGCTGATAACGGACTTCCTGCTCAAGTCTTGGCTCGAATCATTGCCCGGCGAAGACGCTCAAGCGCGCGTCGCGCAGGAGGCCGTCCGCATCATTGACGAGGAACGGCAGGACATGGATTTCACACTGACGCTCAAAGCCACGCTCATCGTCGGGCGCAAAGCCGAAGCGGAATAAGCCCGCCAGCGAAAAAGCGAAAGACAAAGATGAGGCGGAAGCAAGCTTTGATTGAAAGCTTGCTTCCGCCTTGCCGTGGCCATTCGCGTTGTGACTGCCTTAGCGTTTCTCGTTGCTGTATTTGTCGCTGGCGCGTCGGTCGTCTTCGAGCGGAACGGTTTCGGCGGCGCTCAGGCGTTCGCGTCGCTTGGCGGCTTCAATGCGCTCTTCCTCTTCGGCTTCGTCCTGTCCTTCGCGGAAGGCGCGCTTGCTCTGGCCGAGGGCTTTGGCAAGTTGCGGCAGGCGGCTGCCGCCGAAGAGCAGCAGGATGACGACGAGAATCACAATCCATTCCCAACCGCCCGGCATTCCAACCAACATGAGTGTCTTCATCTCAAAAGTCCTTTGCCGACGTTTCGCTTCGGCCCGGAAAATAAGCGACGACGTTAGCGCTCCCCGCCGTCGTCCGATTCATAAAAAAGATACTTGCGCCAGGTCTCGTCCGCGCGCCCGAGGTAGCGCATAATCTGCCGGTTGACGTGCAGCGAAAATCCGCGCGGGCGCCTCAGCAGATGCATGCCCGATTCTTCCGGCGTGCGATTGCCCTTGCGATGATTGCAGCGCTTGCAGCACGCCACCAGATTATCCCACGTCGAATCGCCGCCGCGCGAGCGCGGGTGAACGTGGTCGAGCGTGAGTTCAGCCGGTGGAAAAGGCTTGCCGCAATACTGGCAGGTCGAATGGTCGCGCAGCAGGATGTTCTTGCGCGAGAGCGACCGTCGTTCAAACGGAATGTGTATGTATTCGACGAGCCGGATGACCGAGGGCGCATGCAGCGAGAGCTTGGCCGAGTTGAGCATGTGCCCGTTGTGCTCCTCCATCCGGGCCACGCCTTTGAAAATCATCACTACCGCGCGCCGTTCGGTGCACACGTTAATCGGCTCGAAAGAAGCATTCAGGACTAAGACTCGTCCATTCATAGCGCCATCCGATATTACGCGACGGGAAAGACAGTGACAAGCGCCGAGCAGCGTGCAGCGTGCAGGAAAGAGCAGTGATGAGTCATGAGTGACGAGCGATGAGGAATGCGCGACGAAGGAGAACAGAATAGCTTCTCACTTATGACTAGCGCTACTTTTCTGCTTGCCCGTCACTCGTCACTCGTCACTTGTCATTGCTCTTGAAACGGTCTGTCGCGTCAACGAGCGCGCTGATGATGCCCGGCTCGGTCGCGGAATGTCCGGCGTCGGGGACGACTTGAAACTCCGCTTCGGGCCACGCGCGATGCAGTTCCCATGCGCTCATCATCGGGCAGACGACATCATAGCGGCCTTGCACGATGACCGCCGGAATGTGCCGTATCTTGTCCACGTTTTCAATCAGGTAATTGTCCGTGGCGAAGAAGGCATTGTTCATGAAGAAGTGGCACTCGATGCGCGCGAAGGCGAGCGCAAATTCGGGGTCGCCGAAATGCTCTATCACGTCTTCGTCGGGAAAGAGCTTGGAAGTGCTGCCCTCCCAGATGCTCCAGGCGCGCGCCGCTTCAAGCCGCACGGCCTCGTCGTCGCTCGTCAAACGATGATGGTACGCGCTCAGCATGTCCCCGCGTTCTTCTTCGGGAATCACGCGCAAGTACTCTTCCCACACGTCCGGGAAAATCGCGCTCGCGCCCTCCTGATAAAACCATAAAATCTCCTGCGTGCGACACAAAAAGATGCCGCGCAGGACGAGCGAGCGGACGCGCTGCGGGTGCGTCTGCGCGTAAGCCAGAGCGAGCGTGCTGCCCCATGAGCCGCCAAAGACCATCCAGCTTTCAATGCCCAAGCTCTCGCGCAGTTGCTCTATGTCGGCGACCAAGTGCCACGTCGTATTCTCTTCCAGATTAGCGTGCGGCGTGCTCTGGCCTGAGCCGCGCTGGTCGAAGAGGACGACGCGATAAGCCGCCGGGTCGAAGTAGCGACGATAATCCGGCACGACGCCTCCGCCCGGCCCGCCGTGCAGAAAGACGACGGGCTGGCCGTCTGGATTGCCACACTGCTCGTAATAAAGATTGTGAATCGGCGAGACCTGCAACCGTCCCACGTCGTAGGGTTCAATTGAATCGTAAAGAGTTTTCATGCAGACAATAATACAGAGGTTCGAGGCCGTATGTCACACGTTAGTTTGAGCGAAGCCGGATGTCGCAACGTTAGCTCGCGTGAAGTTGGCCGCTCTTCAAAACTCTATTCGATTGGCCGCGCGACGGTCAGGACGAAGACTTCGAGCGCGCCCGCTTCCTTGAGAGCGTGCGCGCAGGCCGAGGCGGTCGCGCCCGTCGTGTAGACATCATCAACGAGCAGGACGCGCTCGCCCGCGACGAGGCGCGGACGCTTGACCGCGAATGCGCCCGCGACGCTTTCACGCCGCGCTCGCGCATCCATCCCGGCGCGATGACGTTCCGTATGCAAATGACGAACGAGGCTCCATTCGTCAAACGGCAAGGAAGTTAAGCGAGAGAGCGAGCGACCCAACACGGCGGCCTGGTTGAAGCCGCGCTCGCGCAAGCGCAAGGGATGAAGCGGAATCGGAAGGATGCGCGTCGCGCGGTCGAGCGGGGCGCGTCGTTGCGTTTCAAGCAGGAGGCGCGCGAGGCGCGGCGCGACGTTCGGCTCTTTCTTCAAAGCCAGCGCCGAAGCGCGCAAGGCTTTGTCGTAAGCTCCGCAGGCGCGCGCCGCTGTGAAATGTTCTCCGGCGCAACGATGACAGAAGGCTTCGCTTCTGTGTTCCGCCGCGACCTGGCCGGGAGCGGGCAGGCCGCACTTCCAGCATAGCCGCTCATCCGCGCGGAAGATGCGAGTCGCGGCCCAACAAGCTGCGCAGGCCACGCCGTCGCCGCGCGCTTCGACGTGGCCGCCGCACGAAGCCCTGCACGGCTGCGGGTAAGCGAGCGCGAGGGCCGCGTTGTAGAGTCCACTTGTCTTGCGCGTAAGCCACATCTCTTTGGCTGAAAGTCGGAAGCTGACGAGTTGAAAGATGAAAGACAAAAAGAAACAGCCTGCCGGATTGAACATTCAATCCGGCAGGCCGCTGATTATCTCATGTCTGAAAGCCTTGCTGCCACTAATCGTCGTCTTGATTGAGCAAGCCGCGCTCCTGCAAATCCTGACAGCGCAGGCAGTGACGCGCCCAGGGCACCGCGTCGAGTCGTTTGTCCTGCACAGGCTCGCCGCAATGCACGCACTCGCCGTAGCCGCCCGCTTCAATCCGCACCAACGCTTCGTCAATCAATTCAAGCAAACGGCGGTCATTCGCCGACATGGAAAATAATAGCTCTTTGGTATACGCATTGGCCGCCATGTCCGCAGGGTCCTGCGTCGCTTCCGAGTCGCGCTCGCGGCTATACAACTCCGCCTCCTGCACCTGGCCGACCAATCCTTCACGACGGCCAAGCAGGCGATCTCTGAATGATTTTACTTTTCTTTTATCCATCGTCTTTGTTCAATCCTCCGGTTCTAAACAGTAGCGATGAAGGCTGACGGATAAGCGATGAAAGCGCGGCTGTTCATGTCGAACTCATGTCGAACGAGTTGCTCTCTCATGCTTCTGCCTCTGCCTTTAGCCCTCCTTGTGATAAGGCAATCCATGAATAATCGTGTACGCCCTGTAAAGCTGCTCGACCATCACAACGCGCGCCAGTTCATGCGTCAGCGTCAGGCTTGAAAGTGACCAGCGCAGTTGCGCTCGCTTCATCACTTCCGTTGAAACGCCGAAGTGACCGCCAATGACGAAGGCCACCTCTTTCGTGCCTGCGAGTTGCCATTTCTCGACTTCGGCGGCCAGAGCCGTCGAACTCCACTCGCGCCCCTCGACATCCAGCAGAATCGTCAAGGCATCCGTGCGGAGCGCGCTTAAGATGCGCCTGCCCTCATCTGCGATGCCTTCGCGCGCGTCCCGCGAACGGCTCGGCTCAACTTCCGTCACCTCGCAGCGCGCAAACCGCCGGAGCCTTTTCAAATACTCTTCAACGAGCGCCCGCACGTGCTCGTTCTTCGTCTTCCCGACCCAGATGAGACGCAAACGCATAAGCGGTTAGCGACGGCTAAATGATGAAAGGCGGCCTCACGAATTTTCGCGTTCAGGCGCCGCTTGCTCTCCAACCTCTTTCGCATAGCGCGCCAGCTTCTCGTACAGATTCTTGCGGCTGATGCCGAGCAGGCGCGCGGCCTCCGATTTATTGCCGCCGACTTCATCGAGCATCTCCCTGATATAATCCGCTTCGAGTTCGGCGAGCGTCTGGCGGCGCGCTCGTTGCCCGGCGGCCATCGCTAAGCGAACGGCCTCCGGCAGATTCGCAGGCTCAACCCGCGCCCCTTCGGTGACGATGACGGCGCGCTCAATCACGTTCGCCAACTCGCGCACGTTGCCCGGCCAGAAGTAGGCTTCGAGCAGCGCGAAGGTCGCAGGGGCAATCTCTGTGGCCGTTCGCCCATGCTTGGCTGCATAAGTTTTCAAAAATCCACGCGCGAGTTTCCGCACGTCCTCGCGCCGCTCGCGCAAAGGCGGAACGTGTATTCGCACGACGTTCAGCCTGTAGAAAAGGTCTTCACGAAAAGCCCTGCGCTCGACCGCGCTTTCGATGTCAACGTTGGTCAGGGCGATGAGCCGCGCGTCCACCTTGACCGTGCGACGACCGCCGAGCCGCTCAAACTCGCGCCGCTCGATGACGCGCAGCAACTTCGCCTGCGCATCAATCGAGAGATGCGCTATCTCGTCTAAAAGGAGCGTTCCCTTGTGCGCCGCTTCGAGCCGTCCCGGCCTCGCTTCGCTCGCGCCCGTGAACGCCCCGCGCTCGTAACCGAAAAGCTCCGCTTCCAACAAATCGCTTGGCAGCGCAGCGCAGTCAATCTTCACAAACGGGCGCGCGGCGCGCGGGCTGCGCTGGTGAATGAAAAAGGCGAGGGCGTCTTTGCCTGCGCCCGACTCGCCCGTCACCAGCACGTTGGCGTCCGTCACGGCGACACGTTCGGCGAGGCGCACGGCCTCGCGCATCGCGCCCGACAGAGCCACTATCTCAATCACGATTCGCTGCTCAAAGAACCGCTGCCGCCCGTCAAAGCGGCGGGAAGCTGGACGCGCTTAGCGTCGCGCCACAATCTTTCGAGGTCGTAGAACTTGCGCGCCTTGTCTTCAAAGACGTGCAGGATAAAGTCGCCGTAATCCACCAGCACCCACTCCGCAGTGTTGTAGCCTTCGACGCGCGCCGCTCGCGTTCCCTGCTTCTTCAACTGCTCGACCACTTCGTCGGCAATCGCCTGCACCTGTCGCGTGTTCGCCCCGCTCGTGACGATGAAGTAGTCCGTGAAGTTGGCGACCTCGCGCAAGTCCAGCACGAGTAGGTCTAAAGCCTTCTTGTCGCTCGCCGCTTCGAGAGCCTTGCAGATGCGTTCGTCCAACTCTTCGGCGCACTCGCCAACGCTCTGCGCCGCTTCACTCGTCTTCGCCTCCGCCGCCTTCGCGCTCTGCTCCGGGCGCAACACCTGTTCCTTGATTGAAGTATTTTGATTCATGCTTATCTCAACAGACAAAGTGGAAGAATGAGAGATGAGAGAAGAGCGAAAGCAGAGTTGAAATCGTCAACTCGCAATCCGCTTTCCTTCGTTTCTCAAGGCTCACTGCTTCCGGTACAGCTTGTACTTGTCAATAAAATCCGCCACCGGCGGCGGAACCAACTCGGCCAATTCGCGGCTGCGTCCCTCGCTCGCCAGCCGTCGAATCGCGGTCGCGGAAACGTCCATCAACACGACATCGCTCACGTAAATCTTCGCGCCTTCGTTCGACTCAAGCTCGCGCGCGACCGCCTCCGCATCCAGCCCGCGCAGGTCAACGATTCGAGAGCGAATCGCGGGCGTCACATGCTCCGCGCTCAACTCGTAACCGGGGCGCGTCACGACGACGTGATTGGTCAAGCCGAGCACGCGCTCCCACTCGCGCCAAGTCTCTATCTCCAGCCATGAATCCGCGCCCATGACGAAGAAGAGTTGCGCCTCCGAGCCGAACTGCGCCTGCATCCGCGCCAGCGTCTCGACCGTGTAAGGCTTCGCGGGCTCGTCCAACTCGACGCTGGAAATTCTCAGGCGCGGTTCGCCTTCGGTCGCTAGGGCCAGCATCGCGTAACGCTGCAAGGCCGGAGTCACGGCCCGCCCGCGTTTGTGCGGCGCAATGAACGCCGGAATAAAAAGAACTTCATCGAGCGCGAGCAGTCTCAACAACTCTCGCGCCACCGCGATGTGCCCGGCATGAACCGGGTCGAACGTGCCGCCGTAAAGAGCTATGCGCTTCATCTGCTAAAGAGACGACGCGACAGCGGAAGAGCCGGACGCGTTGACGCGGCGACGCGGGGACACGGCGACAAACAAAGATTGACGGATGAAAGCCCGGCTCATCCTTATCGCTTTGAAAGTCCGACTCATCTTCGTCGCTTTGAAAGTCCGGCTCATCTTCGTCCTCGCTACGCTGACCATCTCGACTCGCCGACGCCTCTCTCGATAGCTTCGTCTTCATCTTCCTGCCCGGCGGCGTCCGCTTGCTCCTCTATCTCTGCGCGGCTGCGCTGGCTTGTCTCCGCGTCTGCGTGTCGCAGCGTCGCCGCGTCTCGTTCCTCTTTCATCTCATCGAGCGAGCGCGCGACGGCGTTGACCAGTTCGCGCACGCCTTCCCTCGTCGCCGAAGAGATAGAGTAGAAGGGACGTTCGTCCTCTGCGGCGCGCTTTCTTAAACTCTCCAAACGCTCCGGCTCGTCGAGCGCGTCCGTCTTCGTGGCGACGACAATCTGCGGGCGCGAAGCAAGGTTTTCATCGTAAGCCGCCAACTCGCGATTAATCGTCTCGTAGTCTTCGACCGCATCGCGCCCTGAGATGGACGACACATCAACGAGGTGCAGCAGCAACTTGGTGCGCTCGACGTGGCGCAGGAAACGGTCGCCGAGGCCCGCGCCCTGATGCGCGCCTTCAATCAAGCCGGGAATGTCCGCGACGACGAAGGTGCGAAACTCGCCCAAGTCAACAACGCCGAGGTGCGGCTCTAAAGTAGTGAAAGGATAGTCCGCGATTTTGGGACGGGCGGCGGAGATGACGGAGATGAGCGTAGACTTTCCGGCGTTTGGAAAACCGACCAGCCCGACATCGGCCAGCAGCTTCAACTCAAGCTGTAGCTCGCACTCTTCGCCGGGGCTTCCCTCCTGATGATAGCGCGGGGCGCGATTGGTCGAAGTGGCGAAGTGAGAATTGCCGAAGCCGCCGCGCCCGCCGCGCGCCGCCAGCCAGCGTTCGCCGTCGGCTGTGAAATCGTGCAGCAACTCTCCGGTCGCAGCCTCGTACACTTGCGTCCCGACGGGAACGCGCACTTCCCTGTCCAGGCCGCTGCTCCCGAAACGATTCGAGCCTTCGCCATGACGCCCGCGCTCAGCGAGGTGCTCCGGGTTGTAGCGCAGGTGCAAGAGCGTGTTGAGCGATTCGTCGGCGACCAGCCAGACATCGCCGCCGCGCCCGCCGTTGCCGCCCGAAGGCCCGCCGCGCGGCACAAACTTTTCACGACGAAAGGCCGTCACGCCGTTGCCGCCGTGTCCGCCCTGCACGCGAATCTTGGTGCGATCAATAAACACTCGAAAAGCTATCCGCTCCCGTCAATCAACTTTCCTGCGAGCGGCAAGTGGCCAATTGCCGAATGCCATAAATTGAAAGCGACGCCCGGCGCTTTGGGAGTGAAGCACTCAGCGCAGGCGTCGCAATTCTTGCGGCCTTTAATTAACTTCGGCCTTATGCGCTAACCGCGGCTGCTTGCTCCGTGGCGGCTGGATAGACGCTGATGAATTTCCCGGAGCGGCCTTTGTCTTCAAACTTGACGAAGCCGTCAATCAACGCAAACAGCGTGTCATCCTTGCCACGGCCAACGTTCTTGCCAGGCTTCCACTTAGTTCCGCGCTGGCGGGCCAGAATGTTGCCGCCAAGCACGCGCTCGCCGCCAAACTTCTTCAAGCCCAATCGCTGCGAATTTGAGTCGCGCCCGTTGCGCGATGAGCCGACGCCCTTTTTATGTGCCATTTCAAAACTCCAAGCGTTAAGTCAAGTGATAGGTGATAGGTAATAAGTAAGAGCAAGAGGCGTTCTCTTATCACCTATCACCCATCACTTATCACCACTTACTATCCAATCGAATCTATTTTCAAAGTCGTGTAATTCTGACGGTGGCCCTGCGTGCGTTTGTACTGCTTGCGCCGCTTCTTTTTGAAGACGATGAGCTTCTCGCCGCGCCCGTGCTCAACGACGGTCGCCGCAACACGCGCGCCTTCATCCAAAGATGAGCCGACTTTCGTTTCGCCGTCGCCGCCAATCAACAGCACGTCGAGTTCGACCGCTTCGCCCGCGGGCTTGTCAATCGAGGGGACGCGCACCTGCTTGCCCGCTTCGACGCGAAACTGCTTGCCACCGGTTCTAATAATTGCGTAAGCCATTTCCTACTCCTTACAGTGAGCGATTCTCACTATCGAAAAGTCGTTTATTATAAAGGCGCTCAAGTTCTGCGTCAACGCGAGACGGCGGATATTTTGGCCTGCCCTTTCGCGCCGTTGTTTGACAGAAACTCTTCCATGAATTTAGTGGAAAATTCGCCTGCCTGAAATTTCGGGTCGTCCATAATCTTCAGGTGCAGCGGAATCGTCGTGCGGATGCCTTCGACGACCATCGCTTCCAGAGCGCGCCGCATCCGCGCAATCGCCAGTTCGCGCGTCCGCGCATGGACAATCACTTTGGCAATCATCGAATCGTAGAACGGCGGGACGACGTAGCCGGGATAGACCGCCGTGTCAACGCGCACACCGGGGCCGCCCGGCAAGTTGAAAGCCGTGATGAGGCCGGGCGACGGCACGAAGGTTTCGGGATGCTCGGCGTTGATGCGACACTCAATCGAGTGGCCGACGATGAGCACGTCGTCCTGCGTGTAGCCGAGCGCTTCGCCTTCCGCGATTCTAATTTGATTGCGCACGATGTCGGCCAGCGTCACCATCTCCGTCACCGGATGCTCGACCTGTATACGCGTGTTCATCTCCATGAAGTAAAAGCTGTTGTCTTCATCGAGCAGAAACTCAAACGTGCCTGCGCTGGAATAGCCGATGCGCTTGCAGGCAGCGACCGCCGCCGCGCCCATCTTCTCGCGCAGCTCAGGCGAGAGCGCGGGCGACGGAGCTTCCTCCAAAAGCTTCTGATGCCGACGCTGAATCGTGCATTCGCGCTCGCCCAGGTGAATGCAGTCACCGTGCTCGTCGGCCATCACCTGAATCTCTATGTGGCGTGGCCGTTCGATGTAACGCTCGATGTAAACGTCGCCGTTTTTGAAGGCGGCTTCGGCTTCGGCCGAGGCCGTTTCGAGAGCGTGTCCGAGTTCTTCTTCCGCGCGGACGATGCGCATCCCGCGACCGCCGCCGCCGGCCGAAGCCTTGACGATGACGGGAAAGCCAATCTCGCGCGCCAGCCTGAGAGCTTCTTCTTCGGATTCGAGCGGCTCAGGGCTGCCGGGCAGAATAGGAACTCCGGCTGCCTTCATCGCGCGCCGCGCTTCCACCTTGTCGCCCATCATGCGAATCACATCGGGGCGCGGGCCGATAAACTTGATGTTGCAAGCCTCGCAGATTTCCGCGAAGTAGGCCGACTCGGCGAGGAAGCCGTAGCCCGGATGAATGGCATCGACGTTGGTGATTTCGGCGACCGAGATGATGGCCGGAATGTTGAGATAGCTCTGGGCAGAGGGAGCCGGGCCGATGCAGTACGACTCGTCCGCGAAACGCACGTGCAGCGAATCGCGGTCGGCGGTCGAATGCACGGCGACCGTCTTGATGCCCATCTCCTTGCACGTCCAGATAATGCGGCACGCAATCTCGCCGCGATTGGCAATCAGTATCTTCCGAAACCTGTGCGGCGAGCCGGATTCCGGCTCAGCCTCTCCGGCTTCTTTCTGGATGAGCTTGTAAGTTTTCAGCATCTACTAAAATCCAGCGTCCAAAGTCTACAGTCCAACGTCCAAAGGTCTAAAGCTGCTCTTTTGAGTTTGGACTTTTGGCGTTGAGACTCAAGACTACTTTTTAATTCCGAACAGCGGTTGGCCGTACTCGACCGGCTGGCCGTTCTCAACGTAAATCTTCACGACTTCGCCGGAGGTTTCCGCCTGTATCTCGTTCATCAACTTCATGGCTTCGATGATGCAGACCACCGTGTCATGGCTGACGTGGCTGCCGATGCGGAGGAAAGGGTCTGAGTCCGGCGACGGCGAGCGATAAAAGGTGCCGACAATCGGCGAGGTGATGACGTGCAGTTCTTCTTCGGGCGCGGCGGCTATCGCCGGAGCTTCAGTTCTCGTTTGCGCGTTTGCGGCAGGCGACGCGCTGTGCGTTTCGGGCGCGGCGGCGGCAGCCTGCGCTGGCGGCTGAGCCTGCGTGGCCGGGGCTATGGAAGGAGCGGCTGGCGGCGCGACCTCGCGGCGCAGGCGCACGCGTATGCCTTCACGCTCCAACTCGAAATCAGTGAAACCGTGCTGCGCAATCAACTCGACAAGTTCACGCAGTTCGTCCAGATTCAACGAAGGCTCGGCAGCGCGGCGTTGTTGCTGCTGTTGCGGCTGTTGCGGCTGGTTCGGCGAGTGACGGCGGCGTCCACGGTCGCGGTCGCCGCGATGTCCGCCGCGCTCTTGCTGCTGCTGCTGTGGCTGCGACTGCTGCGACTGCTGATTCGTTTTCGGCTGCCGTTCCTCGTTTGAAGATTGCGGCGCTGTCGGTTCTTGATCGCTCATTCTTCTCCAACTCCGGGTCGTTGACACAAAAGGCGTCAGCGTTCTGCTGCTGCGCGCTCAAAGCGAAGAGCCTCAACTGTTCCGTGCGGCGCAGGGGCCGACCGGTTCATTGAGGCTCGCAGTCGGCTTTGGCGCGCGCGCCTCTCGGAAAGAAGCTCCGGCGCACACTGCTCGCTTGAATGCTCTTACTCTTTAGTCTTCGGTCTTCTTCTCTTCGGCGGTCGCTTCGGTCTTCTTAGCGCGACTGCCGCCCTGCGGCTTGTTGTCGTCCAACTCGGGAACGGTCGCGTCATGCCCGCGCCCGCGAGCCTTCGTCGTCTCTTCCTTCTCGAAAGTCTTGTCGGCCTTCTTGCCGCCACGACGCGCATTGGTCGCTTCCGCTTCCTTGCCGGCCTTCGCCGTCTTCTTCTTTCCGGCGGCGGCGCTCGTGCGCTTCGCGGAGCTTTCAATCGCCTCGCGTTCGCGCGGATTATCAACCAACTCGATAATCGCTAACTCTGCATTGTCGCCATCGCGACGACCGAGCTTGATGATGCGCGTGTAGCCGCCCGGACGGTCTTTGTAACGCTCGCCCAACTCGTCAAAGAGGCGTTTGAGAGCGGCGACGCCCGCCGTTCGCGGCGCACGCGCGGCCCCGCGCTTGCCGTTCAAAGCAGACTGCTGCGTATTGCCGGAGTGGAAAAACGTCGCGGCCTGACGGCGCAGGTGAACTGCCTGCACGGCTGTGTTGTCGCCCGTCAAAGTCTGCGCGTGACGCGAAAGCGTGATGACGCGCTCGACAAACGGGCGCAACTCTTTCGCCTTCGGCAGAGTCGTCACAATCCGCTCGTCGCGCGCGTTGATAAGGGAAGTCGCCAGATTGCGGAGCATTGACATCCGGTGCGCCGTCGTCCGTCCCAGTTTTCGATGTGCCTTTAAGTGTCGCATGATTTTTAAGTGATAGTTGATGGTTGATAGTTGATTAGGAGAAAAGCTTTCGCTTGCTGCCTATCAACTATCACTCATCACATCCTGTTTATTCTTCGTCGTCTTCGTAATCATCAAGGTCGCTGTCGCGGCCCCCGGAGCCGGGAATCGGATTGCCCTGCGCGTCAAACTCCATCCCGAAATCGAGGCCCATTCCGTTGAGGATGTCCTTGATTTCGTTCAGGGATTTCTTGCCGAAATTTTTCGTCGCCAGCATCTCTCGCTCGGTGCGCTGCACGAGGTCGCGGATGGTGCGAATGTCGGCGTTCTTCAGGCAGTTGTAGGAACGAACCGAGAGTTCCAACTCGTCCACGGAGCGATCCAACTGGTCGTTGCGCGGCAGGGGCGGTCGCTCCATGTTCGAGTAAGCGAACTCGTCCGTGTCTTCCTCAAAATTGATGAAGATGGACATGTGGTCTTTAATCAACTTGGCGGCAAGGCCGATGGCGTCGTCCGGCTTGACCGAGCCGTCCGTCCAGACTTCGATGGTCAACTTGTCAAACTCCGTGTTCTGTCCAAGACGCGCGGCCTCGACAGTGTAGTTGACCTTCTTGACCGGCGTGTGAACGGAGTCCACAGGAATGTAGCCGAGCGAGAGGTCTTCATCGAAGTTGCGGTCGGCGGAGACGTAGCCGCGCCCGCGCTTCAAACGCATCTCGATTCGTAAGCTGCCGCCTTCGCCGACCGTTGCGATGTGAACGTTCGGGTCCAGGACTTCAACGTCGGCATCGGCTTCGATGTCGCCGGAAGTGACTTCGCCCGCGCCGTCCTTCGTGATGGTCAGCGTCTTGGCTTCCGTGCCGTGCAGTTTGAAAGGCACCTGCTTCAAATTCAGAATCACGTCCGTGGCATCTTCGACCACGCCGTTGATGCTTGAAAATTCGTGCTCGACGCCCTCGATCTTGACGGCTGTAATCGCCGCGCCCTCGATTGACGAGAGCAACGCGCGACGCAGTGAGTTTCCAACCGTGGTGCCGAAGCCGCGCTCAAACGGCTGCGCGGAAAAGCGCCCGTAGCGCTCCGTCATCGTCTCCGCATCAGCCGCCAGCCGACGCGGCATTTGAAAACCTGTCCAGAGATTATTTTGATCCATAGCCATAATTTTTTTTCCGGGTCGGGAGTCAACAAAATGCACGACGGCCCCGCCGACCTCGTTGGGTGCGCCCGAAAACACCTAACGAGAGAGCGAGAGCGCGACTCATGCTTACTTGCTATAAAGTTCGACGATTAGTTGCTCGTTAATCGAGCGGTCAATATCATCGCGCGTCGGCAACGAAGCGATGCGCGCGCTCATCTCCGCGCCTTCCGCAGGGGCAATCCAACTGGGACGCCCGCGCCCGGCAGCCGTCTGCCAGGCGCCTTCGATGTGCGGATTTTTGCGCGAAGCCTCCTTGACGCTGATGGCGTCGTTCGCTTTGATTTGGAAGGAGGGAATATCAACCTTGCGCCCGTTGACCTCTATGTGGCCGTGATTGACGAGTTGGCGCGCTTGCCTGCGCGAAGTCGAAAAGCCTGCGCGATAGACAGCGTTGTCGAGACGACGCTCAAGCAGGAACAACAGGTTCTCGCCCGTGATTCCCTTCTGGCGCGCGGCCCGCTCGAAGTAGTTGCGAAACTGTCCTTCGAGAATAAAGTAGATGCGCTTGACCTTCTGCTTCTCGCGCAACTGCTGGCCGTAGCCGACCAGAGCCTTGCCCCGCCGCATCGAGTTGCCGTGCTGGCCGGGCGGCTGCGTGCCGCGCTTTTCAATCGGACAAGAGGGCTTGTAACAACGGTCGCCCTTCAAAAATAGTTTGCCACCTTCGCGGCGGCACAAACGGCACACCGCATCTCTATACCTAGCCACTTCTGTTTTGCCTCCGGTCTATCTCTAGACGGAAAAGTTTACAGGCCGTCAGGCTCAACGATAAGGAGCCGGCCCTTCATCCTTTAGGTTAATAAAACAGCAGCAAGCGATGAGTGACAAGTGACGAGCAAGTTTTAAAACTTGCGGCTCGTCAACTTGCGGCTCGTCACTGCGCTACTAAACTCTGCGACGTTTCGGCGGACGGCAACCGTTGTGCGGAATGGGCGTCGTGTCGCGGATGGCGGTGACGCGGATGCCCGCATTGTTAATCGCGCGAATCGCCGACTCGCGCCCGCCGCCCGGCCCCTTGACGCGCACTTCACACTGCTGCATGCCCGCATCCTTGGCCTTGTTCGCGGCCTCGTAAGCGGCCTGCTGCGCGGCGAACGGCGTGCCTTTGCGCGAGCCGCGAAAGCCGCGCGCGCCCGAAGACGATTGCGCAATCAGATTGCCTTCGAGATCGGTAATCGAAATCATCGTGTTATTAAACGACGCCGCGATGTAAGCGATCCCGTTCGGGATGTTCTTCTTCTCTTTCTTGCGAAAGACCTTCTTTTTTCCGCCAGTTGCTTTTGCCATATAACCTCAGTGACGAGTGACGAGCAGCGAGTGACGAGTTAAAAGCAGCCTCTTCTTGCTTATCACTCGTCGCTTGTTACTTGTCACTTATTTACTTCTTGCCCGGCGCCTTCTTCTTGGCGACGGTGGCGCGGCGCGGCCCCTTGCGCGTGCGCGCGTTGGTGTGCGTGCGCTGCCCGCGAACCGGAAGACCACGACGATGACGCAGGCCGCGATAGGAGCCGATGTCCATCAATCGCTTGATGTCCATCTGCACGCGCTTGCGCAGGTCGCCTTCGACCTCGCCTTGAGTATCGATGATGGTGCGAATGCGAGCGAGTTCATCTTCGCTCAAATCACGGACGCGCGCGTCGACGCTGACCTGCGCCTCCGTCAAAATCGAGGTCGCGCGCGACCGTCCGATGCCAAAAATGTATGTCAGTCCGATCTGCGCCCGCTTATTCGGCGGAAGATCAACACCAGCGACACGAGCCATTGCCTACTTCTCCATTTTCGATTTTGAATCCCGGCGCGTTAGATTTGTGATGGCCGAGAGGGGCGCGTCGCCCGTTAATCCGCATCATTAATCTAAACGCCGCGATTGCTTTACCCTTGACGTTGTTTATGCTTCGGGTTGGTGCAGATCACGCGCACGACGCCCTTGCGGTGAATAATCTTGCAGTTATCGCACATCTTTTTAACTGAAGCCCGTACTTTCATCTAGCCCTCACTTCACACTCCGGTGAAAATTTCCCCGCGCTTGCTACTTGTAACGATAAGTGATTCGCCCGCGATTCAAATCATAAGGCGAGAGTTCGACGAGCACGCGGTCGCCGGGAAGAATGCGGATGAAATGTTTGCGCATCTTGCCGGAGATGTGCGCCAATACCTGGTGCTGGTTATCTTCCAGCTCGACCCGAAACATCGCATTCGGCAAGGTCTCAAGCACCTTTGCCATTACTTCTATCGCTTCTTCCTTCGCCATACACTCTTATGAGTTGGTTTTGTCAACGCCGACAAACTTTGCATAATAGCACGGCTCCACTGATTTTGCCAAGCCAAGCAGCCGCCATGACTTACACGCTTGCCGCTTCGACCTCTTCGGCCTGCGCTTCCGAGACGCGCGTGAACACTTCCGGCCCGTTTTCCGTGATGGCAATCGTATGCTCGCAGTGCACGCTCGGCTGCGCGTCGAGGGTCACGACCGTCCAACCGTCTGCGAGGACTTTGGTTTGATGCGTGCCGATATTAATCATCGGCTCGATGGCGAAAACATAACCGTTCCTGATTTTCGCTCCCTTGCCCGGCGTCCCGTAGTTAGGAATCTGCGGGTCTTCATGCATCCTTCGTCCGATGCCGTGGCCCACGTAGTCGCGGACAATCGAATAGCCGTGCGCTTCGGCGTGGCTCTGGACGGCCCAACCGATGTCGCCCAGATGACGCCCCTCCTGACACTGCTGAATGGCGCGCTCCAAACACTCTTCCCCGACGCGAATCAACTTGAGCCGGTCTTCGCTGACGCGCCCGACGGGGACGGTGATGGCCGTGTCGCCGACAAAGCCTTCGAGCGTTGCGCCGATGTCAATCGAGAAAATGTCGCCTTCCTTCAGCTTGTACTTGGAAGGAAAGCCGTGCACGACCTGTTCGTTGACGGACGCGCAGATGGAGAAGGGGAAACCGTGATACCCCTTGAAGGTCGGCAGCGCGCCGCCGTCGCGGATCATCTTCTCTGCCGCCATGTCAACTTCGAGCGTCGTGATTCCCGGCTCGACCATCCGGCGCAATTCCTGTAGCACGCCCCCCACCAGTTGCCCGGCGGCGCGCATCTTCTCCAACTCTTTTCTGGACTTCCCGATAATCATAACAACAGTGACGAGTAACGAGTGATAAGTGACGAGCAAGGATCCGAAACAAGTGGCGAGCGATGAAGAACTAGCTTTGACTCGCTGCTCATCACTTGCTGCTCGTCACTATCTTTTCAATGTCGCTGTAAATCTCCAGGGGGTCGCGTGTGCCGTCAACGCGGCGCAGGAGATTCTTCGCTTGATAATAATCAAGGAGCGGGCGCGTCTGCTGCTCGTAAGTATTGAGCCGCGCCTGCACCGTCTCAGCGTTGTCGTCGGCGCGATGGTTAAGCTGCGTGTCCGGGTGCAAGTCGCAAACGTTGTCCGTCTTCGGCGGCTTGAAATAGACGTTGTAGATTTCGCCGCAGACGGGGCAGTTGCGACGCCCGACCATCCGCTGCTCTAAGAGTTCGGTCGGCACGTCAACTAAAATCGCCTGAATGCCGTTGGTCTGCTCAGCGGCCAGTTCGTCCAGCATCGTGGCCTGCGCCGGATTGCGCGGAAAACCGTCGAGGATGTAGCCGCCCCGGCAATCGTCGCGGGCTGTGCGCTCGCGCACGACGCGAATCGTCACAGCGTCGGGCACGAGTTGGCCTGCCTGCATGATGGCCCGCACCTCTTCGGCCAGCGGCGTCCGCGCTTCCTTCAACGCGCGAAACATGTCGCCCGTCGAAATCTGCGGCAAACCCAAACGCTCTTCAAGCAGACGCGCCTGCGTTCCCTTGCCCGCGCCCGGCGCGCCCATCAACACAATAATCTTCGACATTAGCTAAAAGGGATCAGGGGTTAGAGGTTGGGGATAGGAATTGGCTTTGCCCAACCCCTAACCCCTAATCCCTAACCCCTGTTTTTCATGTTCTGCGTCCGCGGATGCGGCTGCCGGGGCCGGTGAAGCCCTCGTAGTTGCGCATAATCAGTTGCGCTTCAATTTGCGAAACGGTGTCCATGGCGACGCCGACCAGAATCAGTAGGCTCGTCCCGCCGAAATAAAATTGGTAGCCCATGCCGGTTGGAATCCACGTCAGCCCCGGGGTCGTGCTGACAAAGGCGTCGAGCCATTGACCGATGAATGGCAAGCGTCCGACCTTGAAGCCGCTCAGCATGAACTGCGGGAAGAAAGCGATGAGAGCCAGATAGACTGCGCCGACGGTCGTCAAACGCGTCAGGATTGTCCGCAAGTATTCGGCGGTCGCTCTTCCTGGTCGAATGCCCGGCATAAAGCCGCCGTGCTTGCGCAGGTTA
Source organism: Blastocatellia bacterium (assembly GCA_033855775.1). Taxonomy (GTDB): domain Bacteria; phylum Acidobacteriota; class Blastocatellia; order Pyrinomonadales; family Pyrinomonadaceae; genus DASVTR01. The sequence goes on along the minus strand of JAWVFT010000017.1, from coordinate 12,264 downwards.
TCGGCCACCTCGTCCACGTTGAAAACGATGGAGACGTAGAAGAAGGTGAAGAAGACAATCAACGAGAGAAAGACCAACTCGTAGTACGGGTCGCCCGCGTGGAACAGGTTAAAGAAGGCGAAAATCTTGGCCCACAAGGTTTGGCCCTTCGCCGGGTCTGGCGGAAAGGCCGACATCAAGCTCTGCGGCATAGAGAGCACGGACGAAGCGAAGATGACCGGGATGACGCCGGCCATATTGACCTTGAGCGGCATCGTCGTCTGCTGGCCTCCGACCATTTGCCGCCCGACGTGGCGTTTGGCATAACTGACGGCAATCTTGCGCCGCGCCGATTCGACGAAGACGATGAACGCGATAATCGCCACCAGGGCTATCAGCAGCGCGATGACGCCGACCGTCTGCAAGGGGTCGCCCGTGCTGATGCGACCCCACACCTGTTGGACGCCGCGCGGCAAGCCGATGACGATGCCCGCGAAAATCAGGAGCGAGATGCCGTTGCCGACGCCGCGTTCCGTAATCTGCTCGCCGAGCCACATGACGAAGATGGTGCCGGTCGTCAAAGTCAGCATCGTCGTCAGCAGGAATCCCCAACCGGGCTTGCCGACGCCCTGCGCTTGCAGCCAGTGCGCGACGAAGCCGGTCTGAATCATGGCGAGGGCGACCGTCAGATAGCGCGTCCACTGGTTAATCTTCTGCCGCCCCATCTCGCCCTCTTCCTGCAACTTTTTCAGTTGCGGAGAGACGACCGTCATCAACTGCAAGATAATCGAAGCCGTGATGTAGGGCGTGACGCCGAGAGCGAAGATGGAGATGGTGCTGAAGTTGCCGCCGGAGAAGAGGTCAAGGACGCCGAGCAAGGTTCCGCCGACGCGGCCCCACACCTGTTTGAGAATTTCCCGGTTGACGCCCGGCGCCGTGATGTGCGCGCCGATGCGATAGATGGCGAGCAGCCCAAGCGTAAAAAAGATGCGCTTGCGCAGGTCGGGAACATTGAACATGTTGCGAACGGCGGCGAAAAACTTTTCCATACGATTGCCTCTTGAAAGAGAATGCCCCTTGTCTGCTGTGCGACCTGAATTATCGCTGCTCTATCAACCTTTGAGCAAGCGCGGAGAGCGCGTGCGACGAAACCACCGAAGCGATGACGAGCAAGCTTTACTGCGCTTTACGCTTGCCCTCAAACTCCAGTGGTTTCTCGACTCGACAGCTCTCAAGTTTTCAACTTTGCGGATGCTGCGCGGCGCTCTGTTCTGAGGCGCGCGTAATCAGCGTCGCTTCGCCGCCCGCCTGCTCTATCTTCTCGCGCGCGCTCTTGGTGAAGCGGTGCGCCGAGATGCGCAGGGCTTTGGAGATTTCGCCTGTGCCGAGAACCACCACATCGCGCTTGGCCTTCTTAATCAGCCCGCGCTCGTGCAGGAGTTCCGGCGTCACGGCTTCATTCGCCTCGAAGCTCTTGTCTAAGGCCGAAAGGCTCACCTCAATCCACTCTTTCTTGAAGATGTTGGTGAAGCCGCGTTTCGGCAGGCGACGATGCAGCGGCATCTGCCCGCCTTCAAAGCCGATTTTCGACGAATAACCTGAGCGAGACTTTTGTCCCTTGTTGCCGCGCCCGGCGGTCTTGCCGAGGCCGGAACCGGGGCCACGCCCGACACGCTTTTTCTTATGCGTCGCGCCCTTCGGAGCGCGTATATTATTAAGACCGATAGCCATTTTTGAGATGCTCCGTAAATCAAGGGTCGAAGTCAGGAGCTGGTAAAAACAATGAAGACCGGCTCCTGACTTCTCTCCCCTCTCTCCCACTATTCAATAATCCGAATCAGGTGCGGCACAGCGTTGACGAAGCCGCGCGTCGCGGGCGTGTCCGGTCGCTCAACGACTTGATTCAACTTCGTCAGGCCCAAACTCTTGACAATCTGCTTGTGCTTCATAGGCGTGGAGATGGAGCTTCGATAGTACTGAATGCGAATCGTCTCGCCGCCCTCCGCCTGCTCTTTGTTCTGCTTCTTAGCCATTTCAACCTCGGTGATAAGTGATAAATGACAGGTGATAGGAAAGAAGCTTTTATCTCATCACCTATCACCTATTACCCATCACTGATTTTAAAGCTCTTCGACTTGCTTGCCGCGCAGGCGCGCGAGTTCCATCGGGTCTTTCATTTTCAGCAAGCCATCGAAGGTGGCGCGCACGACGTTGTGCGGGTTGTTGGAGCCGAGCACTTTGGTGCGCACGTCATGCACGCCGGCGGCCTGCATCACGGCGCGCACGGCGCCTCCGGCGATAACGCCTGTGCCTTCGGAAGCGGGCTTCATCATGACGCGCCCCGCGCCGTACTTGCCTATCAACTGGTGCGGCAGCGTGTTGTTGATGAGCGGCACGCGAATCAGATTCTTCTTGGCAGACTCGATGCCCTTTTTGATAGCCAGCGGGACTTCGCGCGCCTTGCCTGTGCCGAAGCCGACGTGGCCCGCTTCGTCGCCGATGACGACCAGAGCCGCGAATGAAAGATTCTTGCCGCCCTTGACCACCTTGGTCACGCGGTTAATCGAGATGACCTGATCTTTGAGATCGAGGCCCTGAGCCGTAATGCGTTGTTTCGGTTGTCTCATTGCTCTTCCTGATTATTATCGCCAGCCGCCTCGCTTTGCGGGGCCGCTTCATCTTTGTTCAATCCGGCTTCGCGCGCCGCGTCGGTCAGAGCCTTGACGCGGCCATGATACAGGTAGCCGCCGCGGTCGAAGACGACGCTGGTGACGCCTGCGGCTATCGCGCGCTCGGCGATGGTGCGCCCGATGCGCTGCGCCGCGTCAACATTGCCGCCCGAGCCGCTGCTCAAATCCTTCTCGGTGGTCGAGGCTGAGGCGAGCGTAGTTCCCTGCTCGTCGTCAATCACCTGCGCGTAAATGTGGTTGAGGCTGCGATAAATCGCCAGCCGCGGACGCTCGGTCGTGCCGCGCACTTTGCGGCGAATCCGCCTGTGCACAGCGTTGCGAACTGCTGCTCTATCTCTACTTGCCATCTCTTTAACCCTCAGTGACAGGCGACGAGCTAACGGGCAGCAAGATAAAAGCTTCTGCTTATCACCCGTCGCTCTTTGCCTCTCACTTTATTTTCCGGTCTTGCCCGGTTTCAGTTTCAACGCCACACCGGCGTAGCGAACGCCCTTGCCTTTGTAAGCGTCGGGCTTTCTGAGCTTGTGCATTTCGGCGGCGACCTGTCCGAGCTTCTGCTTATCAATGCTGGAAAGCGTCAGCGTCGTCTGGTACTGCTGGATGCTCGCCTTCGCCGGGACGCGCTCGGCCTTGGCTTCGACGCCTTCCGGCAAAGGAAACTCAATCGGGTGCGAGTAGCCTAGACTGAAGACAATCTTCTTGGCCTGCACGTCGGCCTTGTAGCCGACGCCGACGACATCCATCTGCTTTGAGAATCCTTCGGTGACGCCGAGGATGGCGTTGTTAGCCAGCGCGCGGGCCAGCCCGTGCATCGCCGCCAAATGGTCGTCTGCGCGCTCGGCCAACAGTTGGTCGCCTTCCTGTTTGAAGGTGATGCCTTCCGGCACGGGCGTCCGCAAAACGCCCTTCGCGCCCTTCACTTCCAACTCGCGCTCATTAATCTTGACCGTCACGCCAGCCGGAACGGTGATAGCTTTCTTTCCAATACGAGACATAACTTTAACCTTCGGTTAAGGGGTTGGGGATTGGGGGCCAGGGGTTGGGGAAGATTTATGTTTTCCCCAACCCCTAACCCCTGTCCCCCATCCCCTAATAGATTTGAGCCAGCACTTCGCCGCCGATATTTTCGCGGCGGGCGGTCTTGCCGCTCATCAGCCCACGCGAAGTTGAGACGATGTTGACGCCGTAGCCGCCGAGCACCTTCGGAATCTCGGTCGCTCCCATGTAGACACGACGACCGGGCCGCGACACTCTTTCGAGGTGCGTTATGGAGCTGGTGCCGCGCGCATCATAGCGCAGGAAGATGCGTATGTTGCGCTTTGTCCCGTCGCCCTTGACGACGAAGTTGTTGATATAGCCCTCTTCTTTGAGAATGCGGGCAATCTCCAGTTTCAATTTCGAGGCCGGAATATCCACGCGCGAATGTTTCGCAGCGATGGCGTTGCGAATGCGCGTCAGCATATCGGCGATTGGATCAGTCATTTACTCAACTCCAAAAGTCAGTGACGAGTGACGAGTGACAAGTGACGAGTTAAAGGCTGTTGCTTGCTGCTCGTCACTTATTACTTGTCACTGCTTTTACTACCAGCTTGATTTCACGACGCCGGGGATTTGCCCTTGCAGCGCCAACTCACGGAAGCAGATGCGGCACAAGTTAAACTTGCGCAAGTAGCCGCGCGGGCGCCCGCAACGCTTGCAGCGCGTGTAGGCGCGCGAAGAAAATTTCGGCTTCCGGTTTGCTTTCGCAATCAGTGATTTCTTTGCCATATAACCTCAGTGACAAGTGACAAGTGACGAGTAACGAGATGAAGCGTTTTGCTTGCTGCTCGTCACTCTTAACTCGTCGCTGCTCTTATTGTCTGAACGGCATGCCCAGAGCTTTCAGAAGCGCGCGGGCCTGCTCGTCGTTGCGCGCGGTGGTGACGATTGAGATGTTCATCCCGCGCGTCTTGTCCACTTTGTTAAAATCAATTTCGGGGAAGATTAACTGCTCGCGGATGCCCAAGGTATAGTTGCCGCGCCCGTCGAAGGCTTTGGGCGAGACGCCGCGAAAGTCGCGGACGCGCGGCAGGGCGATGGAGACGAGACGGTCTAAAAACTCGTACATCCTATCGCCTCTGAGCGTGACCATCGTGCCAATCGGCATGCCCTGTCGCAGTTTGAAGGACGCGATTGATTTCTTCGCTTTCGTGACCACGGGCTTTTGGCCGGTGATAACGCGCAGTTCGTCAGCCGCCGTGTCCAGAATCTTCGCGTTGGCGATAGCTTCGCCCATGCCCATGTTGATGACGATTTTTTCCAGACGAGGCACGGCCATCGGATTCTCGATGCCGAACTCCTTGGAAATCGCCGGGGCAATCTCTTTCGTATAACGCTCTTTTAATCTCGCTGCCATTGTTCTTTACTCTCTCGCTTTCGTCTGGGTCTCGCTCGCGGGCGTTTCCAGACTGCTTACTCTTTAACCGAAGCCGCTTTTACTTCTCCAACGATTGCCCGCTGCCCGAAGCGACGCGCGTCTTCGTGTTGTCGCCCTGCACTTCGTAACGCACGCGCGTCGGCTTGCCCGATTGCGGGTCAATCAACTGGACGTTGGAAATGTCTATGTAAGCCTCTTTTTCGATGATGCCGCCGCCGCGATTGTTCTGCTGGTTGGCGCGCTGGTGCTTCTTGACGATGCCTGCGCCCTCCACCTTCACCTTGCCCTTGGACGGCAATACTTCGAGCACGCGCCCGCGATGCGGAGTGCGCTTGCCCTGCTTGTCGAAACGGTTGTGGTCGCGCCCGACCATCACTTCAACCATGTCGCCCTTCTTAATCTTGCAACGTCTTTTCTCAGCCATCTCTATATCACCTCCGGCGCCAGCGACACGATTTTCATATAGTTCTTATCGCGCAGTTCGCGCGCCACTGGGCCGAAGACGCGCGTGCCGATGGGCGTCCCGTCGTCCTTAATCAAGACCGCCGCGTTCTGGTCAAAGCGAATATAGGTGCCGTCCTTGCGACGAACTTCCTTGCGCGTGCGGACGATGACGGCGTTCTGCACCGTGCCTTTTTTAATCGTGCCGTCCGGCGAAGCTTCCTTGACCGTTACTTTGATGCGGTCGCCGAGGGAAGCGATTTTCCCCGTCGAGCCGCCAATCGGCATAATCATCTCGACGCGACGCGCTCCCGAATTGTCTGCCACGTCCAGAGACGTTTGCATCTGAATCATTGTTCACTCACTCCGTTCGAGCGATAAGTGATGGATGATAGGTGAGAGGAAACTGCTTTCTCTTACTGCCTATCACTTATCACCTATCACGGCTTTACTTCGCTGCCTTCTGCACAATCTCGACGACGCGCCAGCGCTTTCTGGCTGAGAGCGGGCGGGTTTCGACAATCCGCACTTTGTCGCCGATGGTCGCGCCCGTCTCGTCGTGGGCCATAAACTTCGAGGTGCGTCGCACGTAACGACGATACTTCGGGTGCTTGATTAAGCGGTCAACGCGCACGACGACCGTCTTCTCCATTTTGTCTGAGGCGACGATGCCGACCTTCTGCGCGCGATTGCCGCGCTTGCCCGCTTCCGTCGCCGCGGCGTTGCCCGGCTGCGAGTCAACGTTCGCCGCGACATCGTGCGCCAGCATCTCGCCGGTCGTCGTGTTGGCGGCGACCTCCGCGTCGGTCGAAGTGGGCTGCACGTCCGCCGTCTGCTCCTGATTTTCTTCTGCCATCTCTTACCTCGTTGCCTGTTCCTGACGCTCGCGCATCAGCGTTTGAATACGGGCCAGCGTCTTCCGCTCTTGACGAATGCGCTTCACCGCATCCACTTCGCCCAGGGCCAGTTTGAAATTCAAGCGAAAGAGCGATTCTTTCAAACGCGCCGCTTCACCCTGCAAATCTTCGTCCGACGTATCGCGCAGACGATCAACTTCCTCACGTCTCTTCGCCATCTCTAAATCGCGCCTCCTTCTTGCTCCGCGCGGGTCACAAACTTGGTCTTAACCGGCAGCTTCTGCGCGGCCAGGCGCATCGCCTCGCGCGCCGTTGTTTCGTCCACGCCCTCAATCTCATAGAGGATGCGGCCCGGCTTGACGACGGCCACCCAAAATTCGGGCGCGCCCTTGCCTTTGCCCATGCGCGTTTCGGCTGGCTTCTTCGTCACAGGCTTATCGGGAAACATGCGAATCCAGATTTTGCCGCCGCGTTTAATGTGTCGCGTCATGGCGATACGCGCGGCCTCAATCTGGCGGTCTGTAATCCACGCCGGCTCCAAACATTTCAGCCCGTACTCACCGAAGCTAATCGCTGCCCCGCGATTCGCCACGCCCGTCATGCGCCCGCGCATCTGCTTCCGGTGCTTAACTTTTTTCGGCATCAACATGATTGCTCACTCCGTTCGAGTGATGGGTGATAGGCGCTAAGTGATAAGAAAAAGCCTGCTCTCCTATCACTCATCACTTATTACCTATCACCGCTTTTATGTTCTATCTCCGGTGCGCGGGCGACGGTCTCCACGCTCGCCCTCGCGTCCGCCTTCACGCTCGCGGCGTGTGCGCGGACGGCGCTCGCCGCGTCCGTCGCCGCGCGGCTCGTTAATCGGGTCTGAGCCGGTGCCACGGGCCATCGCGGCCTTCGGGTCGAGAATCTCGCCCCTGTAAATCCAGACCTTGACGCCGATGACGCCAAAGGTCGTGTGGGCTTCGGCGACGCCGTAATCAATGTCTGCGCGCAAGGTGTGCAGCGGCAGTTGTCCCTGCAAGTGCCACTCGCTGCGGGCGATTTCCGCGCCGTTCAAGCGGCCAGCGACTTTGACCTTGATGCCCTGCGCCCCGAAGCGCAGCGATTCCTCGACGGCCTTGCGCATCGCGCGACGAAAAGCGATGCGCTTCTCAAGCTGCGAAGCGATTTTTTCGGCTTGCAGCGTCGCGTTCAGTTCCGGCTTGTGAATCTCCTGAATCGAGACGAGGACTTCGCGCCCGGTCTTCGCCGAGAGGTCGCCCTTGAGCTTATCAATCTCCGAGCCTTTGCGTCCGATGATGATGCCGGGGCGCGAAGTGTAGATGATAATCTTCATGCGGTTGGCCGCGCGCTCGACATCGACGTGCGAGACGCCCGCGCCCGCAAACTTCCGCTTCAACTCGGCCTTTAGCTTCAGGTCTTCCAAGAGATACTCGCCGAACTTGCCCTTCGCGTACCAGTGCGAGTGCCAGTCTTTGTTGTAGCCGAGGCGGAAGCCGTAAGGATGAACTTTCTGACCCACAATCTTCTCCGTTCAGAATCAAAAGAAACTTACTATTCGGTCGTTTCTGTGCTCTCGTTCGTGACCGTCGGCGTCGTCGTTTCGGCGCTCCCGGTTTCGACCGGCGCAGTAGTTGTAGCTGTTGTCGTCTCTGCGACTGCTGGCTCTGCTGTCGCCGTTTCCGCTTGCGGGGCGGCGGCGGCGGTGTCAGTAGTGACGGCGCGCTTGGCGCGCGGCGCGGCAGCCGCTCCGCCGCGCCTGCGGCTCTTGCTCTCGGCGGGCGCAGTCGCCCGTCCCGCTTCAGCCTTGCCGTTGCCCTTTGTCGTCTCAAGCTTTTCGTCGCTTGAGAGCAGAACTGTGACGTGACAGAAGTGTCGCTTTTCGCGGTAGGCGCGGCCCTGCGGGGCCGGACGCATGCGGCGGCGATTCTTCGTCGGCCCGCGGTCAACGAACGCAGCCTTGACCCACAACTCGTCCGGGTCGATGGCGATGTTGGCCTTCTCCGCCGCCTCGGAGGCATTGGCGATGGCCGAGCGCACGCACTTTTCAATATGACCAGCCGCGCGCTTGTTCGTAAACTGCAAGATGGCCAAAGCCTGATTGACGTTCTTGCCGCGAATCATATCAACGACGAGCCGCGCTTTTTGCGCCGACCCGTGCAGATATTTTGCGCTTGCTTTCGCTTCCATACTCAACTCCGTTTGAGCGATAGATGATGCGTGATAAGAAAAGCCTTGCTTCCATCACTCATCACTTATTGCCTATCACTATTTTCTCGCCACCTTTGATGACTTCTCGGCCTTCGTGCCCGAATGGCCCTTGAACGTGCGCGTCGGAGCAAACTCTCCGAGCTTGTGTCCCACCATGTTTTCGGTCACGTAAATCGGCAGGTGCCGTTTGCCGTTGTGGACGCCGAATGTCAACCCCACCATGTCGGGCGTGATGGTCGAACGCCGCGACCATGTTTTAATCGCGGGCGGGCGATTGCCGCTGGCGCGAATCCGCTCAACGGCCTTCGCAACGCTCGTGTCGACAAACGCACCTTTTTTAACTGAACGCGCCATAACTTTCCTTCACTCCAATCAACTATTTCACTCGACGGTCGCGCACGATCATCTTCTGCGTGCGTTTGTTGCTGCGCGTCTTGTAGCCGCGCGTCGGTTGTCCCCAGGGCGTGACGGGATTGCGTCCGCCGCTGGTCTTGCCTTCGCCGCCGCCGTGCGGGTGGTCAACCGGATTCATCGCCACGCCGCGCACGTGCGGGCGAATGCCCTTCCAGCGCGAGCGTCCGGCCTTGCCAAAAGAAACGTTTTCATGCTCGACGTTGCCGACCTGTCCGATGGTCGCCATGCAGACGACTGGAACGCGGCGGACTTCGCCCGACGGCATGCGAAGCTGAGCGTAATCGCCTTCCTTCGCCACCAACTGCGCGAACGCTCCGGCGGAACGCGCCATCTGCCCGCCCTTGCCGGGACGCAGTTCGATGTTGTGAATCTGCGTTCCCAGAGGGATGTTGCGAATCGGCAGGGCATTGCCCGGCAGGATGTCGGCTTCGGGGCCGCTCATCACGGTCTTGCCCACTTCGAGTCCGGTCGGCGCGATGATGTAGCGCTTCTCGCCGTCGAGGTAGGTGATGAGCGCGATGTGCGCTGAGCGATTCGGGTCGTATTCAATCTGCGTCACACGACCGGGCACGCCCGCCTTGTCACGCTTGAAATCCACAATCCGGTAGAAACGCTTGTGGCCGCCGCCGCGACGACGCACCGTGATGCGCCCGTCGTTATTGCGCCCCGAGATGCGCTTCTTCGGCTCAAGCAGAGACTTCTCAGGCTCCGCTCCTACGGTCAACTCATCGCGCGTCAGGTACGTCTGGTAACGACGCGCCGGTGATGTCGGTGTTAGTTTCTTGATGCCCATAAACTTAAACTCAGTGACGGGTGACGAGTGACAAGTGATGAGTTAAAGACAAGAGCTTGCTTGTCACTCGTCACTTTTAACTCGCCACTGCTCTTAAATCGCTTCGCCGTAATCGAGCGGCTTTTCGCCCTGCTTCAAAGTGACGTAGGCTTTCTTCCATGCGGGCCGTCGGCCTTCGTGGCGTCCGCGCCGCTTGATTTTGCCCATGTAGTTCAGTGTCCGCACGGCGTCAACCTTGACCTGAAAGATAGACTCGATGGCCGACTTGATTTCAGGCTTGGTCGCGTGGCGGTCAACGCGGAAGGTTAGCAGTTGCCGCCCGTCCTGCGACTCTTCTTTGGCGACCAGAGCTTTTTCCGTGATGACCGGCGACTTGATGATGTCCCAAACTGTTCTCATCTTGCTTTACGCCGCCTCCTCTTCCGCGCCGCTTGTTTCCGGCTCCGGCGCGTTGTCGTTGCTCGCTGCTGCCTCTTCATCCTTGCTCGCGGCTTTGCTTTTCGGGCCGAGCAGGTCGGTTATCTCCTGAGCCGCCGCGCGCGAGAGCACGAGCTTTTCGTGATAGAGCAAATCGTAGATGTTGAGAGCGTAGCTGTTGACGATTTTCGCGCGCTTGACGTTGCGGGCCGAGAGCAGCAGGTTTTCGTTATCCAGCGAATCCACGATCAGCGTCTTGCCTTCGAGGCCGAGCGCGCCGAGGACTTTGAGAAACTCTTTCGTCTTCGGCTCGCTAAAGCTGAAGCCGTCAACGACCAGCACGTTGCCTTCGCGCGCGCGCTCCGAAAGGGCCGAGCGCAAAGCTCCGCGCCGCATCTTCTTCGGCATGCTGTAAGACCAATCGCGCGGCTGCGGCCCGTGGACGTTGCCGCCGCCCTTCCAGAGCGGCGAGCGAATCGAGGCGATACGAGCGCGGCCCGTCCCCTTCTGCTTCCAGAGTTTGCGCCCCGCGCCGGAGACATCGCCGCGCGTCTTCGTGGCCGAAGTGCCAGCGCGCGCATTCGCCATGTGATTCCGCACGGCGGCATGAATCAACGACTCGTTGAACTCCGCGCCGAACACCGCGTCGGACAACTCTATGTCGCCGACCTCTTCGTTCTTTAAATTGCGCACCTTGACGGTAGGCATATCTCACTCCGTTCGAGTGATAAGTGATGAGTGATAGGTGATAAGAAAGGCTTGCGTCCTATCACCTATCATCTATTACTTATTACCCCGTTTTGCTTTCTTAACAATTACGACGCTGCCGTTCGCGCCCGGCACCGCGCCGCGCACCATCAGCAGATTATTCTCAACATCGACGCGCGCCACCGTCAGCCCTCTGACCGTCACGCGCTCGTCGCCCATGTGGCCGGAGGAGCGCGTGCCTTTGATGACCCGCGACGGGTAAGCCGATTGGCCGATTGAGCCGGGCGCGCGAACGTTCATCGAGCCGTGCGATTCGGGGCCGCGACTGAAGTTGTGGCGCTTGACGGTGCCGGCGAAGCCGCGACCCTTTGAACGCCCGATGACCTCGATGCTGTCGCCGTCGGCGAACTGGTCAACCAGCACCTTATCGCCGACGCTCGTCGCGTCTTCCGCGTCTTCGAGGCGAAACTCCTTCAAGACACGAGTCGGAGGCACGCCGCCGCCCGTCTTCTCGAAGTGGCCGCGCATCGGCTTGTTCACGTTCTTCAACTTGACGGGCCGCTCTTCGACCAATCCGAGTTGGACGGCGTTGTAGCCATCGCGGCCAGCCGCCGTCTTCTTCTGCACCACAACGCACGGGCCAGCCTTAATGACAGTCACCGGAGTGACCGTTCCATCCGACGCAAACAATTGCGTCATGCCGACTTTCTTACCGATGATTCCGTTAATCATCACATTAACCTCAGTGACGAGTGACGAGTGACGAATGACAAGCGGGAACGATTTTTAATCTCGTCACTTGTCACTCTTCACTTGTCACTGCTTTTATCTGTCTCTGCCGAACGCTTTAATCTCAACGTCAACGCCCGCCGGAAGGTCCAGCTTCATCAGCGCGTCCACGGTCTGCGGCGTCGGGTCGAGAATGTCCATCAGGCGCTTGTGCGTTCTGATTTCAAACTGCTCGCGCGATTTCTTGTCCACGTGCGGCGAGCGCAAGACTGTCCACTTGTTCTTCAAAGTGGGCAGCGGAATCGGCCCGGCAACACGAGCGCCGGTGCGCTTGGCCGTCTCGACGATTTCCGTGGTGGACTGATCCAACACGCGATGGTCGTAAGCCTTCAGCCTGATTCTAATCTTTTCGTTCATCATAATTTTTTGTTAGCAGTCAAAGGAGAAACAGCTATTCAACGATTTCGGAGACGGTCCCTGCTCCCACTGTCCGTCCGCCTTCACGAATCGCGAACCGCAGCCCCTTCTCCATCGCGATCGGCGCGATTAACTCAATCTCCATCGCCACATTGTCCCCTGGCATCACCATCTCCACTCCCTCCG
>JAWVFT010000016.1:0-27264 GCA_033855775.1 Blastocatellia bacterium | reverse complement strand
AACTATCGCGCGATGGTCTGCGCCTTCATCACTTCCGGCGAGTACCAGCAACGCTTCGGCTCCGTCATCACACGCTCGAACGCCGACTGCGCGTTCGTCGGGCCTTAAAGAACGTGGGCAGTAGCATCGAACAGTAAACCGGGCGGCCAATCGTCCACCACAGACAACGCAGGCGAGTAAAGTTAAACTTATTCGCCTGCGTTTGCTTTATGGTGGGCCACTGATTTTGATTTTAAAACTCGACTGCTGACAGAGACAACCGGAATATTGTATAGTCGAAATTGCCTTGAACGGTCAGCTGCCGTGTCGCGGCAGCCCATCGCTTCCTCAGCGCGGCCAGCAAGATTTTCCCAAGGACAACTGAAACGGGCGCGGCCAACAAACCACTAGCCAAAGCACGGAGCGCTTGCCGCTTGCGCTCGTTGAATCAGACGAAGATGAGACGCAAAGATTTTCAACTTCCAGGGCTGCTCGGCTGGTTATTGCTGAACGTCTTCATCGTTGTCGCTGGCGCAGGTCTGGCGCAGGCCCAAACGCGCCGCCCTCAAACGAGCGCGGGGCAGAGCGTGTCTTCGCGCCGACGCGCCATGCGCTCAATCGTCGTCAACATGTCAATCGTCGCGGAGAAGCAAACCGCGCCGCGCGCCGCGTCCGGCAGGCGCAGGGAAGAGATTGAGCCGCCCGAAGAGCAGCCCGAAAATTTGCCGATTCCGGCGGACGCCATCATCCAGACCGAACCCCTGCGTCCTTCGTCTTCGTCGTCTTCCGCCGCGCGCAGCTTCAACGCTTTGTCTGCTTCGCCGCTCGCCGCCGCGAGCTTTCGCGCCTCGAACGACAACGGCGATATTCCGCCCGACACGCACGGCGCCGTCGGGCTCCAACACTTGATGACCGTGCATAACGGTCGCGTGCGGATTCAGGATAAAGCCGGAAACATCATTAGCTCGGTCTTGCTGACAACCTTCTGGGCCGCGCTCTCAAGCTCTGCGCTCGATGTCTTCGACCCGAAAGTCGTCTACGACCCGCTCAGCAATCGTTGGGTGATGATTTCCTGCGCCGAGCGGCGTTCGGCTGGCTCAAGCATCCTCGTCGGCGTCTCGCAAACCAGCGACCCGACGGCCAACTGGACGCTCTATCGTTTAGACGCAGACCCGGCCAACATCCTCTGGGCGGATTATCCGAGCATCGGATTCAACAAAGATTGGATTGTGATTCAGGCCAACATGTTTCCGGTCAACGACGCGGTGGGCGTCTCGGCCTCGAAAGTTTTCGTCCTCAACAAAGCGAACTTTTACAACGGCGGGCCGGGACTCTTCACAGATATCGCGCTCGCCGGCATCGGTCAAACGCAAACGCCAGCCCTGACCTACGACCGGACGCTGGCGACGCTCTATCTCGTGCAGGATTTCAACGGCAACAGCGGCGGCAGCGGCTTCCTTCGTCTCTACGCCATCACGGGCGCGCTCGGCTCCGAACGCATTGACCTCACGCCGTCCATCTTCTCTGGCACGCCGAACCCCTGGGCCAGCACGAACAACGGAGGGGTCGACTTTGCGCCGCAGCAGAGTTCTTCAAGAAAGATTCAGACCAACGATTCGCGCATCCAATCGGTCGTCTATCGCAACGGCTCGCTCTGGTGCGCGCACACCGTTTTTCTCCCCGCCGGAAACTCTCCCGTCCGCAGCGCGCTGCAATGGTGGGAACTCTCGACGACGGGCGCGGTCAGGCAGCGCGGGCGCATCGAAGACACGACGGGCGCGACCTTCTACGCCTTTCCGAGCATCGCCGTCAACAAGTTCAATGATGTCCTGCTTGGCTTCTCGCGCTATTCGCCCACGCAGTATGCCAGCGCCAACTACGCCTTTCGCGCCGCCTCGGACGCGCCCAACACGATGCGCGACGACGCCGTTCTCAAGAGCGGCGAAGCTTCCTACTACAAGACCTACAGCAGCGGAAAGAATCGTTGGGGCGACTACAGCAACACGGTCGTTGACCCGGCCAACGACACAGACCTTTGGACGATTCAGGAATACGCCGCGACCTCCGCCACCGCTTCATGCTCGTCCGACTGTGACCGTTGGGGAACGTGGTGGGGACGCATCGCGCCAAACTCTCCGCCCGTCAACCAGCTTGACGACCCGCAGTTTTTCGTCGGCCAGCATTACCGCGACTTCCTCAATCGTGAGCCGGACTCAGGCGGCCTCGGCTACTGGTCCGGCCAGATTAACAATTGCGCTGACGCCGCCTGCGTCATTCGTGAGCGCATCAACGTCTCGGCAGCCTTCTTCGTCGAGAACGAATTTCAGCGCACGGGCAGCTTCGTCTATCGTTTCTACAAAGCCAGCTACGGCGCGCGCCCGACCTTCACGCAGTTCACCAGTGACCGCCGCCTCGTCCCCGAAGGCCCGCAACTCGAAGCCAGCAAGCAGGCGTTTGCCGCCGCTTGGGTCGCGCGCCCTGAGTTTCTCCAACGCTATCCGCTGACGCTCGACGGCGCGAGCTTTACAGACGCGCTGCTCAACAGCGTTCGCCAAAACTCAGGCGTGGATTTATCCGGCGCGCGCGCCGCGCTCATCGCAGACTACGCCGCCAATCAGAGCCGCGCGCGAATCGTGCGCCTCGTCGCAGACAATCCTGCATTCCAGCAAGCCGAGTACAACGCGGCGTTCGTCTTGATGCAATACTTCGGCTACCTGCAACGCAACCCGGACGAAGGCGGCTATCAATTCTGGCTCGGCATTCTCAACGACCGCGTGCCGAACAACTATCGCGCGATGGTCTGCGCCTTCATCACTTCCGGCGAGTACCAGCAACGCTTCGGCTCCGTCATCACGCACACCGACGCGGAGTGCGGCCCATAGCAATCGCTTCGGTTTTGACTTTTCTTACAACGGATAGCGACTGGTCCGTCGGCGTGACTCTTTTCTGTGTGTCTCAATTAACGGCTAGGCGAATCGCGCTCCGGCGAGATTGTTGACGCAGAGCCTCGTTCGGATGTATAACAACCTACCGGACGGTCGGTAACATGACACTGCGACGCGCAAGTTCGTTCAAGCGGCTCCGGCAGACACTCAGAGACAAGCATGAAAGCGCAAAAAAAATCGGCTCCGAGCAACGAGCGGCTGGCGGAAATCTATCGCGCGGCGGCGCAGATAATCTTGCGCAAGGGCTACGACGCCACCTCCGTCAACGACATCGCCAACGCTCTCGGCATGACGAAAGCGGGGCTCTATCACTACATCAATGGCAAGAAAGAGTTGCTGTTCGACATCATGAATTTCGGCCTTGACGAGTTGGACGAAGAAGTGTTGACGCCCGCCGGGTCAATCGAGGACACGGCGGCGCGGTTGCGCTTCATCATCGCCAGCCACGCGCGTTTAGTGACCAGAGGGCAGGGAGCCATCACCATTCTCGTTGACGAGATGACGGCCCTCGCGCCTGCCCAAAGCAGAAAAATCACGCGCCGCAAGCGCGCCTATTTCGATTCGCTGCGCGACACACTGAACGAACTCAGGGCGGAAGGGAAGTTGTGCGACGTTGACGTGACGGCGGCGGCCTTCAGCCTGCTCGGCATGATTAACTGGCTGTCGCGCTGGCACCGGCAGGGCGGCGCGCTGACGGAGGAGCAGGCGGCGGAGCAAATCGTCAAGATAGCTCTCCACGGATTGCTGCGCGCCGAAACGAGCGCGCCGCGCAGAGGCTTGCGGGTCGTTAAAAGTTGAAGCGTCCCTGTTTCTTCTGCGCTTTGATTCAGAGAGCCTGCGCTTCAACTTTCGGGCGCGCGCGCAATCAAGCGGAGCGATAGAGTTGAGTTCATCTAAGTTGACTTCATAGCTTTCAATTTAAAATCGAGCGGCCATCTTCTTTCATGAACATCCTCGTTTGTCTCAAGCAGATTTTAGACCCGGAAATTCCGGCGCGCGATTTTCGCGTTGATGCGGAAAGGCGCGAAGCAGAGCAGGGCGTGGCCAATCTCGTCACCAACATCTTCTGCGAGAACGCGCTCGAAACGGCGTTGCAATTGCGTGAGCGCGCGGGCGGCGCGCACATCACAGCGCTCTCCTACGGCCAGCCTTCGGCGGAAGACTCGCTGCGCAAGGCTCTGGCGATGAAGGCCGACGCCGCCGCGCTCGTTATCAATGACGGCAACAGCAACCCGGACCCTCTGACGACGGCGCGAGTGCTCGCCGCCGCTATCCGCAAACTCGGCGCGTTCGATTTGATTATGGTCGGGCGCGAAGCGGGCGATTGGGGAGCGGGGCAAACGGGCGGGCTGATTGCCGAAGAGTTGAATCTGCCCTGCGTCTCTTTCGTTGACAGCATCGAAGCGGTGGATGGCAAACTGCGCTTGAAGCGACAGACGGACACGGGTTGGGAGATGTTCGAGGCCACGCCGCCCGTCGTCCTGACCGTCACCAACGACGAACATAACGTGCCGCGCATTCCGAAGGTGCGCGACGTGATGCTCTCTTACCGCCAGCCTTTGACCACCTGGACGCTCGACGACCTAGACATCCATGCGGACGAAGCCCGCGCCGGAAACAATTATTCCGAAGTGGCGGAGCTTGCCATTCCGCAGAAAGAGACGCGCTGCGAGTTTGTCGCGGGCGACACGCTGGACGAAAAAGTCGAAGCCTTCGCCCGTCGCATCATCGAAGTGACGGGCGCGATGTAAAGCGAAAGGCTGACGAGCAACGCGGAAAGCGTGCGATTGATTGGAAACGCCGCGATGCTTTTTTTTATCCGCGCTTCGCACGCGGACAAGCGCACGGTCAAACGCACGCGCAGAAACTATGAACGACGTTATCATTTGTCTTTTCGCCGCCGCCGGTTTTGATAAAGCCGCGCAGGGACTCGCGGGCGCGGGGCGACGTCTCGCGGACGAGCTAGGCGCGCAACTGCGCGCCATCGTCGTCGGTGAAGGCGCGGACGCTCTGGCGGCGGAAGTCGCGCGCGTCGCGGATGCGGTAACAATCGCAGACCAAGCGGAGTTGGCCGAGTATCAACCGGAGACTTGCCTCGCGGCGTTGACGCTTCTGTGCGGCGAGCTACAGCCGCGCGCCGTGTTGTTGTCGAACGACACCTACAGTCAGGAACTCGCGCCGCGTCTCGCTTATCGTTTGGGCGGCAGCGCGGCTGGCGACGGCGTAGAGATTCAAGTCGCGGGCGAAGCCTTGCGCGTCAGCCGTCAGGTCTACGGCGGCAAGGCTCAAGCTGTGCTCGAACTCAAACGCGCGCCCGCCGTCGTATGGCTGCGCGCTCGTTCGTTCGCGCCCGCCGCGCCGCGCGACGCCACAGGCGAAATCACGCGAGCCGCGCTCGCCATTCAGCCCGACACGCGCACGCGCATCATCGAGCGCAAGCGCGAAGCGGGCGGCGAGTCGCGGCTTGAAGAGGCGCGCGTGATTGTCTCTGGCGGGCGCGGCATCGGCGGGCCTGAGCCGTTTGAAACGGAGTTGAAGCCGCTCGCCGATTTGTTAAAGGCGCAGATGGCCGCCTCGCGCGCGGCGTGTGATGCGGGTTGGGTTCCGCCGACGTGGCAGGTCGGGCAGACTGGCAAGAAGGTGACGCCGGAATTGTACCTTGGCATCGCTATCACAGGCGCGAGCCAGCACATGGCGGGCATCTCCGAAGCGAAGGTCATCGCCGCCATCAACACAGACCCGGACGCGCCCATCTTCAAGCACAGCCGCTTCGGCATCGTCGAAGACTACCGCAAGGTCGTGCCGCTCTTGCGCGAGAAGCTGGCCGCTCTTTTAAGTGACAAGTGACGAGCGACAAGTGACAAGCAAAACCAAATACAGTGACGAGTGATGAATGATGTGTAATGAAGTCAGGCTGTTTTAACTCGTCACTTGCTGCTCGTCACTTTTTTAATATGAACACAGCGGAAGCCACGCGCCAGATTTACTGGAACGTCTCGCGCCTCTGGATGATGTACGCCCTGCTCGCGCCAGCGGCGGCTATCGCGGGCTACGGCATCTATCGCCATTTGAGTCGTTGGCGGCGAGGCTTGCCCGCAGCGCGCTTCGACCGCCCGGCTGAGCGCTTTAAGTTGACGCTCAAGCACGCCGTCGCGCAGCGACGCACCGCGCGCAAGCTTTACGCGGGCCTCTTTCATCGTTTCATCAGCTACGGCTTCGTCGTTCTCACCATCGCAACGACGGTTGTTGCGCTCGACGCAGACTTTGGAACCGCGATTATGCGCGGTCAATTCTATCTCTACTTTCAATCGCTCGTCGTTGACATCTTCGGCGCGCTCGTCCTCGTCGGCACGGGCATGGCCGCCGCGCGGCGTTACCTCAAACGCCCGCGCCAACTGATTTACACAAACGAAGCGACGTTGATTCTCGTTCTTATCTTCCTGCTCTGCCTGCAAGGGTTTCTGATTGAGGGCTGGCGCATCGCGGCGACGAACGACGCCTGGGCAGCCTGGTCGCCGTTTGGCAATCTGGTCGCGCGCGTCTCGCGCTCGTGGCTGAGCGCGGACGCGATGCAGTCGGCGCACAGAGGCTTGTGGTGGTTTCATCTGGTCTTGAGCTTCGGCTTCATCGCCTGGCTGCCGTACACGAAGATGATGCACGTCATCACCGCGCCGCTCAATATCTACGCGGCCAACTTGGCCCCGCTCGGCGCGTCGCTCAAGACGATAGACTTTGAGCAGACGGAAAGCTTCGGCGTCAACTCGCTCAAAAGTTTTACCTGGAAAGACCTGCTCGACTTCGACGCCTGCACAGAATGCGGTCGCTGCACGGACGCTTGCCCCGCGCACGCCGTCGGCAAAGAACTCTCGCCGCGCGACATCGTTCTTCAACTGCGCGACCTGATGCACGAACGCCCGCGCGACGCTTTCGGTTTAGTTTCAGCGAATGGCTTGAGCGAAGGCCATGGCGCGCTTGCAGCAACAACGCCCGCCGACCATGAGCCGACGACGGACATCGAAGCGCGCAAGCCTCTGCCGATTATCGGCGCGGTTCCGGCCACGTCGCCCGTCGCGCTCTGGCAATGCACGACCTGCGCCGCCTGCATGGAAGCCTGCCCGGTCTTCATCGAGCAGATGCCGAAGATTGTCGACATGCGCAGGTTTCTCGTGATGGAAGAAGCGGAGTTTCCAGACTCGATGCAGGAAGCGATTATGTCGCTCGAAAAACGCGGGCATCCGTTTAGCGGCACGCAGGCCACGCGGCTCGATTGGACGGAAGGCTTGAACGTCAGGCATGTCGGCGACGCTGATGACGCGGAGGCTCTGTTGTGGGTCGGCTGCGGCGGCGCGCTCATCGAGCGCAACCAGCGCGTGACGCGCGCGACGGCTCAACTGCTCGAACAAGCCGGCGTGAAGTTTGCCATCATGGGGCGCGAAGAGAAATGCTCTGGCGACCCCGCGCGGCGCATCGGCAACGAGTTTCTGTTCGAGACGCTGGCGAAGGAGAACGTCGGCAACTTGAACAAGCACGCGGTCAAGACGGTCATCACCGCTTGCCCGCATTGCTTCAACACGTTCAAGAACGAGTATCCGCAATACGGCGGAAGGTTCGAGGTCTATCATCACAGCGAATATCTCGCGCGCCTTGTCGCGGAAGGCAGGCTCAAGCCGCTCGCGGATTCAAATCAGAAAATCACTTTTCACGACCCTTGTTATCTGGGGCGGCAGAACGGCGTCTATGACGCGCCGCGCTCGCTTGTGCAAATCTCTTCGCGCGCGGGCGCGGTCGAGATGGAGCGCAGCCGCAACCAAAGTTTCTGTTGCGGCGGTGGCGGCGGCATGAGCTTCGTTGACGAGCCCGCCGACAAGCGCGTCAATCAGGAACGCGCGCGTGAAGCCATCGAGACGGGCGCGGACGTGCTGGCGGTCGGCTGCCCGTTCTGCATGACGATGATGGAAGACGGCATCAATGCGCGCAGGGGCGAGCGCGACGTGCGCGTCCTAGACGTTTCAGAGTTGCTGTGGGAAGCGTCGCAGCCGAAGACGACGCAAACGAGTTAGAGGTTGAAACATGGACTTGAACTTGACAGTGAACGAACAACAGTTCCGCGACGACTTTCGCGCCTGGCTCAAGCTTAACGTGCCTGCCGAGTGGACGGGCGGCGGCTCGACGAGTTCCGAAGACAACGACGCTTACATCGAATACCTGCGCGGCTGGCAGCGCAAGCTCTACGACGACGGTTGGGCCGGAATCTCATGGCCGAAGAAGTACGGCGGGCGCGGGGCGACGTTGATGGAACAGTCTATCTTTCAAGCCGAGTTGGCGCGGGCCAACGCCCCGCAATTAATCGGAACCATCGGCCTCTCGCTCGTCGGCCCGACCATCATCGCCATGGGCAGCGAAGAGCAGAAGACGCGCTATCTCTCGAAGATTCTGTCGGGCGAGGAAATCTGGTGTCAGGGTTTCTCCGAGCCGAACGCGGGCAGCGACCTCGCCGCCTTAGGCACGAAGGCCGCGCGCGACGGCGAAGAGTTTATCATCAACGGCCAGAAAATCTGGACGAGCTTTGCGCAGATGGCCGATTGGTGTCTGCTGCTGGCGCGAACCGACGCGCAAGCGCCGAAGCACAAAGGCATCACTTGCCTGCTGGCCGACATGCGCAGCGCGGGCATCTCCGTGCGCCCCCTGCGGCAGATGTCGGGTGATTCCGGCTTCAACGAAGTGTTCTTCTCAAACGTGCGCGTGCCCGTCGCGCAAGTTCTGGGCAAAGTCAACGAGGGTTGGACGACGGCCATCACGGCTTTGATGAACGAGCGCGCTAACCTCGGCGCGGGGATTCAGGTCGTCTTCAAACGCAACCTCGAAGCCCTCATCGCGCGCTCGCGCACCATCGAGCGCAACGGTCGCCCCGCCAGCGAAGACCCCATTGTCAGGCAAAAGCTCGCGCAAGCTTTTCTTGAACTGGAAATCCTGCGCCTCAACACGAATCGCGCTTTGACATCGCTCTCGAAGACAGGCGTCCCCGGCCCCGAAGGCTCGACGCAGAAGCTTTACTGGAGCGAGATGAACCAGCGCACGCAGCAGGCCGCGCAGGAAATTCTAGGCCCCTACGGGCAACTCAAAGATTTCGACAAAGGCGCGTGGGAATACGCCTACCTGCGCTCGCGCGGCAACACCATCGAGGCAGGCTCCAGCGAAATTCAACGCAACATCATCGCCGAGCGCGTGCTCGGCTTGCCCAAGAGTTACTAAGACAATGACAAGTGACGAGTGACGAGTGACAAGTTAAAGACAGCTTCGCTCTCATCACGCGCCATTCATTATTCGTCACTGTTCACTGTTTTGGTTTTGCTCGTCACTCGTCACTTGTCACTTGTCACTTGAATTATTATGGACTTCGACCTCAGCAAACCGCAGAAACTTTTGAAGGACTCGGCGCGGGCTTTTCTGGCGCGTGAATGTAAGGCGGAGCGCGTGCGCGCGTTAATGGAGACGGAGATGGCGCACGATGATACGCTGTGGCAAGCCATCGCGGAGCAGGGCTGGACGGGCTTGAGCATCGCGGAAGAGCACGGCGGCCTCGGCCTCGGTCTGGTCGAGATGGCCGTCATCGCCGAAGAGATGGGCCGCGCCTGCCTGCCGGGAGCCTTTCTCTCAACGCTGATGGCGGCGGCCCTCATCGAACGCGCAGGCAGCGCAGAGCAGCGCGCGAAGTATCTGGAAGCGATTGCGGCGGGAGAGTTGAAAGCGACCATCGCTTTGCTCGAAGCGAGCGCAAACTGGGACGGGGACGCGCCGCGTTTGGAGGCCAAGCGCGCGGGCGGCAAGTTCTCTTTGACGGGGAAGAAACTTTTCGTTCCAGATGCCGCCATCGCGGACGTTATCATCTGCGCGGCGCGCGACGGCGACAGGCTCGCGCTCTTGCCGGTTGAACGCGGAGCGGAAGGCGTCGCTGTTAAAGCGATGCCTTCGATGGACGGGACGCGGAAGATTTACGAAGTGAGTTTTGAGGGCGCGATGGTGGCCGAAGCAGACGCGCTCGGCGCGGACGGCGACGGGCGCGGCGCGCTCGGTGAAGCGTTGCACGTGGCGACCGCCGTGCTGTGCGCGGAGATGGTCGGCGGGATGCAATGGACGCTCGATACGACCGTGGAATACGCGAAGACCAGACAGCAGTTCGGTCGCGCGATTGGCTCTTTTCAGGCCGTGCAGCATCAATGCGCGGACATGCTGTTGTTGACGGAGAGCGCGCGTTCGGCGGCGTATTACGCGGCGTGGGCTTTGACCGAAGGCGACGCGCAGGCGGGCGTCGCGGTTTCGATAGCGAAGGCTTATTGCTCGGACGCTTACCGCGAAGTTTGCAATCGCGGCGTGCAGGTTCACGGCGGCATCGGCTTCACATGGGAGCACGACCTGCAACTTTATTACAAGCGAAGCAAGTCGTCTGAAACGCTCTTCGGCGACGCCACGTTTCACCGCGAGCGCATCGCGCGCTTCATCGTTGACGATAACGCTGCCGTCAATGAAAGTACGACGAAGGTTGAAACGGAAGCTTTGAACGCGCCGTCGCAAACGTAGGAACAGGACAGCGCGGGAACGAGCGTTGCGGCGAACGCGACGGTTCGTTTCGAATAGCCTGCCCGTGCAGATGCCGCTCGACAAATGGCAGAAGGTGTTTTGACATTAACCTGACGGGCGCGTTCCTGTTCGCGCAGGCCGCGGGGCGCGAGATGTTGAAGCGCGAGTATGGACGCATCATCAACGTTTCGTTCGTCTACGGCTTGCGGTCGTCGGTCGATGGGCCGCACTATGTCGGCTACGCGGCGAGCAAGGCGGGCAAACTACATCACGGGGCAGATCATCGTGGTGGACGGCGGAAGCGTTATCGTCTAAACGAAGGGGACAACGAATGACCACGGCCAGAACAGAGAGGGAAGCGAGCGCGTCGCCTTACGCGTCGCGCCCGTGGCTGAACTCTTACGACTACTGGGTGCGCGAGCACATGAACTACCCGCGCCGACCGCTGCATGAAATCCTGCGCATCACGGCTGCCGAAGTCCCGGACAGTCCGGCGACAGTCTTTCTCGGCGCGCAACTCACGTTCGGGCAAATCAAGGAACAGTCTGACAAATTCGCCGTTGCGCTGGCGCGGCTCGGCATCCGCCAGCAAGACCGCGTTGGCATCATGCTGCCAAACTGCCCGCAGTACATGATTGCCGCCTTTGCCATCCTGCGCCTCGGAGCCATCGTGGTGAACGTCAATCCGCTCTACACGGCGCGCGAGGTTCTGGTCGTCGCAAGCGATTCAAAGATGCGCGCGATGCTGACGCTCGACGCGCTCGCGCCCTTGACGCTCGGCGTGCTTGAGCAGACGACGATTGAGCACGTCATCATTACTTCGGCGGCAGAGTATTCCATTGCCGCGCAGCCTGCGCCCGCGCTCGACGGGGCTTTGAGGATGACGGACTTGCTCGCCGGAATTGACGAAGTTGTCTTGCCGCGCGTTGACATCAATGCTGAAGATGTCGCCGTGCTGCAATACACGGGCGGCACGACGGGCGTGCCGAAGGGAGCGATGCTCACGCACTACAACATCTTCGCCAACGTCATTCAAATCAGTTGTTGGAAGCAGAGCAGCCTGAGCCGCGGCGCAGACGTTTACTTGCTGGTCATCCCTTTCTTCCACATCTACGGCTTTACGGTCGGCATGATGGAAGGCGTGTGGCGCGGCGCGCAGCAGGTCTTGATTCCAAAGTACGATGTCGAGGCTCTGCTCAGTTCTATCCGCGATTATCGCCCGACATATTTTCCGGCGGTGCCGACCATCTACATTTCGCTGCTCAATCATCCACAGGCGAAAGAGTACGGCCTCGATAAAATACGCGCCTTCAATAGCGGCGCGTCGCCTTTGCCCGTCGAAGTGATAGAGCAGTTTGAGCGATTGACCGGCGGCACGCTCAACGAAGGCTACGGCCTTTCGGAAGCCTCGCCCGTGACGCACACGACGCCGCAACTCGCTCGTCGCAAGCCGGGCAGCATCGGCCTGCCGCTGCCCGACACGGACGTGAAGATAGTTGACCTCGAAACGGGCCAACGCGAATTGCCCATCGGCGAAGAAGGCGAACTCTGCATCGCCGGGCCGCAGGTGATGAAGGGCTACTGGAATCGCGCGGAAGAGACGGGCATCGCGCTTCGCACGGACGACGCGGGGCGCACGTGGCTCTACACGGGCGATGTCGCGCGCATGGACGAAGACGGCTACAGCTACATCATGCAGCGCAAGAAAGACATGATTATCGTCGGCGGCTTCAACGTCTATCCGTCGGAAGTCGAGGGCGTGCTCTACGCGCATCCGGCTGTGATGGAAGCCGCCGTCATCGGCATCCCGGACCACTATCGCGGCGAAGTCGTCAAAGCCTGCGTCGTCCTCAAGCCGGACGCGAGCGTGACCGCCGAAGAATTGACCGAGCATTGCAAACAAGGCTTGGCCGAGTTCAAAATTCCCTGCAAGATGGAGATACGCGAGAGCCTTCCGAAATCGGCGGTCGGCAAAATTCTACATCGCGTGCTGCGCGACGAAGAGCGAGCCAAGAGTTAAGAGCCTTTCAAAAATTTCTTTGATGAAGATTGCGAAAGCGCGGGGAGCGTTATGCAACTGTTGGATGGAAAAGTGGCGATAATCACGGGCGCGGGGCGTGGCATCGGTCGCGCGTGCGCCGTGTTGTTTGCCGCGCATGGGGCGCGCGTTGTGCTGTCGGACATTGACGAGGGGCCGGCGCGGGAAGCAGTCGAGGAAGTTAAGGCTGCGGGCGGCGAGGCTTTGGCTGTGGCGGGCGACGTGACAGGCGTGGACTTCGCTCCGCGTTTGATTAAGGCGACGATAGACGCTTACGGGCGTCTTGATGCCATCGTCAACAACGCCGGATACACCTGGGACGGCACGGCGCACAAGATGACGGACGAGCAGTGGCAGGCGATGCTGGACGTGCATCTGACCGCGCCGTTTCGCATCATCCGCGCCGCTTCCGAATATTTGCGCGAGACGGCGAAGCGCGAGAAGGAAGCGGAGGGGCGCGCTGCGGCGCGCAAGATTGTCAACGTCAGTTCGACGACGGGAACGCGCGGCAACGCTGGTCAAGCGAATTACGCGGCGGGCAAAGCCGGAGTCGTCGGCTTGACGAAGACCTTGGCGAAAGAGTGGGGCCAGTTCAATATACAGGTGAACGCCGTCGCCTTCGGCTTCATCGAGACGCGGCTGACGCAGGCGAAGGAAACGAATGAGCGTCTCACGCGCGAGTCGGCAGACATCGCTCTCGGCATTCCGCAGGCGAACCGCGACATCGCCTTCAGGATGATTCCGATGGGGCGCGGCGGCACGCCCGAAGAGGCCGCGGGAGCCGTGCTCTTCTTCGCCTCGCCGCTCAGCGATTACGTTTCGGGGCAAGTGTTGGAAGTGACGGGCGGCTTGTGAAGGCAGAAGACGGAGGGATAGAAACGATGAATGACGAGTCAATCAAGTTTGACATTTGCTGCGCGGCGCGACTGCTCTATCGTCAAGGCTTGAGCGTTGGAAACGCGGGCCACTTGAGCGTCGCGGTCGGCGAAGACCGCATGCTGGTCAATCACTTCGGGCCGTCGTTTGCGACGCTCATGCCGGAGAACATCGTGCTCGTTGATTTTTCGGGCAAGGTGATTGACGGCGAAGCTTACGTCAACGACACCATTCGCCTGCACGGCATCATCCACAGAGAGAATCCGCATGCCGTCGCAATCGCGCACACGCATCCTCCGTCCGTCGTCACCTATAGCGCGTTTCGCATCGTGCCGGAGATTTACGATCAGGAGAGTTGCCTGCTGGTTGACGACGTGGGCGTTGTTCTGGACGAGTACGAAGGCTTGGCCGCCGACGAAGAGCGCGTGCTGCCCGTCGCCGTCGCGCTCAGAGAAAAGCGCGCCGTCTTCCTGCCCAATCACGGAGCCATCACGATTGGCGAGAACATCCAACTCGCGTTCCTGCGCATGGTCTTGCTCGAAGACATGGTAGAGCGCAATCTCTCGGTCGCGCGGGCGGCGCAGAGCCTGGGCCTCAAGCCGACGCCGATTGCGCCCGAAGCCGCGCGCCGCGCCAAGGCGGAGATAGCCCGCATTCCCGTCCTCCCGCTGTTGTGGAAAGACTTTCTCAAGCGGCTGGCGGCGACCGACCCCGAACTCTTTGAAGGGCGCGCGGCGACGGCGGGCGCGCAGCCCGTCAACGCTTAAGAGAAGAGAGCGCGCCTTGCAACGCATCGAAGCGAAGACACGAGTGAGCTACAGCATCAACCGCGCGGTGGTCATCGGCTCCGGGACGATGGGCGGAGGCATCGCCGCGCTCTTGGCGAACGCCGGAATCCCCGTCTACATGCTCGACATTGCGCCGCCGGATTTGACGCCCGAAGAAGAGCAGCGCGGCCTTAAGCTCTCTAGCCCGCAAGCGCGCAATCGCATCGTCGCCGCCTCGCTCGAACGCTTGAAGCAGTCGCATCCTCCGGCCTTTGCCGCGCCCGAAGCGGCGCAACTTGTGACCATCGGAAACCTCTATGACAACTTCGAGTGGGTGAGCGAAGGCGACTGGATTATCGAAGTCATCATCGAACAGTTAGAGCCGAAGCGTGAGTTGATGGCGCGCATAGAGAGCGCGAGAAAGCCGCGCAGCATCGTTTCCAGCAACACTTCCGGGCTGCCGATTGCCAGCATCGCCGCCAATGCTTCCGCCGATTTCAAGGCTCATTTTCTAGGCACGCATTTCTTCACGCCGCCGCGCTACATGAAGCTGCTCGAAGTGATTCCGACGAAAGAAACGAAGCCGGAGGTTGTCGAGTTTATGAACAACTTCGCGGAGCGACGCCTCTGCAAAGGCGTCATCATCTGCAAAGACACGCCGAACTTCATCGCCAATCGCTTCGCTTCCATCACGCTCGCGTCGGCGGTCGGCTTCGCGCTCGACAACGGCTACACGATAGAAGAAGCGGACGCCATCATCAGCCCGCTCATCGGTCGCCCCAGGACGGGCTTGTTTCGCATGCAGGATTTGGTCGGCTTGGACGTGGCGGGCGCGGTCGGCGAAAATCTCTACGGCTTAATCGAGCACGACGAATCGCGCGAAGTCCTGCGTCACGAAAAATTCGCGCGCCTGCGCAGCGCGCAGCTACGGCGCGGGCGGCTCGGCGACAAGACGGGCCAGGGCTTTTACAAAAAGCCGCCGCGCGGCGCGAAGGAAGACATCCTGACGCTCGACCTTGAGACATTGGAATATCGAGCGCGGCGCGAACCCGACATCCCTTCAATTAACGAAGCCCTGAAGATTGAGCCGCTCGCCGAACGCCTCGCCTTCGTGCTGCGACAAGACGACAAGGCTGGCGCGCTCGCGCGTCATGCCGTTTACCATACGCTCGCCTACGCCGCGCGCCGCGTGCCTGAAATCACGGACGACCTCATCAACGTTGACCGCGCGCTGCGTTGGGGCTACGCGCACGAGTTGGGGCCGTTTGAATTGTGGGACGCGCTCGGCGTGCGGCGGACGGCGCATGCAATGGAAGATGAAGGCATCGCTATCGCGCCCTGGGTCGAAGAGATGCTCGCCGCCGGGAACGAAACTTTTTATCGCTCGGAGGGTGGCCACTTGAGTTACTACGACCCGTCGCGCCGGACTTATATCAACGAGGAAAACTTGAATGACGCGCGCCATTGACGAAGAAGCGCCAGCTGCTAAACAAACTCTACGCGCACGGCACGGCGACCTGCATGTTGTTTCGCGCGCAGCCGTCGCATGAGTGAGCGTCCGCGTTGAATTTTAAAGTTAAGGGGAACGGATGAAAGCCGGTGACGTAGTAGCCTGGGAGCGAACTTTTACGATGGAAGACGTGCGCCTCTTCGGCCGGTTTTCCGGCGACGAAGGGACGCACCATCTTCAACCGGACGAGCAGGGCAGGCTGATGGTGCACGGGCTGTTGACCGCGACGCTGCCGACCAAAATCGGCGGTGACATCAACTTCATCGCGCGCGAGATGACGTTCAAGTTTCATCGCCCGGTCTATAGCGGCGACACCATTCGCTGCGAAGTGACGATTATCGAAGTGACGGAGACGCCGCAATACAAACTGCTCAAGTCGTCCTGGGTCTGCCGCAACCAGCGCGGCAAAGAAGTGATGAGCGGTGAAGCGCACGGAGTCGTGCGCGAGAGCGCGAAGGATTGAGGCAGAGAGCGAAGCATATGGATTTCAACTTGCCGCCGGAACTTGTCGAACTGCGCGAGCGCGTGGCCGCGTTCATTCGTGATGAAGTCATCCCGCTTGAGCGCGCGGGCGAAGCCGGCGAAAGCATCACGCCGGAACAGTTGACGCTGCTGCGCGGGAAGGCTCGCGCGGCTGGCATCTACGGGCCGCAGTTGCCGAAGGAGTATGGCGGCCTCGGCCTCGGCACAATCGGCATGTGCGTCCTCTTCGAGCAAGCGGGCCGTAGTTTCTTAGGGCCGCTCGCGCTCCACTGCGCCGCGCCCGACGAAGGCAACATGCACTTGCTCTCGCTCTACGCCAACACGGAACAGCGCGAGCAGTATTTGCGCCCGCTCGTCGAAGGCCGCATCCGCTCCTGCTTTTCGATGACGGAGCCTGCGCCCGGCAGCGGCTCCGACCCGACGATGCTCAGGACGCGCGCCGTCAAGGTTGACGGCGGTTGGGAAATCAACGGCCACAAGTGGTTCATCTCCGGCGCGTTGGGCGCGAGCCTCGCTATCACGATGGCCGTCACTGACGCGGACGTGCCAATCTATCAAGGCGCGACGATGTTTCTCGTGCCGACCGATGCGCCCGGCTTTAAAGTCGTCCGGGCCGTGCCGGTCATGGGCGGCCACGGACTCGGCGGCCATTGCGAGTTGACGTATGAGCGTGTGCGTGTGCCGGACGCGGCTGTGCTCGGGCGCGTCGGCGAAGCGTTCAGGATGTCGCAGGTCAGGCTCGGCCCTGCGCGCTTGACACATTGCATGCGCTGGCTCGGCGTGGCTGAGCGTTCTTTGGAGATTGCGACCACGCGCTCTCTCGAACGTGAAGCCTTCGGCAAGAAACTCGCGGAGCATCAGGCGATTCAGTGGATGATTGCGGACTCGGAGATTGACCTGCACGCTTCGCGCATGATGGTGATGCACGCCGCTTGGAAGTATGAACAGGGCGACGAGATACGCCGCGAGTCGTCCATTTGCAAGGTCTTCGTCGCCGAAGCGATTAATCGCGTGATAGACCGCGCCGTGCAAATCTGCGGCGCGCTCGGCATCTCGCACGACACGCCGCTCGCCAGCTTCTACACGCACGCTCGCGCCTTCCGCATCTACGACGGCGCCTCCGAAGTTCATCGCATGGTCATCGCGCGCAGCGTTATCAAAGAGATTGAAGCGCGCACGCGAAGCAAGAGCGCCGACGCGGCAAGCTAAAGATGACGAACGAGGAAATCGAAAGACGATGGATGAGGAGATTTTGATGAGCGCGACACACATCGAAAGCGTGGCCGAACTTAGCGAACAAGTCGGGCGTGAAGTTGCCGTCAGCGATTGGTTGTTGGTTGCGCAGGAGCGCGTCAACCAGTTTGCCGAAGCGACCGAAGACCGGCAGTGGATTCACATTGACCCGGAACGCGCCGCCCGCGAGTCGCCGTTTAAGCAGACAATCGCGCACGGCTTTCTGACGCTCTCGCTGCTCAGCGAACTGGCGCGGCGCGCGATGTCGGTCGGCGGCGTGAAGATGGGCATCAACTATGGCCTGAATCGCGTGCGCTTCATCGCGCCCGTGCCAGCCGGGGCGCGCATCCGTGGACGATTTACGCTCCGTGAGTTGGAAGAGATTAAAGGCGGGGCGCAGGCGACATGGAGCGTGACGGTCGAACGCGAGGGCGGCGACAAGCCTTGCTGCGCGGCGGAGTGGCTGGTGCGCTACTACGTTTGAACGAGCAATCGCTGAGAGATGAAGAGAGCGCGATTGTCGTCTTAAATTAACTTAATCGTCACATGAAAGGCTGGCTGAGAAGAGCATGAGCGAGGTCGCAAGAATCGGGAGCCAATTGAAGCGCGCTTTTGAGGGCGAGGCGTGGCATGGCCCTTCGTTGAAAGAGTTGCTCGCCGGTGTCACGGCTGAACAGGGCGCGGCGAGGCCGCTTGCGGGCGCTCATAGCATCTGGGAAATCGTGCTTCACATCGCCGCTTGGGAGGGCGTCGCGCGGCTGCGGCTTGAAGGAGAAACCGCGCTCATCCAGACGGAAGAAGATTGGCCGCCCGTGCCTGACACGAGCGAGACGGCCTGGCGTGAAGCGTTAACAAAGCTTGAGGGCGGCCACAAGCAATTGCGCGCGACGTTGCGTAATTTGACGGACGCGGATTTGGACAAACTCGTGGCGGGCCAGCAATACTCTTTCTACTTCCTGCTCCACGGCGTTATCCAGCACGACCTTTATCACGCAGGCCAGATTGCCCTGCTGAAGAAGATTGAAAGTTAGTCAGGCAATTCTTCATCACAGTTCCGAGGCTTCTAAACGAAACAGTATGAGCAGCGCTATTGACAAAGATGAGAAGCGCACGCGCACGCGCACGCGCACGTTCAGTTGGGAAGACCCGCGCGCGTTGGCCGAGGCCGCGCGAGGTTTGTCGGGCATTGAGTATTTGCGGAAAATCGTCGCGGGCGAATTGCCGCGCCCGCCGATTAGCGCGTTGATGGACTTCGGCATCACAGAATTGAGCGAGGGCCGCGCCGTCTTCACGGTCGAACCCGCGGAGTATCACTACAATCCGATTGGCGTCGTGCATGGCGGCTTGGCCGCGACCTTGCTCGATTCGGCGATGGGCTGCGCCGTTCACTCGACGCTGCCGGCGGGCGTGGGCTACACGACGCTGGAAATCAAGGTCAACTACATTCGCCCGATGACGGCGGAGACGGGCATCGTGCGCTGCGAGGCGCGGGTAATACACGTCGGCGGTCGCACCGCCACAGCCGAAGGCCGCGTCGTAGACGAGAGCGGCAAGCTCTATGCGCACGCGACGACGACGTGCATCATCTTTCATCCTTAAAGACGCGCGCTATCTTTCGCTTAGACGCGCGCTATCCTTTCGTCCCTTAAGTTCGCCGGTTGTGTCCCTGACATAAAGTTCGTTAAGTGTGAAGATGCTTGATTCGACTGACACAAAGCCCGTGCGCGCGAGCGAGCAGCTTGATTGGGATGCGCTCGCCAACTATGTGCGCGCGAGATTGTCCGCCGTGTTGGGCGAAGAGTTCGACGCCGACGCACCGCTCGTGGTCGAGCAGTTTCCGGGCGGCCACTCGAACCTGACTTACTTGCTGCGCTTCGGGCGGCGGGAGTTTGTGATGCGTCGCCCGCCGTTCGGGCCTGTGCCGCCGAGGGCGCACGACATGGCGCGCGAATATCACATCCTCAAAGCCGTGCATCCCGTTTACACGCTCGCGCCGCGACCCTTCCTGCTTTGCGAAGACGCGAGCGTCATCGGCTCTACGTTCTACTTGATGGAGCGACGGCGCGGCCTCGTCGTGCGCTCGGAAGAGCCGTGTGAGTTGGCCGGACGGCCCGGCGAACGGAGGCGCGCGAGCGTCGCGCTGGTTGACGCGCTCGCGGATTTGCACGCGGTTGACATCGAAGCGCACGGCCTCGTCGCGCTTGGCAAGCCAGCCGGATTTGTTGAGCGGCAAGCGCGCGGGTGGAGCGAGCGTTGGCATGGCTCGCAGACGACCAAACTGCCGGAGATGGATGCGCTCGCTGCCTGGCTCTTTGAGCGGCTGCCGCCAGACCCGCAAAGGCCGACGCTCGTTCACGGCGACTTTAAGCTCGACAACGTGATGCTCGACGCGCAGGATGTGGGGCGCATCGTCGGCGTCTTCGATTGGGAGATGAGCGCCGTCGGCGACCCGCTCGTTGACCTTGGCATCTTCCTCTGCTACTGGACGCACACCGCGACCGACGCGGCGACCCGCGACACGGTTGCCTCCGTCACGCGCGCCGAAGGCTACTACACGCGCGCGGAGATTCTCGAACGCTACGGCGCGCGGACGAAGATTGATTTGACGAACATCACTTTCTACGAAGTGTTCGCCGTCTTCAAGCTCGCCGTCGTGCTGCAACAAATCTTCTACCGCTATCATCGCGGCCAGACGGACGACCCGCGCTTCGCCGCGCTCGACACTCGCGTCGAGTGGCTGGCGCGCACCGGCGCAAGGCTTGTCGAGAAAGCATGACGACGCTTGAGTGATGAGGGATGAAAGAAGAGTTATTCAAAGACGAGTCGCCGCGCCTTCGCAAAATGAATGGCTATGTTTTCTCAAGATGAGTCGCCACGCTCTCTCAACATAAGTCGCTGCGCTTGCTTAAGATGAAGAGCCACGCTTTCATCCTTCGCGTTCGCTCCTTCTACTTCATCTTCGTTCCTTCTGTTTCATCGCTGCCGACTTCATCTCTTGTCACTCTGGACTGACGAGCAGGACCTTGCCGCTGCGCCCGGGCCGCTCTGCGTGCGCGACCGCCGCGAGCGCGTCGGCCAGCGCGTACTCGGCTTCGACGGGCGGGACGATTGCGCTGGTCGCCATCGAGCGCAGCATCTCAGTGGTGACGGCTTGCTGTCGTTCGGGCGCGGCGGAGCGCAGCCATTCGGTGAGCCAGAAGCCGCGTAGCGTGGTCGTGTTGAAAATCATGCGCCCGCCGTCGAGCGGCACAGGCTCCATCGAGAGCGAGCCGTAGATGAGCATCACGCCGTTGCGCCCAAGCGCGCTCATCACAGCCGCGCCCGTCCGTCCTCCAACCGCGTCAATGGCTTTCCTCAGCCCGGCCTTGCCCGTGATTTCTTTGACGCGCTCAGCGATGTCTTCATCATCCGTGCAGATGACTTCATCTGCGCCGAGGGCTTTCAATTCTTCAACCTGCTCGCGTCTTCTGACGACGTTGATGGTCTTGAAGCCGCGCATGGCGGCGATTTGCAGGACGACGCGCCCGAGCGTCGAGCCTGCGGCGGTTTGCAGAAGCCACTCGCCTTGCTCAAGCGATAGCTCTTCGACGGTCATAATCCAGGCGGTCAGCGGATTGACGACGAACTGCGCAGCCGTCTGGTCGGAGACGCTATCGGGGACGGGAATGAGTTGCGCGCTCGCGGCCAGGATGTATTCCTGCCATGTGCCTTGCACGCCGAGCGGTATCACGCGCTGGCCGACGCTGAAATTCTTCACCTCGTCGCCGACCGCCGCCACCTCGCCCATGCCTTCGAGCCCGGGCGTGGCGGGCAACTTCGGCAACGCCCCGTAGAGTCCGCGCACCGTGAGCAAGTCGGACGGATTGATGGAACGAGCGCGCAGGCGCACCAGGACTTGATTCGCAGCGGGCGTGGGCTGCGGCGTCTCTTCCACACGCAACACGTCCGCCGGATTACCGAACTCGTAAAACTTTACGCTGAG
Source organism: Blastocatellia bacterium (assembly GCA_033855775.1). Taxonomy (GTDB): domain Bacteria; phylum Acidobacteriota; class Blastocatellia; order Pyrinomonadales; family Pyrinomonadaceae; genus DASVTR01. Next base: position 5,873 of record JAWVFT010000016.1, on the reverse strand, counting down.
CATTGTCTGTCTCCGTAAAAGGGAAAAATCAAAACTGCATTGACTTGACTTAAAAATCAAAACCGCCTTCGCTCAACTGTTGTCAGCCTTCGATGACGGCGTTGCGATGCGCGCGTCAGGCTTCGCCAACTTCGCCGTTGAGCGCGGCGCGCACAGGAAGCGCGCAGTGGGGGTTCCTAAAATTGGAATTGACCGAAAGCTCGTGTGTCGAGCATAATGGCTACCGAACGGTCGGTAAAGTAACACCGGGGCGCATAACCGTCAAGCTTTAGCTCCGGCCCGGCTGCATGGCGAGACAGCCCAACTGAATCCGCTTGGCAACGCAGATATTCCGGCGCAGGCGATAACGGGAGCGAAGCTCTTCAAGCTCAGCGCGGCGAGCCATATTTTTCTGACGGACAAGACTGAGGCGGCGACCGAAGCCGTTCTCTCGTTTCTTCAAGAAGCAAGTTGAAGGCGCGCGTTTTTTTCGAGTTCATCATCACGGCGGGTAACAAAGTCTAATGGATAGAAGAAAGTTTGCGCTCATCATCGCGCTCGCTCTGTTCGTCGTTTTCAGCGCGCGAGCGAGCCTTGCGCAGCAACGTCGCGGGCCGAAGCTCACGCCGCATCGTGTCGCGCTCTCCGGCGGCAGAACGTTTGACCTCAACCTGCCGGAAGAGTTTGCTATCAGCGTGGCGGCGCAGGGACTCAAGCGCGTGCGCTTCATGGCGAAGAGTCCTGACAATCGAATTTTCGTCACGGATATGTACAACCTCGCGGATAACAGTCGAGGCATCGTTTATATTCTCGACGGCTTCGACGCCGCCAGCAAAAGCTTCAGGAAGGTGACGCCCTACCTCACGCATTTGCGCAATCCCAACAGCATCGCTTTTTATACAGACCGCAACGGCGTCAACTGGTTTTATCTTGCGCTGACGGATCGCCTGCTGCGCTACAGGTACAACGCGGGCGAAGCGAGGCCGAGCGCGGAGCCGGAGACGCTCGCCACTTTTCCAGACTACGGGTTGAGCTACAAGTACGGCGGCTGGCATCTGACGCGCACCATCGCGGTCGGCGGCAACGGCAAAATTTATGTCTCGGTCGGCAGCAGTTGTAACGCTTGCGTCGAGACGGAAGCCGTGCGCGCCAGCGTGTTGGAGATGGACGCGGACGGGCGCAACCAGCGTCGCTTCGCGCGTGGCCTGCGCAACGCCGTCGGCCTGCGCCTGGTCGAGGGCAAGCTATTTGCGACCAACATGGGCGCAGACCATCTGGGCGACAACAAGCCCGCCGATACGATGTATGTTGTCAGAGACGGCGCGAACTACGGTTGGCCTTACTGCTACCAGTCCGGCGCAAGCCGCTTCGCGGACGCGGAGTTCAACGCGGGCGGTAGAAAGTTGAACTGCCGCAACGTGCCTGCGGCCTACGCAGCGTTTGACGCGCACAGTTCTCCGCTTGGCTTCGAGTATTTCGACGCGAGCCACGACGGCGCGTTGAGCGATTCTTTTCTGGTCGCCCTGCACGGCTCAACGAAGCAGGAGTTGAAGCACGGCTATCGCGTCGTGCGACTGCGCGGAATGGACGCGCGCGCCAGCCGGCCCGAAGATTTCATCAACGGTTTTCTGCAAGCGGGCAGAACGCGCGGGCGTCCCGTCGATCTCTTGAGCTTTGGCGCAAACGCCTTTCTCTTAACGGACGACTCGGCGGGCGTCGTTTATTATGTCTATAAAAAGTGATGTCTGTGTCGTCAGGAAGACGACGACGAAAGGATGTCCGGCATGAAGCTCGACGCTACGCCTGCCTTGACCTTCAAAACGGCGCGAGCCACGCTCTCAAAATCGGTCGGCGCCAGACCCGTCGCGGTGACTTAACATTCGCTTCCGAATTTGCTACTCTACAGCCCTCTTCGACAATGGCAGCAGGCTATTGCAAAACCTCAATTGGCCCAGACGATAGTTATAGACATCCCGACAACCGGCTGACTGCTGAAATCAGCAGCGGTCGGATGACAGGTGTGTTGTATGAATAGGCGCGCTCGGGCGCGCGTGATTCAAGACGAAGCATGAACGTGCGGCGCAACTTTTCGTCGCTCAACTAACTAACGATTAAGGCAATCCCTCAATCGGCCAAATTCGCAAGGCGTCCTTAATGATTTGCTGACTTTGCCTTCGCCTTGTGAAACTACCGCGCGATTTATTGCCTTACCTCAACCAACAACCAACGGAGGAAGAGAAATAATGCGTAAGAGTATGCTCGTTGTGCTGGTAGGCGTTGCCTTGGCAATCGCCTCGATATTCCCCTCTATAAAGTCGGACGCGGCGCGCGCCCCTCGCGCGAAGGCTGTTCCCACTACCAAAGTACAATCTTCTAAAGTCACGACGCTCCCCGACTATGACATCCGACTCGCCGGTAGAAGCGAGTTTGCGGACGCTGACCTCGCAGGGCCAGCCGCAGCCGCGCGCGGCGCAGCGCAGAATAGAAGCGCGGCGATTCAGGAGCGCGCCGCGGCAGTCGATAGCTTTCGCGCGAACCTGCGTCCCGAAGCCGCGGATAACCTGCGCGCCGTCGCTAATGAAACGGGCGCGATGAAAAGCATCTTCGTTGAAGGCGGCGCGCTCTCCGAGGCGCAGTCTGACATGCCCGACAACATCGCGCGCAATTTCCTGAAACCGCAGGCCGCGCTCTTCGCGCTCTCCGACGCAGCGGTTGACGAACTCAGGCTCAACAAAGAAGACAACGACCGTGGAACAACCTTCCTCGATTACTCGCAGACCATCGGCGGCTACAAAGTCTTCGAAGGCAACGTGCAGGTCGTGGTCAACGGCAAGGGCGAAGTCCTCAACGTTCGTGAAGGCTTCCTCGTCAACGGGCAGAAGGTCGCGCGCCTGAAGCCGACTTTGAACGAATCGCAGGCCATCGCCAAAGCTTTCGAGCACGCTGGCCGCGCCGTCGCTCCCTCGTTCGTCGAGACGCGCCTGCGCTCCAACAAGGGCGAATCTTCTGCGTTCGCTAACCCTCTGGGGCCGGACTATGAAGACGTGCTCTCGGAGTTGAACGTCGTGCGCGTCGGCGACGCGGCGAAACTGGCTTGGCTCGTCTACGCCGAAGTCGGCCCTAGCGAGTGGTACGAAATCCTGCTCGACGCGCAGAACGGCGAACTACTGCTGCGTCATAATCTCTATGTGGACGCGGCGCAAGGCACCGTCTACACGGAAGACCCCGGCGCGGGCGCTCGCACGCTCGTCTCCTTCGTCGGCGACACGACCATCAACACCACCGCCGGTTGGATGGGAACTTCGACCACGACCACTGGCAACAACGTCGAAGCTTATCTCGACACCAACGCCGACAACGCGCCTGACGCCAACAACGGCGCGGGCCTTTCCAACGGCCACGCCTCGGCGGCCAATCAGGATTTCACGTTCCCGTTCTCGACAGCCGTTGACCCGCGCACGCAGCAGGCGGCGATTGTGACCAATCTTTTCTACTTCAACAACATCATGCACGACTTCTCCTACGGCCTCGGCTTTACGGAGGCTGCGGGCAACTTCCAGACCAACAACTATGGTCGTGGCGGCACCGGCAACGACTCCGTGCGGGCCGAAGCGCAGGACGGCTCCGGCACCAACAACGCAAACTTTGCGACGCCGCCCGAAGGCCAACGCCCGCGCATGCAGCAGTATCTATTCACCGCGCCGAATCCAGACCGCGATAGCTCTGTGGATAGCGACGTGGTGTTTCACGAATACGGCCACGGCATCTCGAATCGTCTCATCGGCAACGGCGGCACCGGCCTGAGCGGCACGCAGTCTGGCGCGATGGGCGAGGGCTGGTCTGACTACTGGTCATTCACCATCAACAACGACGGCGCGGTCGGCGAGTATGTCGTCAATAACACCGTCGGCATTCGTCGCGCTGCTTACACGGTTCCGGCGGCAGCCGTCCACGATTCATACGCGGATGTCTGCGCCGGCGGTTGTGAAGTCCACAACGACGGCGAAGTCTGGGCCGCGGCGCTCTGGGATTTGCGCGCGACACTCGGCAAAGCGAAGACGGACTTGCTGGTCTTGAACGGCATGAAGTTCACGCCGACTCGCCCGTCCTTCCTTAACGCCCGCGACGGCATCCTGCAAGCCGACCAGAACATGAACGGCGGAGCCAATCGCTGCGCCATCTGGACGGTCTTCGCGCGTCACGGCATGGGTGTCTCGGCGGTCGGCAACGACGGCACGACGCACACCGCCGCCACCAACATTCCGACCGATTGCGGCGGGACTTGCACCTTCTCCATTAGCCCGACCAGCGCCAGCCAACCGGCGGGCGGCGGCACGGGCAGCGTCACAGTGACGGCGGGCGCGGGTTGCAGTTGGACAGCTTCGAGCAACGCCACCTTCATCACCATCACTTCGGGCGCGAGCGGCTCCGGCAACGGAACGGTCAACTACTCCGTCTCCGCCAACGGCGGCTCAACTTCGCGCACAGGCACGTTGACCATCGCCGGTCAGACCTTCACGGTCACGCAGGCCGGCACGGGCGGCGGCGGTGGCGAGTTGATTGTCAATCCAGGCTTTGAGAGCGGCACTACTCCGTGGGTCATCTCAAGCCAGGTGACACGCAGCACCGGAACCTTCCCGCACAGCGGCATCGCCTACATGATTGTCAACGGCGTTGACAGCAGCACCGGCACGTTGTATCAGCAGGTCACGATTCCGAGCGGCGGCGCCAACCTTAACTTCTGGTTGAATATCACAACCGGCGAGGCGACGGGCGACCCGATCTTCGATAGACTCTTCATCGAAGTGCGGAGCACGACAGGCACGCTGCTGGCGACGCTGGCGACGTTCAGCAACCAGAACAGCGGCACGGCGGGCGTCTACGTCCTCAGAGGACCGTACAATCTCAGCAGCTTCGCTGGCCAGACGGTGCGCATTCAGTTCCGTGGAACCAACGATATTACGCTGCCCACGTCATTCCGCGTGGATGACGTTTCCGTCCAGTAAACTCGATGTCGAAGCTTTAATAAGCTTGACCTCTTAACACGAACATGGCCTCCTTCACGGGAGGCCATGTTTCTTTAAGAGCTTCAACCGCGCTGCCCTTCAATCCGCTGACGTGTTAAAGCTGAAAGCCGTTGACGTGTTGACTCCGGCGTCCCGCGAAAACTCGCCAGCTACGCTTTTGTCCAAACGTCATTCTCCCGCGCGCCCTCGCTCGTCCGAACCAAGCTCTACTTCGATGAGCGGCGGGTTGCGTCCTTCGCTTGTCGCCAGAAGAGCCTTGCCGTCGAGCCTGTAGCAGACGGCCTCGCCCTGCTGGCGAAGGCCCAGGGGGATGTCTATGACCTCCTGCTTCCAGATGGCATCGAAGTCGGTTGATGAGTCCGGCGCGAGGCTTAGCTCGTAAGCTCCCAAATAATCGCACAGCGCTACACGTCTTCCGTCAGGCGAAATATCGCCGCCCGTAATCATCGCCCCGAACAGGCTCGGAATGCTGACTTCGCCGACGCGCGCGAGCGTGTTGACGTTCGTCGTGCTGGCGGGCGAACTCAGTTTATAGATGACGGTCGAGGTGTCGTTGGTTTTAGTGGCGACGTAGATGTCGCCGGTCCTGGGATGAACCATCAAGGCTTCGGCGTTGTGCGCTTCGTCAGGGTACTGCAAGCGGATAACGTCAGCCGTCTCCGTGCGGCGCGGACTCGTGCTGCTTGACGCCGCATCGCCGCTCTCGATGAGTGGCTCAGGCGCTCGGTAGACGATAATCTCACGGCGCGATTTTGAGTTATCGCCAATGTCGCCGATGTATAGATATGGCCGACCGCTCTCCGGGCCGGGGCCGATGCTGATGTCTTCCCAGTCGCGCGCCTTTGCGCCCTCAACTCGCCAGACGCC
>JAWVFT010000015.1:0-16526 GCA_033855775.1 Blastocatellia bacterium | reverse complement strand
CATGATGAAGGCCGCCGCTTTTTAATCGAGTTGAATTGAAAGCCTAAAAAAGTTTGCGGGCTGCTGGTCTTCCTGTAAGGCTCCCCCAAGCCTGTTCAGGACGCCGACCAGCAGCCCAGCAACTTATGCTCATTGACCGCTTAGCGTTGCAATGACCCCGTTCCCCCGAAAGAGTCACCACCTTGCTTTTTCAAAGTGAGAGAACGCCTCCCCCAAAGCCTTCACTCACTGCCGTCTCCGAGCCTGACCCGATTTACCCTAAATGTACCCTTCTTATTTTAACCACGAATGGATAGAGCAATGATCGTGCCATTTAGCCTTCCACAACCGTAAAATTCTCAAGAAAATTTTGGAAGCCTTTATTTACGGGCTCTAGAGCTTTTCGCGGCGGCGGCGATGATTCTTGAGAGCCCGGCTATCGCGCGTCCGAGTGTCTTCAAATATTACAAACCAAGTGTTCGCTTGTCTGAAAATAATTCAGTAAGGCGCAATCGCCTGTTATTCGCAGCCTTCTCGCTACCAAATGTTGAAGAATCCGATGACTAACGGAGAAAGTAGTGTTGGATTGTCGAACATTGACGCTTACGGAAGGGCTTTGACGAGCGTTTCGATTTCGGCGGGGAGATTGTAGAAATGCGGGGCGATGCGCAGTCGTTCGCCGCGCGGGGCGACGAAGATGTTCTGCCGTTTCAGATGCGCGTAGAGGGCCATCGGCGTGAGGCCGCCTCGATGACGCAGGCAGACAATCTGCGACCGCTCGCCCGCGCGCCTTGAACTGACGATTTCGTAGTCGCGCCCCTGCAAAAGCTCGCAGAGATAATCCGTCAGTTCGTTTAAATATTCGGCGATGCGCCCGACGCCTGTTTCGTGCAGCAGCTTGAGGCTCGCTTCGAGGCCGTGCAGCAAAGCGGTCGGGCCTGTGCCTGTCTCCCAAGCGAGCGCGCCTTCGTTCCAGCCCTGCTCGAAGTTGTTGTAATCCTCCGGCGTTGGCACGCTCGTCCAGCCAACGAGCGTCGGCTCGATGCGTTCGCGCGCTCTGTCGGAGAGATAGAGCAGCCCGACGCCTTCGGGCGTCAACAGCCACTTGTGGCAGGCTCCGGCGGCGGCGTCCACCAACTCGGCTTCGACATCAATCGGCACAACTCCCATTGATTGAATCACGTCAACGACGAGCAGCGCATCGCGCGCTCGCGCCGCGCGGCCAAGGCGTTCGAGGTCTGCGCGAAAGCCGGAGGCGTACTGCACATGGCTGATGGCAACGATGCACGTGCGTTCGTCAATCAGGTTGATTAACTCGTTGAGATCAACGCGCCCGTCTTGTTCATCGCAGAAACGTGTCTCGACGCCGAAGGCTTCGCGCAGTCGCAGCCAGGGGTAGACGTTCGATGGAAACTCGCGTTTGAAGGTGACGATGTTGTCGCCCGCGCGCCAGCGCAAACCGTTGGCGACGGTCGAAAGAGCGTCGGACGTGTTGCGCAGGAAGGCTAGTTGTCGGGGCCGCGCGCCAATCATCGAGGCGGCGAGAGCACGCGCGTTCTCTTTGACGGCGACCCACTTTTGATAGTTGCGCGAGCCGTTCTCGGCCACGTCTCGCATCTGGGCTTCGACGGCGCGCAGCGTCGGTGTGGGCGGCGGGCTGATGGCGGCGTGGTTCAAATAGACCGTCTGCTCGGTCAACGGAAAAAGAGCGCGTAGGCTTGCGTTCATAAATCAACCTTGATGAAGGGCGCGCTAACGAAAATTGTCCGGGTGAAAAATCCTGCCGTACATCTCCTGATAGAGCCAGCCGAGGACGCGCGCCTCCGCCGTGCAGAGAGCTTCGAGCCAGCAGTAAGTGAGATAGACTGTGCGACCGCTCTGCGCCGGAATCTTGGCGGCTTCCGTGACGGGCGAAACGGCGTCGCCGGTCTGAAGCTGGTAGGCGGCGGCAATCTCTTCGTTGGCTTTGGTCGCTTCGTCGAGCGTCTGTAAAAGCTGGCTAATCCAGTCGTGCAACTCGCGCTCGTCCGCGTGCTCCGTGACGGCTTGCGCGATGCCAATGGCGAGGCGGTCTTCGGCGCGATTGAAGAGGAAGAGATTCTCGTCGGCGCGACGGTCTTCGGCCTGCTTCCATTGAAAGAGTTCTTCGACCTTCGGGTGCTTGATGATTGATGTGCGCTGGTCGTAATCCAGAAACCACTGAATCACGTCGGCGAGCGATGCGTTGTCAACGCTTCCCCTTTTGTCGCGCAGGAGCGTCGGCGGGCGATGCTGCGAGCCGGACTCAGGTTCGTTGTTTTGAGTAGACATGGATAGCGACTAAAGTTCGTTCTTCAAACTTCCCTGACGAAAGCTCAAGCAAGTTTGTTAGCGAGAGCCGATGATTGCCAGTTCAAAAGATGCGCGGACTTCGCCGACTTCATCGCCGCGATGATTGCGGACGGGAAAGCTGGCGTAAGGCTTGACGGCATTGTAAGACTCTCCCGTCAGGACGCCGAGTTGCCGCAGGCTTTCGATGACGACCGTTGGGCGAGCGCGGCGGTCTTCGCCGTCCTCAATCTTGAGCGCGAGGCCAAGCCCTCGCGGCCAACGCTCGGACGGCAGCACGCCGACCGTATACACACCTTCCGCGCCGACCTTCGAGATGAGCGCGCCCGTGGTCGCGCGCATCATCTCCGTGTCGAGCCGCTCCGTTGTGCCGCCGACCATCTCCGGCCACGCCGTCATAGAGCGCACGATGCGCTCGCACGCCGCGCGCAACTGCGCGTCCCATGCGGCGGGAGGCGCGACCAGCCGCGCGTACATCAAAGCCATCGCGCGCACAGAGACGCCGAAGACCGGCACGCCGCAGCCGTCAACGCCGACCGCTATGTCTTCCAAAGGCACGCCGGAGAACTCGGCGACCGCGCGACCGATTTCGAGTTGGACTGGATTGTCCGGCTGGTCGTAGGTTTCCGTGGACGCGCCCAGATGCAGCGCGAGCGCGAGCATTCCAGTGTGTTTGCCCGAACAGTTGTTTTGCAGCACGCTCGGCTTCTCGTTGCGCTCGCGCAAGAGCCTCGTCTCCTCGCTGCTGAACGGCTCGTGCGTCCCGCACTTGAGCGCGCTCTCGTCGAGCTTAATCTTCCTCAGCATCGAAGCGACCGTCTCGACGTGGATGGGTTCGCCGCTGTGCGAAGCGCAGGCGATGGCTATCTCGCTTTCGTTGAAGCCGAAGCGGTCGGCTGCGCCGGAGGCGACGAGCGGGACGGCCTGGAACGGCTTGGCGGAGGAACGCAGGTAGGTCAGCGTTTCCGGCGAGCCGATGTGCGCGACGATTTGGCCGTCGCCGTCAACCGCCGCGACATGCCCGCGATGACGCGATTCCGTAATCGAGCCGCGTCGCACCTCGACCAGCGGCGCAGGCTCAGGGATGTCTGAGTTCATCTTGTTTTTATTCATCTGCCAGAGAGTTGCCGTGTGCGCGCTTCTTGCCGGAGCGCGGCGGTCGCACTCCTCCGGCGCGTTCGTAAAGTTTGCGTCCCTTCCAAGTGACGCCGCTGCCGGTCACAATCTTGAACGCCGAATTGAAGAGAATCGCCACGAACAGCAAGTGTCCGAGCGGGACTGTCAAAGCGTAAGCGACGGGCAGTTTCCAACTGAGATTGACGAGCGCGAAAATCATGACCTGCACAACCCACACCAAGAGCGTGGGCCAGAGCAAGCGTTGCCACTCGGCGCTTGCGCCCGCCGCCAGAGCAATCGCGCAACCCATCGCGACCAGAAACGGCGCGACCGCGAAGAGCAACACGGCGAGGCCGCCAGCGCTTGCCTGCAACAGATTAAACTTCGCGCCCGCGAAAAGGTTCTTCGTGAAGCCTTCCCAGATTTCACGAAAGGTCGGCTGCATCCGCGTGCTGATTAAAGTCGGCGCATACTCGATGCGAAGACGCGCGCCCGCCGCCTTCAGCAGTTCGGCCATGCGCAGGTCTTCGGCCACCTCCGCGCGCAGCGCGCGATATTCGCCGACGCGCCGCAGCCACTCTCGCCTGATAAGAAAGAACCCGCCGACGCCCATCGCTCCGCTCCGCTTCGGGTCGTTGACGCGATGCACGGGCGCGACCATCACCATGAACCAACCGAAGACGGGCAGAAAGACGCGCTCCCAAAAAGTCAGGCAGACGATGTGCGGCAACAAGGTCACGGCGTCGTAGTTATTCTCAAGCGCGTGCGCGACGGCTGTGCGTAGAGCCGCCGGTTCAAAAATCATGTCCGCGTCAGTGGCCAGAGTCCATTCGCCTTCGGCTTGGTCGAGGGCTTGCTGCAAGGCGTGCGGCTTGCCGAGCCATCCGGCGGGCGGCTCCGCTCCTTCTATCACGCTCAAGCGCGCGTCGGCCTTCGCTATCGCGCGCAGGATAGAGCCGGTCGCATCGGTCGAGCGGTCGTTGACGGCGATGACCTCAAAGCTTCCGTAGTCCTGCGCCAGCAGCGATTGAACGCAAGCTTGCAGGACGCGCCCCTCTTCGTTGCGCGCAGGCATAAGCACGGAGACGAGCGGCGCGCTCGTCGTCGTCAGGATTCCGCCCGCCGCCGCTCGTTCGAGCGGACGCTGCCGCCACAGGCCGAGCGTCGTCAGAATAGCGCCGAGCAGCCACAGCAAGACGGTTGCCCATGCGACCATCACGAGCACGTTGAATGCGCCAGCTTCTATCATCGAGCCTTGTTATCAGTTGCCGTGTAAATCTCTCGCGCATCTTACAAAACAAAGTCTAAAGTCCAAAGTCCAATGTCTCAAAAGAAAGTCCAAGGTCTAAAGTCCAATGTCCAAAGTCAGGAATCATCTTCCTTGACTTTGGACATTGGACTTTAGACTTTGGACTTGTTTGTCCGGCTTAGTTTATCGCTTGCGTTTGCCGCCGTAGCTCAAGACAGACAATTTCACATTGCGGCGGCCAAAGCGACAGGCTTCACGAAAGGAGGGAATCCAGACATCTATCTTGCGGCCCTTGATGGCCGAGCCTGAATCGGTGACGACGTAGACGCCGCTGTACGGCCCCGCGTCGAGCCGCACGCGCGTGCCGAAGGGCAGCACGTGCGGGTCTGCGGCGATGGTTCCGGCGCGCACGCCCATGCCGCTCGCTCCGCGACCCGGACGGCTGTAGGCCGTCGCGTTGTAAACCAGCGGCGCGGTTAAAGCCGCCGCGTTAACTTCCATGGCCGGAGCCTTCGCGGCGTGGTCTTCGGCCACGAGTGTTTTGTCTTCCTGCGCGGGCTGTTGGGTTGAAGGCGTTGCCGGTTTGGTTTCCTGCTCTTGTGTTCGGGCTGTTGCCTGTTGAGCGAGGAGGGTTTCTGCGACGAGGGGTTTGGCTGAAAAGCCAAGGGAAACTACGAGAAGCGCGGCTGCTATGGCTGCGCTTCCGCTAACGAAAGATTTCATGCTTGTCGGTTCTCCTGTCCGATGTTGTTGTCAAATTTTCGGCGACGCGCCGCGCGAGTCCTTTCTTTCCCAAGACTCGTCCCCCGGCTCTAGGAGTCACACAAGACAGTCAGCCGGAGTTGGGGGCTTGCATCCTTGATGCGGTGCACCGAAAAGTTACGTCCAAAAAGAAAAACAAGCGAACATTGGTTGTCCGCTTGCTCTAGAATGCTGGAAAGGCTAACACACGAAGGGCGCGCTGTCGAGCAGCGAGCATGACGGGCCGGAGCCGTTTCATTCTCCGAAAGCTTTAGCTTTCCTTCAAAGCTTTAGCTTGAGCCACGCGCGCAAGGCTTGCGCCGCCGTCGTCGCGCTTATCTATGCCGCGTCTCATTCCGGCTTTCTCAAGACGCGCCGCCCCTTTATCTCGTAATCGCCGCGCGCGAGATGACGAAGCGCGCTCGCATAGAGTTGATGCTCTTCGACGAGGATGCGCGCCGAGAGCGTCTCAACCGTGTCGTCGTCCATGACGGGAACGACCGCTTGCGCGATGATGGGGCCGCCGTCCAGAGTTTCGTCAACGAAGTGAATCGTGCAGCCCGTCCACTTGACGCCGTGCGTGAGCGCTTGCCGCTGCGCGTCGAGGCCGGGGAACGACGGCAGGAGGCTCGGATGAACGTTGACGATGCGCCCGCGAAAGGCTTCGATAAACTGCGGCGACAACAGCCGCATGAAGCCCGCCAGACACACGAGGTCAACTCCGCGCTCGCGCAACGCCGCAATCATCAGCGCTTCGTGCTCCGCGCGCGCGCGCCCGCCACGCTCTATGCAGAGCGTCTCCAATCCGCGCTCCGCCGCCAGCCTTAGACCAGCCGCGCTCGCATGGTCGCTGATGACGACGACAACCCGCGCGCCGGGAATCCGGCCTTCCTGCACGGCTTCAGCCAACGCCAGCATGTTCGAGCCGCGACCGGAAATCAGAATGCCGATGCGATAGGTCATAAGAGTTCAAAGTCCAAAGTCCAAGGTCTAAAGTCCGAAGTCAGTTTGATGATTGATGGTTCCTGACTTTGGACTTTGGACTTGCGACTTTGGACTGCTTTATCCAATCAGGACTTCTCGATTGCCTTGCTCGACGCGCCCGATTTCGTGGCACGTCTCGCCGCGCTCGTTGAGATGAGCTTTGATTGTCGCTGCGTCTCCGGCGGCGCAGATGATGACCATGCCGACGCCCATGTTGAAGGCGCGATACATCTCGGCGTCGGGGATGCTGCCGATTTCCTGCATGACGGAAAAGATGGGAAGGACGGGCCAGGTGTCGCGCGCGATGAGGACGCTCGTTCCTTCGGGCAGGATGCGCGGAATATTTTCCGTCAGCCCGCCGCCGGTGATGTGCGCCAGCCCTTTTATCAAACCCGAATCGAGCAAGCCTTCGAGCGCCGTCAAGTAACTCACGTGCGGTTGCAGCAGGGCCGCGCCGATTGTCGAGTTGAGTTGCTCTATGCGCGTTTCGGGGCCGTAGCCCGCGACTTCGAAGAAGAGCTTGCGCGCCAGCGAGTAGCCGTTGGTGTGCAAGCCCACAGAAGGCAGGGCGAGCACGACATCACCCGCGCTGATGTTGTGGCCGTCAATCACTTTTTCGCGGTCAACGATGCCGACGATAAAGCCCGCGACATCGTATTCGCCCTCGGCATAAAAACCGGGCATCTCGGCTGTCTCGCCGCCAAGGAGCGCGCACTTGTTTTCAAGACAGCCCGCCGCCACGCCTTCGACGATTGCCGCCACGATGTCGGGCGAAAGCTTGCCGGTCGCAATGTAGTCAAGAAAGAAGAGCGGTCGCGCGCCTTGCACCAGTATGTCGTTGACGCAGTGATTAACGAGGTCGCGCCCGATGGTGTTGTGAACGCCGGTCATGAAAGCGATTTTGAGTTTCGTCCCAACGCCGTCCGCCGAAGCGACGAGCACGGGCGCGCTCATCTGCGGAAAGCTGCCGTCGAACATCCCGCCGAAACTGCCTATCTCCGAGAGCGTCCGCTCGTTGAAGGTCGCGCGCGCCAGCCGCTTAATCCTCGCCGTTGCCTCATTCGCCGCGTCAATATCAACGCCCGCGTCACGATAACTGATTGATGGATTCATATCAGAGCAGTGACAAGTGACGAGTGACAAGTGACAAGTAAAACAAGAATACATCTTGCTGCTTGTTGCTTGTCACTTGTCACTTGTTACTTGTCACTTTCTTAGATTGTCGTGGCGGCGGGCCGAAGTCGCCGTAGGTGATAAAGCCGGAGCGTGAAGAGTCGTCCTTCTGTGCTTCGCGTCCGGCCCAGAGGTCGCTCTTGGTTTCTTTGGCCGCCTTGATGTCGTAGAGCTTGCCGTCCTTGATGCGTCCCGTCGTGGTGATGGAAATCTCGCCCTGCAAGTCTGTGCGATAAAGATTCTTGACGCCCGCCGCGCGCAGGCGTTCCATCACGACCGGAGCCGGATGGCCGTAGCGATTAAACTCGCCGGTCGAGATTATGGCTGCCTCCGGCTTGACGCGCATGAGAAAGTTTTCCGACGACGCATAACGAGAGCCGTGATGTGCGACCTTTAAAATGGTGGCCGCGAGATTCAAATCTTTGTTGAGCAGTCGGTCTTCCGTCTGTGCTTCCGCGTCGCCCGCGAGCAGCAGCGAAAAGTCGCCGTAGTCCAGTCGCATGACGATGGAGTTGGCGTTCAGTTCGTTGCCGCCGCCCTTCGTGATTTGCTCTCTGGTGAAGAGCGGCGGTTGCGGAGCCAGCACGGTCAGGATGCAGCCGCCGCCGAGGTCTATCTGCTGGTTGGGTTCGACCTTTTGAAACTGCGCGCCGCTCTGCTCGACCGTGCTCTTGTATTCGTTGTAAGCCTTGACGGTCGGCAACTCCGCCGTCTTGCCCTGCTTCTTCGGCGCGGGCTTCGGAGCTTTGGCCGTCTTCTGTCCAGGCTTCTGGGCTTCAGCCGGATTCGCCGCCGCTTCACTACTGACGACTTCGGGCGGAGCGATGTCGTTGTGCAGCACGGTCAGGACTTTCATGTTCTTGATAACGTCGTCCATGCCGCCTATGTGATCCGGGTGCGTGTGCGTGGCGACGAGGTAATCAATCTGCTGCACGTTGTAGCGCTTCAAGGCTTCGAGCACGGTCTTGCCCTTCGTCTGGTCTCCGGCGTCAACGAGGACGACTTTGCCTTCGGGCGAGATAATCAAAATCGAATCGCCCTGTCCCACGTCGAGCACGTGCACCTGCATCTCTTTGCCGGAGGACGGCGGCGGCTGCTTGCGCCACCACGGCAGCACAAACTTGTAGCCGACAAACCCCAACGCGCCGAGCATCAACACCAGCACGGCTATCGCGCATCCGCATCCCTGTTTACTTTGCGCCACGTCCTACATCGCCTCTCACTTTGATTTCACAACCTCTGCCACACAGAAAACTTTGAGCCATGAAGGCCAAGCTATGAACCATCAAGAATGTCGTCTGCTCGAAACTCTTCACAGCTTGAAATCCTTCTGCTCCTGCGCGCCGCTCGATTGCGTTAACTGTTCCTGCATCTTCCTGACGCGCTCTTCGGCGGCCTCGCGCGAGGCTCGTTCCTGCGTGATGGTGATTTTCAGGTGGTCGCCGTCGCTTGAGCCTTCGGGCAGGAGCGAGACGGGCAAGTCAAGCTTCGTCTTCGCCTCATCATCAAGGAGCAGAACGGCCACGCCGCCGTCTTCGATGCGGTCAATCACGGCCTTAATCGGCTTCAACGTTGATGCCTCCTTTGCTCGACGGCAGCAGACATTGGACACAGCCTGAGACACAGCCTGAGATATAGCCTGACGCTCATCGCTTATCTGCCTTGCGTCGCTCGCTTCGATTGTTTCGACGACGTGTTTGAATCCGTCGCCGTATCAACGCCCGTGCGCGCTGGCTCATCTCTTTGCGGCGTGCGTCCGGCCCAGAGGTCGCCGCCCGCCGCGCGCTCGGTCTTGATTTCGTAGCCGTGGCCGCGCGAGATAATTGTAATCTCGCCTTCGAGGTCTGTGCGATAGAGCTTGATGTTGAGCTTGCGCAGGCGGTCGAGCGCGTCCTGGCTCGGATGACCGTAGCGATTGTCCGCGCCGTCGGAGATAATCGCCGCCTCGAATCCGCCTTGCCGCAGGAACTTTTCCGACGACGCATAGCGCGAGCCGTGGTGGCCCACCTTCAAAACTTTGGCCGCGACGTTGCCGCCGCCAGCCATGATGCGCTCTTCGGTTTCGGCTTCGGCGTCGCCCGTCAGCAGCATTGAAAAGTCGCCGTAATCAAGGCGCGTCACGACGGAGTTGGCGTTCGGCTCGTTGCCGCCTGAGCGCAACTGGCTCTGCTTGAAGAAGGGCTGAATCGGAGCCAGCACGCTTAACTGCGCGTTGCCGCCGAGGTCAAACTTTTGGCCGGGGCTGGCTCCGACATACTTTGCGCCCGTCTCCTTAATCGCCGCCAGAAAGTCTTCGTAATTCTTCGTCGTGTTCGGCACGCGACTATCGAGCACGGTCGTCACCTTGACGGCTTTCAAAACTTCGTCCGCGCCGCCGATGTGGTCTGCGTGCGCGTGCGTCGCCACCATCAAATCAATCTGCTTGACGCCGTAGCGTTGCAAGGCATCCATCACGACCTTGCCGCTGCCGGGGACGCCCGCGTCAACCAGCACGGTCTTTCCGCCGGGAGCGATAATCAGAATCGAATCGCCCTGTCCGACGTTCAGCACATGCACCTGAAGCTCGTCGCCCGAAGGCGCGGGCAGCGTTTCCTTCGGCTGCCGCAAAGCGCGGAGCAGGAAGTAGCCGCCGATGGCGGCGACAAGCAGAATGAGGGCCAGCGCGATGAGCAGCTTGCGCCCGCTTTGAGCCATCAAGCGACGTTGCAGTTCTTCGGGCAAGCGCTGTTCGGGTCTCATTTGAACGTCGCCTCGCTCTCGCCCGTCAGAGCCGCAGTGTCCGAAGGCACAGGCTCGCGCTCGCGCGCCCACTGCGTTTCGGCGTCGTTGTTGATGGCGGTCGGATAGCGTCCCGTCCAGCAAGCGACGCAGGACGAGGCGGGGCTGATGCCGGTCGCTTCGAGCATCCCGGCCAGCGAGAGATAGCCGAGCGAGTCGGCTTCGATGAAGCGGCGTATCTCTTCGACCGACATCTGCGCGGCGATAAGGTCGGCCTTGTTCGGCGTGTCCACGCCGTAATAGCAAGGGCTAATGGTCGGCGGGCAACTGATGCGCAAATGCACTTCGCGCGCTCCGGCTTCTCTGACCATTCGCACAATCTTCTTCGAGGTCGTGCCGCGCACAATCGAATCGTCAATCAGGACGACGCGGCGGCCCTGTATCAAGTCGCGCACGGGATTGAGCTTGATGCGGACGCCGAAGCTGCGGATGGACTGTTTCGGCTCGATGAAGGTGCGCCCGACATAGTGGTTGCGCACTAAGCCCTGACGATAGTTGATGCGACTCTGCGCGGCGTAGCCGATGGCCGCCGCGACGCCGGAATCCGGCACAGGCACAACGATGTCCGCGTCAGCCGGATGCTCAAGCGCCAATCGCTTGCCCATCTTGTGGCGCGACTCGTTGACGGAGTGGCCGTAGATTTTTGAATCGGGGCGCGCGAAATAGACGTGCTCGAAGATGCACATCGAATGCGGTCTTTCGGGCAGCGGGAAAGACGAGCGCAGCCCTTCGCGGTCGATGACAATCATCTCTCCGGGCAGCACATCGCGCTCGTACTCGGCATCAATCAAATCGAAGGCGCAGGTTTCGGAGGCGACGACCCAGGAGTCGCCAAGGCGCGCGAGGGCGAGCGGGCGAAAGCCGCGCGGGTCGCGTATCGCAATCAAAGCGTCGGGCGTCAGGAAGAGCATCGAGAACGCGCCTTCGGTTTCGCGCATGACTTCGGGAATCGCTTCGACGATGCCGTTGGCGCGCGAGCGAGCGACGCCGTGCAGTATCACTTCCGTGTCGGACGTTGAAGAGAAAATCGCGCCTTCGCGTTCCAGCTTCTTTCGTTCTTCGGTGGCGAAGGGAAGATTGCCGTTGTGGCAGACGGCGATTTGCCCGTGCTGGCAGGCGACGAGAAACGGTTGGGCTTCACGGATGGAGACTTCACCGGCGGTCGAGTAGCGGACATGGCCGATGGCGTTGGCGCCGGGCAGGCGGTCGAGCCGCGCCTGGTCGAACACGTCCGAGACTAAACCCATGGCGCGTTCGGAGCGCAACTCCGCGCCGTCTGAGGCGACGATGCCGCAGGATTCCTGACCGCGATGCTGCAAGGCGTAGAGGCCGAGATAGGTCATCCGCGCGGCTTCCGTGTGGCCGTAGATGCCGAAGACGCCGCACTCGTCGTGGAATCCGTCTGCGCTTGAGTCGTTCACTGCGTTCATACAGCCATTGCTTCGTGACCGGCCATCGTTGATGATATTCTACAGAGCGAAGCTTAGTGCAAGCGCAGCACACGCGGCAAGGCGGCAGACGACGTGCGCTTGAATACAGAAGGCGCAAAGTCTTCGCCGCGCTCTCCTTTAAAACAGCTTCCCGCAGTGATGGAAAACCCTGAAGCACAATCAACGGTCGCCGCCAACCTGTCAGCGATTATCAAACGACGCGCAGAGCCGCCGACAACCCGGCTGATTAGCGTCAGCGAAATCTTCGGCGTCACGGTGCAGGGCGAAGGCGCGCTGATTGGCTCGCCGACCGTCTTCGTTCGCACGGGCGGCTGCGACTATGCGTGCCGTTGGTGCGACACGATGTACGCGGTTGACACGAAGCATCGCGCCGAGTGGGCGCGCTTGACGAGCGCGGAGATTTTGGGCGAAGTCGCGCGTCTCTCTGGCGAGCGTCCGCTGCTCATCAGTCTTTCGGGCGGCAACCCTGCCCTGCAACCCTTGGGCGAATTGATAGCGATGGGACACGCCCTTGGCTACACCTTCGCCCTTGAGACGCAGGGCAGCTTCGCCCCTAAGCCTGTGCGCGAAGAGAAGGCTTCATGGTTTCAAGCTCTCGATTACCTGACCATCTCGCCGAAGCCGCCGTCGTCCGGCGAAGAGACTGACTGGAACAAGCTGGCCGAATGTGTCGCGGCGGCGAACGGCGTCGGCCACGCGCGCGAAGCCGACACGAAGAGCGCGGGCGCGGGGCCGCGGATTAACTTCAAGGTGGTTGTCTTCGACGATGCCGACTACGAATATGCGCGCGAAGTCTATGCTCTATACGGCGAGCGTTATCCCTTCTCGCTGTCGGTGGGAACGCCGCCCGCCGCCGCTTCGTCCATCGCTAACCATGAAGAGATGACGGCGCAACTTCGTCAACAGATAGCCGCGCGTTTCATCTGGCTGACGGAGCGCGTCGGGCGCGATGGCTGGTTCGACGTGCGCGTCCTGCCGCAACTGCACGTCCTCGTGTGGGGAACAAAAAGAGGAGTCTGAGTTAGTCCTGTAGCAGTTGCCCGCGAAAGACCTTCTGGTCGCCAAGCGAAGTGTAGAAGCCGTAAGCCGCCAGCGCGATGAGCATGACGAGCGCGAGCAGAAAGTCTCCGGCATACCACGCGGAAAATTCCGAAGTAATCGGGAAGAAGACCCAGAGGTGAAAGAAGAACAAGCTGAAGAGCAGGGCCAGCAGCCCGTAGCGATGCAGCGTCAAGACGTAAATCGTCGCGGACAAAGCTGCGAGCGGGGCGTTGATGTAAAGATTATCGCTCAGGGCCAGCGACAGCAGCCCCCACAAGAGCAGCCACGTCAGCATCGTGCCGAGCCAGTTTTTGCGCAGGATGACCGAGAGCAAAAGCATCACGAACAGCAGGACGAAGCCGACGAGCAGAGCAGAGAAGAACAACCCCGCCAGCCCCGTCATGAAGTAGCGCGAGCCGAGCAGCAGCGTCGCGTTATTCATGTACGGTATGCTCGGCGGCTGGCCCAACCACTTCGGCAGCAACACTGAAAGATAGTTATTAAGCATCAGGAGCGAGCCGAAGAACGCGCCTATCAGGATGTCGCGCCCGACCAGCGGGTCACGAAATTCTCCGGCCAGCAAACGATTCCATGAAATGATGCGCGCGGGCCAACGTCGCCTGACGAACGGCTCAAGCGCGATGTAGAGCAGCCAGATGAAGCCCGTCGTGAACAACACCCTTTGAGCCTGAACGACGAAAGATGCGATTTCCTCAAACGACAAAACGTGATGCCCGTCAACTATCCAGCGGAGCAGCAGGAAGCAGACGAGAAAGAGGCAAATCCTGAAGGCTCCTTTGCGGTCGCCGAGGCCGAGGCGCAGGTTTCGACGCGCGAGCAATACGCCGCCGACCAGCACGATGACGAACAACGTGAGCAGCGAGGAAATTAAAATCGTCGTGTTTCGATCGCCCTCGGATTCCGTCTGCCGCTGCGGCGTGTCCCAGTCGTCAATCAACTCGAAGTAGACGGGGCGACCGCGATAGCTGGCCGCTTCGACGCGCAGCTTGAGTTGCGGCTGCTCTGGATAAACTCCCTCCCAGGCGGCGCGCGTGTCATAAGCGTGCTGCGAAACCCAGACGGAAGTTGTCGGCTGAAAGTTGGAAGGATTGAGTCCTGCCGCCGCGAAGAGCGCGGGCCAATCGGGCGCGGGCGCTTCGGCTGCTGCGGGCAAAGTCTCGTCCTTTTGCGGCGGCACGGCGGAGAAAAAGATAAGACGCCCGCGCGTGTCCAGCTTCAAGCTCGTCATCCCCGTCACGTCCGGCGCGGGTTCCGACAAAGAGACATCACTCGAATCGAACGAGAGCAGGTAACGCGGGCTCTGCCTGTGCCAGAAGTAGAGCGCCGCCGGTTGGCCGCTGCGCAGCTTGTCCCAACGCGCACGCGATGAATCGTGTTTAGTGACGTATTCTAAGTAATCGAACTCCACGCCCATGCCGTAAACGCTATCGAGCGGCGGCTCCGTGTAGCCCAACTGCTTCGTGATTTCGCGCGCCCGCTCATGCAAAACTTCCGCCGACTTTTCTAGCGGGACCATCCGATAGAGAGCCACGTTCTTTGAGAAGAAGCAGAGCAGAGCCAGCACGGCCAGAAAGGAGACGAGCAGTCCGAGCGCGAAGGCGGGGCGCAGGACGCCCGCCGCCGGAGCCGCCGCGACCATCGCCGGAGACGGCGTTTCGCCCGCCGCCAAAGCCGCTTGCAGAGGGTCGCCGCCCGGCAGGGCCGCCGCCACCTGCAAGGCCGAAGCCGGACGATTGCCCGGCTCACGCTCAAGGCAGCGCATGATGACGCGCTCGACCAAAGGGTCAATCTCTTTGATGAGGCTCGACGGATTGGTCGGCGTCGTTTCGTTGCGGCGCAGGCGCAACAACTCTTCGAGCGTCTCGGCGGCGAAGGCGCGCTTGCCCGTGAAGACTTCGTAGAGCACGAGGCCGAGCGAGTAGATGTCGCTTCTGGTTGTGACTTCCTGCCCGGCCAGTTGTTCGGGAGCCATGTAGGCCGGAGTCCCTGCGCGCAGTTCGTCTTCACGAAACTCTTCGGCGAGGCCCGCCAATCCAAAGTCCGTGATGCGCACGTTGCCGTCGTTGTCAATCATCACGTTGGCTGGCTTGAGGTCGCGGTGCAGGACGTTATTGTCGTGGGCGGCGGCCAGCCCCGCGCACAACTGTCGCGCAATCTCGACGGCCTTGTCGGTCGGCAGCCGCCCGATGCGCCGCAAGAGCGAAGCCAACTCTTCGCCCTTGATAAACTCCATCGAGAGAAAATGCTGGCCTTCGATTTCGCCTATGTCGTAAACGCGGCAGACGTTGCGATGCGAGACTTGACGCGCGACGCGGACTTCACGATGAAAGCGCGCGAGCGTCGCGCCGTCGTTGTGCAGAGCTTCGGGCAGAAACTTGAGCGCGACGGGTTGGCCGAGCTTGAGGTCGTCGGCGCGATAGACTTCGCCCATCCCGCCGCGCCCCAAAAGACTGACGATGCGATAGCGGCCCGCGACGGTCGTCCCCGGCGCAAAGCGCGCGTTGTCTATCGAATCGTATGAGAGCGAAGGCGCGGCAGAGCGCGGCGTCGAAGCGCGACGGCCCGCGCCGTTCTCTTCCTTTTTGTCGGCTGACGAAGTGTCAGGGAGAAGCTGCGTCGGCGTCACCGATTCGCCGTAGGCAGTCCCGCACGACGGGCAGGAGTTACGGCCTTCTGGAATGTCTCTGGCGCAGGAAGCACACTTGTTCATCGGCGGCGGATTGTAACACCTTGCACGACGGATTGACGGAAAAAAGTGGCGGCGCGAAAGGGGCCGAGCCGTAAGCCCGCCGCCTCGCGCCGCCCTCTGTTCTGAGCATCGTCAATAATCTTTTCACCGGATGAATCCTTAGCTGTGAATTGATGCGTCGCCGAGAGCGCGGACTCGTCGTTGATAGTTCGACCGAGTAGCCCGGACAGTTCCACAAACTTCATTCATGAAACGTTTGCCCTCGTTGCGATGTTCTGCGTTGAGCGTCGCTTCGTCGCGCTATTAATCGAAGCCGCGCAGCGGAAGATTTGCGGAGCGTTGGAGCCAGTTGTCATCGTCGTAATGAGCGTCGGCTTCGATGACGTGCAGCGTGTAGGCGTGGCGCGAGCGCGGCGACAGGTTGGCGCGGCTCAGGTGCGGAAGCTGGCCGTGCAAAATTATCAAGGCTCCCTCCGGGGCTTCGAGCGGGACGAGGCCCGCCTGCGGCCATGGCTCTTTGTCGAAGACATCGAAGCATGTGCCGCCGCCGGGAGCGCGCCGGAAACGCGATTTGAGTCCGAGCCGGTGGCCGCCCGTCAAGGCCCACAAGCAGCCGTTCTCCGTGGTCGCCGCTTCGAGCGCGAACCAGAGGCCGATGACGCTTGGCGGCTCCGTGTGCAGAAAGGTGCTGTCCTGATGACACGTCACTTCGCCGCCGATGTTCGGCTGCTTGAAGATGTACATGGACTGGATGAGCAACGGCCGCGCGTAACCGAGCGAGCGGACGAGTGCGGCCAGAGCCGGAGTCCGCGAGAAGCAATCGAAGACGGGGTCGAGGTCGTGGAGCGCGTGGCCGATCTTATTAAGCGCCTCGCCCTTCTCTTTCAACAAGCGCCCTTCACCGTCGAAGGCGTCCTCCTCGAAGAAGAAGCGAATCTTATCGCCGGAGTCGAGAAAGTATGCGTCGCTCCGGCGC
>JAWVFT010000014.1:0-65574 GCA_033855775.1 Blastocatellia bacterium | reverse complement strand
CAAGGTTGACGGCTCGCCGATTGACTCTTCGTTTCAAGTCGATTCGATTGAGACGTGGGCGGATGTCAACAAGGTGCCGAAGGCTCAGCTTGTCATCTTCGACGGCAGCCCCGCCGAAAGCACTTTCGCAATCAGCAGCCTGAAGACGTTTGTGCCGGGCAATAAAGTCGAAATCAGCGTCGGCTATAACAGTAAAGAGACCATCATCTTCAAGGGCGTCATCGTCAGGCAGGGCATTGAAATCAACCAGTCGCAAGCCTCCAAGCTCAACGTTGATATAACGGACGAGGCCATCAAGATGACGCTGGCGAGACAGACCGCGCTCTTTGAAAAAATCAAGGACAGCGACTTAATCGGCAAGCTGATTAGCGGCAACGGCCTTGCGAAAGATGTCGCTTCGACGAACGTCGTTTATGAGGAGATTGTCCAGTACTACGCGACCGATTGGGACATGATGTTGACGCGCGCCGAGTTGAACGGCTTCGTCGTCACGGTGGAGGCGGGCAAGGTGACGGTCAAAGCTCCCGACACGCAGCAGTCGCCCGTGCTCGGCGTCGAATACGGCGACTCGATTCTGGACCTGCGCGCCGAGATGGACGCCGCCACGCAGTTTGCGTCCTCCGCCATCAAGAGCTACGCGTGGGACTTTGCCACGCAGAAGCTCATCGAATCCGGCCCCGGCTCGGTCAGCGTCAAGGAGCAGGGCAACGTCACGTCAGCCGAGTTGGCGAAGGTCTTCAACGTCAACCCGTTCACGCAGCAGACCGGAGCTTCGATTGAAAAGACGGCGGCGCAGGATTGGTCTTCGTCGGAGTTGTTGAAATCGAAGCTCTCGAAGATACGCGGCTCTGTGCGTTTTCAGGGAAGCTCGCTGGTCAAGACGGGCAAGACCATCGAACTGTCCGGCCTCGGCGACCGCTTCAACGGAAACGCTTTTATCAGCGGCGTCCATCACAACATACACAACGGCATCTGGATGACGACCGTCAGCTTCGGCCTCACGGCGCAGTGGTTCGCCGCCAATGCTCCGCATCTCTCCGCGCCGGGAGCGTCGGGGCAGTTGCCGCCGATTAAGGGATTGCAGACGGGCATCGTCAAGCAGGTGTCGAAAGACCCCGCGGATGAGTTTCGCGTGCTCGTCAGTCTGCCGTTGTTGCAGGACGCGAGCAAGGGCGTGTGGGCGCGTCTCGGCGGCTTTTATGCTTCCAACAAATTCGGCGCGGTCTTCTACCCGGAGGTCAACGACGAAGTGATTGTCGGCTTCATGAACGAAGACCCGCGCTATCCCATCATCCTCGGCAGCGTCTACAGCAAGAAGCTGCCGCCGCTGTATCCGCCCGACGAGAAGAACACGAAGAAGGCCGTCACGACCAGCAGCAAGCTTGAGATAACGTTCGACGACAAGGACAAGATTATTCAAATCAAGACTCCCGGCAAACACATCATCACGCTGGACGACAAAGCCGGGGAAATCTCCATCAAGGACAGCAACAAGAACACCGTCTCGCTCTCCAAAAGCGGCATCAGCCTCGACAGTGCCACGGACATCAAGATGACGGCCAAGGGCAACATCACGATTCAAGCCACCGGCAACCTCGCTCTGAGCGCCAAGGCGAACGCCACTATGGAAGGCTTGCAGGTGTCGCACAAGGCGCAGACAAAATTCTCCGCCAACGGCACGGCGACGGCTGAAGTCACGGCCTCCGGCATGCTCACCATTCGCGGCGCGATGGTGAAAATTAACTGACGAAGCGGACGGCCCCAAACGGGCCACGAGCGCGAAAGGGCAAGGGACAACGGCGCGAGAGAGCAAGGACAGCAACTCTGAAAGAGCAAGAAGCGCGAAAGGAAAAACATCATGCCGCCTGCGGCCAGACTGACAGATTTTCACCAGTGTCCGATGAGCACGCCGGTCGGGCCTGTGCAGGTGCCGCACGTCGGCGGCCCGATTGTCGGCCCCGGCGCTCCGACCGTTTTAATCGGCGGGCTCCCGGCGGCCAAAGTGGGCGACATGGCTGTCTGCATCGGCCCGCCCGACTCAATCATCAAAGGCTCTTCGACCGTCATGGTAATGGGCATTCCGGCGGCGCGACTTGGCGACAAGACGGCGCACGGCGGAACTATCATGCTCGGTTTCCCGACCGTCATGATTGGAGGCTAAGCAAGCGCGATGGCGAATCCTGAAAAAACCTATCTCGGCACGGGCTGGAGTTTCCCGCCGACCTTTTCGCGCATCAACTACAGCGTCGAGATGGTTGACGAAGACACGGACATTCAGCAGAGCTTGCGGGTCTTGTTCTCGACCAACATGGGAGAGCGCGTGATGGAGCCGGAGTACGGCTCGCAACTCTGGCAGATGGTCTTTCAGAACATCAACACATCGCTGATGACGCAGTTGGCGGATATGGTGCGGCAGGCCGTGCTCTACTGGGAGGCGCGCATCAACGTTGACGACGTTATCGTCCAGCCCGACGCCAGCATCGCCGGGCTGGTCATGATTAATGTCTACTACACGATTCGTCAAACCAACGCGCGGAATAATCTGGTCTATCCCTTCTATCTACAGGAAGGGACAATTCCCGTCGGCTCTCCTTAAATCATGGAACCGCAAGCCGGAGGCATCATCATCAATTCAGCGACCAGCCAGCTTGACCGTTGGCTGCGGGCGCTCGATGCGGAGTATGCGCAGGCGGATGGACGTTCGTTCACAGAGTTGCTCAACTTCGCCATCAAGTTTGCGCGGCTCATCAATTTCTACGACCTCAAGAATGAGATTGACGGCGACTGGGTTGAGTTCTTCCTGACCGACCCGACCATGATTCTCGCTTCGCTCGAAGGAAGCGACCTGTCCGGCATCGAAAGCGCGTTCCTTAGTCTCGAACGCTTGACGAAGGAGCCGCAACCCTTCGAGCAAAAGTTCCAACGCCTGCGCGAAATCTTCGAGTTGATACTCGCGCTCGCGCGGCTGCTCGACCTCTGGCTCAAGAGTTTGAGCCTCAGCACGGAGGACGAGACGACGCGCTTGCTCAGGCAAGCCATCGTCGCGGAAATCATCGGCGGCCTCAACGACCAACTCCGCCTGCTCATCTCCTACGATTGGGGCGCGGGCTTGCCCGACGCGCTCGGCCAGGTTATCGGCTTAAACTACGAAGGCTTCTCGCCCGTCTGGAATCTTGACAACATCTGCGCCGACGGCTCGATTTATAAAGGTCGCACGAACAGCCGCAAGATTAACCACGCGCTCGCGCCCTTGAGCCAGATTTTCTACGCCTTCTTCTACGCGATTTCCGACCTGACCCTCTTCGCCGCGGCCAATCTCAGCGCGACGCTCGCAGACCACAACCACAAACCGCACATCGCGCTCTACATCGCTTTCGTTCGTCTCTTCAAAACGGCGCAGGATACGCTCAACGCTTTCTCCGACCGCTACATCAACTTTTATTACCGCGACATTCTGCGCGAAAGAAATCGCGCGGCGATTCCCGATAACGTTTACCTGACCTTCACGCTCGCCGACGGCGTTGAGTCTGGCCGCGCCGACGTTCCCCTGCAAACACTCTTCTCCGCAGGGCAGGACGCGAGCGGCGCGGACATCGTTTACGCCTCCGACAAAAGCCTGCTTGTCACCGCCGCCCTCATCGCCAAGCTCAACACGCTGCGCGTCGTCCGCGGAGCCTTGCTGCCTGACTCGTTGTCAAACGCTTCGCCGGAATCGCTGGCCTCTCCGCCGCCGGATGCCTTCGTCACGCAGCGCATCTTCACTTCGAAGATAACGCCGGGCGCAACGGACGGCGCGGTTGAGGCGAGCGCGCCGCAGGGTTGGGCCACGTTTGGCGAAACCGCGGTCGGGACAAAAGGAGTCGAGGTCACGACATTGGCTTCGCTCGGCTTTGCCATCGCGTCTTCGAGCCTTCTGCTGACGGGCGGCACGCGCACCGTCACCATCAATGTCAACTACTCGTCAGCATTCAAGGAGCAGACGCTCGACCCCTTGCTGCGCCAGCTTGCCCACGCCACGGGGCTGACGCCCGACACGATTTTTCGCAACGTGCTGGAAGCCTCTTTCGCTTTATATGTTTCGACGGCTGCCGGTTGGTTTCCGGTGCAGACATACAGAGCCTGCCCGCCGTTCGTCACAAGCGCGGGCGAGCCTGTCTTCAAACTGCTCTTTCAACTGCCGCCGACGCTGCCTCCCGTCGTCGCTTATGACCCTGCGAGCGCGGCAGCGAAGGACGAAGCCGCCGCGGCGTTGGTCAGCCAGGACCCAGAAGTCAACGCCTCCAATCCTTCTGCCATGCTTCCGACCTTGAAAGCCTACCTGCGCCAAAGCTCTGTTAGCATGACCGGGAGCAAAGGCACGGCAAACGTCTATCCGCTCTCGCTGCTCGACCGTATGCCGGTCACGTCCTTTCAGATTCAGGCGGACGTGGCGAACCTCGCGCCGCTGGCGGTTGCGAACACGGACGGAGACGTTGACACGAAGACGCCCTTCACTGTCTTCGGCGGCTTGCCCGTCGTCGGCTCTTACCTGCTGATTCGTCACAGCGAACTCTTCGTCAAAACCATCGAACGCCTACAGGTCGGCATCAGTTGGTTCAACCTGCCGCAGACGGACGACGGCTTCAAGGGCTACTATAAAGATTACGTCATCGGGTTGGACGGCAAGCCGGACTGCAATCTCTTCAACAACAGAGTCTTTCACGGCGGCTTCAGTATCCAGAATCCCGGCACATGGAGCTTGAGCAATTGCTATCAATCGCCATACGTCCCGCCGCAGGATGTTGACGTGCTGCTGTTTCGCACCGAGCCGACTTGCGCTGAAACTCTGGCGGCGGCGCGTTTATGTGTTCAGTCAAACTTCGACAACCTGCGTATCTTTCCCTGCGCCCCGCCGCCTTACTACGACCCGGCCACGGGCGCCGTCAAGCTGAGCCTGACCGGGCCGCCCTACGCCTTCGGCAACGACCTCTTCGCCCCAAACGTGCTCTACGCTGCGATGGAGGCTCTGCCCGACAGCCAGCTTTGCCAGCAAAGAAGCTACACCGAGTGCGAGCCGTTGCTCGTGGCGTCGCAGTGTATAGCGACGTGCCTGCAACGCCTTGGCGGCAGCCCGCCGCCGGACGGCAGCACGCCCGTCTCCGACTGCCTGCGATGTCTCTACGCGCTCTTCATGTCCTGCTTCAAGCAATGCCTGAACGAATCCAGAGAGTTGCCCGTCAAAGAAGGCTTGAGCCAAATCAACTCGCTCATGGAATCGCTCGCGTCGCTTCCCGTAGCGATGTGGAGCCAGACCATCAATCAATGTCAGGCCGATTTCTCGAAGCTGTTCGGCGTGGAGACTCCGCCGTGTCTGGTCAATTGTCTTCAGCGGTGTCTGGCTATCCTGAACGCGATGCAATGCGTCTGGACATGCCAGTGGGGCTCGCCGCCCGCTTCGTTGGCGGCCTGCCTTGAGCAATGCAAGACGAATCTGGACGCAGCCTATGTCGTCTGCCTCAAAAGCTCTCTGGAAGAATGTTTGAGCTTGAAGAAGGAACTGAAATATCCGAACACGCCGTATCTTCCGCAAGCGACCGGATTGACCGTCAACTATTCAGCCGCCTGCGCCATCCCGACCACGGGAACTGCCGGAGCCGTTGACCTCTTGTTTCATCTGCTGCCGTTCGGCGGCTACCGCAAGCTTGAGCCTGCCCTGGGACGAGTGACGCCGTGGCTGCTGCCAGATTTTCGCGCGCAGGGAAATTTGTATGTCGGGTTCACCGGGCTCGTCACGCCGCAAACGCTGACGCTGCTTTTTCAGATGGCTGCCGGGAGCGACCCCGACCGGGAAATCGGGCCGCTGCAAGTCTTCTGGGAATACCTGTCGAACAATCAATGGCAGCCGTTGCCGCAGGCCAAGATTCAAAGAGACACGACCAACGGGCTTCAGAACACAGGCATCATCACTTTGAACTTGCCCGCGAGCGATGCGACGCACAATACAGTCCTTTCGTCTGACTACCAGTGGTTGCGCGCCTCCGTCACAGAGCAGGCGAGCATGTACCCGGACACACTCAACATCTACCCGCATGCCGTGCTGGCGACGTGGCAGGGAAACGGCGCAGGCGAATATTTGGGCAAGCCTTTGCCGCCGCACACAATCACTAGTTCCGTCAACAACCTCCCCGGCATTGACACGATAGACCAGCCCATCGAATCCTTCGGCGGCAGCCCGCCGGAGACTGACCGCGCCTTCAAGGTTCGCGTCGGAGAACGACTGCGCCATAAAGAACGCGCTATCCTCGCTTGGGATTATGAGCGCCTCGTCCTTGAGCGATTCCCGACCATCTGGAAAACGCAGACGCTCCCGGCGCGCACTCTTCAGAAGGGTGACGCGCAGGGCAACGTGATGGTCGTCGTCGTGCCGGGGCCGGACAGCATCGGCGTGGCTGACGCGACCGTGCCGCAGGCGACCGCCGACATGCTCAGCCAGATTCATGCGTATCTCAAGAGCTACATGAGTCCCTTCGTTCAATTGCATGTCGTCAATCCGAACTACGTCCGCATCAAGGTGACGACCGTGATTCAATTTCGTGACACGGACGATCCCGGCGCGGCCATCGAACGTTTGAACAAAGACCTCGTTGGTTATCTTTCGCCATGGTTCTACGACGCGGCCCGCGCCGCTAAGGCCGGTCGCTACGTTTCCGAAGACGACATCTCGGATTTTGTGCAAACGCGCCCCTACGTCGCGGCCATGATTTCGATTGGCTACGACTATGACCCGCCGCGTGAGAGCTTCGACTGGTATTTTCTGACTTCGGCGCGGCAGCATCAGATTCTAGACGCCACGACGGCGGACAACGCGAACCAGCGGAGCGTTTATTAAGCGACCGTTAAGAGACGGCCAGAACGTTGCAGTTGACGAGCAACAACGAGCCTCGGAGCAAGCCGACTGCAATCAGTTTGAAAAGAAAGGATAGCCACCATGCAAACATTCGCGCGCAACAATCCAGAGCAACAAGGCAAGGCCGTCGTCAATCATCCGGCGCAGAGAGTCGCAGACAGTGGCTCTATGTTTCAGCCCGCCAATCAGCGTCCCACGACGATTGCGCAACGCGCGCTGGACAGCAGCCTGAACGGGAGCGCCAGAGTTCAAACGCAACTCAGGCTGCAACAATCCTTCAACCAGAGCCCGCGCGTCGTGGCGCAGGCCAGGCTGGCTCAGTCCATGTCTCAGCGCAGCGTCACACAGCGAACCGAGCAGGCCGTCCAACGGCAGGAAGCGCCGGAAGAGGAAGAACTCACGCAGCGTCAGCAATCGCTCGAAGATGAAGAGCCGCTGCAAGGAGAGTTCGCGGCCATTCAAAAGGAAGAGGCGCCGGAAGAAGAAGAGCTATTGCAGGGGCGTTTCGACACGGCGCAGCGAGAGGCCATGGATGAAGATGAAGAGCCGCTACAGGGAAAGCTTGAGCCGGTTCAAAGAGAAGCGCTGCCCGAAGAGGAAGAGCCGCTGCAAGGCAAAGCCGAGCCGGTTCAAAAGAAGGAGAATCGAACGGGGCTGCCCGACAACTTAAAGGCGGGCGTCGAAAATCTCTCCGGCGTTCCGGTTGACGATGTGAAGGTGCATTACAACTCCGCGAAGCCAGCGCAACTGCAAGCTCTGGCCTACACGCAGGGGACGGACATCCACGTCGGCCCCGGACAGGAACAGCACCTTGCGCACGAGGCCTGGCACGTCGTCCAGCAAAAGCAAGGGCGCGTGAGTCCAACAATCGAACTCAAGGGCGTCGGCGTCAACACGGACACCACGCTTGAGAGTGAAGCTGACCAGATGGGAGCGCAGGCGATGCGTGACCAGAACGTCAATCGCTCGATGACGGCAGACCTCGCGCAAAGTCAAAGCGGTGGAGTCCAACTCTTCCAACCCGTCTCTCAACGCATGCAAACGAACACGGCGCAGGTCGCGCAGTTTGCGGGCGGTGTCGTTCAACTCGAAGGCGGAGCCATCGAAAATATCAAATGGGCGGCCAGTGGGTTATGGGAGTTAATTAAAAAAGCCCACACGACAAAGGCTGCGCCGGCGATTCTCAACGCCCTCAACCTGATGACCGCCGCCATCCGTTATGCCAGAGAGGACAGCAGCGTTGGCGCGCAGATTGGCACCGGCCTGCTGACGTTGTTGACGGCGATTGATGCCGCCGTCACCGCCGTCGAGGAATGGCAAGCCGCGACCGGCGAGGGGAAAGACCTGTGGAAGAAACGTGTCGATGCCATCGAGAAGGTGACATCCTCTCTCATCATCGCCGGGTCTCTCTTCGCTCTTCCGTTTAGCCCGACTATCGGCGCAGCTATCGGAACCATCGGAACAGCCAGCGTCAAGGTGTTACGCAGCGGCTATGATTGGCTCGCGCAGAATGTCTTTTGGGGGTCAAGCGAGCAACCGCAGCAGTCACCGTCAAACTACAATAGCATCTGATTCGCCTGCGGCTGGCAGCAGCGCGCACTCAAGAGGGGAACGACAAAGGTGAACACTTTCGCAGACAGGAGCCATGAGCAACAGAGCCGCGCCAACTCTGACGGTCATGAGCGCGAGAGCAGCGATTCCGCGTCGCAGCTTGGCGAGCAAAGCCCCTCCGCGACCGCGCAGCGAGCCTTCGACCGGAGCTTGAATCAAAGCCCCAAAGTTCAAACTCAACTGAGGCTTCAACAATCCTTCAACCAGAGTCCGCGCGTCTTGGCCCAGATGAAGCTGGCCGCATCGCTCTCCGCGAAGAATGGCTCGCCGCAGCCTGCGACGCAAAGACAGCCTGCGATGGAAGATGACGAAGAAGAGTTGATGCAGGAGAAAGCTGAACCGGCGCAGCAACATGAAGTGGCTCCGGGCCTGCCCGCCCAGTTGAAAGATGAGTTGGGAACTCCCGTTGCCCAGGCAATAAGCGAAGATGAAGAGCCGCTGCAAGAGAAGCCTGAGCCGCTACAGAAACAGGAGAACAAGACGGGGCTGCCCGATAATCTGAAAGCCGGGGTCGAGCATCTTTCCGGCCTCCCGATGGATGATGTGAAGGTGCATTACAACTCGTCACAGCCGAAGACGGTGCAGGCGTTGGCCTACACGCAGGGGACGGACATCCACGTCGGCCCCGGACAGGAACAGCACCTTGCGCACGAGGCGTGGCACGTGGCGCAGCAGAAGCAAGGGCGTGTGCAACCGACGACGCAGGCTAAAGGCGTGGCTATCAATGATGAGCAATCGTTGGAGACGGAAGCCGACCAGATGGGAGAGCGTGCGCGCCAGCAAGGTGAGGGGATTCTGCAAAGCAAGGAAGCGGGCGGCGCGGGTTCTGTTGAGATGCGGCATGAGCCGTCGCCTTTGTCTGAGCAGTCGGCTGCCACTACTCAACTCAAGTGGATAAAAGCCGGGAGCGCCAACTTGCGTTGGGACAAGCTCATTGACGGTGTTCAATGGTATTTCAACCTGAAGACAGACCGCTTCATCTATACAGTAATTGACGCTAAGGCTCTTCCTTCCGGCTCGGAGGAGTTAATCCAACAGAACGCGGGAAAGCAGTTATCGGAAGAAGAATTGGATAAGCTTGGCTTTGAAGAGATAGAGTATGACGATGGCGAGAATATCATTGAAGAGATATTTCCGCCCAGTGAAGAAGAGGCCGAGCTTAACTACCGCGAACGACAGACGCGAGGCGAATTAAAGCCGCTGACAAAAGTAGTCAGTCCGGTTGAGGTGACTAAATCGCTGGAAGACGCGTCGAACGCGAATTGGGATACACTCGATGCGCCGGTCGCAACCAGAGCAAAGCGCGTCTTCCCGATTATAGTCTCTGCCTTTAAAGGCGGAGCCGTCGAACTGACGCCCGACCTGCTCAAGAAAATCAGGGAAACCCTGAGTCAACTGAAGAAGGGCAAAGAGGCTTCCAAACAAGTGAGCGAAGCGCTCTCTGAATTGGAGCACATCGCAAACATTCTCACGACCGTCAAACTCGGTGCTCCGGCGGTATTGGGCGCTCAGGGGCCGGAATGGAGTCCGCAGCAGTGGGGGCCAATCGAAGCCGAAGTGACGCACGGCCAACTTCCCCCGCTCGATATTATCCGGCTCGAAGCGGATGCTTATTACCTCTCATCCGATGGCGTGCTGCATTTGGATGAGGTCAAGGACACGCCGCGCGCTCTGGCACAGAAGGCGAAAGATGGTGACCAGATTAAACGTCAGGTGAAATGGCTCAAGAAGGCCGTCATTAAAAATGAGAAATTGATGGTGAAGCAGGTCGGCTATTTCGTGGCCACGCCGGAGCCTTACTTTGACGATGTGCTGAGCGCAGTCGTCATCGCTAACCTCAAGCTCATAGACGATGCGCAGAAGCCCGGCCTTAAGTTCATCAATATCGCGGGTCATCTCTTCTCGCTTGCCGAACTCAAAAACCTCTATGACTTCGCTATTGATTGGCTCGGAAAGAGCAGGGCGGCTCTCATCCAGCAAGGCAAATGGAAGGGAGCGGCCACGGTCTATTTCGGCAACGTTGAAACCGCATTGAAGATGCTCGGCGCAGAGCCATTAAAAGCCACGGACTAAGGTGTGAAATTATGACGACTAAGCTATACGACTCTATCGTGGCGCAACCGAATCGCGCCGCCGAGTTAATCAGTCAACTCGATAGCGCAGACCTGTCATCCCGCAAGGCTGCGCTGGAAACAATTCGGCTGCTCTTCGACACGTTCGTCACGCCCGCCGAGTCGCTTCTCTCCAAGAGCGCGGACAATCCCGCGCATCTATATTTCGACCCGCAGCAGATTGCCGGAAGCGATTTTTCAGGACTGACTTCGGGGCTGCTCGCGCGGCAGTTTCCCTCCTTGCAGCAACCGCCCGACGATGCCGCGCTGTCCGCCGAACTGGATGAGCTTGGCGTCGAGATAGACACGGCGGAGCGTCGTTCAGACTTCTTCCGCGCATGGATGGCGGAGCGCGCCACGCTGCTGACGCGGTTGCTGTTGCCTGTGTTGGAACAGAACTACGCGGGCGACCCGGCGGCAAACGCCGCAGAGTTGTCCAGCCTGCGCGAGCTTTCCCGGCAGCCGCTTCCCGGCATGGAACGCTACCTGATTCAATCGCTCATCGAAAGCCGCTCGGCCGGAAGTTAAGCGAAGCTGGCCGAAGAGACGACCAGGACTCCGGCGCGACCACGCTCGAATTGTTCGGCAACGCCCCACGCAGCGAACGCCGCAGGAAGGCTGGCAGAGATGAACACATTTGCGCAGAAGACATCTGAAAACGCCAGCCGCGACAACGCGGGCGGCTTTGCGGACAAAGAGCGCAACGTCTCGCCAACTCTTCAACTTTCAGATGCGGGCGCCGCCGTCAACGAATCGCCCTTGCGGGAGAGCTTGAACCGGAGTTCTAAGGTTCAAGCGCAACTCCAACTCCAACAGATGTTCGACCAAAGTTCGCGCGTCACGGCGCAGAGGAAACTGGCCGCAACTCTGTCAGCGCGGAAGAGCGCGCAGCAGCCACAGCCAACGCTGCAACTTGAGGAGGCAATCGCAGGGGAAGAGGAAGAGCCGTTGCAGGAAAAGCTTGCGCCGCTGCAAAGAAAAGAGATGGCGGAAGCTCCGCTGCAACTTCAGCCGGAGGGACGCTATCGAAACTCCACGCCCGCTTCCGACGGCTTCAAGTGGGACACGGCTGAAACGACCGACGACGGCGGAGAGACGGTGCCGGAAAAGCTCATCGCCGTGATGAAAAACCCGGGTGACGGCGGCGTGCCGAGCGTTGACCCGCCGGGTTGGAATTGGCTCAGGAGAAAGCTTGGACGATTGAAGGGCCAGTGGGTGCGTTTCCATCTCATCAACGCGCAGTTGGGCGGCCCCGGCAACGACACCGAAAACCTGGTCCCGACCACCAATGCTCTCAACCAAAACGGCAACTGGCGAAGGCTTGAGGATGCCGCCAAGGAAAGCGCCCTTGACGATGAGGACTGGACTTACCTGGAAGTCAACGTCGGCTACGATGATGACTATCCGGCTGGCATCCCGGCTAGCATCAACGCCAATTGGGGCTACTGGAAAGAGGCTGATTCCGACGGCAGCGAAGATGATATGGAGGACGAGTCAGAGTGGGTGCGGGTGAGTTCGGTCGCTTTGGCTCAGGCCAATCCAGACGATGATGAAGAAGAGGTCAACTACATGTTTGCGTCGCAGGTTACTCAAGGCATGCTGCGAGGCTACGGGCTGAGCGTGCAACAGGCGGTCGCGGCCAAAGAACTGATTGACGATACATGGGATGACCAGAATGAGTTCGATGAAGCATGGGACGACGTTGAAGATATTCCACATAACAGATTTTGGGCATTCGCGCATGGACACATGTACGTTGACGAGGATGAGGATATTGATGGCCCGTACGGCGTCGTCGTGAAGAAGAACTGAGAGCAGCCGCACGCCGCTCTTTCTCTACAGTCTGCGCGCGTCATGCTCGCTCTCGTCTCGTCGAGCCTTGAGGGGAGCGAGTCGCTTCATGCTCGCGCTGTCTGGAATCAAAAGGGCAACGGGGCTATCAGGTCGAAACCGTCAATCATAGCGAGAACGTCTTATGGCAGAACCAACGACAATTTCCCCGGAAGAGCCAGTCAACAAAGGGATGGACTATCCCGCCTTGAAGGAAGAAGGACTGCGGCTCGTCCAGCAGTTGTCTTCGGACATCTGGACTGACTATAACGAGCACGACCCCGGCGTCACCACGCTCGAACAACTGTGCTATGCCTTGACGGAGTTGTCATACCGCGCGGAGTTGCCGCTCGAAGATTTGCTCATCGACAGGCAGACGCGACGAATAAACACGCGGCAGCAAGCTCTGTTCATTCCTCGTCGCATTCTCACGTGCAACCCGCTGACCGAAAACGATTATCGCAAGCTGCTCGTTGACCGCATCCCGCAAATCGCCAACATCTGGCTGACGCCGTATCGCTCGCCCTTCATCAACGGCCTTTACGACATGACGGTCTACGCGCCCGGCGTAGACCCCTGCGCGTGCGACCCTGCCTTCCTGCCGGAAGCGATTCGCAAGCGAGTGTTGAGGGTTTATTGCCGCCATCGTGACCTGTGTGAAAACGTCCACGCCATTCGCTTCGTCAAGCCCGTTCCCACAATCGTCTACGCCGACGTGAACATTGACGAGACGCTCACGCCCGAAGCGATTCTGGCGAATCTCTTCTTCGCGCTCGGCAATTTTCTGGCCCCTGAGCTTCGTCGCCAATCGCTCAAGAGCTTGCTCGACGCGGGCCGGACGGGCGACGAAATCTTCAACGGCCCGCTGCTCCGCAACGGCTTCATCAGCGATGACCAACTCCAACCGAAGGCCACGCTTATTCCCGTGCAAGAAATCATTCGCGTCATGGCGGGCAGCGCGGGCGTCATCAGCGTGCGCGACGTGTCGGTCGTTGTCGGCCCCGACGGAAAGACGTATCCATCCAACGCTTCCATCGAAGTCCGCGAACTGGAAATCCTTCAACTCGACACGCGCTCGAACATCAGAGACGGCGGCTATTCGCTGCGACTGTTCAAGAACGGCATCCAATGCGCGCCG
This sequence comes from Blastocatellia bacterium, assembly GCA_033855775.1. Taxonomy (GTDB): domain Bacteria; phylum Acidobacteriota; class Blastocatellia; order Pyrinomonadales; family Pyrinomonadaceae; genus DASVTR01. Next base: position 51,998 of record JAWVFT010000014.1, on the reverse strand, counting down.
GACCCTGCGCGCGTCAAACGCGAGTTGGATAAATTGTGGACGGACTATCGCCGCGCCTATCGCTTGCTGCCGCAGTATGAAGAGTTCTTCGCTATCCCGCGCGGCGTCTATCGTGATGTCGAAAACTATTATTCGATTCAGAATCAGTATCCGAACGTCTACGGCATCAATCATTCCGGTCTGCCGGATGACGCCACCATCGCTCGTCGCGGGCAAGCCAAGCAACTGAAGGGATACCTGCTCGTCTTCGAGCAACTGCTGGCCGACTTCTTCGCGCAGTTGGCCCACGCCAAAGACCTCTACTCCACGGAGCCGGGGCTGCATCACACATACTTTTATCAATACCTGTCCAGGTCTGTGCCGGACGTTGAGCCGCTGCTTAAAGAGAATTACCGCGGCGGCCTCGAACTTCTGACCTACAGCCAGGACCCGGCGCTTGCGCGCCGCAATCGCTTCCTTGATTTCCTGCTGGCGCTTTATGCGGAGCAGTTGAACTCGTCTTCGGTTTCGGAGTTGGCCGGATGTGGCAAGCAAGATGAGAACTCCGGCGAGGAGTTGATGCGCGTGAAGCTCGCCTTGCTGCGCAACATGATTGCGAGCACGCACAATCGCGGGCGCGGCATTGATTATCTGGCTCTCCCGACGGCGCGCAACATCGCCGGGATGGAAATCAAGTGCCGCATTCAACTCGGCATGAACGTCTATGATAACCGGCCTCTGGTGGAAGCCCTCGACGAGTACGGCGTGGAACTCGTTGAGACGGACGCGAGCGGCTCCGTCGGACGCGCGCTCAGTCGTTTCTCAGACCACATCGAAGAGCAGTTCACGCCCATCAAATTTTCCACTGACGAAAGCGCGTCAGCCAGCGAGAATGAACAGCCGCTTGCGCCTGTGAATCCGCTGCAACCCGCGCGACCTTTGACGGAGGAGTTTCTGCGCGCGGCTGAACACGTAGAGAATTTTCGCGTCGGCTCGCTTCCCGGCGAAAGCGCCGTCGCGCTGGTCTGCAAGTCGCCGTCGGAAAACGACTGGCACATGATTGGCAGATACACGGACATCCAGAGCGCGACGGCGGCGGTCGGCCCGCTCGTCAAACAGATGAGCGCGCTCTATCGCCTCAGCCAGCAACTCTACATCGTCGAGCACACGCTCCTTTGGAACCCGCCGCTCAAGCGCGACGGCGACGCGCCCTTCGATGAAGAGGCGGAGGCCGCACAGAGCAGCGACGACAAAGCGCTTGCTCGTCATGATGCCGCGACGGCTGCGCCGGAAGATGATTTCGTTTACAGCTTCACGATAACGGCGGTGGTGTCTGCGCTCCCGCGCCAGTTGAGCAGCAGCGACTATCAAACCATCGTCCGCGAAGTTGTTCGCCAGAACACGCCCGCGCACATCGTCGTCAACTTCTGCTTCTTGCGTCCCATGCAAATGCGCCAGTTCGAGACGCTCTACTGGGACTGGCGACGCGCGCTCCGCCATCGCGCGCGGCGGGAAATCATCAACACGTCCGACGACCTGCGAGACTTTCTGGAACAATGCCAGCTTGGCCCGGACGGCCAGCTGACCACGCAGCCGGAGGGGCGCGACCGCTCATGGCGCGAAACACATCAACGCTGAGCCGTGCGCGCCTGACATGATTGAGCGGAAGAGGTTTCGGAGTTGAAGTTGCAACACAGCATCAGGGAACAGCGGCTTGAGATTGAGGTTGATTCGGAAGCGCTCGCGCTCGCCCTGCAACCCCGGCTGGAAGATTTCAATCGCCGTTTTTTCCTGCCCGTCATCGAGCGCGTTCTGGATGAACTCGCTGTCCCCGGTCGTCACGTCAGGATTGGCAAACTCAAGGTCAATCTTGGCCGCATACCTTTCGCTTCCTTCGAAGAGACTGCCGCCGAACGCCTCTACCGCGAACTGCGGCAAACGCTCGAAGAGCATCTGCGCCAACTGGACGAAGGCTACGCGCCGGAAGAGCGTTGGCCGTCGGAAGAAACATCGCGCCTCGAATTGTTGGAGCATTACCTGCTCTCAGGAACGTTGCCTTTCTGGGCCACGCGCGCGATTGATTTTTCCCTCGAAGCTTTGATGCGCGAGCTTGCCGAAGCCGACCCGAACGGTCTTGTCGAGCTAATCAGAAAGCAGGGCGGCGACGCGCGCGTGCGCGAGCGTCTCTTGCTCCAACTCGGAGAAGAATCCCTGCGGCGTTTGCTGCAACTGCTCGAACCCGAACACGCCATCCTCATCATCGCTTACCTGACAGACCTGCGCGACATTCACCGCGTCAAGCCCGTGCTCAAGTTGAGCGACACGCAGTTTGCGCGGCTGCTCTGGTCACTGGTTCTGGCCTACATCGCGCAAGACCCCGGCTCGCAATTCAACCGCCGGAGCTTCCTCAAATCGCTGCTCGAAGGCATGGGCGCGAGCGAAGGACTCGGCTACGCGGAACTCCTGAACGTGCTTCTCCGCGGTCTGTTGCAGACAGAGAAGCGACATTCTCTAGCCTCGACTTTGCCCACAGTCATACGCGAGCTGGCGCATGAACTCGACAACGAAACCGCGCAACACGAAAGAGCCTTGTCGCTTGAAACGCCGCCAACCCGGCAGCCAGCCGAACCATATGACGAAGCATCGTCGCCTCTCTTCAGGGAAGATGTTGAAGTCGCGGCTCAAACAATCGCGCGGGAATCTGCGACCGAACAGCCAGCCAATGAGCCGCAGCCGCGCGAACAACTTGAAGCGCAGCCGCTTGAACAAATTGAAGAGCCGCTTGAAGATCCGCCGCGCGCAGAAATCGGAGAGCCACCGCGCGCAGAGAGCGGAGAACGACTGCGCGAACAGATTGAGGTCGCGCTCTCATCGCTTGAGCTTTATCTGAGCGCGGGCCAATCTCCGAGCGCGGGCCAAACAACGACGGATGATGTTGAAGCTCGCGGAGCGATTGCGGAACGCGGAGCGGTTGTGGAACTGCGCGGCCTGCTGCGCTGGCTTGCTGCGCGCGATGCGGCGCGCGCGCGCCAACTGCTCTGGAAAGTCGCGCGCCTCTCCGCGCCGGGACGTTCGATTGTGATTGCGCGGCTGCTGCAAGCCTTTCCGTTTCAAGACGTGCTCGCGTTGATAGAGCCGCAGTCGCGCGCCTTCATCGCAACGTTCGTCAAACTTTTGTCAGGCGTTCGCGCGCAGATGGAAACGGGCAGCCCCGGGCGCTCCACGGCAGAGGACAACAAAGTCTTGACGGCCATGCTCGAATACCTTTTGAAAGATTCAACGAGCCGCGTGGACTTGCGCTTGATGGTTCAAGATGTCATGGAGTCCGTGGCTTGGCGCGCGGGCGTCTCGACAATCGCGCTGGCCGAAAAATTGGAAGCCGCGCTGAAGCAGGCTGCGAATCAAGCTGCGAATCGAGAGACGGAAGAGTTGCGATTGGCGCGGGAAACAATCGAGCTGTTCATGAGCAGCCGCGGCGCTCGCACGGTGATGGAGGCGCGCACGCCGATGGAGACTCTTCCGGCGACGGAGGCTCTTCAGGCAAGGGAAGCGCGCACGGCGAAGGAAACGCGCGCGAAGGAAGCCCGCCCGGCTTTCACGCGCTACGACCAGGCGGAAATCCTGCGCTACTACTTTCGCTATGGAGCGTTGCCCTGGTGGGCCTTGTTGCGCGATTCCAGTTTGACCACCGGGCGCGCTCTGTCGTCGCTGCCCTTGCTGTCGCGCTCGCTGTTGCGCGTTGTCTTCCCTTTGGAACACGCTGAAGAGCAACTGCAAACGCTCGTCCGCGCAGTGCATCTACTGCCCGAAGAGAGCCTCGCGGAACTGCTCCGCCGTTTGTTCCGTCAGGCGACGGAAGCCGACAGTCCCTTCCGCTCTGCGCTCTCGTCGTTCGCGGCTCAGGCCGCCGACAAGCACACATTTTACGCGCGGCTGATTGCGGCCAGCTTGAACGGACAACTCATTGACCTTGAGGCTCTGGCGACAGCCGGCTCGGTTGAATGGGCCGCCGCGCTGGCCGTTCATGATGACCTCGCTCGTTGGGACGCGCACGCGCTCAAATCCGCGCTGGCTCACAGGCTGCGATTCGGCGAGACGCCTGACGCAATCGAGCACGACGCGGCAGAGTTGTTAAGCGCGCTCTTGACGACGCAGCCGAAAGAGGCGCTGCGATTTCTTGACGCCGTGCGTGAGGCGCCGGACATGCTTGCTGCGCTGGCCGAGCAATCGCCGCCGCCGTTGTTCGACCGCCTGCTTGATGTGCTCAATCCGGCCGGAGCCGGAACGTTGAGAGCGTTGCTGCGCGCCTTTGCCAGCCTTCCGGCGCAGTATCGCCCCGCCACGGAAGAGAGCCTGCGTCAAGCCGTGCTCTTAGAGTTGCTGCAACTCGAAGAAGGAGAAGCGCTGACCAACCGCTTCTTCGCGCGCTTGTTGAGGCGACTGTTCGGGGCGTCATTGCCGGAGCCAGCCGCCCGTCAATTGTTGCGCGAGGCCGCCGCATGGTCTGCCTCGGACAAACTGCCGCAGGCGCAGGTCGCGGCCTTTGAAGCGGCGATTAAGTCAGACGAAGCGTGGGCTAAAAGCGCTGCGTCGGTGGCGGAACGCGCGAGCGAGAAGAGCGCGCCAGGTGTTGCGCGCGAGCGCGTCGCTCCGGCTGTCCGCGAAGCCGTCTTTGCCTTCCTGCGCGGCGAGAGCCGTTCGCCGCAAAGCCTCGGCCCGTCGCAAGCGGGAGTTGATTCGACACAGCCGGAGACTATTCCTGACGACGCGCTCCTGCCTGCGTTGCTCGTCATGTTCGAAGAGTTGCCGGAAGTCGTCGAAGCTTTCGTTCGACAGCATCAGCACGACCAAAGAGAGCGTGAGCGATGGGCGAAAATCCTGCCCGAACCGGCTCTGGTTCGCCTCAGTTATTTGATTGAGCCGCAGCAGCATCGCATCCTGATTGACACAGCCGAAACGCTGGCCTCGGCTTGGTTGGAGAGCGTGCCGCATGCCGCCCGCTCGCTCGCCGACCGCGAGTTACACTGGCGATTCCTGCTTGAGTTTCTCGCCCGCAACGCGACGGCCAATCGCTCCGCCGCGCGGCTCGTCGCGGCTTTCTTTGAATACTTTGCGGCGCGTTATCAATCTCTAGCGCCGGGCGACGCCGCTCGTTTGAGCGTGGGCGCGCAACTGCTGGAACAAGCAAGGCATCTGGCCGTTGAAGCCGGTCAGGCCAGTCTGTTCGCCATCCTTCATCAAGACGGAACGCGCTTGCTCGCCGTCTGGAATCCGTCTGCGTCGTCAACGCAGGCTCCGGCTTCGGACTCGAAGATTGATGACGCACGACAACTCTCTGAGAGCCCTCCGTCAAAGCCCCCGCGCGGTCGCGCCAAGATGGCTTTCAGTCAGGAGCCTGAAGACAAGCAGGACGAACCCGGAGAAGTTATCTATATCAACAACGCGGGGCTTGTGCTGACCTCGCCGTTTCTGCCGCATCTTTTTCAAACTCTTAACTTGCTGCGCGAGGACGAGACGGGGCGCGTTCGCCTGCGTGACGCGGAAGCCGTATCGCGCGCCGCTCACCTGTTGCAGTATCTCGTTGACGGCAAGACCGACACGCCGGAGCCTTTGCTCGTCCTGAATAAAATCATGTGCGGCGTGCCGACGGCCACGCCCGTCGAACGCGCTATCGTTATCACAGAGCAGGAGCGCGACCTTTGCGAGCGATTGCTGAAGGCGATGATCGCCAACTGGACAATCATCTCGAACACTTCCATCGCGGGCCTGCGCGAAACCTTTCTGCAACGCGAGGGAAAGCTTGAGTTGTCGTCCGACGGGTGGAGGCTTCGCGTCCAGCGACGGACGCTCGACGTGCTCATAGACCAAATCCCTTGGAGCATCTCCATCGTCTTTCACAATTGGATGCCGCAACCTCTCTCCGTCAACTGGTAGCAACGTGAACGCCGCTATGTCTTCCATCAACGCTCAATGCATTGAGAACGAAATCAATTGGTTCCGCGAGATTCTGGAACGCCGCTTGAAGCTGCACGCAGGCGAAGAGTCTGGCGACCCCATTGATGAAATCGCGCCGCCCGCGCTGCCCGAAGCCGACTCTTCATACGCGGATGTCGTTCGAGAATTTGCGATGAGCGCGGTCGAACGTTTAGTCCTCATCTTAAGCTATGTCCCACACGTCAAGCCGGATATCCTGGACTCTTTCTTCATTCAGAACCATTCCGTTCAAAGACGCTTCACGGAATTTGGCGGGCTGACGGGGCTTTCTCACATCGGCTTTCTGCCCACCGGAGAGACGGCCATGTTCCTGCTCGCCGGAAACGATATTCAAGCGCGCCTGCGCCTGCACGACCTGTTCAATCATGAACACTATTTCTACGCGCGCCAAATCCTGCGCCTCAATCATCGTCATCAGGAAGAGCCGCCGCTCTCTTCGGCCCTGCACCTGACGCCGGAGTATGTCGAGTTGTTGACCACTGGTCGCGCTTATAATCCACCCTTCAGCCCGGAGTTTCCCGCGCAACGATTGACCACGCCTTACGAGTGGGACGACCTCGTGCTCGACTTGCAGACGCGGCAGGAGATAGAGGACATCGCCGCGTGGGTGCGACATCAAGACACGTTGATGAACGACTGGCTGCTCAGCAAACGACTCAAGCACGGCTTCCGCACCTTGTTCTACGGGCCGCCCGGCACGGGCAAAACGTTGACCGCCAGCCTGCTCGGAAAAGCTACGGGGCTGTCCGTCTATCGCATCGACCTCTCCAAGGTCGTCTCGAAATACATAGGCGAGACGGAGAAGAATCTCGCCAGCCTCTTCGACTACGCGCAGAACCGCAATTGGATTCTCTTCTTTGACGAAGCCGACTCGCTCTTCGGCAAGCGAACCGAATCACGCAACGCCAACGACCGCGCCGCCAACCAGCAAATCTCCTACCTGCTCCAACGCATAGAAGACTTTCCCGGCGTCGTCATCCTCGCCACGAACCTGCGCTCGCATCTGGACGAAGCCTTCGCCCGCCGCTTTCAGTCGATGGTTCATTTCCCGATGCCGAGCGTCGAGCAGCGCCGCCGCCTCTGGGACGACAACTTCAAGGACAAGCCCTACCGTCTCGCCCTCGATATAGACCTGCACAAACTGGCGGGCGACTACGAACTCTCAGGCGGCAGCATCATCAACGTGCTGCGCTACGCCTGCCTGAAGGCCGTCGTCCGCGACCCGCAGGAAATCCGCGCGCAGGATTTGCACTACGGCATCAGACGGGAACTACATAAGGAAGGCAAATTTCTGAAGGGCTGACTTTTGAATCTGCGCTCCTCGCGCGGCTCCGCAAAATGACACTCGACCTCGCGCGCCTTCGAGCGATGGTGAAATTGAAATTTATTTTCAATTTTGTTATAGTTCTCCGTGGCTCTTCCTGGATGATTCCGAAAGAGGAGAGCCAAAAAGTCGGGCGACGTAATATCTTGATAAGTAAAGAGTGATTCCTTGACTCCTTCCGAGACGACAAATTCCATTAACGCTGCTATTCCGCTTGATCGCCTATCGCAGGGCATCAGCGCGCGTGTGGCTCAGGTTCAAGGCAGTGGGGCGTTGACGCGCAGGCTGATGGAGATGGGCGTGATGCCCGGCGCGCCGATTCGTGTTGTGAAGGTTGCGCCGCTCGGAGACCCGATTCAGATTTGCGTGCGCAACTATCATCTGGCTTTGCGCCGCGACGAGGCTCGCACGATTCTGGTCTTCCAGAGCAGTCTCTAAAAGCGAGCCGCAGGGCCGCCGCCCTGGCAGTCGCGCATGACCATGAGCGTTATTTCCCTTCAAACAACCCTCACCGAAAAGGGACTCGAACTCCCGCCGCCCAAGCCTGCCAGCCTGACCATCGCGCTCGCCGGAAATCCCAACGCGGGCAAGACCAGTCTCTTCAACGCTCTGACCGGAATGAGGCAGAAGGTGGCGAACTATGCAGGCGTCACCGTCGAGCGCAAGGAAGGCGTCTGGTTGCTCTCGCCTGAGACGGCTCCCGCGCGCCTGATTGACTTGCCCGGACTCTACAGCCTGGACGCCACTTCGATAGACGAGCAGATTGCGCGCGACGTGCTCACCGGAAGGATTGCGAATATCCCCGCGCCGGATGTCGTCATCGCCGTCGTTGACGCCACCAACCTTGAGCGCAATCTATATCTCGTCACGCAGTTGATGGAGATTGGCCGCCCGCTGGTCATCGCTTTGACGATGGTTGATTTGGCCGAAGCGAGCAAGCTGGAAATTGATGTGCGTAAGCTGAGCGACGCGCTCGGCCTGCCCGTTGTGCCTGTGACGGCAAAGCGGCGGCTCGGCAGCGAAGAACTCGCGCGCGCCGTCTTGCAGGCGGCGGGCAAGAAGGGGCCGAACGCGGGCTGGCGTTTGTCGCCGCACGCCGAAGAAGAACTGCTGCTGCTCGCAGACAATTATCAGGGCGAGCGCGTCGCCGCGATGCGCGACCTCTATGCGGACGAACTGCCGCCCGCGATAGCCCACGGCGAAGCCATCAAGCTCTCGCGCGAGCGGCTCTCGCGGGCCAACTCAAATTGGTGGCAGGAGCCGCTGGCGGCGCGTTATGGCTGGATTGAATCTGTGGTCAAGGAGTCGGTCGCCAACCGCCACGCGGCGCAACGCTCCAGCCTGACCGAACGCATTGACGCGCTGATCACGCACAGATTGCTCGGCCCCGTCCTGCTGTTGTTGATTATGCTGCTGGTCTTTCAAGCGATTTTTTCATGGGCGCAACTGCCGATGGACTTGATTGACAAAGGCTTCGGCGCGCTCGGCAACTTCACGCGGAACCAACTCCCCGCGGGACTGCTGGCGGACTTGCTGGTGGACGGCGTGATTGCCGGAGTCGGCGGCGTGCTGGTCTTCCTCCCGCAGATACTTCTGCTCTTCTTCTTCATCTCGCTGCTGGAAGACACTGGCTACATGGCCCGCGCGGCTTTCCTGATGGACAGGTTGATGCGCAGCGTCGGGCTGCATGGCAAGGCTTTCATGCCGCTGATGAGCAGCTTCGCCTGCGCCATTCCCGGCATCATGGCGACGCGCACGATTGAGAATCCGAAAGACCGTCTGGCGACGATCATGATTGCGCCGTTCATGAGTTGTTCGGCGCGGCTGCCCGTTTACATGTTGATGATTGGAGCGTTCTTTTCGGGGAAGAAAGCTTTCGGGTTCATCTCGGTCGGCGCGGTGCTGATACTGGCGATGTACTTGCTTGGAATCGCCGTGGCGATTATCGTCGCGTGGATTCTGAAGCACACGATACTCAAAGCCCCGCCGCCGCCGCTCGTCATGGAACTGCCGCCCTACAGAGTTCCCGGCCTCGCCAACATCACGCACACTATCTACACGCGCGCGGGGCTGTTCGTGAAGCGCGCCGGAACAGTCATTCTGGCAATCTCGATTCTGCTGTGGGCGTTGGCGGCTTTCCCGCGCGCAGCAACGTCGCCGCCGCAGGAAGGCGCGGGCGATGTGGCCGCGTCAGCCGCGCAGGTTCCCGCTTCGCAGGAGAAGAGCGCGCAGGCGAACGCATCTTCGCCGGAAGCGACAGGCGATGCGGCGTTGGTTGAAGAAGGCGAGCAGATTCGTCATAGCTATGCGGGCCGCGCGGGTCACTTGATTGAGCCCGTCATCGCGCCGCTCGGCTTCGACTGGAAGATGGGCATCGGGTTGATAGCATCGTTTGCGGCCCGCGAAACGCTCGTCTCGACCTTGAGCATCGTTTATAACGTCGGCTCCGATGATGAATCTTCGTCGTCTCTGATTGAAGCCGTGCGCAACGCGAAACGGCCCGACGGCTCTGCGGCATGGACGCCGCTCGTCGCGCTCTCGATGATGGTCTTCTTCGTGTTGGCCTGCCAGTGCATGTCAACGCTGGCGGTCGTTCGCCGCGAAACCAACTCATGGCGCTGGCCGCTCTTCATGGTCAGCTACATGCTCGTGCTCGCTTACGTCGCTTCGTTCGTCGTCTATCAGGGCGGGCGTCTTCTCGGATTTAGTTAGACAAGGGCCGCAGCTATGCTTGACTGGCAAACAATCGCGGTCATCCTGATTATCATGGCGGCCTGTCTCTACGTCGGGCGCCACGGCTGGCGACGCTTGCGCTCATTTCGCGCTGGCGGCAAGAATGTTGACAACGCCTGCGCCACAGGCTGCGGCCAGTGTCCGTCGAATGAGAGCAAGACCAGCGCGCCCGCCACAACCCTCGTGCAGATACGCCGCCCCGGCAGATAGCGGGCGACTTCTTCGACCATCAATCCGGCAACGCCCAGACCACTGCTCGCTAAAAAATTTATGAAGCGCGGCGCGTCGTGGCTTGCGCTGTTTCGCTTGTTCGGCACATGATGACGAATGTAAAGCATGGCGGGCTGAAAGCGACGCGCAGATTTTTATCGGCCCTTGCGACGCCGCGCCATTGAGCAGTCCCAACTTTTTAAGACGCGAGGTAGGAAGACTTTTATGGATTTTCATGAGAGCGTGCTCGGCCTCATCGGCCACACGCCGCTGGTGAAACTGAACCGGCTGGCGCAGGGAATCAAAGCCACTGTGCTTGCCAAGATGGAGAATTTGAATCCGGGTTTCTCCGTCAAAGACCGCATCGGCCTTTCGATGATTGAGGCCGCCGAAGCGGACGGCACGCTCAAACCCGGCGGCACTATTGTCGAAGCCACGTCCGGCAACACGGGCATCGGCTTGGCTCTGGCCGCAGCCGTCAAAGGCTATCGCTGCATCTTCGTGATGACGGACAAGTCTGCGACGGAAAAGGTCAAATATCTCAAAGCCCTCGGCGCGGATGTCGTCGTCACGCCTGCTTCCGCCAAGCCGGGAACGCCCGACCATTACGTGACGACGGCTGAGCGCATCGCCGCCGAGACGCACAACTCTTTCTACCCGGATCAATATTCTCATCCGGCCAACCCCGACGCGCATTACCGCACGACGGGGCCGGAACTGTGGGCGCAGACCGAAGGGCGCATCACCCACTTCGTCGCCGGAATCGGCACGGGCGGAACCATCTCCGGCACAGGCCGCTTCCTCAAGGAAAAGAATCCCAACATCAGGATTATCGGCGCAGACCCTTACGGCTCGGTCTTCAAGACTTACAAAGAGACGGGCAAGCTCATCGAAGCGACGCCGTATCTCGTCGAAGGCATCGGCCAACAGACGATACCGGACAACGTTCACATCAAGTATGTGGATGAAGTCATCAACATCACAGACCGCGAATCGTTTGAGTTATCGCGTCAACTCGGACGCCTTGAGGGAATCTTTTGCGGCGGCTCGACCGGGACGAATCTGGCGGCGGCGTTGCGCGTGGCCCGCACTCTGGACGAAGAGGCCATCGTCGTCTTCATCGTCTGCGACACAGGCGAGCACTATTTGTCCAAGCATCATTCGGACGAATGGATGAAGGAAAAGCAACTGCTCGAACCGCAGAAGATTACCGCCGGGCTCATCTGCGGAACCAAGAGCAGGCGCGCTCCTGAGTCGCTGGTGACGGCTTCGCCCGAAGAGCGCGTCGTTGACCTGCTCGCTAAGATGAGCGAGCTTGGCATCACGCAGATTCCGGTGCTTGAGGATGGACGCTCGGTTGGCTCTGCGCGTGAGAATCGCATCCTGGCGAAAGCGTTGGCGAACCGCGAGTTGTTAGAGTCGCCCGTCAGCGCGGTGATGGAGCAGGGCTTTCCAATCGTTGACGTGGACGCCAGTTCGACCGAAGTGACGCGCAAGCTGCAAGAGAGTCCAGCCGTGCTGGTCGAAGAGTACGGGCGCATCACGGGCATCATCACGCGCCACGACATGCTCGACACTCCGGCTCTCAGCACAGGCAGATGAGCGTTCAACTTCCTGTTGCCGAGAGCCGGACAAGCGCCGCGTTTGTCGTTCTACCGTGCGCTAGTTTTTGGTGTCTCGTCGTTTGATGGAGACGCCGCCGTTGGTCGTAAAGATGCGCAGGTTCGGGCCGCCTGAGCCTAGATTCAGCGACAATTGCTTTGTGCCGCGCGCGACCTCCGCGATAGCGGGGCTGACGTTGAATCCGCCGTTGACGGTTCCCGCCTCAAGGTGAGCCGAGTAGTTGTCGGGGACTGAAACTGCGAGGCCGCCGTTCGTCGTCTTCACGTCGAGGGCTTCGCCTTCCCAGTTGTTGCCGTTCAACTCGACGGCCAGCCCGCCGTTGACCGTCTCGCCCGTCACGTTGCCGCCGAGACGCTGCAATGCGACGCCGCCGTTCTGAGCTTCAAAGCTAATCCGTCCATTCACGTCCGAGATGCTAATCCCGCCGTTGTGCGTGCGCAGCGAAAGATTCGATTGACGCGGGACGAATATTTCGTAGCTCACGCTCCAATGCGCCTTGTCGTTCTGCTCCGGGCCTTCGGCTTGAATCTGCGCGCTAGCGGTCTTGACGCTCACCTGCGCGGCCAGAGCGTCCGCTTCGGCTTGCGTCGGAGCCTGCGTCTGGATGCGATAGCGCGCCAGAATATCTTTGCGCTCCCAACCACGCACGGAGATGCCGCCGTTCTGCATCCCGTCAACGTTGACCGTGCCGCCGGTCGCCGCAATGGTCTGCTCTTTGACTTCGCAATGACGCGCCCGCGCGTCGTTATAAGAGTCGTCCTGGTCGCGGCAGGCGAGCGAGAAACGCCTTGCGTCCGACTGCGCGAAAGCCGTCGAGAAAGCCGCGCAGAGCGCGACGCAGGCCAACGCGACGTGGGCCAATATTCTTCTGCTCATCTCATTATCTCCTCAAGATAGAATCGCTCGTTCAGGCAAAGCTGCGGAATTTTCCGTTCTATTACGGCAAACACCGCCGCCGCCTGTTTTGTGGCAAAAATTATCCGTGGACGACGAATTGAGGATTCACAGAGATTAAAGATTGATGAGAAACGCGAGGGCCAAGAGCGGCGGCTGCGCTTATCTCTTCTTTCGTTTTTTCGGTTGGCTGAGGCAGTGGTCGCACTTGCAGCCGACGGGCCGTATGTGGTCGTCGAAATATTGTTTGCCGTAGTTGATGGTGATTTGCTCTCCGGCTTTGATGGCTCTTAGAGACCAAATCCAGATGCGGTTGCCGGTCGTGTAGCCTTTAGCGTTCGGCTTGCACGAGTGGTTGATGTAGCGCGCGGTGTTGCTGCGCGCGCTGCCGTCAATGGCGCGCTTCTCGTCCAGTTCAAAGAGATACTTTCCGCCCTTTTCATCTATCGCATCGCCGGACAAAATGGGGCCAGTATATTCTATGATTTTCTTGTCGCGCATGATGGGCTTGAGGGCGAATAGTCCCAGACCCGTCGCGGTGCGCTTCACTTCGTAATTAGGATTAGCTTTGGTCATCGTGCGGATAGTTCCGATTCCTTCTCAATCATTATTCTACAGCGACGAGCAATCGCTCTTCGTCGCGCAGGGATTTTATTGGCAAGCATGAATGAATTGCAACGAGGGCGAGCGCAAGCCGCAGCGCATCGGCTTCACAACTGTAACGACGCGCGCTCGACGTTTGCGCTCCTGTGTTGTCACGCGACGGGGAAGGAGCAAGCGGTTTTACGAGTGACCGATGACCTCGCTGAGATATTCGCTTAACTCTCTCGAAGAGTTTTCCTGCGAGATGTAGGCGATGTAGTTGTCGGGCCTTAAGAGCACGCTGAAAGATTTGTCTGCGCCGAAGGTTTCCGCGACGTGCGGGTAGAGCGGGACGACTTGATAATCAACGAGGCGCGGGTAAAGTCTTTCAATCTCGTCTCTCGTCGTTTGGTAATCGCTCTGGCCGTCGGAGAAAGTCAGCAGATGAAAGGTCGGCTCGCGCAGGCGGTCGTAGATGCTTTTGCCGTCAATCAGGAAATAAGGCATGCGGTCTCCGGCTTTGACTTCAAACTCCGCGTCGCCGCCATGCCTGCTCAAAGAAGCGTCGCGGTAAGTGATGCCGATTTGCGAAATCATGCGGAAGAATTTTTTCTTGACAAGCTCTATGCTCAGAATGTATTTCGCCAGCGGCGGAAAAATCGTCGTCCGAATGATATTCAACAACCAGTCCGTGCCTGCCGTCAGATTAAACATCCGGTCGGTCGTGCCTAACAGTCTCTTGGCGTTTTCGAGCCGCTCTTCGTTGTAGGATTCCAGGATGCGCGCGGCAGCCGCGCCTTTGATGACGAGGGCCAACTTCCACGCCAGATTGTAGGCGTCCTGAATGCCCGTGTTCATGCCCTGGCCGCCGGCGGGCGTGTGTATGTGAGCCGCGTCTCCGGCGAGAAAACATCTGCCCGCGGAAAACTTGCTGACATGGCGCGTGTGGACTTTGTAGACCGAGAACCAGTTGACGCGCGAGATTTCAAGTTCGATTTCCGCTTCCTTTTTTATCCGCGCTTCAATCTCTTCGTACAACACTTCGCCCTCTTCCTTGTCCGTGCCTTCGGGGAAAGCTCCGACGATGCGAAAGCGTTTGTCGCCACGCATCGGGAAGAAGGCGACGACCGAATTTCGCGCCAGACAAACCTGAAGCGCGTCGTGTCCGTACTGCCACTCGACCTGCGCGTCGGCGACATAAAAGAGACGCTCGAACGTGCTGCCCTCGAAGCTGAGTCCGAGCGCATGCCTGACAGGACTCTTGGGGCCGTCGCAGCCGACTAGATACTTGGCCTCGATGGTTTGAGCGAGGCCGTCGCCGTTTTTGACTTGAGCCGTCACGCCCGTTTCCGTCTGCGTAAAACTTTCGAGCGTGGTTTGCCAGCGCACGTCTTGCCCGTGCGCCCGCATGTATTCATAGAGCAGTTGCTCGTTCTTGCTCTGTTCCAGCACGAGCATGTATGGGTACGCGCTCAGCCCCTCGCCGACGTTCGAGAGATTAACTTCGCCGCGTATCTCGCCGCCTTCGAGCATGCGCGCTTTCGCGGCAATCGTGCCTTGCGCGATGGCCCTTTGCGCCAGATCGAGTTGTTCATAAATCTCCAACGTGCGCGCATGAACGCCGAGGGCTTTCGAGAAAGGCGTCACGCCTTCATTCTTCTCGACGATGATGAAGCTGACGCCATGCCGTATGAACTGGCACGCCAAGGAAAGCCCCGTCGGGCCTGCCCCGGCGATGATTACATCGGTCTTCATTGTCGTTTCCATAGGTCAGCCGGTGTTTGAGGAGGAAGACAGAACGCCTTTGAATTTTTCAACTAAAGGCACGGGCGATGGATCGAAGCCGTCGAGCAGCGCAAGCGTGTAGGAACACCAGTCGGCCAGCATCACGGCGGCGAAGGTTTTCTGAATTTTAGTCTGGCCGGGAATCTCCCATTCTCGAAAATCCACATGGTCCAGGCCGTCTTCCATGAAGACTTTCTTCATGACCAAATATCTTTCCCTGATTCTGGGATGGCTCGCGGGGTCGTGCAGGTAGAGCAGTCCGAATTGCGCCAGCCCCTTTCTCGTAAAACCAATCATCTCGTTGTGATTGGCTTCCGGCAGAGCATTGAAGAAGGCTGGCCGCTTCGCATTCTCGTTAAACTTTATCTTCGCAATCCGCGCGATTGAAGTCAGGTGAAGCTCGTCCGTATAAACAACGGGAATCCGATTCTCTAACCACATGGCGAAGTCTTCGGCTTCCGACCGGACGCCCGCGAGTCCACGAAGAAAGGAGGGAACCTCTGCGAGTTGAGCCAGCGCGCCGCTCAGCGCATTGACGGCTTCAAGCAAGCGCACGAAGTAGGTCGCAAAGTATCCGACGGCTGACCTCGGTTGAAACCCTTCCGGCTCATGCCAGACCGGAATCTTAATCAGCGGGAACGATTTCTCAGCCGCCACATCGGCCAGACGGCCACCGGCTGTGACGACGACGACGTTTGCAGCGGCGGCGGGGAAGCCTTCGATAACCGATAGCGTCTCTTCCGTGTTCCCCGAAAAAGAGCAGACGATGACGAGGCTTTTCTCGTCAACTTTCGGAAGCGTGTAGCGACGTATAACTTTGATGGGAATCTTGAGAGCGTCTGTGAATGAATTGATGACCACCTCGGCAGGCAAAGCGGAGCCGCCCATGCCCGCGATGATAACTTCATCGAACGGGCCTTCGGGCGCGGGCGGGAGTTCCTGCGCCAGAGCGTTCTCAATCTGTCGCGGCGTGTTCTCGATGACCTTAGCCATGTTCGATTTGTCCAGCCGCTCGGCTCGCTCCGACAACATCGCCTCCTTGCTCTCAAACTCATCCATCTTCAGTTCGCTCCTCGCCTGGAGAATCAATTCTGCATCATGACAACAAGCGCCCGCTCAGGCGACGGGCTGTTTTAAGATTATTTCGAAAAGCGCCCAATTATGGGCATCGCCTCGATAATTATCAAGCTCGCATCCGAAAGCCAATCGCTGCCCTTGCCTTCACAGAAAGGCTTGAGCTTTTTGCTTTGTGTCATGCTCAAACGCCGCGCGCTCAAGCGGCGGGCAACGCCTCGCGGGAAGGCTCGTGTCCGGCCTTTCGCCTTCACTGGAAATTATGAGACTGACGCCGGTTGTGCTGGCTTGCGCTAGTCAGTGGCTTCCGCTTAAAATGACGGTTCTTTAGCCGCGCGGGTGTGCCTTTGATTCCTCATCTGCGCTTGCTAACTGCTGCTCATAGCTCCCTGGAGCATTTATTTTCTTTTATGTCCTTGTTTTAATTCGGAGGCTTTATCTGTGAAGCAAGCTTTTCGTTTGTCATGCGTGGCCTTAATGTGCATTCTGTTGACGGGCGCGTTCGTCGCCGCTCAGGCTCAGAATCCAGACACCTTCGTCACGCAGATTAGTTCTTCTTCGGTCGGCAACACATACGTCGGCGACATGAGCCTTAACGGGCGCTTCGTCGTCTTCGAATCAACGGGCGACATTGCGACGGAGAAGACCGCGACCCGCAATAACGCCGACGGCAACCGCGAGATTTTTCTCTTCGACTACGCGCAGCGGCGAATCTTTCAAATCACCAACACCAAGAGCGCGCTCAGAGCCGCCAGCGCATGCCCGACGCCAAGCCCGACGCCGACGCCGAGTCCTAGCCCGACGCCCACGCCGACGCCCGCGCCGACGCCGATTCCCGGCTGCGCCATTGATGTCGAGGTCAGCAACAATCAACCCGTGCTGAGCAGCAACGGGCGCTGGATTATCTTCAGTTCCAACGCGCCGACGCCCGCCGACTACGACGGCAACACAGCCGCCAACCACACGGCTTTGTCCGCAGACGGCAATCAGGAAGTCTTTATCTATTTTATTCCGGCGGTCGCCAACCCGGCAGCCGACCTTTCAAGCGGCGTCGAAGAGCCTTTGACAGACTTGACGGCCGGCACGTTCACGCGCGTCACGGACACGCCTGCGAGTCGCACGCCGACGCCCGGCACGGCGACCACTTCGCCCTTCGTCGCTTTCGACAACCGCGAGGCTTCGGCCAACGACAATGCTTCGGTCGTCGCTTTCGTCTCGACGCGCAACCTGACGGGCGGCAACGCCGATTTCAATCCCGAAGTCTTTCTCTACAACCGTCTCACGGCGACGACCGTGCAGTTGACCAGCACGACGACGACCTCCGCCAACAATCCGATTTTCAATAGCAACCCGACGCTCGCGGGGCAGACCTTGCCGGGCACCGTCGCGCTCAGTTTCTTCTCGAACGCGAACATCAGCATCGGCGGCACAGGCAACAACGCGGACAACAACGGCGAAGTCTACCTGGGGACGTTTGACGGCACGACTGCGACCGTCACGCGACAGGCGACGCGCACGACTTCGCCCGTCACGGGCTTCGTCATCAACGTCTTCAACGCCGGGCGCAGGATTAGCCGCGACGGCAATCTCGTCGCCTTCGAATCTTATTCCGCCGACCCGAAGACCAACGGCACGGCTCAGGCCAATCCGGCCATCTTCGTCTACAACGTCACGAGCGACACTTTCACGCAGGTCGGCCCGCGCGCCACTTCCGGTTCCGACGTGCAGCGCTTTCCGACTTTCACTTTCGACAACACGACGCTCATCTTCGCTTCGGCCCTCAACTTCCGCGCCGACGGCACGGTGCCGCCGACCGCCGCCGACGGCTTGAATCCAAACGGGCGCGTGCAGGTCTTCTCCACGCCCGTGCCGCCCGCGACCATCAGCTTCACGCGCCTGAGCAACACCTTCAATACGCTCTCTTTCAGGCTGCAACCGTTTCCGAGCAACACGCGCGACCGCATCGCTTTCAGCATGGAAGGCACGGAGCTTGGCGGCGGCAACGCTGACGGCTCCGCCGAAGGCTTTTACCTCTTGACGCGCGCCGGCACGGAGGTCGCTTCGCCGACCGTCTCCTTCTTTACCGGAGCCAGCCAGCGTCCCATCGCTACGCCTAGCCCGACGCCGCCAGCCGTCAACGGCCTCGCGCCCGGCATGATTGGCATCATTCGTTCGACCAGCACGCTTGCGCCCGGCACGCAGGTGGCGACCGGAGCTTCCGAGTCGCTGCGCCGTCCGCCGCTGCCCGTCGAGATGAGCGGCGTGACCGTCTCGGTCAACACCGCCAGCGCGGGCCTGCTCTCAATCATGCCTAACGAGATTCGCTTCGTCGTGCCGGTCGGGCTCGCCGCGACAATCGGAACCAACACCTATCCGGTCACTATCAACAACAACGGCTCCGTCATTCGCAGCACGATTCAAATCAACCCGACGCAGCCCGACATCTTCTCGACCACGAACGATGCCGGGGGTCGCGCCATCGTGCTCAACGTCACGAACCCTGCGGCCCCGACGCCTGAGCCGTTCACCGTGACCTCGCTCAATAGCGGCGGCACGAGCGTGCCGACCATCTTGCAGATTATGCTGACCGGCGTGCGCAACATGACGCCTAGCACCGTCACCGTTCGCATCGGCACGACCGACATCACAGGCGTTGCAAACATCCTGCTGGTCGGCCCGACCGACATGCCCGGCGTTGACCAAATCAACGTTCAACTTCCGGCGACGCTGGCGGGCGCGGGCGACGTTCCCATCATCGTCAGCGTCACAATCGGCGGCGTCACTTACACGAGTCGCCCGGCAGACACGGCCCCGCACATCACCATCAACTAATCCTGCCCGTACGGCAGACGAAACCGGCCCGCATGACTTTGCTTAAGAGCCAAAGTCATGCGGGCTGCTCTATTATTGCTCTCTCGTCTTTTTCACGGTTTTGCGTTACTTTCATAACGCTCACACGCAGAGCATAGACGATGGAGATTAACAATCCGCAGATTACAATCGAGAGCCTGATGGACAAGCTGCGCGAAGGCGCGCGGCGCGCACAGAGCGCGGGCAGCGCAGTTGATAACATCGCTTCTTCGGCTGCGCCTTCGCCCGCCGCGATGCGCCTTGAGCAAGCGTCTGCCACAGCCGAAGGCTTTCCTTCGTTGACCGCGCTCGACGGCGTGCAACTCGCCTTGCAGCCTGACTTCGAGCCGCGCGCAGACGACCGGTATCACGCGCGCGACCTGCTCAAATATCACGACCGCAATTTTATACAGAACGCCTACCGCGCCATCCTCAAGCGCGGCCCAGACGCGACCGGCTACAAGGCTTTCATAGAGAGCCTGCGCGATGGCCGTCTCAACAAGATAGACGTGCTGGCGCGGCTGCGTTATTCGACCGAAGGCAGGTCCAAGCGCGTTCGTGTCAAAGGCTTGTTCGTGCCCGCCGCCGTGCGCCAGTTGTATCGCCTGCCGCTCGCCGGCTATCTGCTGCGGCTCTGCGTCGGCATCGTCCGGCTCCCGTCGAGCGCGCGGCATCAACAGCAATTTGAAGCGCACATGCTCGCCCAACAGCAACTCGTCGTTGACTACGCCAACCATCTCAGCCAGGCTCTCAGCCGTCACGGGCTTGAAGTCGAGCGCGCTCTCGCGCAACTCGCCGCATCAGAGCGCGACTCGAACGCTCAACAGCAAACTCTGGCCGCCGCGCAGCAAGCCCTGGAGCAATCGCTCTCCGCGCGCTTCGACCTCGTGCAGAATAAACTCATCGCGCGTCTCTACGCGATGCAGGAGGAAATGGCAGAGCGCGTCGAACTTGTTAAGCGACAGTTCGACGTGTTGATTGACAAGGCCGTCGCTCACTGGCAAAGAGAGATGCGCGAGCTTGAGACGCGACAGAACGAGCAGCAGGCGGGAGCATCAGCGCGCGCGGATGAGTCAATGCGGAACGCGCGAGCCGAAGCCGGGCGGCTCTCCAGCCAACTGCGCGACGAGCTACAGCGAGTCTTTCAAAAAGAGCAGGAGGTGCGCGCCGAGTTGGCTTTGCAGGGGCAACGCGTCGCGCGCCTGCTGGAAGAGACGAGCAAGCCTGCGCCCGTATCGTTTGACAACAGCCAAACGGAAATCTTTGACAGCAGGCAAACGGAAATCTTCGCGGACGAACGAGAGCACCTGCACGACGCTCTGTATCTAGCGCTCGAAGAGAGTTTCCGTGGCAGCGCTTCGGAGATAAAAGAGCGCTTGCAAGTCTACCAACCGCTGGTCGAGCAAGCGCGCCTCACGTCCGCGTCGCAGCCTTTGCTGGACATCGGCTGCGGGCGCGGCGAATGGCTCGAACTCCTGCGTGAATGGAACATCCCGGCCAGCGGCGTCGATTCAAATCGCGCGCTCATAGAGAGCGGGCGCGAGCGCGGCCTCGCGGTCGTCGAAGCAGACTTGATGGATTGCTTGCGCCGGTTGCCCGACGAGAGCCTCGGCGCGTTGACGGGCTTTCATATCATCGAGCACTTGCCCTTGGAGACGCTGCTGCGATTGTTGGACGAGACGGTTCGTGTGCTTAAGCCGGGCGGGCTGGTCATCTTTGAAACGCCGAATCCTGAGAACGTGCTGGTCGGCAGTTGCAACTTCTACTTCGACCCGACGCATCGCAATCCGCTGCCCGCGCCCGTCATGAAATTCTTCCTCGAATCGAGAGGCTTGAACCGTGTGGAAATCCTCCGGCTCAATCCGTCGGATGCCGAGCCCATCGCGGGCGATTCGGAAATCGTCAAACGCTTTAACCAATACTTCTACGGCCCGATGGACTACGCCGTCGTCGGCTGGAAAATTTGAATGGCAAGACGGTTATCAGTGGTCAGCGAAAAGCTTCCAGCCGATTGCAGACTGCGGATGACCGGCTGCTGATTATCCAATGAGAATTTTGATTGCGACGGCGCAGGTGCCGTTCATTCGCGGAGGCGCGGAAGCGCACGCCGAAGGATTGCGCGACGCGCTTTGCCGGGAAGGGCACGAAGCGGAAATCGTCGCCGTTCCCTTCAAGTGGTATCCGCCGGAAAAGATTCTTGACCACATGCTAGCGTGCCGTCTGCTTGACTTAACGGAGGTCGCCGGAACGCCCGTTGATTTGTTAATCGGCCTGAAGTTTCCGGCCTACCTGATTCCACATCCGAACAAGGTCGTCTGGATTCTGCACCAGCATCGCACGGCTTACGAATTGTGGGATCACCCGCTCGGCGATTTAATCTACGCGCCGGACGGGGCGCAGGTGCGCGACGCGATTCAAACGGCAGACCGCAGGCTGCTGGTAGAGGCCAAAGCTCTCTACGCCAATTCGGGAAACGTGGCGCGGCGGCTCAAGGAGTATTGCGGGCTGGATGCGGCGCCGCTCTATCATCCGCCGCCGTTCGCGGAGAAGTTTTACTGCGCGGACTCGACCGCCGACTATCTTTTTTTTCCGAGCCGCCTGTGTCGCCCGAAGCGGCAATCGCTCGTGCTCGAAGCCCTGGCGCAAACGCGCCAGCCCGTGCGAGTGCGCTTCGCGGGCACGCCGGATTATCCGTCTTACGTTGACGAACTCAAGCAACTAGCGCGCAAGCTCAAAGCTCAACAGCGCGTCGAATGGTTGGGGCAGGTGACGGAGGATGAGAAGCGTCGGCTGTACAGCGAAGCGCGCGGCGTCCTTTATCCTCCGATTGACGAAGACTACGGCTATGTTACGCTTGAAGCGATGCTCGCTTCAAAGCCGCTCATCACCTGCACGGACTCCGGCGGCCCGCTGGAATTTGTGCGGGATAACGAAACGGGCTTAATCGCGGAGCCGACGGCTGAGAGTTTGGCCGCCGCCATGGACTATCTCTGGGAGCATGAAGCGGAGGCGCGCGAATGGGGCGCGCGTGGCCGCGCTCGCTACGAGAAGTTGGGGATTACGTGGGCCAACGTCGTGCGGAAATTACTCGGATGAAGCTGAACTGGTTTTCACCGCTGCCGCCAGCGAGCACGGACATCGCGCACTACACGACGCGCGTGTTAGCGGCCTTAAGCGAGCGCGCCGAAGTCATCTTGTGGACAGACAACCGCGAGTGGGACGAGAGCTTGCGTGAGCATGCACGGGTTCGTGTCTACCAGCCCGACCATATCGCCTGGGAAGAACTCAATCGCGCCGACATGAGCTTTTATCACATCGGCAACAACCCGCTCTTTCACGGCTCAATCTGGCAAGCCAGTCGCCGTCACGCGGGCATCGTCGTCTTGCATGACGAACGTCTTCATCATTTCTTCGACGGCCTTTACAGAGTCCAGCAGCGCGATTTGCCTTCGTACCTCGAAGTGATGGAGCAACACTACGGCGCGGAAGGACGACGCGCGGGCGAAGCTTGCTATCGAAGCGAGGCGCGGAACATTGACGAGATGGCGGAGCGTTATCCGCTGACCGCGCTCGCGCTTGAAAACGCGCTCGGCGTCGTCGCGCACACGCGCTCGACTTACGAAAAGCTGTCGGCAGAGAATCGCTGGCCCGTGGCTTATCTGCCCTTGCCGTTTAGCGCGGGACCACCGCCGGACGCGACGGCTTCAGCCGCGAGCGCGAGCGATAAACGAAGCGAGCCGCCCTTTCGTCTCATCATCTTCGGTTATCTGGGACGCAACCGCCGGCTGGAAGAAACGCTCGAAGCTCTGGCCGCGTACCCGGCGCGCGAGCAGTTTCGGCTGGACATCTACGGGCAAGTCTTGATTGACGGGCGACAACTACGAGCGCGCATTCGACAGTTAGGCTTGAAGGCGTTGGTGAAAGTTCATGGCTACGTGCCGGAAGATGAGTTGGACGCGGCGCTCGCTCGCGCCTCTCTCGCCATCAACCTGCGCTACCCGACGATGGGCGAAGCTTCCGGCAGCCAGTTGCGCATCTGGAAACACGCGCTGCCGAGTCTCGTCAGCCGCGTCGGTTGGTACTCGACGCTGCCCGCCGCAGCCGTGGCTTTCGTCGAGCCTGAGCGCGAAGCTCTCGATATTCAAGAGCTCCTCAACGAGTTTCTGGCAGACCCCGCGCGCTTCGCCGCGATGGGTCAACATGGACGCCGTGTTCTCTTGGAGCAACACGCGCCGGAGAGCTACGCGCAATCAATCGTCGAGTTCGTCTCGCACGCGCAGAGCTTTCGCGCTCGCTCTCTCTCTGCGCCGCTGGCCGAACGAGCGGGCGCGCTCGTGAGCGACTGGCTCGGCGCGCAGATTCCTGAACCGACGCTGAAGAAAACGGCGACCGAGATTTCAGCGATAACGAAGAGTTGAGAGAAAGACTACGAACGCGAAACTCGAAACGATGAGCGAATAACAGCAAGGCTTTCATCCTTAGTTTCCGGCGCTTCGTTCATCCTTGACTGTATGCGTATTGGCCTTGATGGTTTGCCGCTGAGTGAGCCGAAGACGGGCGTTGGGCACTACACGTTTGAGTTGGCCCGCGCGCTGGCGATAGCTGCGCCGCCGGATGAGTTCGAGTTGATTTCGCCGCGCCCGTTCTGGCCCGCGAGCGCGGGCGAAGAATCGTTGCCGCCGAACCTGCATCTGGTTGAAGCGCAGGCGGGCTTGCTCAATCGCCGCTGGTTTCTCTTCGGGCTGCCGCGATACATACGCCAGCAACGACTCGCGCTCTTTCACGGAACTAACTACGAAGCGCCGCTGCGGAAAGTCTGCCCGACCGTGTTGACGATTCACGACCTCTCTCTGCTGTTGCTGCCTGAGACGCACGAGGCGGCGCGCGTGCGGCGGGCGCGACGACGCTTTCCTTTGATGTGTCGCGCGGCGACTCTGATTGTCACTCCGACGGAGAGCGTGCGCCGCGAAGTCTGCGCGCATCTCTCCATCGAAAGCAACCGCGTCGTGGCCGTGCCGGAAGCGGCGCGCAGCGTCTTCCGGCCAGTGGATGCGACCGAAGCGCAGGCGACCAGACGGCGGCTCGGAATAGAAGAAGACTTTCTGCTCTTCGTCGGAACTCTTGAGCCGCGCAAGAATTTGCCGACGCTCCTGCGCGCGTTCCGCGAAGCGCTGGCGCAGACGAAGACGCCTTTGCAACTTGTCATCGCGGGAAAGAAAGGATGGTTGACGGAAGACCTCTTTGCGCAGGCAGGGGCCGCGGGCTTGGCCGGGCGCGTCGTCTTCACGGGCTATCTGCCTGACGAAGACCTGCGCTCTCTCTATTCATCATGCCGCGCGTTCGTCTATCCGTCTCTGTCCGAGGGCTTCGGCTTGCCGCCGCTCGAAGCGATGGCCTGCGGCGCGGCCTGCGTCGTCAGTCGTCTTCCGAGCATCACGGAAGTCGTCGGCGATGCGGCCTTGACGGTCGCCCCGGAGGATGAAAAGGAACTCGCGCGCGCCGTCGTCTCGCTGCTCAATGATGAAAATCTGCGCCGCCGCGTGGCCGATGCCGGAAAGCTGCGCGCAGCCCTTTTTAGTTGGGAACGCACGGCGCGGCTGATGCGCGAAGTCTATGATGAAGCGTTCGCTATAGACGTGCGCAAGGGGCTGCGCTTGTTCTTGAAGAAGGGAAGGTGAGCGCTGAAAGGCGAATGCTGAAAGTAATGGAAAGTAAAAAGCTCGCTTCACATGAAGCGAGCTTTTTGCTGTCGCGGTTTCCAGACAGAAGCGCGCGTTAGTTTATGTTGGCGCAGTCTGAGTTGGTGTAGAAGATGCTGCTGCCGAAGCGCTCCTGATACTCTCTGGAAGTGATGAAGGCGCAGACCATCGCGCGATAATTATTGGTCACGCGGTTGTTCACCACGTCGAGCCAGAATTGATAGCCGCCCTGGTCAAAGTCGCGGTTCAAGTATCCCCAGTACTGCATGGCGACGAACGCGCGGTTGTATTCGGCGGTGGAGAACGAAGCGTCTTCGGCCACTGCGCTGATGACGGCGGCGCGACCGCCACTGTCATACTGGCTGAGCAGAGCATTGCGCTGTCCGGCGAGACTAACGCCGGAGGTCTGCTGCACGGTGGCGATAATGGCGTCAACAAACGTGTCGCGCGTGGTGGCGTTCTGGTACTTCTGCACGAACGCGGGACGTTGCACAAAGGCCGCGGCCAGAGCGGTCTTGCCGGTGGCTATCGAAGAACTGCTCATGATGGTGCGGCGGTCTGGCTTAAACTCGGCGTAGGTCGGCAGACGGTCGAGCGTTCCCTTGAAGAGTTTGTAGACGAAATAGCCTGACTGCTGAAATTCGTTCTCGATGAAGAAGGCCGCGGAGACGCCGACCTTGCGCCCGATGATGCTACAGGGAGTCGGAGAACCGACGCAGCTTGAAATCTCGTTCGTCCAGTAACCGAGGCCGCCCTGATCTGGGAAGCGCCCGAAAAAGTCAACGTAGTGCTGGCTCACGAAAAAGTCCGCGTCGTTAATCGTAATCGGCGTGTTTGTGCCGGGACGCAGCCGCGTCGGCTTGACCTTGATGTTGCCGTAGAACAATTCGGACGGCAGGTTCGGGTCTTCGGTGACGATTCTCAAGGTCGGCGCGCTGCCTTGCCCCAGAGCAGTCGCGGCGACCAACGCTACTATCAACACAGCTAGGGTAAACTTAGACATTACAATGCTCCTGATTATTTAATCCCAGACGAAACTGCGTTCCGATTGTTTCAGGGAGAGAGAGAGGCTGCTCTCACGCGCAGTCTATAAAGGGGCGGGGCGACGCCCTTGCAACCAACATTTAGTCTAGCCTGCTCGTCTGCTTTTTGTCAACGATGTTGCCCGGAAAAAAAAGCGCGGTTCGGCCCGCCTGTGCATCAGTTTAATGCGGACGACTGGCCCTCTCAGCTACACTCTCGTCGCTCACAGCGAAATCCGAAAATTCCCCGCGAAACTAAGCCAAGCTCTTGAGAATCAGTCGCTTTAAGGAGCGTCAGCCTCATTTAGCGCGGCCCGGACGGCGGCGCGGGCGTCTGGCCCGGTGGTTGCTTCATGTCTGTTGAATCAACACGGAAGGAACAATCGGGCCAGAGGGCAGTTTGCGGCACATGCGACGTTCGATCACAGCACTAATTTTGATGGCATCGCTCGTAAGCTGGACTGTCCCGGCGCGGGCCTACACCTACCAATATACAAACGCATCGACCTTTCAGCTTAAGTGGCCGACGACGACCGTTACCGTCGCTCTCTCGACTTCGCTCAGCCAGCAGCAGCCGAACATCAAGGCGGGCAGTGATGTCGTCGGAGCCGCGCGCCGCGCGCTCGCGCATTGGTCGCAGAACTCGAACATACGCTTTATCGAGACAAGCTCGACCAATCAATCAATCAGCGCGAGCGGGCAGGGCGACGGCGTGAGCCTGATTTCCGTCGCCAACACGCCGGAGAACGCCGCCGTCTTTCCGTCGTGCGGCAGCGCGTTCTTCAAGACGGGACAAACGCGCGTCTTCTACAATCCAGCCAACGGCGCGCTTACCGAAGCCGACATCGTTATCAATCCCTGCCTGCAATTTTCGACCGACGGCACGTTTGGAACTTACGATCTCGAAGCGACGCTGACGCATGAAATCGGACACCTGCTCGGCCTTGACCACTCCAGCATCATCGGCGCGACGATGCAACCGCAGCAGGGACAGAACGGCGTCTACAGCTTGCCCGCCCTGACGCCGCGCACGCTCTCGGACGACGACCGCGCTGCGATTCGTAATCTGTACGGCCCACATGGCGGCCTTGGCGCGATTGCCGGAACGCTCAACGTCGGCGTGCCAGCCTACGGCGCGCACGTCTGGGCGGAGAACACCGGAACGGGACAAGTCATCGCGGGCAACGTCACCTTCTCGAACGGAACGTTTCGCATAGACGGCTTGCCGCCGGGAAACTATCGCGTCATCGCAGAACCGCTCGACCAGCCTGTCAAAGCCGAAGAGCTTGCTTCGGGCGCGGGGCCGTATGGCGAACTGCGCAACAACGCGCGGACGATTTTTCGCACCGTCGAACTGGCGAGCCAGTTAAGCGTGACAGCCGACACGACGACTGCGCTCAACGTGACAATCGCCAACAGCGGCGCTCCGACAATCAACCCGCGCATCTTCGGCATCAACGGGCAGATGTCCACCGTGCCTGTGCAAGTCGCTGCCGGAAACACATACAAAGTGTACGTCAGCGGTGAAGGTCTGGACAGAGTGTTCGCGCAGGGCGTGACGATAACGTCGCCTTACCTGAGCGTCAATCCATCCACCTTCATGCAGCAGGATTTTGGAACGGGCGTTCCCGTCATTACCTTCGACGTGACGGTCGCGCCGAGCGCGCCAGCGGGCGACTACAGCATTCGCCTCGTCGCCAACGGCAATGAGATAGCTTATCTCGCAGGAGCCTTGACCGTTGATTTCTCCGAAACTTCGGCGACCGCGAATCCGATTGACGACGCGCAGTTCTTCGTCCGCCAGCATTATCAAGATTTTCTTAATCGCCAGCCGGACGCGGGTGGGTTGCAATACTGGTCTGAGCAGATAACGGGCAATGCTGCGAACACGCCGCCGCCGTGCGCCGCGGGCGACAGGGCTTGCGAGAACAATCGGCGGGCGCAAGCCTCCGCTGCCTTCTTCGTCGAGAACGAGTTTCAGCAGACGGGCTATTTCGTCTATCGCTTGTTCAAGGCTTCCTATAATCGCCAGCCGACGTTCAACGAATTTTCCGCAGACCGCGCGAAGGTCAGTGGCGGCAGCAACACGGAAGCGAAGAAGCAGGCGTTGGCCGACGAGTGGGTTCAGCGTCCTGAGTTCCTCGCACTCTATCCGGCCACGCTTTCGTCAGAGCAGTTTGTCAACAAGCTGTTCGACACGGCCCAACTGTTTCCCTACACGGCTGAGCGCAATCAACTGGCCGCCGACCTGCGCAACAACGTGAAGACGCGCGCGCAAGTCTTGCGTGCCGTCATCGAAATCACGGAGTTCGTCAACCGCGAATACAATCCGGCCTTCGTACTGATGCAATACTTCGGCTACCTGAAGCGCAACGCAGACCCCGGCGGCTATCAATTCTGGCTCGACGTGGTGAACAATCGCGTCACCAATAATTATCGCGCGATGGTCTGCGCCTTCATCACATCCGCCGAATACCAGCAACGCTTCGGCTCCGTCATCACGCACACCAACAGCGATTGCTCGACGGTCGGGCAGTGAGAGTTGGAAGGAAGACTTAAGCCGGAAGGTTGAAAGCTTGGCTTGAAGATGGCTGAGCTTGGCTGAACGTTGAAAGCCTGGCTGCGACTCCTTTGCCTCTTCATTCTTGATTTCGCCCGGCGATTAGTTCCTGCTTCTGCTGCTCCTGCTCAAAGCCCGCTTTCTCGCGCAGCAGATAGAGCGGGCGTTGTTTCACTTCGCCGTAGATGCGCCCGATATATTCGCCGATGATGCCGAGCGAGATGAGTTGGACGCCGCCCATGAAGAGGACGGCGACGAAGAGCGAAGCCCAACCGCGCACCCAATCGGTCGTGTAGAGTCTGAGCAGCACCGCGTAGATGATTCCGGCGACCGCCATCAAGATAGCCAGAAAGCCCGTCCAGATGGCGAGCCTGAGCGGCGTCAACGAAAAGGAGAGGACTCCATCCAGCGCGAACTTCAACATTTTCATGAACGGGTACTTGCCCGTTCCTGCCCTGCGCGGCGCGCGCGCATAGAGGACGGCTATCTGCTTGAAGCCGACCCAACTGACCATGCCGCGCAGGAAGCGGTCGCGCTCCGGCATCGCCAGCAGAGCCGCAATCACCTTCCTATCCATCAGCCGAAAGTCGCCCGCGTCGAGCGGCATCTTCGTCTCCGACAGGCGATTGATGAGCCTGTAAAAAATCTTCGCCGTCCAGAGCTTAAAGGATGATTCGCCGGGCCTGTCTGTCCGCACTCCATAGACAACTTCGTAGCCGTCGCGCCAGCGCGCGACCATTTCCGTTATCACTTCCGGCGGGTCTTGCAGGTCGGCGTCAATCACGACCACCGCCGCGCCCGCAGCGTGTTCAAGCCCCGCCGTCAACGCCACTTGATGACCGAAGTTGCGCGAGAAGCGCAGCAAGCGCACGCGCTCGTCGCTCGCTTGAAGTTGCTGTAACATCTCCGGCGTCCGGTCGCGGCTGCCGTCGTCAACGTAGACAATCTCGTAGTCGAAGCCGTCCAGTTGACTCAACAGCGAAGTGAGCCGCGAATGAGTCTCACGAATCACTTCCTCTTCGTTATAGCAGGGAACGATAACTGAGATGAGCATGGCAGGTCTTTCGTGTTTGAAAACTCCCGTCGGCCTGTCTTCATCAAGACATCGCCGTGCTGAAGTGGGCGGCGAAGAGGGCCGACATTAAGCCAAGCAGAACGATGAAAGCCGCGCGAATAGTTTGGTCTACGCGCGGACTGCGTCCCCACCAAGCGAGGATGATGAACAGCGGAAAGACGACCATCACATAGCGCGCGTGCGATTGCAGCAACTGCGATGAGAGCGGAATGATGATGCCCGCCAGCGTGTAGAGCGAGAGCGCCCATTCGCGTCTCTTCGCCAGCGCCACGCCGCAGGCTAGAGCCAGCACGGCGGCTGCGAAATTCAACAGGCGAAAGTCCCAGGACATGCTCAACTCCTGCGGATGCCTGAGAAACTCAAAGAGCGGGCGCAGGAAAAAACCGGACTGCCGCCCCCAACTGCCGAGCACGTGCCGGAAGGCCAGCGCGTCGCCCGTTATCAAGTCGAGATAGTACATGAAGGCGAGCAGGCCGAGCGGAATCAGCGACAGCTTCAGTATGTCAACGCGGGGCCGGCCGCGATGCTGTTGCCAGTAGAGCACGCAGAGAGCCGGGAGCAGGACGACGCCCGTTACACGAGTGGCCGAAGCCAGCGCGCCGAGCGCTCCCGCAGTCCACCAAGCCTCGCGCCGCGCCGCGTAAAAGCTGCCGACGGTCAACAGCAGAAAGAGCGATTCCGTCATCGGCAGCGAGAAGAAGTAGCTGACCGGAAAGGCCGCCAGATAAAAGACGGCGCGGTCGGCTATCGCTTCGTCGTAGCCGAAGGCGACAATCGTTTTAAAGAGCACGATGAGGGCCAGCAGAAAAAAGAGACTCGAAAGGGCCATGCCCGTCAGGGCCAAGCCGCCCGTGAGCTTTGAGGCGGCGCGCAGCAGCAGCGGGAACAGAGGAAAGAAGGCCCAGTTATGTTGTCCCGTGTCGGCGAACGGGCGTTGCTCATAGCCGTCGCGCGCGATGCCCATGTACCAACCGCCGTCGCCGTAGTCTGCCAACCGCGCCACGCGGGGACGCAGGCTCTCTTTGTGAACGACGATGTTCGGGTTCTTGTAATCGTCAACTGTCTGCGGTGGATTCGGAATCTCAAAGTGTGTGGCGAGCACAAAGATTGTGAAGATGATGAGCCGCGTCAGCGCGAAAGCGAAGAGGGCCGAGCGCACCGCCGCGTCCGACCAGACGCGCCGCAGCCCTTGCGCCGTGAAGACACTGCGCAGCCTTCTTCCGGCGCGCTCGATGATAGAGATGGAGCGCGCTGTGTCGCCTTCGTGCGGCGGCTCTGCTGAGTTTTGTTGTGGCATCATCTTTCGCCGTTTGGTGGACGGCTTGAGCAGCGCGAAAGCTTCACGTCGCACGCGCGCTTTCGGCGAAGCGGCTGAGTCAGCTTTAAATTCTCTCTCTTCAACTTCAAACTCCCGCGCTCTTTAACTTTTAACCGCGCTCTCTTCAACTTCGCGCCTTTGCGTGCGATGCGGATTTTATTTATGCTCTGCTGTCACGTTCCGATTTCCGTTTGACCGCCTGTTTCTCGTTTGCCTGCTGCATGAACATCAAACCAAGATTTGCGCGCCTCTCTTCGACGACGTGGATTGCCGTCGCCATCTTCTGCTTTACGCTGCTCGTCTTCGCGCTCTCGCAGGTGCGGCAGGTGACGGATTCCAACTACACGATACTGCTCAGCCAAAGCCTCATCGAGCACGGCAGCTTCAAACTGGACAACTACGCGCTGCCGCGATTAGAGCCGATGAATCGCGGATACTACACCAGCAACGGCGCGATTTACCAACTCGAATTGGCGAACAATCATATCTACTATCATCTGCCGCCGGGGACATCCGTGCTCTCCGTGCCTTACGTGGCCCTGATGAAACTGTTCGGCCTGACGGCCACCAACGCCGACGGCACATATAGCCGCATCGGCGAAATGGAAATTGAAGTGAGCCTCGCCGGAATCCTGATGGCGGCGCTGGCGGTCATCTTCTTCTACACGGCGCGGCTCATGCTGCCGCTGAAGTGGAGCGTCGTCCTTGCCACGGGCGCGACGTTCGGCACGCAGGTTTGGAGCACGGCCTCGCGCGCTCTGTGGACGGACACGTGGGGCATTCTGCTGTTGGGCATCGTCGTCCTCATGCTGCTCGCGCACGAGACTGGAAAGCGACGGCTCAATCCGATCTGGCTGGCTTCCCTGCTGGCATGGGCCTACTTCGTGCGCCCGACCAATGCCGTCCACATCATTGCCGTCACCGTTTATCTCATCATCTATCATCGCAAACTCTTCGTCCCGTATGCCGCGACCGGCGCGCTCTGGTTCGCCGGATTCATCGCTTACTCATGGCACAACTACCATCAACTGATGCCCAACTATTACCAGTCAACGCGCTTGAATTTTAGCTCGTTCTGGGTCGCGCTGGCTGGCAACCTGTTTAGTCCGGCGCGTGGCTTGCTCGTGTATGTGCCGGTTCTGCTGTTCGTCTGTTACTTGCTGGCGCGCTATTGGAACTACGTCAAGTTTCAAAGGCTCGTCACGCTTTCGCTCTTTATCATCGTGGTTCACCTGATTGCCGTTTCGGGATTTCCGCATTGGTGGGGCGGACATTGTTTCGGCCCGCGCTTCACGACGGGGCTGTTACCTTGGCTTGTGCTGCCCGCGATTCTCGGCCTCGAAGCGTGGCTGCGTTGGCGCGACGAGCGGCTTGAGGCAAGTCAGTCAGCGAACGGGCAGCCCGCGCGCTGGCGCGACCAACTCATCATGGGCGGAGCGTTGCTCGTCGTCAGCATGTTCATCAACGGTCGCGGCGCGATGTCGCACGCGACGTGGCTCTGGAACTCAAGGCCGATTGGCGTTGACGAGCACCCGGAAAGGCTCTGGGATTGGCGGCAACCGCAGTTCCTCGCGGGCTTGATGCCGCAACCGCTGCCGCGCCGCTTCCCGCCCGCGAACGGCTACATTGATTTCTCGACCACCGACGCCGACGAATATCTCTGGCACGGGTGGAGCGGCAGGGAAGAGAGCTTCCGCTGGACGGATGGAAAGGAAGCGTCTCTGGTCTTCGGTCTGGATTCGATAAACGACACGCTGCTGGATATGAAGCTCGGCCCCTTTCTTCCCAAAGGAAAGATGAGCGAGCAGCGCGTGAACATCATCGTCAACGGGCAGCGAGTTGAAACCCTCGTGCTGAAAGAAGAGGGCGCAAACGAGTATAAGCTGTTGTTGCCCAAATCCATTTTGAGCGAAAAGAATTTGCTGGTCTTTGACTTGCCGGACGCCAACTCGCCGCGCTCGCTCGGCACCGGCGACGACCCGCGCCAACTCGGCGTGGCTCTTCACTGGATACAACTGCGACCGCAGGAGACTACGGCTCAGCAGGGCGCGCAACCTTAAAGAGCAACGTCTTGATGAACGACGCGCGGGCTGCGTGGCTATTTCATCCGTGCGATACTAACGGGCGAGCGCGGCCTTCGGCCATTAACAAACAGATTGAGAAAGATGAAAGATATGTCCTCGACCTATCATCTGGAAACGCGAGGCAGCGAGGCTGAGAGTGTTGCGCGACCACGCGCCGCGCGGCAGCGTTTTCTCTACGCCTTGCTGTTGAGCACATGGATTCCGATGCTCTTCTTCATCTCGGTGGCGCATCTCGAAAAGGCTTACTTCAGCATCTACGGGATGAAGAGCGTCTTTCTCTTTCTCGGAACCGCGCACGTCCCGGCCACCTTCTTCTTTTACGCCGACCGCAAGTTCGCGCACATCATCCGGCAACACAAAGCGCGCTACATCTACTTTCCGCTCGCCCTGACCATCGGCGCGGGCTTGCTCGTCGCCTTCTCCGGCGCGCAGGCGCAAGCCTACCTGTTCCTCGTCTTCTGGGCGTGGCAGGCGTTTCACTACGGGCGGCAGAACCTTGGCATCTACTCTTTCGCCTCCATCGCGCAATCTTCGAGCGCGCCCGGCAAGCTTGAGAAACTGGCGATTGACCTGGCGACCGTTTGCGGAATTTTGGGGACGTTCAGGATTCTAGGCATGGGCGTCGCGCCGGAATACCTGCGCGGCTCGCTTGAGCGGCTTTACGAGTTCGGCTGGTACAGCTACATCACCGTCATAGCCTTCAGTCTTTACGTCTACGCGCGCAACTTTCGCCAGACAACTCTGCTCAAGTCCGTCTTCTTCTGGACGCTCGTGCTCTTCTTTCTACCCATCTATCTGTCCAACGACATCAACGTCACCTTTCTCTCTTACGCCATCGCGCACGGCCTGCAATACATCGTCTTCATGGGCATCGTCTCGTTCGCCGCCGGAGAGCAGCCGGAACGCGCACGCGCGGCGCGCTACCAGAACGGGCTGAAACTTCTGGGGCTGATGATTCTCCTCGGCCTGCTTTTTTACAACGCCGACGCGTTGCGTAGTTTCGAGTTGGTCAAGCAGAACGTGCTGCTCGTCAGGCTCTTCGATTTTCTCTTCGGCGCGACGCTTGGCGCGACGATGGCGCACTTCGTCATTGACGCGGGCGCGTGGCGTTTGAGCAAACTGCCACAGCGCGAGTACATGACGCGCAGCTTCGGCTTCATCCTTGCGGCGCGCGACGCGAAGCGCGCTTGAAGCGTCGGCGGGCAGCAGGACGAACATCCATCGGGAAGGCCGGATGAACAAAGCTTGGTGGCGAGAATCTTGGCGGGCGCGGCGGCTGGATGTTTGGGCGTTGCTCGTCGTCGCCGTCTTCTTCGTTCTCTTCTTTCATCCAATCTTCTTCGGCGGCAAATTCTTCGTCATCAACGACGCCTTCGTCTATTCTTATCCGTTGCGCGCGGCGGCCTGGGCGGAAGTCAGAGGCGGGCGAATGCCGCTCTGGACGCCGCTCGTGATGTCAGGCTATCCGCTGCTCTCGATGGCTCAAATCGGCATCGGCTATCCGCTGACGTGGGGCTACCTCTTGCTGCCCGGACGTTGGGCCGAGCAACTCTACACGCTCGCTCCATACATGCTCGCGCCCGCCTTCATCTACGCTTACGCGCGCGAGATTAAGCGCAGCCGTCTGGCCGCGTTGCTCGCCGGGTTGACGTTCGGCTACGGCGGGCTGATGGTCAGCGCCGTGTCGAACAACGGGTTGCTGGCGAACGCCGTCATGTGGCTGCCGTTGATGTTGATTGCGCTTGAGCGCGCTCGCTCGCATCGCTTCATTCCGTGCCTGCTCGCCGCCACCGCCGCTTACACGATGTCCGTGTTGACGGGCATCGGGCAGGGCTTCGTCTACACGGGCGCGCTGGCCTTCGCTTACGCGGCGTTTCTGACGCTGGCCGCCAAACCTTTGAACTCTGCGGAGAACGCGGGCGCGCTCATTGGATGGAAAGAGTGGGAGCGTTGGCGACCGCTGGCCGTCGCCGTCGTGGCGATGATTCTTTCGGCGGGCGTGGCGGCCTTTCAAATTCTGGAAACGATGCGAGCGCAACGACGCAGCATTCGCAGCATCCTCAGCTATGAAA
Source organism: Blastocatellia bacterium (assembly GCA_033855775.1). Taxonomy (GTDB): domain Bacteria; phylum Acidobacteriota; class Blastocatellia; order Pyrinomonadales; family Pyrinomonadaceae; genus DASVTR01. The sequence continues at coordinate 17,120 of JAWVFT010000014.1, read as the reverse complement.
TCTTCACCGAGGGAGCTTACACGTTTCGGCTTGCAATCAAGTCGTTTCTCTTTCCGCTGCATTACATCAACCACGCGACCGCTTGGGTTTCGCCGCTGGCCCTGATGTTGGCTGTGCTGGCAATCGTCGCTGCCGTCAGGGGCGACGGGCGGCGCGACGCGCGCGTCATGTTCTGGCTGGCGGTGGCGATTGTCGCCGGGGTCTTGATGCTCGGCGCGAGCACGCCCGTCTATCGCATCGTCTATCGCATTCCGGTCATCAATCGCTTTCGCGCGCCCGCGCGCCACGCCTTCGAGTGGACATTCGCCCTCGCCATTCTTTCATCCTACGGTTGGGACTACGCCTCGACGCTCTTCCGCCGCGCTCAGGAAAAATTGAACGGGCGACAGACGATAACAGTCGTCGCAGGATTAGCCCTGCTCGTCGCGGGCGCGCTTGCCGGACTATTCTGGCAACTAGACTTCGCACGGACGCCGCCGCGTTGGGACGAGTCGAACCACTATCCAAACTTTCCAGAGACGCGCTACCTGTTCTGGAAAAGCGTCCTCGCCATCATCACGTTCATCATCGTCTGGCTTGGCTGGCGACTGCTCGCGCCGCGCTGGCGCGCTTTTGTATTGACCGGAGCAATCGCGCTCGCCTGCTTCATAGAGCCTTCGATTATGGCCGCGCGTTGGTGGTGGCCCGCGCTCAAGTCTGCGGAGAGATTCACAGCCGTCTCGCCCGCCACGCATTTCCTGCAAGCTCACGCGCCCGAAGATTATCGCAGCTACACGCGCACGGTTCTGTGGACGGAGGAATATCTGGAACAGCCGCGTCTTGATTCCTCAAACCTGACGATGCTGCATGGACTACGAAATACGGGCGGCTACGAGCCTTTGATTCTCGAACGCTACAGCCGCGCGCTCGGCAACGTGACGATGGACGCCGCCAACCCGCGCCCCGGCTTCAAGCCCGACTTGACGCTCTTCGCGCCGCGCTCTCGCGTGCTGGATATTCTCAACACGGCTTACGTCGTCTCCTACGCAGACCTGCTGACAGAGCCGACCTTGCTCGTCGAAAGAGACGGCATTCGCTTCGGCGCTCCGAATCTTTCGCAGGAGGTGAAGCCCGGCGAGACGATGCGACTGGAAGGCGCGGCGCGCGAGTGTGACACGCTGGCTCTCGTCACTTCGATGGCCGATTCGGCGCAGGAAGCGGACGGCGCGGTGGTGGCGCGTGTGCGTTTGTATACGAACGATGGCCGCGTCCTTGAGCGAGAGTTGCGCGCCGGAGTGGACACGGCTGAATGGGCGCACGACCGCGCGGATGTTCTCAGCGTCATCCGCCACCGGCTCGCGCCCGTCTTCGATAGCCTCCCCGGCGATGAAAGCAACAGTTTCATCTTTCATCGCTACTGGACGCGCCTGCCGCTCGATGAACGCGCGACGATTGACCACATCGAAATCAACAACGTCTCCGCGCACGCCTCGCTCGGCCTCTGGAAAATAACGCTCTACGATTCCGCGAACAAATTCTCGATGCCGCTTCCACATTACGACTTGAACCGTTGGGAGCCAGTCTACGAGCAGGACGGCGTGGAGATAATTCGCAACAAGCGAGCGTTGCCGCGCGTCTGGCTCGTGGCGGAAGCCTCGGCGGTTGACGGCGAAGAAGCACTGCGCCGCATTCGCGGAGAGAGCGACGAGAGCTTCGACCCCGCGCGCACGGCCTTGCTCGAAGTCGCGCCCGGTGAATTGCCGCGACTGCCCGGCGGCGCGCTCGCTCCCGATTCGAGCGCGCGTCTTGTTGCTTCCGAACCGAATCGCCTCTTCATCGAAACCGCATCAACGACGCCGACCGTCCTCGTCACAAGCGAGGTCAACTATCCGGGCTGGACGGCGACCGTTGACGGGCAGGACGCGCCGATTCATGCCACGGACTTTCTGCTGCGCGGCGTCGCTTTGACAGCCGGAGCGCACCGCGTCGAGATGCGCTACACGGCCCCGGCGGCGCGCAACGGAGCGGCTCTCTCCGCGCTCACGCTGCTCGCGCTCGGCGCGCTGGCCTTCGTCGAGCGACGCGCGAGACGAAGGAGATGAGCCGCCGCATCGCAACTCAGGCAGACAATCGCACGGGAGAATCTCGCTTCGCGCGCGTCCTCAGAGCAGCCGAAAGTTTTTGGGGAACTCTTTTGCTGTGCCTCGTCTTCTCGACGGTGATGATGCTCAACTGCGTCTTCCCGCTCGGCGCGGTCTGGGCCAGCGACGGCATCGTCGAACCCGACTGCGCGCAGATGATGTGGAATCTCTGGCACGTCAACGAGGCCGTCACGAATGGACACAATCCTTACTCGTCCGGGCTTATCTATTATCCCGGAGGCGCTCCGAACCTCAGCCACCATTCGCTCGCCGCGGGCTTTTTCCCCGCCACTTTCATCGTCAAAAAATTGTCGGGCGACAGCCCGTTCTATCCGCTCTACGCCTATCGCATCCTGATTCTGTTCTGCTTCACGCTCTTGCTCCACAGCAGCTACCGCCTGCTGCGAGAGCTTGAGTGTTCCGCATGGGCCGCAGCGATTGCCGCCGTCGCCTACAGCTTCGCGGATTTTTTCATGGAGCACATCGCGCATCTCAACATGCTCGCGGGGTTCTTCATCCCGCTCACGGCTCTCAGCCTCGTGCGTCTCTATCGACGGCCCGAACGCTTCTCGAACGTCGTCAAGGCGGCGTTGCTGCTCTCATGCGCCGTCTACTTCACGGAGTTCGCTCTCTACATTCACCTGGGCTTGCTGCTCGTTCTGCTGCTGCTCTTGCTGACTAAAGAACGGCAGACTTTAACGGTGAAACTCCGGCTGGCAGGACGCAGGCGACTGCTCTTTGGCGCGACAATTTATTGCCTCATCATCGCGCCCTTCGTCGTGCTCCTTCTGACGGACAACTTCATCAAGCCGCCCGCCGCAGAGACATCTTTTTACTCGGCCAACCTCGCGGGCTTCTTCGCTCCGAATCCTGTGCGAACGCCGCTCTACGGCGAACTCTTCGCCGCGCTGACGACGCGCATCAAGACGGGCATCGGCGGCTATGAAGTCTTCACGAGTTTTGTCTTGATAGGCGGCGCGATTGTCGCGCTCTGGAAATCGAAGCGGCGCGAGGCGCGCGTGGCGGCCATCGCCGCGCTCTTCTTTTACGTGTTGAGTCTGGGGCCGACGCTCAAGATTCTCGGCACGGAGACAAACGTTCCGCTGCCTTACTCTTTGTTGATGCGCCTGCCGCCGTTCGACGCCAATCGCACGCCGTCGCGCTTCGTCGTGATGGGACTCTTTTTCCTGATGACGGTCGCGGCCTACGGGCTGACGTGGCTGAATCGCGCGCTCGCGGAGCGACGCGGCAATCGCTTGAGCTTCATTGTCATGGCTCTCATCTTTGTCTGGGCCGTGATGGAAGCTTATTCGCCGACGCCGCGACAACAGCGCATCGAAGCTCCGGCGAGCATGGATAAAATCGTTGCTGGCCCGGTGTTGAATCTGCCGCTCGTGGAGTCGGACGGCTACGCGCTCTTCCTGCAAATGTTTCATCGTCAAGCCATCTCGACAGGCTATCTGGCCCGCGGCTCAGAGCAGCGGCACGCGCAGTTTGAAGCGTTGCGACGATTGTTTGATGAAGGCGGCGCGCGTTTGTGCGACGAAGCGGGGCGCATGGGTTTTCGCAACGTCGTCATCGCGCCCGCCGCTTACTGGTCGCGCCAGGCGCCGCTGCGTGTCCCGCTCAACCTTTCTCAATGCCGCCTCAACGTCGTTGACCTGCGCGGTCAGGAAAGCTCTGCGACCGCGCTTGATGACGAAGCCGGAGATGTTCTTCCGCCGCAGCCTGAAAGCTTTCCGCTCGTGCGAGGGCAAACGATGGTTGAGCTTTCGACGCCTCAGGCCGATGCGTTTCTCTGGTATGGATGGAGCGGGCGCGAGATGTATTCGCGCTGGACGGAGCAACGCAGGGCCGCCGTCGTCTTCGCGCTCGAAGCGATTGATGCGGTCGCCTTGCGTGTCAGGATGTCGCCGTATCTCTCGCCGGGAAAACTCGCGGCCCAACGTGTGAAGGTGAGCTTGAACGGGGAAGCTCTGACGACGTGGACGCTCGATGAAGCGTTGCCGCGAATCTATACGATTGAGTTGCCGCGCCAACTTTTGCGCGAGCGCAATGTGCTGGCTTTCGAGATGCCGGACGCGCAGTCGCCGAAGCGTCTGGGGGCGAGCGAAGATTTACGAACGTTGGGAATCAACGTGCAATGGCTTGAGCTAACGCCGTCGAGCGCGGCGCGATAGCTCGACTGTCATGCTTGCCTAACCGAAGATTGCTTTGAGGTCTGCGAGCCAAGCGGCAATCAAATCCAACTCCTGCGCGCCGACCAACTCCATGCCGACCAGCTTTTCATAACAGCGGCGCAGGTTGTGGCCCAGGTGTTCGACGCCGGGCTGTATGTCCAACTGTCCGAGCGCGTCGCAGATGGCGGCGTTGTTCAGGTAGCCGGGAACTTCGTCCTTGAAGTCGCGCAGCAGATTGTGCTCGTTGCGCTCCTGCCAGACGGTCGGCTCGTGGAAGAGGACGGCCCAATCGTTGGCCCATGCGATGCGCTGCGCGATGAAGCTGCGCCAGATGTCCGTCATGCGAAAGGAGCAATAAGCGGGCAGGTAAAGGAGCGGAAATGCGTCGCGCCACCACGTCGTGTTCTGGCTATTGAACGGGCACCACGAACGGCTCGCGAGAGCGACGCGGCGGTCTTTTCTGAAATTCTGCGGCAGCGTCAGCGCGAGCCTGTAGATGGCGTCCACGTCCGGGTTCTCGTTGGCGAGTCCCTGCTGAATCGGGCAATCAACATCTTCGCGCGCGAGCGTTTCAAACGGCGCGAGCGCGGCTTGAATCTGTTCGAGCGGCAAGCCGCGCGGCCAGATGTTCGCCTCCGTGAAATAGCGATAGACGTTCAACCAGCCCGCGCCCGATGCCACCGGAACCGATTGACGACGACTGCGCTCGTTCCAAAATTCGGCTTCGGGAAAGTTGTCATCGTCGGTTTCGACGATGACGGACGCGCCCTCTTTGAGCGCGACGAGATAGCCTATGTTCTTGCGCGCGTAATGGCGCGTCGGGCATTTGCGGGCAAACTCAAACTCAAGCTCACGCTGTTCGGCAAGGCTATAGAAACGGCAGTCTTCAAGTTGGAAATCCGAGGGGCTGCGTTCGTCGCCGATGACGACGAACTGAAAGCCGTGCTCATGACAACCTTGCGCCAGGGCTCGCAGGACGGCGTTCGGCGCGGCAATCGAAGTGACAATCAAAGCGGTGTTTTCCGTCATAAAATTTCGGGGCAGCGGGCCTTCGGATTCTTAGTTTATACATCACGCGCGCGGCTCTTTGTTAATCTGCGCTGTTCAGAGTTGGCCCTGCCGTCGCAGGCGATACAGGCGCCAGAGATTGCTGAAGGAATCTTTCAGAGCCTTGTTGTTAACGTCGTGGCTGGCGGCGCGATATTGTATCGGAACCTCTGCGATGCGCAGGTTGCGGCAGTAGGTCTTAATCTCTGTTTGAAAGAACGGCCCGCGCGATGCGATGCCGCGCTCAAGGACTGCGCGCAGGGCACGGCTCGAAAACATCTCGAAGCCGCTCGTCATGTCTTTAAGCTTCGTGCCGAGCAGCAAGTTTGCCATCGCCGTTCCGCCACGGCTGATGACTTTGCGCTTGAAGGAACTGTCGGAGATGTTGCCGCCTGCGCAGAAGCGGCTGCCGAAGACGCAATCGTAGCCCTCGCGCATGCGTTCGAAAAATTGCGGGATGTCGGACGGCTGATGACTGAAGCCCGCGTCAATTTCCAGAATCCAATCGCAGCCCGCGGCGAGAGCTTCCGTGTAGCCGCGCACGTAAGCGTCAACGACGCCCTTGTTCTCAGGCGCCCAGACGACCCGTAGCCGCGGCTCTTTCGTCGCGTGCTCCCTCAGCAGGTCGAGCGTCTTGTCCTTGCAAGCGCGGTCGAGGATGGCGAAGAAGGTGACGGACTTGAAAGCGCGCGAGCGGCATTGCTCAAGAACGGCGTTGACGAAAGGAATGGCCGTCTGCTCTTCGCTCGCCATCGGGCAGACGACGCCCAGATTAATCTCTTGAAATTCGACGCTGCCGCCGCTGTGTTTCAACTCGCTCATGACGCGACAAATAATCAGGGAAAGATTTCGATATTGCAAACGGCGACGGATAGCTGGCGGTCGTCCGTGCTCTCCGCCTCATGCAAATCGGGCTGCCAGACGCGGTTGGCGCGCACCTCAAACTCGAACGGCTCGGCGGTCACGCGCCTGAGCCGCGCGGCGATTTCACGCACGTCAATCTCAAGCTCGACCCAACCGTAACGGTTGAGCAGGAGCGCGCTCGCTTCGATGCCGTTGAGGAAGAAAGTTAACTTGAGCGGCTCAGTCTCTATCTGCGGCAAGTGCGTTTGGAGTTGCAGGCGCACAAGCGAAAGCGTGTCGGCGTTGAAGCGAACCCCGGCGCGTTCGCCCATCCAGCGCGCAATCGGCGGAAAGCACTCGGCTTCGTGCCAGCCGTCGTCAAAGCTCGCGCGCGGCGAGTGGTCTAAACAAAGCGGCACGCTCTTGAAGGCCGCGCTCGTTGCCAGCGACAAATCGCTGCGGTCGCGGTGTTCGTTGTCAAACTGGCCGAGCGGTTCGTTGGCAGCTTTCAGGAAGAGATATTCGCTGTCGGGCAATCGCATTCCGGCCAGCGAGAGTTGGTCGAAGACGTAGCCCATCGCCATGTTGAAGGCGCGGCGTTCTTTGAAGGACATGCGGCGCAGGTATTCCAGAAAGTCCGGCTCGCAGTAAGACCTGCCGTAATCGTCCGACTGCTTGATGAACTCTTCGTGGCTCTGGCAAATGCTGAAGCGCGGCGCGCTCTCCACGTGCGCGAAGAAGGAAGCGAAGCGCGCGGCTGTTTCCGCTTCCGTTTCCATCCCGACATGCCCGTCTATCTGAACATAGCGGCGCAGTTCTTCCTCCGTCATCTCGTCGTAGTCCTTGCGCCGCGCCCTGTCCAGACATTCGATGCCGTGCATCGTCACCCCATCGGGGCGCAGGACGCGGGCCATCTCGCGCAAGCATGCGTCCTTCTCTTCAAAGGCGACGTGGCCGAGCACGTCCAGACTGACGACGTAATCAAAACTCGCATCGGCGAAGGGCAGGGCCGTGAGCTTTGCCGCGACCGTCGCATCGTAGCCGTTGCCGCGCGCCGTCTCAGCGCAACGCTCGGAGATGTCAACGCCCGTGAGCCTGACATCTTTGCGTTTGAGCAAGGCGAGCACGCCGCCGCCGCAACCAAGGTCGAGCACGCTTGAGCCGCGCCGCACGTTGTCGTAAATCCACATCGTCCGCGCCCAACGAATGTCGAAGCGATTAACGGCGTCGAAGAAGCGCGCATCGAGCAGTTGCCCGGAGACAAAGCGCGTGCGATAAAACTCGGCCACGTCTGTTATCCCTGCGCGCTCGTACAGATTGTTCTTTGTCTTATCAACCACTGCGCAGGCTCAATTCTTTATCGGTTGTGTTTGGCGGATTGGCGATTTGACCGAGACGACGCAGGGCTGCGCTGGCGTTCAGGTTAGCGATGCCTTCAACCTGCGTCGAGGCCACGACGCGAAAGAAGAGCACGCCGTCGAGCCAGTCGTAGCTGATGCCGTCGGCGCTGTGGACAGCAAACGAGACGTTATAAAAGTCCGTGCCGAGCCAGCAGTCGAAGGCGAACGAGACTTCGATAATCTCGCCCGCCGCGACCCGTCCGGCGCGCGCTTCCTTCTGCTCCGTGTTCGCGCCGTAAGCGTGAATGCCGTGGCGATTGCGTATCAGGAAGCCGAAGACCGGCTCGTCAACCGCGCGGTGAAAGAGGACGCGCACGCGCGCCAAAAGCTTCGCGCCAGTCTCCACCAAATCTGCGCTGCGGCGCGCGTCGTCCAGCAACTCCGCGCTCAGGACTTCCGCGCTTTTGTCGCCGTGGCGATAAGAGTAACGAAGCTGCGCGCTCTGCTCCTTCAACGTCGCGGCGACTTCCTGCGCGTCGCCCGTGATGAGACTGCCAGCCGCAATGCTCGTCGCGGGCGGCTGCTCCGCTTCGTAAGCCTCTTCGCGCTCCATGATTAATTTCTGATAACGATTGAGCACGTCCGAAGGCTTGCCGTCGGCCACGACGCGACCGTTGTTCAAGAGCACGGCGCGCGAGCAGAGAGCCTTGATGGCCGCCGGGTCGTGCGAGACGAAGAGAATCGTCTTGCCCGCTTCCTGCATCTCCTTGATGCGGCGCAGGCAGCGATGTTGAAAGACGGCATCGCCCACGGAGAGCGCTTCGTCGATGATGAGAATCTGCGGGTCTGTGCTGATGGCTGTGGCGAAGGCGAGGCGAACGTACATCCCGCTCGAATACGTTTTGACGGGCTGGTAGAGAAAGGGGCCAATCTCCGCGAAGCGTTCAATCTCAGGCAAGAGCGCGGTCGTCTCGGTGCGCGAGAAACCCATCAGCGACGCATTCATGTAAACATTTTCGATGCCCGTGAACTCCAGATTGAAGCCCGCGCCGAGTTCGAGCAGGGCGGCGATGCTGCCCGCGTGATGAACCGAGCCGTGCGTCGGCTCAAGCGTTCCAGTGATGATTTGCAGCAGCGTCGATTTCCCGCTTCCGTTCGGCCCGACAATCCCGGTCGTCGTCCCCGCCTCAATCTCAAAGCCGACATCGCTCAACGCCCAAAACTCGCGGTGGCATTTCCAACGCCCGCGCGACAGCGTTTCCTTCAAACGGTCGCCCGGATGGTCATAAATGCGATACTGCTTGGACACGCCCTCGACGCGCAACGCGACACTCATGCGTTAGAGTCTATCGTCTGGCGAGTCAGGAGTCTAGAGAGTCTATCGAGTTCAGCGAGTCCAGAGAGTATGGCGAGTTCAGAGAGTTTAAAGAGTCCGGGGCCATGAGTTTCAAAAGTCTGACAGCGTTTTCTGCCCTCGACTCTCTGGACTCGATAGACTCTCCAGACTCGCTGAACTAGACTAGCGAGCTATGATTTCTGCTCAGACAGCGCGGCGCGCGGTGTGGCGACCGCTGTGGGAATTGCCGCAACGCCTCGACTTGATTCTGTCGCTGGCGCGACGCGAATTGTCTGCGCGTTACAAAGGCTCTGTGCTCGGCATCGTGTGGGCCGTCGTGACGCCGGTTGTGATGATTGCGATTTTCACGTTCATCTTCGCCGGAATCTTCGGGGCGCGATTCGGGGCGGGCGGGACGGCCTGGGACTACGCGCTCTATCTCTTCTGCGGGCTGCTGCCGTGGACGGCTTTTCAGGAAGCCGTGCAGTTGTCGTCAACGACGATTGTCTCGCACGCGAACCTCGTCAAGCGCGTCGTCTTCCCGCTCGAAACGCTGCCGGTCGCGCAGGCTCTCTCGACGCTCGCCAATCAACTGTTCGGCACGCTGGCTCTCGTCGTCGCAGCCGTTATCATCCGTCAACAATTTCACGCGACGCTCGTGTGGCTGCCCGCGCTCCTCGTCCCGCAACTCGTCGCCACGCTCGGCGCGGCGTGGTTCATCGCTTCGCTCGGCGTCTTCCTGCGCGACATAGTGCAGGGCGTCGCCCTCGTCCTGATGGCGTGGATGTACCTGACGCCGATTATCTATCCGGAATCAATCGTGCCGGAAAAGTTTCGCGCCTTCATCAACGCCAATCCCTTCACGCCGCTCGTCCGCAGCTACCGCCGCATCATCCTCGAAGGAGAGCAACCGGACTGGCGCGGCCTGGCTTACTTCACAAGCTTCGCCCTCGTCCTCTTCATCTTCGGCTTCTGGTGGTTTGCCCGCACGCGCAAGAACTTCGCGGACGTGATTTGAGAAAGAAGAGATTGGCCGTCGTCACTCGTCAGTCATCACTCATCAGTCATCCGTCATCAATCATCCGTCATCAGTCAACGACTTCCGGCTCTGCGTTGTCACCGATGATTGACCGCTGGCTGACGACCACTATTCCCATCAGCCACCAGAAGACGAGCGCGACTTCGGCGTCGCCGAAGTTGTAGTTGACGAGCGAGCTACAGAGGAAGCCCGTGATGGCTCCGGTCGCGCCGAGCAGGAGCCCGTGAAGATTCGCGTCTAAGTTGTTGCGCGCGCGCCGTTCGGCTCCGGCCGTCAGGAGCCAGAAGCGCGCGACTATCCAGAGCCAGAAAAGCAGCGCGGGCAGGCCGCGTTCAAAAGCTATCTGCAAGGGCGTCGAGTGAAGGTGTATGACCTGCTCGCCGGGAAAGCCCCACTCGTTCCAGTGGCTCTTGATAGCATCCATTCCATGACCGAAGATTGGATGAAGCGGCACACGCGACAAGCCAACCCGCGCGACACGCCAGCGCAAACTCGCGCTCTGGTCTTGTAGCGAGAGAGCGTTGCTGGCGCGCGTGCGCCAGACCATGAACGCGCCCATCGCCAGCATCAACCCAATGGCCGCGATGACGAGCAGGCGTGCGCGGCTGTCGCGCGTGGCTCGCCAACCGACGACGATTGCGCCCAACGCGAGGGCCAGCGTCACCGTCCGCATCGCCGTCAGAGCGATGCCTAAAGCCAACGCGCCGGTCGCCAGCAAGGCTAGCCACACGCGCCAGCGAGGGCTGCGACGACGTTGCCAGTTGGCGAAGGCGAGGCCGAGCGCGAGTTGAGCAAGGATTTGCAGCGTCTCGGAAAACGTCTCGTAGTGGCGCGTCCAGCCGGAAGCGCGAAAGCGATGCGAGCGTCCCGCGCCAGTGATGCCGGAAGGCTCTGGCCGCGCCTTGATGTCGTCCGTCAGCAGAAAGCCTTTCCACTCGGCGTGCTCGCCGTCTTTAATCGCGCTGACGGAGAGCAAGGCGTTCGCGGGGCTTCGCTTGATAACTTCGTCAATCTCCGCGACCGACGAGATGCGCTCGGCTCCGACGCGCCAGATGGCGTCGCCCGCGCCGAGCGGAAGAGCGCGAAAAGGGCTCTCCGGCGACAACTCCGCGATGACGACGCCGCGCCCGCGCGTTATCTCCGCAGCGCTCCACAACGCGCCCGCCGCGCCCGACGCTATCATCAGCGCGACCAGCAGCACAGCCGTCCGGCGTGTGATGAAAGCCTGCGTCAGGTAAAAGAGAAAAAGGACGCAGACCGATTGCAGCTTCGCCAGACTGACGCGCGGCTCCTGTGACAAGAGAGCGGAGAAGATTGTCCAGACGGCGAAGAGCAGTATGGGCGCGTCCATCACCGTGCGGCGAAGTCCCGTGCGCCGCGTTGTGATGAAGCGCAGCAGCAATCCAAGGCCGACCAGAGCCAATCCAATCTCCGCGCCCGCAATCGAATGCGGAGCGAAGATGGAGTACAACGCGAAGCCCGCGAGCGCTAGGCGTTCGGCAAAGTTGGCGACAAAGCCCTGCGGCGCGGCGTTAAGTGAAGCGGCGGGCCTGCTTGTCCGGGCCGCGATTGGTTGGTGTAAGCTCAAACAGTCTCGCGCTCCATGGTCGTCGGAGCAGTGATTTCGTTTCTCAGAATAAGGGCGAAAAGCGGCGGCTGAAAACTGTTTTCCAGCCGCGCCCGTATTGTCTAGGATTACCGCAACGAACTCAATCAGCGAAGCGGAAAGAGGCCCCGCGGCGCGGCTCAGGAAGATAGCCAACCATCTTTCGCAGGGCGTGCGAGAGCTTGCCGAAAGAGGACGCAAACGTTGACGAGAAAGAGCGTTGACACTCCCTGTTTTCGCGTGTTAGCGTAAACATCAGGCGCTTCTGCGGAGAGAGCGTCAAAGGTTAATAACGAAGGTTAATAACGGCGGCGCAATTCTTATTGAGCGGGTTCCGTCCCGGCCACCCCGCTACGGATGACCCGACTCTTTTTTTCTAGTGACTGAAGACTGCTAATGGGCTTTGATAAAGCAAAGGTTGTGCGTGCGGCTGAAAAATACCTTGCTCAGGGCAAGATTTCGGCAGCCATCATCGAGTATCGCAACATCGTCGCGCACGACGAGAATGATTTCGCGGCGCTCAACACCCTGGGCGACCTCTACATCCGCACCAAGCAACAGGACGAAGCCATCGGCTGCTTTCGTCACGTCGCCGAATACTATCGCCAGCAAGGCTTCACGCTCAAAGCCATTGCGATGTACAAGAAGATTGACCGCCTCCTGCCGAGCGACCCGGAGATAGCGGGCAATCTCGCCGCGCTCTATGAAGCCCAAGGGCTGCTCGTCGATGCGCGGGCGCAATACATGGTCGTCGCCGACGCCTACGCGCGCGAAGGGCAGCAGCGCAAGACGCTGGACGTGCTGCGCCGCATCGCAGACCTCGACCCGCATAACACAGAAATCCGCTTGAAGCTCGCGCAAGGCTACATGCGCGAGAATCTAACGACGGAAGCCTCAGCCGCCTTCGCCGAGGCGGGCCGTCAAGCTCTCGCGCGCGGTCTTTACGACAACGCGCTCAGCGCTTTTTCCCTTGCGCTCGACATCAACCCGCGCGACGCCGGCATCCTCGGCGGAATGCTCGAAGCTCACATCGCGCTCGGCACGGCAGACGAAGCCGCCGAAATTTTGTCGCACGCCGTCGCCCAACAGCCCGACGATGTTGCGTTGTTGTCCATGCTCGTCACGGCTCATGTCGAGGCGGAGGACGCGCCCGCCGCCGAACACGCGACGGCTTTGCTGGTCAAGCAGGACGCCGCGCTCTACGAACGCTACATCGACGTGGCGCATCTCTACATCAACCAGAACGATTTGAGCGCCGCCGTCCGCGTGCTCGGCAACATCTCCGAACAGATGTTGGCCAAGCGCGACGAAGCGCGCTTGATGGACTTGCTCAACGAAGTTCTTTCGCGCGACCCCGAACAGATTACGGCCCTGCACCTGCTCATCAGAATCTACACATGGCAGCGCGACGACGATAAGTTGCGGGCCGCGCTCGAACGTCTCGCCGAAGCGGCTGAAGCCGCGGGGCTGGTTGATGAAGAACGCCGCGCCCTCGTGCAACTGGTTCATCTCTCTTCGGATCAAGACCACCTCGACCGCCTGCAACGCTTGGGCGGGCCGCCGCGAGATGAAGAGCCGACGCCGCCCGTTTCGTCCAACGAAGATAGCTCGACCTTCGAGAGCTTCGCGCTGGTCAGCGAAGATTCCGCGACGGCCAGCGCGATGGGCCTGCCGTCCACCGAAGAGAGTTCCGAGTTTGAATGGAACAGCGTCACGCCCGCGCCGGCAGACGCACACGCCGATTCGGCCAGCTACAAGACAGACCCGTCTTCGTCTTTCGCCGACCTCAACGAAGATTTGAATTGGGCCACGCCCGGCGCAGCCGAACTCTCTCCGCCCGCGCCAACAAATGAAGCGGCGTCCTTCACCACTGACTTTCAAGAGATAGACTTCAGCGACAACGCCTTCGATGCTCAGCCCGCAAGCGAGAGCCAGCCGTCCTCCGGCGCGCTCAGCGCGCAACACGCGGCGACCTTGAAACAGGAACTCGACAGCGTTGATTTCTACATCGCGCAGGGCTACACAGACATCGCGCTCGACACCTTGGAGATGCTTGAGCGGCAGTACGGCCAGAACGAAGGCATTGACGAGCGACGTTTGAAATTGATGGAAGCCGCGCCCGCAGCTTCCGCCGCGCCGGTCGAAGAGCAGACGGTCGAGTTCACAGACTACACGCGCTACGAAGTGGAGACGGAGACGACGGAACTCGACGACGCCTTCGCCGACCTGACCGCGCCTGCGCCCGCCGAAACTGTCTTGACAGCCGAGCCGTCATCGCCCGCTCCCGTCGCCCCGAAATCCGGCGGCATTGACCCCGGCCTCGCCGCCATCTTCGACGAGTTTCGTGAAGCGGTTGAAGACGAAGCTCCCGCCTCGAACGATGGCGACTACGAGACGCATTACAATCTCGGCATCGCTTATAAAGAGATGGATTTGGTTGACGAGGCGGTCGAAGAGTTTCAGTCCGCCGCCGCCTTGACTGCGCCGCGCGACAACACGCCGCGCTATCTGCAATGCTGCAACATGCTCGGCCACTGCTTTATGCAGAAGAACATGCCGCGCCTCGCCGTCATGTGGTTCAAGAAGGGCCTGGAGACGCCCGGCCACACCGAAGACGAATATCAAGCCCTGCGCTATGACCTTGGGCTGGCGCATGAGCAGATGGGCGAGTTGGAGCGCGCCATAGAGATTTTCACGGAAGTCTACGGCGTCAACGTCTCTTACCGCGGCGTCGCCGACAAGTTGCGCGAGTTGCAGGCGCAGAAAGCCGTGACCGGCAACAAGTGACGGGATGACAAGCGAGCGGCTTTTGTCTTATCCTGTCAAATGTCACTTGTGAGCAGTTGGTTTGAATTGTTATGGCTTCCAGATTAAGCGTCATCTTCTTCATCGTGCTCTGCCTCGAAGTGGGCATCGTGCTCACCTTTCTGCCGTGGGTGCATCCCTTCAACCTGAACGATTGGGCCGACAACTATCTGCTGCTCTACGCCTCGCGCAAGACCGGATTGATGAGCTTGCAGCACGCCATGTCTTCGGGTTGGGTGCGCGGCGCCGTCTCCGGCCTCGGCGTCCTGAATCTCTTCATGGCCTTCTGGGAGATAGCCCACTTCAATCAGACCGTCAATTATTTGCAGAATGAATCAACCCGCGCCAGCATGAAAAAAGATGCCGCTCAAGCTGTCAACTCCGACCGTCTACCTGATAACGAGCGGCGCGACGACGCCACACAGTTCTCCGGCCAGTGAAGATTTCCAACAAGTCTTAAAGCTCGTCGCCGCCGCCGTCACAGAGCGCGTTCCCCTCATTCAACTCCGCGAAAAAAATCTTTCCGCGCACGCTCTCTTTCAACTGGCGACGCAAGCCGCAAGGCTCACGCGCGGGAGCCAGACCAGCCTGCTCGTCAACGACCGGCCAGACATCGCCGCAGCCTCGCGCGCCGGCGGCGTCCATCTTACGACGCGCTCGCTTCCGGCCCGCATCGTGCGGCGCGCTTTCGGCAGCCGCTTCGTCATCGGCGTTTCGACGCACACGCTTCTTGAAGCCCGCGCCGCGCGCGACGACGGCGCAGACTTCGCTGTCTTCGGCCCAATCTTCGAGACTCCTTCAAAGCTCGCCTTCGGCCCGCCGCTCGGCCTCGATAAACTAACTGCGGCGGCGCAAGCTCTCAAGCCTTTTCCGCTCCTCGCGCTCGGCGGCATCACGCGCGAGAACGCCGCGTCCACGCTTCAAGCCGGAGCAAGCGGCATCGCCGGAATCAGCATCTTCGGCGACAATCCGCAAACTCTCAAGGCGACGATGAGCGCGTTGCGCGCGTTGGTTATCATGTAAGCAAGACAGCCTCGCCAATCATCGTCAGCTTTGTAAACAAGCGCATCTCGTATGAGAGCAAGCGCATCAAGTCCTGACTCTTTCCCGCGTGACCTCGGAAACTCTAAAACCCATCTTCTCCCAAAAGCCGTCGCTGCCTCTGCCCGCGCGCAGTATCCATGTGATGCCCGCATCGTCTCGCATCAAACGGCGGACAAGCTCGCGGCCAATGCCTTCGCCGCGCCGTCCGGCAGCGACCGCCACCATCGAGATATAGCCGTTGGAAACTTCGTCGCACAAAGCTCTGGCGAACCCGACGATGTTTGAGCCGTCAACGGCAACGACCGTCCGGCTCGTCTGCTCCAACATCTTCCGAAACTTCGCGACATCACCGACGCGATGCTGCCAACCCATCTCCGAGAGAAACTGTCGCACAGCTTCATACTCATCTTCGGTTATCGGTCTGTATTCCATCACAGTCTTCTCCGGCAATCACGTCGTCTGCCCCGCGCTCCAACTCTCTGTTATTATTGCCTGTCGTCGTCAAGTCATAAAGCCTTTCGCCTGCTGCATCATGTCGAGCAACGAAACAACGGCTCCACTCGTCGCGCTGACCATCGCCGGGTTCGACCCTTCGGGCGGCGCGGGCGTCATCGCCGACATCAAGACCTTCACGGCCTTCGGTTGCTTTGCGACCGCCGCCATCACTTCGTTGACTTACCAAAACACGCTAGGTGTTTACGGCGCAGAGCATCAATCGGGCGCAGCCGTGCGCGCACAAGTCCTGCCTGTCATCGAAGATTTCACAATCGCCTGCGTCAAGACCGGCATGCTGCCGACGCGCGAAGTGATTTCGGAAGTCGCGCGCCTTTTTCATGAAACAACTTTGCCGGCGCCGGTGGTTGATCCGGTCGTGCGCTCGACATCCGGCTTCGACTTGATAGACGACCGGGCATTGGCCGCGCTCGTCCGCGAACTGCTGCCGCTGGCGCGAATCGTCACGCCCAACATTCCCGAAGCCGAGCGCATGACAGGGCTGCGCATCGAGGATGAAGACGGCATGCGTCGCGCGGCGCGCGCGATACGCGCTCTGGGCGCCCGCGCCGTGCTCATCAAAGGCGGCCATCTGGGGCAACGAACGTCCGTCGCGCTTCCGTCGTCAATCATCGGCCAACAGCCGGAGAAAAATGCTGAGGAAGGGAAGACGGCAAATGTTAAGGAGGGCGAGAGCAGCCCGGTCGCGCTCGATTTGCTGGACGACGAAGGCCGCCTCACGCTCTTTAGCGAAGAGCGCGTCAACTCCACTTCGACGCACGGCACAGGCTGCACGCTCGCCGCCGCGATTGCCGCGTGCCTCGGTCGCGGCCTGACGCTGGTTGAATCTGTGAGCGCGGCGAAGAGTTTTGTCACCGATGCTATTCGTCAAGCCGTTCCGCTCGGCCACGGCCACGGGCCGCTCAATCACAGCGTCCCGGCGCGATACGACGCGCGCAATTTTCAAGTTGATGAGCAAGGTCATGAGCGAGACGACGGGCGGCAGGGCGAGCGTGAAGGAGGGCAAACTTAATGACCGCCGCGACGGATGCGAGCGCAGAAATCGCGGCCTTGAGCGCGACGGAGTTGGCGCGACACATCGCCTCCGGCGCGCTCGACGTGAGCTTATGAGATTGAGACTTTATGCGAATCAGGAGTAGAAAGTGAGCAACAAACAGGCGACGGCGAGTTTGCCGTAGCAATGCACCTTCAGCCCCTGACTCGAACGAACGCGCGAGGCGTTCTGTAAATCCGTTGTTTGAATCAGC